>NZ_JALPRJ010000159.1 GCF_030464885.1 Caballeronia sp. SEWSISQ10-4 2 | reverse complement strand
GACGTGGCCGTCTTGCAGAAGGAGCCCCGGTCCTTTAGGGCCGCGAGGACGTCAATGATGCGGCTGATTAATTGGCGCTTTCCCGCACCAATTTGCATCTGCTGCCGTGCACATCTCCAAGTCTTTGCGACGCGGATTTCGTGCCCTACGCTGTACAAGCGCCGACCACCCTCCGGGTCAATTCCCCGTCGTTTTGTACGATCAATCCGGGTCAAAAGAAAACATCAAGGCGTCGCATGAAGGGCGCAGGATTCGCATGGCGGAGGCAGGGCAGCACCTTCGCCAAACCCCGCGCGTTGCGCTCACACGAATGTGATGGACGGTGAACGTAGCGTGTTATCTCACCTTAAGGAGCACGTTCAATGGACACGATCAAGACGAAGGACGGCACGGAGATTTTCTACAAGGACTGGGGTACGGGCAAGACGGTGGTGTTTTCGCATGGGTGGCCGTTGAACGCGGACGCGTGGGACGCGCAGATGTTGTTTCTGGTGCAGAAGGGCTACCGGGTCATCGCGCATGACCGGCGGGGACATGGGCGCTCAGGCCAGCCGGGCAAGGGCAACGACATGGACACCTACGCCGACGACCTGGCCGCTGTGCTCGACGCACTGGACGTGAAGGACACCATGCTCGTGGGCCATTCCACGGGTGGTGGCGAGGTGACGCGTTATATCGGGCGTCATGGGACGGGGCGGGTATCGAAGGCCGTGTTGATCGGGGCCGTGCCGCCGTTGATGCTGAAGACAGAAGCGAATCCGGGCGGCTTGCCGAAGGATGTATTCGACGGCATCCGCGCAGGCGTGGCTGCCGATCGCTCGCAGTTCTACAAGGATCTGGCAATGCCGTTCTTTGGCTACAACCGCGACAACGCCAAGAAATCGCAGGGCGTGATCGATTCGTTCTGGGCGCAGGGAATGTTGGGCGGAATCGTGGGGCAGTACGCGTGCATCAGGGAGTTTTCGGAAGTCGATTACACCGAAGACCTGAAGAAGTTCGACGTACCGACCTTGATCCTGCATGGTGACGACGATCAGATCGTGCCAATCGATGCAGCGGGAAGACAGTCGGCGAAGCTGGTCAAGAACGCCACGCTGAAGGTGTATCCGGGCGGTGCACACGGCATGTGCGTGGTCGAGGCGGAGAAGGTGAACGCGGACTTGCTGGCGTTCGTTTCGAGCTAAATCAAGCTAAGTCGAGTTGAATCGGGCCAAACGGAAGGGACGCGCCGGCGAGAGAAATCGTCGGCGCAGCGAAGCTACTTCTTAACGGGATGAGTGCGACGGAACACCATCCATCGCGGTGATTTAAACCTGACGATGCTGACGTAGAGCCAGACGTAGGTGACAGCAAACACCACGACAAAGCAGAACAGGTGCAGCGTATGCCGCCAGAACAGCGTGGCGGGAATCACGGCAACGAGGCAGAGCAACCAGAGATAAGGCGAGGTAAGCGAATTGCGCCGCGTGATTTCGCGTGCATTCTGGGCGCCAACTGCCCAGCGCATGAGCCGTTTATACACCAGCATATGCAGATGCACGCCGTCCGGAATTCCCGGCGAAATCCCGCGAATAAACTTCTTCCGATAGATGGAAAAACACGTCTCGAAGATCGGATACATGAACAGCAAGACCGGGAACCACGCTGAGACATCGCGATTACGCATCACGAGCATGATGGACAGTTCCGCCAGCATGAAGCCGATGAAATAAGCGCCGCCATCGCCGAGAAAAATCAGCCCGGCCGGGAAGTTCCAGATGAAGAAGCCCATCACCGCGCCCATCATGATCAGCGAGGCGGACAACACCACCGGATCGTGGACCTGGAACGCAACGTACGCGAGCGACGCGAACATCATGAACGCGACCATGGACGCGAGCCCGTTGAAGCCATCGATGATATTGATTGCGTTCGCTAAAGCCGCCACCGCCATCACGGTCACGAGACAGGAGATAAGACTGTAGGTCAGCAAGAAGTCCAGCGGCGGAACGCTGATGCGCGTGACCGCGATCCCCAGCAAGAAATAAGCGAGCGCGGCCGCGGCCATCGTGCAAACCAGGCGCACGACCGGCGTCACCCGCTTGGTCAGGTCCTCGACGAGTCCGGAAACAAACGCCGGCATCCCGCAAGCAACAATGGCCAGGATGCCGCTCGATACGACCGGATAGGTCCATCGAAGCTGCACGGCCGAGACGGTGAGCCCGATCAGGATTCCGACCCCGCCGATGCGGGGCACGGACCGCGCATGAAACTTCTGTACGCCGGCAAAATCGCTATCGCCGGAAAGGCCTTCGTGCAAATGGGCAAACCGCACGATCAACAGCGTGATGAACAGCGAAACGAGAAAACCGAGCGCAAAACTAAGCATGAAAAAATAACCACTAAAAAGAACGGGCCGGGCGAGGCCCGAACAAAAACGTCAGGCAAAACCCCTCGGATTCTGCGACTGCCAGCGCCAATGATCGGCGCACATACGCTCGATGCCATGCTCCGCCTGCCAGCCGAGCAGCTTCGTGGCGGCGGCCGGATCGGCGAAACACTCGGCGATATCGCCCGGACGGCGAGCCACGAGTTCATACGGCACGGGCTTGCCCGATGCCGCTTCGAACGCCTTCACCACATCCAGCACGCTATAACCCTGGCCTGTGCCCAGGTTCACGACAAAGCTGCTGTCGAGTGCTTCCAGCGCATCGAGCGCCTTGATGTGACCACGCGCCAGATCGACTACATGAATGTAATCACGCACGCCCGTGCCGTCGTGGGTCGCGTAGTCGCTGCCGAAAATACGCAGGCGCTCAAGCTTGCCCACCGCCACTTGCGCCACATACGGCATCAGGTTGTTCGGCACGCCCGCCGGGTCCTCGCCGATCAAGCCGCTTTCATGCGCGCCGACCGGATTGAAGTATCGCAACGTTGCGATGCGCCACGCCGGATCGGAGATTTCCAGATCGCGCAAAACCTGCTCGGCGATAAGCTTCGACTGCCCGTAGGGGTTCGTTGCCGACAGCGGAAACGATTCGTCGATAGGCACGCTCTTTGGCACCCCATACACCGTCGCCGACGAGCTGAACACGATCTTCTTCACGTTGCGTGCGCGCATGGTGTCGAGCACAACGAGCAGGCTATCCATGTTGTTACGGTAATACTCGATCGGTTTCGCCACCGACTCGCCCACCGACTTCAACGCGGCGAAATGGATCGCGCCGGTGATCGGGTGTTCATCGAAGATTCGGGCGAGGGCGGTTTCATCGCGGGCATCGGCTTCGTAGAACGCCAGCTTTTTGCCGGTAATCTGCTCCACGCGTTTCAGCGCCTGAGCGTTGCTGTTCACGAGGTTATCGACCACGACGACGCCGTAACCAACGTTAAGCAATTCGACGCAGGTATGCGAGCCGATAAAACCGGCGCCGCCCGTGACAAGAATCGTGCCCTTCGCGCTTGTGTGACCAGTCATGAATAACGCTCCCGGAGGGTGATTTAGAGTGAAACGCCGGTAACCGCGCGTATTGTGCCTTTATAACGCTCGACGACCGCGTTTTCGTCGAATTCGCGCGTTACCTTAGCGCGGCCCGCCACGCCCATTTCAGCGCGCGCTGTATAGCTCGAGAGCAGCAAACGCTCGAGTTGCTGCGCGAGGCTGTCGGCGCTTTTAACCTCGCACAGCAAGCCCGTCACGCCGTTTTCGACGACTTCGCGACAGCCGGGGACATCGGTGGCGACGATCGGGCGTCCCATCGCCGACGCCTCCATCAAGGTTCGCGGCACGCCTTCGCGATACGACGGCAGCACCACGCAATCCGCATTGCCGATAAACGCGCGGACGTCGTGCGCCTCGCCGAGGTAATCGATGACACCTTCCCGTTGCCACGCCTGCACTTCGTCCAGCGTGATGGCGCTGGGGTTGTCGACGCCCACGGGTCCGAGCAACTGGAACCGCGCATACGGATATTTTTGGCGCAGCCGGCGTGCCGCATCGACGTATTCCGCGACGCCTTTATCCCACAGCAGACGGCCAATTAAAATGAAAAAAAAGCCTTCCGTCTGCGGGTTGGCGCGCGCTAGCGGCCGGAAAGCGTACTCGCCGAGATCGACGCCTTCGCCGTGCAACAGTTGCGCGCGATCGGGATGAACCAGTAAATTCTGGTCGATGAACGCCCGCCGGTCGTCCTGGTTCAGGAACCACACTTCGCGCGGAAACCGGAACGCAAAGCGGTAAAGCCGCTTCGCGACGCTCGCCGTCCGGCTCTTCTGGATGAACACATAACCGAGCCCGGTGGTGACCGCTATGGACGGTATGCCCGCGAGTTTTGCGGCGATCGAACCGTAGATGTTGGGTTTGATCGTGTAGTGAAACACAATATGCGGCCGGGTCGACCTGTACTCGCGATACAGCGCCGTGAGGGTCTTGAAGTCATCGCGGGGATTGGTTCCCTTCGATGCCACGGGCAACTCCACGCATCGGCAGCCCATTTCCTCGAGCGGCGCGAAGGTGCGGTCGCGAGGCGCAATCACCGAGACTTCAACGCCGCGTTCTATCAGCATCCGCAGCAAGCCGCGCCGGTAGGTGTAGATCGCCCACGCGGTGTTGCAGACAAGGGCAATGCGAAGGCGGGATTTCTCTGCGTTCATTCGATCGGTTTTAAAGAGGGCGCTGAATCAGGGGCTTGTTTCAAGGGCTTAAGCCAGTCAGGTGTGAAACAACCGAGTTTTCAACGCGCGCACAGCGCCGTAAGGCAGCATCAGATGCGCGATGTTTTTCGCCACGCCGAGCCAGTCGGGCAGGTTCGTCAAGCGCATGTATTTCAATTGCAGCCGCAGTGTGGACAGAGTCTGTGTCCGGCGTTTCGTCGCGCTGATGCCGTGTTCATTGAGTTCGTAATACACGCCGAATTCCGGCAGATTCGCGCAATCGTGGCGCTGCATCAGGCGCAGGAACAGGTCGAGATCTTCGGCCGCGCGATATTCCGCCCGATAGTTGCCGGCTTCGATCACGGCGGCGACGCGCAGCATCATCGAAGGATGGGAGAAGCACGAGCGCAACAGCATGACGCGGCGAATGGCGGCCGGCTCGGTCGGCGGGCGCAGGTCGAACAGCGGCGCGCCCTCCATGCTCACCACGTGCGTCCACATGCCGAGCGCCGCGGTTTGCGGATGTGCCTCCATATACTCGCGCTGCTTTTCCAGCCGGTACGGCGTCGCGAGATCGCCCGCATCAATGCGCGCCGCATACTTGACACCGCGTTCAGCCAGTGCGGCCACACCCGCCTGCAGCGCCAGCTCGATGCCGCCATTGCGCGGCATCCGCAGGACTTCGATCGCCAGATTCGCGACCGTCGGCGCGACGATGGGCGGCAGGCTGCCATCGTCGACAATCAACACCCGTACCGGCGCGCGCTCGCAGAACGACGCGAGCGTGCGGTCCAGGTCGTGCTGGGCGTTGAACACCGGGATCAGCACGGCGACGTCGTCGAGCGCGAAGTGTGGCATGGGTTGAGTGGGCGTCGTAGGCGTCATACCTGCAGCCTGAAGCGGATGTAGTAGAAATTAACCGACGCTGCCGCGAGATACCCTGCCGCCAGCCCGGCCAGCGCACCGTAGCTGCCCATGCGCGGAATCGCGATCAGGTTGACGACAAAGGCCACCGCGAGCGCCAGCAGCCACTTTGCGAGCAACACGAATTTCGCCTGGTATTTAAGCACGACGAGGTTCCCGATCGCTTCAATCCCCGCCGGCACCGAGAGCCACACGGCCCAGCGGAAAATGCTGATGGAATCCGTATAAGCCGGCCCGAACACGCGCGAGATGATGAAACCGGCCAGCAGGTCGAGCACGATCGCGCCGCCGATCATCAGTACTGCCGTCATCGCGATCAAGCGGCCGACGTTGCGCTTCAGTTGCACGGCATCGTGCACGCGATACACGAACGCCGGCGCGATGGTCTGCGCGAGCATCAGCGCGAGCGTGATCCAGTTTTCGTTGAGTTGCTGCGCAGCGGAATAACGGCCGAGATCGGCGAACGAGATGTGGCGTTCGAGCATGAGCCGGTCCAGCTTCAGGAACAGGTACATACAAATGAGGCCGAGCCAGAACACCGTGCCTGCGCTCGCGAAATGTCGGAACAACGTGCGGTCGAGGTGCCAGCCGAGCTTGCCGCCGTGTCGATGGATGTAATACAGCATCAACACCCCGCCGATAACCGCTGCTTCCAGCGCCCACAGCCAGCCGAAGCGCGCCGGGCTTGCCGCCGCGCGCACGAGCACGTACACGAGCGCGGCCTTGGCCACCGCCGTGAGCATGCTGGTGAGCAGTTGCGGCTTGCTGTACGTCATGCTTTGCAGCCACGCGTTGATCACGCCGACAAACGGCTCGCGGAACAGCATGGTCACGGCGAGGCCGGCGAGCATGGCGCCGACCAGGGGATCGGTGAAACCCGTCGCAATGCCGATCCACGTCACAATCCACGTTACAAGCAGCGCGGCTGCGGACACGCCCATGCGCAACACGAATGCGCTGCCGAGCACCGTGCCGAGCTGGCCTGCCGGGCGATTCACGATGGTCGGCACGAGGATTTCGGCGCCACACACCCAGGTGATGGGCGAGAGCACGAGCAGCAGCGTGTTTGCGTATTGCCATTTGCCGAAGACGTCGGGGCCGAAGTAGCGCGCGAGCAGTCCGCTGATGGCGATGGCGACCGCGATCTGCGTAAGACGTTCGAGACCGAGCCAGACGATGTTCGCCAGCGCCTTGGTGACGTCGGGGTTCGTGATCCGTTTCAGCATCCGTGGGCGGTGCCTGAGGTTGTCGTGGCGGTTGTGGCGTTCGTGGTTCTTGTGGCCATAGGCATGGCGCTTGCGGTAAAACACTCGCCCGGACTTGCCGCGTTCCTGTCGGGAGCCGTCAAACAACGTGCGGTTTCCCGCCATTCAATGTGACGTTTGTACTTCGCGGTGAAAAAGCGTCCGGGCATTGGATTAGAATATTTGCGCAGGTCCGCGCGGAAAGACTGCGATTATAGGTGCGAAAAGTGCACTCAACCGCGTGGTTGATACTCGCGAAGGGAGCACTGAGAATTCGCCACCTGGATCGAGGCTGTGCTATATGACGCGCAATACGAATTTCTTTCGTTATTTTTTCACGCGTCGTCCGGTATCGTTTCTAGCCGTTCGTGCGTTGGCCGGATTTACTTGAGTTTGGCCACGCGTTTGGCGACGTATTAGCCGCGTTGGGCTATGGCGGGTTTTATCGCCAGCAACAGGTCTGCATCGAGGGGTCTTCATGACCCGGGACGCTTCGGGATGCCCCGGAACCATTTACATTATTAGTCAGGTAGCCATTCCATGAGCCAGTCACCGCAAGTACCAGTTACCCAGTCCATTTTCAAGGCCTATGACATTCGCGGCATCGTGGGCAAGACCGTCGATGCCGGCGTCGCGCGCAACATTGGCCGCGCGTTTGGCAGCGAGATCCGAAGCCAAGGCGGCGACTCGGTCGTCGTGGCGCGCGACGGCCGTTTGTCCGGGCCGGAACTTGTTGGCGCGCTTGCTGACGGCTTGCGCGAAGCCGGCGTGGATGTGGTCGATATCGGCATGGTGCCTACGCCTGTGGGTTATTTCGCGGCCAGCGTGCCGCTCGCGCTGCCTGCGGGCGAGCGTCGGGTGGATTCGTGCATCGTGGTGACGGGAAGCCATAATCCCCCGGACTACAACGGTTTCAAGATGGTTCTGCGCGGCGCTGCGATCTACGGCGACCAGATCCAGGCGCTGTATCAGCGCATCGTCAGTGACGACTTCACGACCGGTGCGGGCACTTACACCGAGTACGACATCCAGGACGTCTACCTTGAGCGCATCGTCAGCGACATCAAGCCTGCGCGCCCGATAAAGATCGTGGTCGATGCCGGCAACGGCGTGGCCGGCGATCTCGCGCCGCGTTTGTTCAAGGCGCTGGGGTGCGAGTTGGTCGAGTTGTTCACGGATATCGACGGTACGTTCCCGAATCACCATCCCGATCCGGCGCATCCGGAAAACCTGCAGGACGTGATCAAGGCGTTGAAGGAAACGGACGCGGAAATCGGTTTTGCCTTCGATGGTGACGGTGATCGTCTCGGCGTGGTCACGAAAGACGGGCAGATCATTTATCCGGATCGTCAGTTGATGTTGTTTGCGCAGGAAGTGTTGTCGCGCAACAAGGGCGGGCAGATTATTTATGACGTGAAATGCACGCGGAATCTGGCGAAGTGGGTTCGCGACCAGGGCGGTGAGCCGGTGATGTGGAAGACGGGACACTCGCTGGTGAAGGCGAAGCTGCGGGAAACGGGTGCGCCGCTGGCGGGTGAGATGAGCGGGCACGTGTTTTTCAAGGATCGCTGGTATGGCTTTGATGACGGCCTTTATACCGGCGCGCGGATGCTGGAAATTCTGTCGCGCGTGGCTGATCCGAGCAAGCTGCTCAATGATTTGCCGAACTCGCTGTCTACGCCCGAGTTGCAGTTGAAGCTGAATGAGGGTGAGAATTTCGAGTTGATCGCGAAGATGCAGAAGAACGCGAAGTTCACGGGCGCGGATGATGTGCTGACTATCGATGGATTGCGGGTGGAGTATCCGGATGGGTTCGGGCTCGCGCGGTCATCGAATACTACGCCGGTGGTTGTTATGCGGTTTGAGGCTGACAGCGAGGACGCGCTGAAACGTATTCAGGAAGATTTTCGTCGGGTGATTTTGGCGGAGAAGGCCGACGCCAAACTTCCGTTCTGATTTTTCGCTCGCACCGGTGGACGGGGTTGGTTTGGGTTTGCCGGTGCGGGGGGCGGTGGGGTTGGTGCTTTCGGTGTTAGTGGTCTGCGTGAGTTAGCTGATTTTTTTGTCACTATTAGCCACTGTGCGTGGCGGCACGTCATTTCTTTTTCCAACGGCGAAAA
>NZ_JALPRJ010000158.1 GCF_030464885.1 Caballeronia sp. SEWSISQ10-4 2 | reverse complement strand
CGTTCAACGCGCATGCCCGCTGAGCCGCATTACCCACTGAGTTTTCAAAAGAGCCTAAGTAAGTTCAATGCCGCGCGCAGCCAGCAACTCCTCGACCATGCGCAGGCTCAACGGGAGACGATAGTACAACCACACCGCATAGCTGATTACATCGGGCAGGAATCGGTAGCCCGTATAAGAGATAGCGCCAGTGGTGGGTTTGCACCCTGACTCTACGCCACCCGTTCAAGCGGAACGGAGGCAGGCCGGCTATATGATTATCAGTACCCTATCCGCAAATCTCGAGTGTCAAGATGACTTCGCCGGCCGCTTACGTTCATCCGTCAGGCCGGGTCGAAGACCAGCACGCTAACTTCGTCATCCTCACAGAAATGGTTGACCATAAGTCGATCTTGATCGCTGGCTCTTCCCAGGGGCCCAAGCATTCGGAAGAGCGTCTCCGTGGCGCCCCACATGGCTCCTCTCGCACATCGGGTTTAGGAAATACCGTTCTTCGCTGCCTTATTGGACTCCCCCAGAAGCCAACCTCTATCTACAAAAGTTGGTGACGACCACCTGTTTGATCTGACAGGCGCGTTCTCTTGTTAACAATGCTTCCATCACAGAAGGACTTGGAGCGTCATACCGATGTTCGGAATGAAACGCGGTCTAGTGACAAAACGCCAATTGATTGACTGGAAATGGTCAATCGTCTATTCAAGGGGGACTCATGGCAACCGGTAACGTGCAGTACAGCGGGTCGATCGCGATCGACCCGCACGATCTCGAGATGGTGACGGCAGGGACGACGCCGCGCGATCTGGCGCGTGAGGCGATCTACGCGGTCGACGCGACGATGCGCGACCACTACGCCAAGTCGCGCACGCGACTGATGGCGAACCTCAACCCGGTCATCGTCGTCCAGTACAGCTTCGGCGGCGGCACGTACACGCTGATCCACGACGGCGTTCGCGAGACAGTGTCGCCGGTGGGGCCGAACTTCGAGATGTGCAAATCGATCGCGCACATCCCGCTGGGCATCTACTCGATGCTCGCGCCGTACCTGTGCGGCGCGCGGCCGGTCGGCTGGCAGATGTTGATCCTCAACTTCCGCAACGTGATCACCAATGCGCTCAATCACCTCAAGGCCGCCGAGCTGCCGCCGGAGGCCGAGCGGTCGTGCCGCACGATCATCGACGGCAGCGCCAGTTTCCTCGATGGCACGATCAGCGATCAGGCGTTCTCTATCGAGAGCTTCGAGCAGTTCACCAGCCAGATTCAGGACGCGATCCAGACCAACATGCGGTTCGCGGTCCAGGCCCAGCTCGACGGCGTGCTCGACCTCTTGCGCCGCTGGCGCACCCAACTCGGGCCGGCGAAGTGGAAGCAGCTGTACGCGGTGGTGATGGCGATCTGGACTACCGAGGTGCGCAACCAGAACTGGCTGCTGCTCAAGCACATGATGGATCCCGAGACCGTCGACAGCCACCTGATCACGATCGCGACCGCCGCGCCGGAGGAGAACACCGTGTCCGTCGCGCTCGAGAACCTGGCGCGCATCGTTCAGGACAACATCGCCGCGTCGATGGTGTTCTCGGCGGCGACCAAATTCGACCTCGACCACGCGACCGCGCTGGTCGGCCCCGACGATCTGCTCGCCGGGACGATCGAGGAGATGCTGAAGGGGTGCCCGCGCAACCCACGCGCGCAGCGCTGAGCTTACTTCGGCCATGAAGAGACGTTCGATTCAGCCAATCGAATGGCCGAAGTCCGGCGTAGATTCGACGCTGAATATCTGTCCACGTCATCAGGTTGCACGGAAGGTGTGGTTACCGATCTTCGTCTCGATGCCGGCCGCAATTGCTCGGCGTAGCACCATGACGTATACGCCAACGCAGTTCAGCGAACTGCGCGCCGTCGTGTACTACTTCGCCGACGGTCGTGCCGGTGCGCACGCTCGTACCTTCCTGGACAGTTGGCAAAGCAAGCTCGTCTGCGATGATTACAGCGGGTACAAGACCGGATTCAAGCAGGGCATCACGGAAATCGGGCGCGCGGCCCATGCGCGCCGCAAGTTCTTCGATCGGTACGCCAACCACAGCAGTCAGGTCGCGCAGCAGGCGCTGCCGCTCTTCGCTGCGCTATATGACAATGAGCGCGACGCAGCGGCGCTAGACATCAAAGAGCGGCGCACGCTGCGTCGGAGCAGGGCCAAACCGGTGTGCGACACCTTTTACGAATGACTGGTCGCCCAGCGCAAGCTCGTGTCTGAAGGCTCGGCCATCGCGAAGGCCCTGGGCTACAGCCTTAAACGCTGGGATGCGCTCACGCGTTATCTCGACGATGGGAATGTGCCCATCGACAACAACTGGGTTAAAAACCAGATTCGTCGGTGGGGCATTGGTCGGTCCAACTGGCTATTTGCGGGTTCATTTCGCGCTGGCAAACGTGCCGCCGCCATCATGAGCCTGGTGCGGTCGGCCCAACTCAATGCTCACGATCCGTATGCGTATCTGAAGGACGTCCTGACGCGATTACCGACTCACAGGGCCAGCGACGTCGCCGCCTTGCATTGCGAACCCCGGGTATAGGCGGAAAGGGCTTCCGCGTTTTCATACAAAGCCGTGTAGGTAAAGAACTGCGCTATTACGAAAAGGATAGTTATCTTAATAGCGACGCATTCAGCGGGATTTCCCGAGTACAAACGCACCTGTGAGATGGCTGCCGGCGCCGAAAATATGTCCTCAACAGCCTGGGGACTGTCAAAGTCCTCGGAGGTTTCGATTCGGCAAAATGATTGGCTTCGTCATTGATTTGGCTGGCTCTTCCTATGGCCCATGCGTGTTATCGAGTGCGCATTTACGGTATAAAGTTGGGTATTCGCGATTCGGAACTCGTCCATGTCTGAACCCAACCCCGATCAAACCAGCCAGGAGACCGCTCGTCTCGTGCTTCGGATGGATGCCGCAATTTCGGCATTCAGGGCAGGGCAGTGCTCGGGGGTGCATGCACTCGATGTTGCGAGCCACAATAGCAGCGGCGCTCCGAACGACCCTATGATCGGCAGCATGTCCGGAACTTATATTCGCCCTGTCGAGCGTTGTGTAACGCGTCGACCGAATAGGGTGGAACTCGCCGTCCTCACGGTGCTCGCCGATACGTACGGCGCCGAGATGCTGAGCAACTCTTCGCTCGGTTACGTGTTGCGCCTGTTCGCCCGACATGGCGGCGTCGTGTTCGCGCAGCGCGTGCTGTTCGGCGAGTCCGCGGCGGATCAGCAGTTGTCAGTGATGCTCACAGCTACCCGGGTCGCGCTCACGCAGGTTTCCGCGCTCTTTACGGAGGAGTTTTTTGCGGAGGCCAATGCCTTGATCGCAGGATTCCGGCCGCGGCCGCCCGATGCATTCAAAAGCCCAAGCAGCGGGCGCAATGAGTGAAGAGGTATTTATGGGTCTCCTGGTGCCGATGTGTAGTGACGGGGGACAGTGGGCCAAACCGGATCGTGACGTACGCTGCTAAGCGGTTGATGCGACACAGTTGGGCATATCACGGATCGCCACCGAAGTCCTTTACAGAAACGGCCGACGGTGAACTTCGCGCAATCCATGCAACGGTTTTTGATCACCATCAAGCGCAAGCAAATCCACCGTGCCATCGGGGTATGAACGCCCTTAAGGCCGCGCCAACGCTCCTCCGCCGATTCCAGATCATTCAAGAAGCAAGCTTCGCGCGGGTCACGCCAAATCGAAGGAACATTTCTGTATCACTTTTAAAACAACCTACGAATGCTTGTGCGACCACGATTTGAAGCCCGCTGAACAGGGGTTTCAGATGGCGTTATAAAAATCGGATGCGCCTCCAGTAAGGCATTGAACAGATGAAAGCGTTTGCGCGATTAATCGGACGGATAGCGCCGATTCGATCACGGCCTGTTCAAGACTGAATCAAAAACGTTCTCATTCCCAATGTGCGCTGCTGCATATCGCGCGGTGCTCCATGATGGCATTGGGTTTTACGCCCACTGGCACGGTCCTCGCTTTATGTGTGGTGCAGCACTAGCCAATGTCGACATTTGAAATCAAGCAAACGACTTTGACAGATCTGCTTACGGGGCTGGTCGCTACACGTCGTCGATGGATGCCGTCAGATGCATTCACGAGACGTGGAGTGGACCAGATAAAAAAATACGGCGCACAGCGCGCGAATGAGAGAAGAAAAACATGTTGACCCTTCAATCCGACCTGCACGGCAATCATCTGTTGGGTGCGCTTCCGGCGCACGAATGGCAAGCTCTTACGCCTCACCTGGAACTCGTTCAGCTTCGTACGGGCCAATTGCTTTGCGATTCAGGACAACGTATTCATCACGTGTATTTCCCGACGACGGCCATCATCTCTCTGCTTCACTCGATGGAAGACGGCAGCTCGGCCGAGATCGCAGCCATCGGTCGTGAAGGCATGACCGGCGTTCCTATCCTGACCGGCGGCGATACCATGCCGACGCGCGTTCAGGTTCAATGCCCGGGCTTTGCTTATCGCATGAGCGCAAGCGCCTTGCGCGAGCAGTTCGGCCGCTCGGATTTCCTGCGCCGCCTAATGCTCCTGTACATGCAAGCTCTGCTGACGCAGGTTGCGCAGACGGCCGCGTGCAACCGTCACCATTCGCTCAGCAAGCAGTTGTGCCGCTGGTTGCTGATAGAGATTGACCGTACGCCGTCGAACGAGTTTCAGGTGACGCAGCAGATGATCGCCGACATGCTGGGCGTGCGTCGAGAAGGGGTGACGGAAGCTGCTGGAAAGCTCCATGACGCCGGCCTGATCCATCACAGCCGCGGTTGTATCAAGGTGCTCGATCGCGCAGGTCTGGAAGCCCGTGCGTGCGAATGCTACGGTATCGTCAAGCGCGAGTTCGACCGGATGCTACCGCGCGTACGCCAGACCGAGGAAGTCTGCTAAGGGTTGTCCTGTCGCAGCGGAGGTCTGGTCGTGTGGACCGGCGAATGAGTCGGCGGAGCAGGAGGTAGTCGTAGCAATATGGGCGTTGAAGTCGCCCATCCGCCGTCGAAAGGTCGCGATCCGTTCGCGCATCCAGCAGCCAAAACGCTGCTATGCCGGTTTATCGGACATCAAGGTACTCGATCGAATAGGCATCCCATTCGGGGGTCTTGCGCAGCACCCAGCCGGGACGATACTGGCGGGCCTCGTTGGCGTGATCCCAGGTCAGGGTCCACGCTGGCCAACTACCGTACCGCAGCACCCACGCTGGTTGTCGTGCAACCAGGCTCGGACGGGAAGGGAATTGCGACGGCTCGTCGCTCGCGAACAGAGTATTGATTTCCCGAGCCGGCTCATTGTCGTCGATACACGCATAGAGGCAGTTGTTCACGGAGAACCAGTAATTTCCATGGGCACCGCCAGCCCGCTCGGCGAGCCCGCCGTGCGGGACGGGGCCCCGTACGACCACGCTGATAGGGCCCGGTTCTTCGATCAATGCATAGTGGGGGTAGCTGAATGCAGTGGGCGGTGCATGTCGTAGAGCCGGCTTGCCCATGAGCAGGCGCAGAAAGAGCGCGGATTTCGCGGGCGACGCGGGATCAATATACTCTCCCGAGAACACTCGACGCGCCATGTCGCCGCTTGCCCGGATCACGGCATCGTACCGAGCCATCGCCTGGCGGACTGCCCCGGACGACAATTCCACACCCACCAAAAACAGGGGATTGGCTGATCTCCAGTCAAGAAGTGACTGGATCACGCGCTCGATATCGTCCTCAGTCATGGATACTCTTTTCCCGTACCTACTGGATCGGACCGTAGCTTGGAACCGGAACTGGCAAGCAGGCGGCTACGGCACCAAATTCAAAGCGGGTTCTCGTGACACTCAACGCAATACAGGCACACTCATATTGAGAACGTTCCTTGGCAGCGATGCGTGCGGCCCAACGCTCAATTGACCGTTTTTTTGGGCTCACGCAAAAATGGCCTCGTCGGTTCGGCTGCGGAAGCTTGCGCGTCTTAGCGTCGCCGATGCGGCGACGCGTGGGCTCGCGTGGCGGCACCTTCGGCCGCGTGCTCCATAAGCAGGCGCCGCATGGTCGCCAGCAGCCCCGGGACGTCGACGGGCTTGCGCAGAAAGCCGTCGTATTGCACAAAAGCGGGTGGACTTGAGTCGGCCGAAATCAGGATGAAAATCGTCCCGGCGAGACCTGGCGCGTTCCGGATGTGATGGCACAGAGCACTACCGGACATTTTCGGCATGTGCCAATCGGCCACTACGACGTCGACGGGGCTTCCCATCAGCACGGCCAGTGCCGCTTGGCCATCGCCTGCGGCTTTCACATCGTACCCATCTTGTTCGCAGCACATCTCCCAGCCGGCCAACGTCTCAGGCTCATCGTCCACCAACAGCACCGTCGTCATCCGTCCCCCTTTTTTTCGAACAATACCAAGCGGGGCTCCGGAACCTGCACCACACCGAGTCTGACTGTTCGGCAAACGCGACACCTACCCTTAGCGCGGGTCAGTACGTACTCCGTCTGAACGCCCGCGGTCTGGATAAGCGTCAACAATCCTTGCGCAGCCGCTGGGTTATCGTCGACGACAAGCTGGCACACGTCGGACCGGCAGGGACGATTTCAGCAAGAGCATCGCGTTGCGTGCAGGACATGGGTTCATTTCTACATACTAATCAATTTATCATGCATATGAAGTTTAATTTTCAGTCTGAAAGTCCTCTGATCCTCACCGGCAACACAACGCGTAAACCCCAGACACGAGAATCTGGATGGCACGAAAAAATTAATCGCGAATGATGCATGACAACGTCTTGCACTATGACGCCCGTTAGGGAACAAAATTGAATTCAAATGACGCAAGCATCTGCGCATGCGCTGAACGCGAGTTACTTAGCAAAAAGATTAAAAACTTAATTACATTGATTAATCACGTCTAGCGGCATTATTATCAGGTTGTATTTTGGTACGACGAAATAGGCTGGAATCACCCGGAATGGCAGATGGGTCACGTCGGGCATTGCCGCTAGGCCCGCGGCATGATCGCGGACAGATGAGGTTCTCAACCAACCACGCCTACTATCAGTCGCGCATACAAGTGATCGATATCGTAGTTTTCATGCAGCAAAGCGGAGCCAACAAGTTTTCACCAGGCATTGATCAACGCGGTTCGTCGCGCAAACGTTTGCGTTCGGCTCCCCGGGCACGCGACGAATCGACTTTCAGGAGCTCATCATGAGTTTGTCGTCACCCGAACAATTCGCCGCCGCACAAAAGTCCAATCTTGATACGTCGTGGGCTGTGGCTAACATGATGTTCGAAGGGTTTCAAAAACTCGTTGAACTGAATCTGCAAGCGGTCAAGTCGATCCTCGCCGAAGGCCAGGACAACATGGGCAAGGCGCTGCCGGCTAACGATCCGCAAGATCTGGTATCGGCGCAGGCGCGCCTGATACAGCCGACTGCAGAGAAGATTCAGTCGTACAGCCGTCAGGTGTTCGCAATTGTGGCCGCGACTCAAACCCAATTCTCGAAGCTCGCCGAGGTGCAATACCAGGCACATAACCAACGGGTGCAAACGCTGGTCGACGGCGTCGCGCAAAGTGCTCCGGTTGGGTCGGAGGCCGCCATTGCAGCGTTGAAGTCGACCATTACGGCCACCAACGGGCTCTACGAAACGGTCCAACGCGCTACCCGACAGGCAACTGAAGTCGCCGAAAGCAACTTCGAAACGGTCGTTGCCGCCGCATCGAAAGCGACGCAACAGGCCGTCGAGCAAACGTCTCGAACCGCGAAGAAATCATAGAGGACACGTGCAGTCGCCTTGGTCGTCACGACGAGGCGGAGTGCGCAGGGATCTCGCGGGGCTGCACGCCGCTCTTCATCCGTATGGCTGAGAGAGCCCTCGTCCAGCCTTGTTAACCTTTTGGAGGAGATTGAGCAATGGAAAACCAACTGGCCTTGGTGACCGGCGGAATGGGGGGACTGGGCGAAGCCATCAGCGTTAAGCTTGTTGACGCCGGTTATACCGTGGCGGTCACCTATTCGCCGAATAATACGGGCGCCGAGCGTTGGCTCGCGCGGATGGCCGCTGATGAGCGACAGTTTCACGCGTATGCGGTCGACGTGGGCGACTACGATTCCTGTCAGCAATGTGCGCAAAAAATCAGCAACGACCTGGGTCCGGTCGACATCCTCATCAACAACGCGGGTATTACCCGAGACGCCAGCTTCAGGAAACTGGACAAGGTCAATTGGGATGCGGTGATCCGGACCAATCTCGATTCGGTGTTCAATATGACGAAGCCGCTGTGCGAAGGCATGATGGAACGTGGTTGGGGCCGCATAATCAATGTTTCGTCGATCATTGGCTCCAAGGGTGGCTTCGGTCAGACCAACTACGCGGCCGCCAAGGCCGGTATGCACGGCTTCACGAAATCGCTGGCGCTGGAAGTGGCGAAGAAGGGTGTGACAGTTAACACCATCTCGCCCGGATTTATCGCGACCAAGATGGTGACCGTACTGCCGCAGGACGTGCTCGACACCAGGATCATTCCGCAGATCCCAGTCGGCCGGCTAGGACAGCCCGCCGAGGTGGCTGCGCTCGTCTTGTATTTATGCTCGCGCGAGGCCGGGTTTGTGACCGGTGCGAACATCGCGATCAACGGTGGCCAACATCTACAGTGACCCTCGAAAGCCAGTCGAACGCGAGACAAGGAGTTCGCTATGACCGAATCGTGGATGGGAATTGTTGCCGGATCAGTCGTACTCGCAATTGCGGCGACGGTGATCATTGGCCACTATCGCCGTGAACATATACGGGCGCAACTGCTCAGGCGAATGGACTTTCGTCAATGTTGGGATGTGATGCGTCGCAGACGTTGATGGCACCGCCTGTGGACCGAAATGAATTCGTCATCCTGATCGGCATCCGTCGGAATCGGAGAGGTGATCCGTCACTTTGTCCTTGATGCCGTTTGAATCACCTACTGCCCAATGCCGTGTGCTCACCAAAAAAACAACACCACGGTCGACCACAAAAAATATTCATAAAATGATGGCCAGTTCGCCGAACGTTTGTGAGAACTGCTTGTATGTGCGGTGGCCTGTATGCGCATGTCGTTATACACAACGTCGCTGTCGCGCGACGACAGCGAGAAAGCTCGTT
>NZ_JALPRJ010000157.1 GCF_030464885.1 Caballeronia sp. SEWSISQ10-4 2 | reverse complement strand
CCATGCGCTTATTGCGCGATGACGGTAATGCCGACATTTCTGTATAACGACATGCTGTATGCGGCAGTAGTTACTGAAATATAAAGCAACAATTAAATGTAAAACAAGCTAGTCTCAGTCAGCCGGCCGCTAACAACTATGCGAAACGAGGCCCGACCCGATAATAGGCACGCTATAAACGAACCACGGCCTGTTCGCACCGTTTTTGTCAATATACCCTTGACCTGGTCGGTTTGGAATTCGTATAAAAACGAGCGCCCGAGTAGTGGAGCTGCGCTAAAGGGAGGGCAGTCCGTTGCGTATATCAGGCATGGCGAAATATTGGTGGCGCTCGCCCATTAAAAATCAATTGATAACCTTCATAAATGACGTAAACTCAGACTCAACGCTCAGACTCAACAGCACCCCCGACCAGAGTACGAGGCGCGGTGCAATCGCTTTATGCGAAACGACCGAGAATATCAAAGTTAATGGAGGCGGCGTATGAGGATGAACATCGATATTCGCGAGGCACCTCCTCCAATCTGGCGACTGCTTAAAGTCTATACGCAGTTGCTGCTGATTGCGTTTGCGCTTGTCCCCGCTTGTCTGATCGCCTATCTGTATTTCGCGCAAGATCCGACGCTGAAATTCGAGAATCACGTATTCCATGAAATCGCCATCGCTGCCGCCACGCTTGAGGGCTTGTTCGTCACCTATGTGACATGGCAGTGCTACCGGTCCTCGGGTGAGCCCTTGCTGCGCTGGCTCACATTGGGTTTTCTCGGCTTCGTATTGATCTATGCATTGCACGGCGCATTCACCGGGCTTGCGCATCACAATATGTGGCTGTTTCTACTCTATGGACCGGCTTCCCGCCTCGTGATGTCGATCCTGCTGTTTGTCGGGCTGCTCTCATATCATCGTCCGCCCGTGCGCGTCGAGAAACGCTCAAATGCTCGTGATTGGGCGATGTGGCTCGGATTCTTCGTGCTGGTTGATATCGCAGTCGCTTACGTGGCGAACTCGGCCATCGCTGGCAGCCTGATGGTGCGTCTATCGATGGAAGGGGGCGCGCTGGTATTTTCGATATTGAACGTGATGACATTGATGTTGCGCCGGATTCGCTCTCCGCTCATGGTGATCTATGGCATTTCGATCATGTGGTTCGCTCTATCTTCACTTGCATTCATTCTGGGGCGACCGTGGAATCATATGTGGTGGCTCGCGCACGCCATCTTCGCCGCGGGGTTTTTTCTGCTCAGCTATGGTGTTGTGGCGGCTTTCCGTACTACGCGCTCATTCTCGACCATTTACAGCCAGGAGGAATTGACCGCCCGGCTGGCCGAAGCAATGGCGCGTACCGAAAGCGCGCTGCAGGAACTGCAGCACACTAACCAAAAGCTCGAGCGTCTTGCTGCCACTGACCCCTTGACCGGCGCTGCGAATCGACGTCAGTTCATCGAAAGCGTGGAGGCCGAGATCGCGCGGGTCAAACGAGGTGGCGCTCCCTTTTCCCTGCTGGCACTTGACCTCGATAACTTCAAGGCGATCAATGACTCGTACGGCCACCAGATCGGCGACGAGGTCTTGCGGCGCTTCGTACAGACGTGCCTTGAGGCGATCCGCCCTTACGACGGTTTCGCTCGCGTAGGTGGAGAGGAATTCATGGTGCTGCTTCCACAGTCGCTACTCGAAGCGGCTCGCACAATCGGCGAGCGTGTTCGAGTAGCCATCGCACGCAGTGCATTCGAGGCCGGGATCGGGTGCTCGGTGGAGGTCACCGTGAGCATTGGTGTATCGCAGTTCGGGCACGATGGCGACACGATCGATACGCTTCTGCGTGTCGCTGATGAACGACTCTATCGCGCAAAACACCAGGGCCGCAACTGCGTGGTTGCGGCGTAGGGGCGATGCCCATCAAAGCGCCCAGAGGACTCGCGCAGAAGAAGGCAGTAGCGCGACATACCGATCTCCCCCAAAAAGGAGCCAATCCGTTAAAGAGAGTTGAATGTTTGCTGCTTCTGACCATTGCGTTTAAACCACGCTGTTAACGCAAGCGTTGTGCAGCATCCATTTAGGGAACCACGGTCATGAGCGGCATCTATAACCCTTTACTAGTCTTTCTTTCACTCATCGTCGCGTTCCTCGCCTCCTATACGGCCTTGGAATTATCGGGGCGGATCTTTTCGTTGCAACAGGAACGGCAGCGTGTGCACTGGCTGCTCGGCGGTGCCATCGCGATGGGAGTCGGTATCTGGTCGATGCACTTTATCGGCATGATGGCTTTCGCGCTGCCCATCCGGGTTGGATACGATCTTTCCTTCACGGCAGCTTCGTTTCTGCTAGCTGCGGTGGTTTCGCTCCTTGCCCTATCCACTGTGACCCGGGGAAAACTCTCCCGCGTGCGCGTCGCCGTCGCCGGCACCGTCATGGGGTTTGGGATCGCCGGCATGCATTACACCGGGATGGCCGCGCTGCAGATGTCTCCGCCAATCCGGTATACGTTGTGGGTCGTAATTGCGTCGATTGCCATTGCGATTGCAGCATCGATTGCCTCGCTGTGGCTCGCCTTCACGCTGCGCACGTCCGCGCGGCAAAGCCTCATCGCCAAGCGTCTTGGTGCCGCGATCCTCATGGCGCTGGCAATCACAGGCATGCACTACACCGGGATGGGCGCGGCCAACTTTGCGGCGGGAAGCATCTGCCTTGCTGCCAACAAACTCGACGCGAACTGGGTCGCGCTGGCGGTGTCGGCGAGTTCGTTGACGGTGCTGATTGGAACACTCGCTTTCCTCGGATTCCACACGTGCAGCCTGTCCAACTCGCTCCGGCGTGCAAACAGCCAGTTGGACCATCTCGGCACGCACGACATGCTGACGGACCTGCCCAATCGGCTCTGGCTCACAGCCCACATCGGGCGAGCCATGGAGGCTTGCGCTCGGAGAGGTTCGATGATCGCTGTGCTGCTTGTCAACCTCGATGGCTTCAAGACCATCAATGACTCGCTTGGCCATGCCGTTGGGGACGATTTCCTCAAGACCTGCGCGAGCCGACTGGGCCAGAACTTGCGGCACGATGATATGGTCGCCCGTATCGGTGGGGACGAATTCGTGATTGTTGTGGGTGGATTGCTCGACCCGTCGGTCGCCGGACAGATTACCGATAACGTGCTGCGCGAGCTCTGCCGCGAAATAGTCATCAACGGGGTACGGCTACGGGTGAGCGCGAGTATTGGAATCGCGGTGTTTCCGCGCGACGGTAATGACGCCGCGACGTTGTTGCACAACGCGGATGCAGCGATGTACGACGCTAAGCAGAGTGGGCGGAATACCTTCCGGTATTTCGAGCCTACGATGAATACCACTGCGCTCAGTGCGCTGATCCTGCAGCGTGACCTGCAACGGGCCCTGGAAGAGGGGCAACTGAGCCTGTCTTTCCAGCCGAAATTCAAGATCGCTAACTTGTCTCTGAGCGGGGCAGAAGCGTTGATTCGATGGCAGCATCCAGAAATCGGCGACATTCCTCCGTTGGAATTCATTCCAGCTGCCGAGCACTCTGGGCAGATCGTCCAGATTGGCAATTGGGTCATTGCAGAAGTGTGTCGCCTGATCGCCAGGTGGGACGCGTCAGGATTACCGGCGATCCAGATCGCGATCAACCTGTCGCCGGTGCAGTTCAACGTACCGGACCTGGTCGACCATATCGATGCCATAGTGCGGAGCGCGGGCGTCGCGCCCGAGCGCGTGATGTTCGAAATCACCGAAACCGTCGCGATGCAAAACGCCGACAAAACGACCGCGATCATTGAGAAATTCCAGTCACGCGGCTTTGACATGGCCATCGATGATTTTGGAACTGGCTATTCGAGCCTGGCGTACCTACAACGATTCCAGGTCAGACAGATCAAGGTGGATCGTTTTTTCGTCAACGATCTCGACGTTCACGAAAGGCAGGGGAGCGCGCTCTTGTCGGCGATCGTGACGCTTGCTCGTGCATTGAACATGGAGGTGGTGGCAGAAGGTGTTGAAACGGTAACCCAGTTGAACAAGCTAGCCTCTCTGAATTGCGATCAGGCGCAGGGCTTCTTGTTGAGCAAACCGTTACCTGCCGCAGCGTTTCAGCAATTCTTAAACGGCATCGACAGGATGTCGCATGGCAAACTAGAAACGCGAGCCGTCGTTGAGCCGGGTTAGCAGGCTCGGCCAAGCGAAGTGTCGTGGTGGAAAATTCTCACTCGGTGGAGCGCGAGCCGCGTGGCAGTCCGTCGCCCTTGAGCTATTCGGCACTGTCGCGGCCAGACCGAACGCGCGTTGTATCGCGAGCCTGCTTTCCATGGGGTTTCTCGCCTTGACCCTGGGCGTTTATAGCGCGAATGCCCCGGCCCTCTACCGAACTCGATCCGGTGCGGGTTCCGAAAGCGGCGTGTTACAGCAAGTACTGCAGTGGTTTAGCTCAAAGGAGGTCGCCAGTATAGGATTTGGGGTTGTCTGTGCCGTTCCTGTCAGCTTGCCCTCACTCGTCCCGGCAATGCTGGGTGGACCGAATGCCGGTCCGATGCCGCTGATGAACCCGCATTGTGCAGCGGTAGGCGCCTGGAACGTTACAACAAAGGCTGATGCGGTAGGTACGGCCGACGACACCGGTCCCACGAATTTGCCTTGGATGATTCCCGCACCTGGACAGCCCTGGAAGGCGCAAGATCTGCTGTCCTCCGATGAGCTTGCTGAAACAAGACATCGCCCTGCTGCGACCCCTGAAAACAGCGACGATACGGCTGGCATAGCTCGCTCAACTCTGGATCGCGGCTTGATCGCGTGTTCCTCCAGACAGCCGTGCGCGACGAATGGTAAGCCTCTCTCCGAAAACACAATGCCTGCGCAGGATAATTCGTCGCCTGCTCACGCGAGCGCCGGTCCCGATATTCACAGGTGGTCTCCATCATTTTGGATATTGCTTTCGACGACCCTGATCGGAGTTCTCGGAGTCCTGTTCTGGCTCTTAAGGAAGAAGTGGTTTGGGGCTCGGGAGACACTCCTTCGCGCCGCGAGAAGCGGCCTCAAACGCGGCGAGTTTTATCTGGAATATCAGCCGATAGTCAACCTGCGGCAAGGAAAATGCGTGGGTATCGAGGCACTGCTGCGATGGGATAACGTTGAGTTCGGCGCGGTCGGGCCTGGTCACTACATGCCTTACATCGAACAGAGCAGCTTGATCGGGCCAATTACGCGGTTCGTTCTTGGTAAGGTGGCAGAGGAGGTCGGTCAACTGGCAACGGCCGAATCGCTGTATATCGGCGTTAACGTGCCGTTCTCGCAATTAAGTCACCCAGGGTTTGTTGCCGATCTAAGCGCTACGATTCCCAGCGTCTTGCGCCGACTGGTGTTGGAAATCAGTCACCGTGAGTTCCGGGACGCGGCCCCGAACCTTCTACGCGTGATTGCCACTCTAAGAAAAGCAGGGGTGCGATTTGCGCTATCCGGACTTAACCCGGATGATGGGGCGTGGCGTTGGTTCAACGGCTGGTCCTTCGAGATGGTCAAGATGAACAGAGCAATATTTCATCTCGATGCTTATGAAAGATCGCGGCTACTTGAGACATTGATCACCCTCGCGCATGATCTTGATGCAGTGCTCGTCGGCGAGGGCGTCGAGATCGCGGCTCATCACGATGCCTTACTCGCAGCTCGGGCCGAATTGGGACAAGGTTTTTACTATAGTCGCGCCCTTAGCATAGGACGGCTTGAATCATTCCTGGCGAGCGGGGGCGGTGCGACGATCTTGAAATGGCGGATAAAAAAAGATCGATAACGATGCGCGCGCCTCGTTGATTTGAAGCCGTACGTGGACGAGTCGTGGGGTCGCTACAAAAGAGCGACCAAAACGGCAAGCTGTCTTCCCTGCCGCGGCAATTGGGCGCTGATGTGATGGACGTCCCCTCCCTTTGGGGAACCTCTTAAACAAGGGGACCTCTCGCTTGGCACATTGGATGTGCCGGCCTAACATGGGCCTGTTATATGACTAGCAGTTTCTTCTATCAAAACAGGCAAAACACGCCACGAATCAGTCGACAGCACGCGCAACTCATATAGTCGCGATAAGTGGCGTCTTTCGAAAGTAATTGCTCTTCCTTCACGATCCGTACGGCTTGCAGGGCCTACTATTTTTTAGATAAAAATTGAAAAATAGTGGAATGACGTGAAATAAATCTTGAACGTTGCTGTTCGGTAACGCTCGATCTGCACCGTCTAATCTTACAGTGTCGTAGATGAGAAGATCGATCACCTGCTTGCTTGATGCTTAGCTTTTGCCTAGGTCGTTGTCCAAACTGAGCTTCTAGAGTGTGAAAGTGCTGATAGGGCTTTCGCGTTATACAGGTGCAAGGAACAACTATGACAGGACCCGTGAGCGTCTTTTTCGATTTGAGTCTATGTGCTACCACTTGTGTACGCTCGACAACGCCGACTCTCTGCGACCTGAGGCATTGTTTTCCGCAAAGCAGTGAGCGTCCGAGAGCAGGGCTGGTGTTTCATTCGGGCGACTTTAAGGGCGCCAAAAAGCCCAATTCACTTGGGGTTTTACTAGACCCGTCTGCATGAAGCGAGGTAGAGGTGGCTTCCGGTAATGGCAAAACCCGCTGGGTCGACCCCACATGGATAATGAGGCCCGTTTGTTAGCGGCGGTGTAAATCCGGCACTACACGGCTGCGCAAGGTTGAGTAGGAGCGTCAACAAGTAGGGGCCGTTACCAGCGCCTACTGTCGAGTGATGGTCATCAGAATGGATCGTTGACGTCGTTCAGGTGAGCGTTCACGGGAGGGGCGCGTTGTTCGTGCAGCTGTTCACGCAATTGGACCTGATAGTGTATGCAGATTCGCTCGCGTAGATCGTCGATGAGTTCGACGACAGCGAACGCCTGATCGGCGGACCAGTTGTCTGGAATTAGGAAGTCGAGCCCACAAGTGATTCCGGAAGGTAGATGAAGGCGCGTCATGATGTCTTCTTCTCGGCCTTTGCCGCACTAAGTTTCTTCGTGCGTTGCTCAGCGCGTTCACGCGCCTCCTTCACGCGATAGGACTCGCCCTCGATCGCGACGACTTCCGCACGATGCACCAGTCGGTCAACAAGGGAGACGACGCAAGCCGCGTTCGCAAACACCTCATGCCATTCGCCAAACGGTCGATTTGTCGTGACCACCGTTGATGCAGCCCCGTATCTCCTGCTGACGAGTTCGAACAGCAGATGCTCGGCGGACTTGCTTTGAGAGCGGCACTCTACCCGGTGGAGTACCCGATGTTCTAGCCGAAGCTTAGCGAGCCGTCAAAGGGACCGAGAGCGACAACGCGTGCTCCTGCATGAAACGTTCAATATCAATTTACCGGGCGTAGGTCAGCGGCGCCTGTGTGCGATCAGGAAGCGTCAGCTTCGAGGGTCACAAGCATGGCGTCTGCCGCGCGGGCGACTGTCTGGAGCAGCGTCGGATCCGTGGTCCCCGCGAGGTCATGCTCAATTTCGGTGAAGTCCGAGATTACCGCGTCGATCGCGTTTTTCAGGTTGGTCAGGTCTTGCAGAACCTGAGACTCGCTGGTTGCCAAAGCCTTACAGGACAAAACAATGCTTTGCAAGGACGCGATCTGGCTGTTGAGCGAATTGATTTCGCCTTGCAGGTCCGAAACCTCGCCCTTCCATTTCAGGTAAAGGCCGAGCGCGACGCTTAGCCCCACCAGGCCAAACGGTCCCAGTGCCAGAAGATAGTAATAGCGCTTCTGCGTGCCCTCCATCTCTCCGCTTGCCGTGCCGAGCTGCCCCTGCAAGCCCGCAATCTGGGTTTGCAGCGCGCCTTCAATACCGCTCAAGGTCGTAAAAGATGTCGTGAGCGTGCTCATCGCGCTCGTGGCCGTTGTCACCACTGAGCTAGACGTCGACTGAAAGGCCGCCATCTGGCTGGCGATCCCGGCGATGGTCGTCGACACCAATTGCCCATTGGCGCCGTGAGCCAGTTGGACGATGACGCTATCCAGCGACGGCTTGGCCGACGTAATGAACGTCAGAAGGCTGGACTGGAATTCAGGCACTTCGTTCAGGATAGGTGCGAATGACCCGCAAACGGTACGCTGGACATTTCCCGCCTGTGCCGGCAGATTCTGGATCGCCCCTACCTGAGAGAGACTGCTCTGGAGCGCAGCCAATGTTTGTGTCAATGGTCCCGACATATCGTTCCTCATCAATAGCGTTATGCGTTGCGCCGACGAGAAAGTGCGTTTCCCATCGGCAAGCAAAGACGGCAAACGCGCCGTATCAGGCAGCCTTTTTGGCGACCAGCGTGAGCAGATTGCTGACGGTCTGAGCCGGCGCCGCAACCTGAACCTGAATGCCGTCCATCTGCTGCTTGATCGTCTGGATATCGGTCAGCACGGTCTTGATTTCGCCGTTAGCCGCGGTGACAAAGAGCGACCGGACCTCGTCCGCGGTTTGAATACCGTTGTTCAGGTCGCTGACGAGGTTCTCGAGATCGGACTGCACGCTGCTCCACGCATTTGCCATCGCGGACGCGGCGGTTATCGAGTTGTTGACCTGGTTGGCGAGGGCAGAATACCCGCTGCTTACCGCAGCCGCGAGCTTGACTTCATTGGTGAGCTCGCTCTTCTCCGCCAGCAGCGCAGACTTGCTGTTATTGAGCGTCACGAGCGCCGTGATGGAGCCGGCTTCCCCCGCAACCCCTGCGGCCACGAGGCCGACACCCCCGATGACCGCGCCAGTCGAAGTGCCTTCCGTCACGAAAGTCGCGATCGCCCCGACACAGATGACAAACACGCCACCCGCCACCGTCAACGAGCTGACGACAATGCCGGCAATCGCGCCGTCGATCTCGCCCTGTATCGTGCTCAACTGATCGGAGATGGAAGCCAGCACGCCGTTGTCGCCGTTCACGGCGCTATTCAGGTTCTGGACGATGGTTGCGAACGACTGGGTATCAGTCGCCAGCTCATCACGCAACGCCTGAAGGTCGGTAACCGTTTGCGCCGCGGCGACCTGGTAGGCCGTCGACTGGGTTTGCATCGCGGTCAGCACCGCCGTCCACTGATCGACGGTCGATCCCGGCGGCAGTGTGGTGGGCAGCGCATCGTTGAGCACATAGTAGTTCTCGCAGTTCGACATATTCAGGATGAGCGCAGGTTCCATCGTTTTCAGGAAGTAGTTCGCGTGCTCCTGCGCGGTAGCTAGGCCATCATTGATTTCGGTCTGGTAGCTAGAGAGGCCCTTAATACCCGCGAAATTCACCTGTGGCTGAGCGAGGACACTGTTGGCGTAAGTCTGAACGATCAAGGCCGCGCCCATTTGTTGCTTGTTGGTGACGTTGATTACTGTTGCGTTTCCACTGATATCCGGCATGATGTTACCTCTAGGTAATATGGCATTAATATGGCATTAATATGGCACGAATGTGGCATGGGTTATGACGCTTCATTCGCATACCTAACGTTATACAATAGCGATAGCGATGAGGAAAACCGATGACGACAATGTGTAAATGCTCCGCCCGGTTCGCCAGGTGATGAAGCACCTCATCAATCTATGTAACCTCTCGACCGAAAGCAAATCTAGAATTTGATTCGACCTTGTCGAAAAAAAGCGCCACGTTCCCGTTGGCAAGAGTTGGCGGATGGACAAAACCTATATGGCTCTTTTGAAAACTCAGTGGGTAATGCGGCTCAGCGGGCATGCGCGTTGAACG
>NZ_JALPRJ010000156.1 GCF_030464885.1 Caballeronia sp. SEWSISQ10-4 2 | reverse complement strand
AAGAAATGAAGTGCCGCCACGCACAGTGGCTAATAGTGATAAAGAGAACAGCTAGACAGACCGGCCACGGACGCAGAAAGCAGCAACCCGGCACCAACCCAGTCCCACGAGCGCCAGCCCCCCGACCGAGTGCGAACGAAAGAAACATCCCTACCGTTATAACCCCAAATATATTACGATGCGCTTTCTATTCCACTCGCCCGTCCATCGTGTTCAATCTCAAACACTCGCTGATAGCCGCTGTCCTTACGTTCACGCTGCAAACCACCGCACAAGCCGATGAAATCGTCGTCTCCGCTGCGGCAAGCCTGACCAACGCGTTCAAAGCCATCGGCGATGCCTACGAGAAACAGCATCCCGGCACCAAAGTCCTGATGAACTTCGGCGCCTCCGACGTGCTGATGCAGCAGATCGTGAAAGGCGCTGCCGCCGACGTCTTCGCCTCAGCCGATCAAAAAGCAATGGACAAAGCCGTCGACGAAAAGGTCATCGTCACAGACTCGCGCCGCGACTTTGCCGCGAATTCGCTCGTGTTAATCGTCCCGAAAGACAGCACGTTCGCCCCCGCCAGCGTAAAAGACCTGACGGCGGCCAGCGTGAAACGCGTGGCCTATGGCGATCCGGCATCGGTACCCGTCGGCCGCTACACCGAGGGCGCGCTCAAGCAAGCCGGCGTGTGGGACGCAGTCAGCGCAAAAGGCGTGCTGGCGACAAACGTACGCCAAAGCCTCGACTACGTGGCGCGCGGCGAAGTGGACGCGGGCTTCGTATTCAGCACCGACGCCGCCGTGATGCCGGATCGCGTAAAAGTAGCGTTGGACGTGCCGACACAAACCCCGATCACCTACCCCATCGCTCAGGTAGCGCAGAGCAAACACGCCGCCGATGCCCAGCAGTTCATCGCATATGTATTGTCGCCGGATGGCCAGAAAACGCTCGCGCAATTCGGTTTCAAGCCGCCAGTGAAATAACGCTTCTGCATAAAACGTACGAGACATCGCACCATGGACCAGGCGTGGATTCCACTGCTGCTGTCGCTGAAAGTAGCCGGATGGGCGACAGCAATCGATGTCGTCCTCGGCGTCGCGGTGGCGTTCGGTTTGTCGCGATGGCGCTCGTCGGCGCGTGAGCTCGTCGACTCGCTATTGACGTTGCCGCTGGTCATGCCACCTACCGTGTTGGGGTATTACCTGCTCGTGCTGCTCGGCCGGCGTGGCCCGATCGGTGCATGGCTCAACAAGTTCGACATCCAGTTGGTGTTCACGTGGCAAGGAGCGGTGATCGCGTCCGCCGTGGTCGCGTTCCCGCTCGTGCTGAAGTCGGCGCGCACCGCATTCGAAACCGTCGATCCGCAATTCGAACGCGCGGCGCGCACGCTCGGCATCAGCGAAGCAGCCGTATTCTTTCGCGTCACCCTGCCGCTCGCCGCACGCGGCATCCTGGCCGGCGCGCTGCTCGCGTTTGCAAGAGCGCTGGGCGAATTCGGCGCAACGCTCATGATCGCAGGGAACTTGCCGGGTAGAACGCAGACGCTCTCAGTGGCCGTCTACGCCGCAGTCCAGGCCGGCGACGACAGCACCGCGAACATTCTCGTGATCGTGACCTCAGTGACGTGCGTAGTGATCCTGCTCGCAGCCGGACGACTGCTGCCGCAGCGCTCGATGGCATCGGCACGCTGAGCGAACATTGACCATGACTGCCCTATCCGTGCGCCTGCGCAAGCATTTCATCACGCCCGAGCGCGATTTCATGCTCGATATCGCGTTCCGTTCGACCAGTCAGCGCATCGTGCTGTTCGGGCCATCGGGCGCGGGTAAAAGCCTGACGCTGCAAACCATCGCCGGGCTGATCAAGCCGGACGAAGGCGAGATCGCCCTGAATGGAACCACGCTGCTGGATACGGCCAACGGAATCGATCTGACGCCGCAAGCGCGCCGCGTCGCGTTTCTGTTCCAGGACTACGCCTTGTTCCCGCATCTGAACGTACGGCAAAACATTGCCTTCGGTTTGAAGCGCGGCTGGTGGAATCCGTCGAAGCACGTCGCGCACACGGATGTGGACTACTGGCTGAACGCGTTCGATCTGACCCAGGTCGCGCGGCAGTTTCCGGCGCAATTGTCGGGCGGGCAAAAGCAGCGCGTCGCATTGGCACGAGCGCTGGTTCCGCATCCGCAATTGCTGTTGCTCGATGAGCCCTTTTCAGCGCTCGACATGGCCTTGCGCCAGCGCATGCGGCAAGAACTTGCCGACCTTCAAAGCCGCCTGGATATTCCGATGGTGCTCATCACGCACGACCCCGACGATGTCGCCATGTTCGGCGATCAAGTCGTGAGTCTGCACGAAGGTCTTGTGCAAACCCACGACGATGGCCCGGGCGAGCTCAGTCGGTCACGCCAAGAATCACGCTCGACGCCTTGAACGCCGCAATAGCCGTCTGACCTTTCGCGAGGCCGAGCGTCGCGACGCTCTCATTGGTAATGACGGCAGTGACCGTTGTGGCGTCGTCAAGTGCCAGCGATACCTCCGCGTTCACCGCACCCAGCGTCACGCTCGACACCCTGCCGCGTAGCTGGTTGCGCGCCGAAATCCGCACCGATGCACGAGGTCCCATGACCTCGTCGACCATCAGCATGACCCACGACGCCTTCACGAGCGCGAACGCCTCGCCACCCTCCTTCAGACCAAGCGACTCAGTGCTTTCATGCGTCACGACGGCGACAACCGACTGACCGCCTGGCAATGCAAGCTCGATTTCATCGTTGACCGAACCCCGCGTGATTTTCCTGACCGTGCCGAACAGTTGATTGCGTGCGCTTGTTTTCATGCCGATCCGTCCGATAAGCCGCCAGTCCTGCGCGAAACCCTCAATAGCCGCACCCGCGCGGTCGAGAAAAAGCCGATGCTCCCGTTCGATGGCGCGATAGGTATCTATCAGTCTCAGCGCCTTCGCCGTCAGCGTGGTCCCGCCACCGCCCTTGCCACCCGTGGCACGCACGACGAGCGTGGTGCCGGCGAGATTGTTCATCGTATCGATAGCGTCCCACGCCGCCTTGTAACTCATGCCGACGGCTTTCGCCGCGCCGGTGATCGAACCAGTCTGGTGGATGGCCGCGAGCAACGCGATGCGCGCCGCCCCGCCAAGCGTGGCCTCACCGCTGCGAAGCCAGATGGAACCGCCCAGCTCGATGGCATCGTGCGGTGTACTACGGGATTCGTCGGTCATGGGGTAAGCGCGGAGTGGTAGGAAAGCTAAAAGCGAGTGCGACGATTATATCGACGCATTCGTCGATGCATTCGCTCATTTGATCCGCGGCGGTTTTATCTTGCGCAGGATGCGCTCGCCTTCCATCGCGCTCATCCGCTGGGCGTTCACGGCAAAGCCTTTCGCCAACCCTTTCTGGAAATCGCCGGCTTCATCCAGATCGGCCAATCGCTGGGCTGCGACTTCCGCGTCGTTGCCTTCACCCAGGACGCTTTGCAAATTCCCGAGCGCCTCTTCTACGCGCTTGCGGGTTTTCCGGGTGAGCAGCGTGCGGAAAAATTCGAGTGCGTAACGCAAGCGCTTGGCGTGAATCCGCACCTTGTGTCGCGTGTGGGCATCGAGCGTGGTGAGATCCGGCGCGCGCTCGATCTTCCGATAATGCTTCGTGATGCGCTTCTGCACGTAGTCCGCGAGCGTCTGGTCCGGCTGGCCCGGTGGCGCTTCGAGTCTGCTGAACCATTCGACAAACAACAGCGCGAGCCGCGCGTAGCGCGGCGAGTTCATTGCGTCTTGCAGACGTTGCCGGGCTGCGATGCGGTTCGCTTCGGCGGCGCTTTGTGTCGCTTGCCACGCGCCCTTGTGCTTCTCGTCATCCGATGCCGCGTAAGCGGCGAGCGTGGTGTCGGTGAAAACGTCCCAGTCGCGCGCGTCAGCCAGCAAGTCGCCGAACCATTTCACGTCGGGCGCCGCTCGTATCGTCCAGGTGTCGTCGATCCATTCAGGAAAAAGCTTGAGCGCTGTCTTCAACCGGCGCTGCGCCACGCGCAATTGATGCACGTGTTCAGCTTCGAGCCCACCGCGCGACGCGGCGTCGTTGCCGAACCAGTGCAGTGCAACCGACTTGCCGATCTCGACGAATGCGTCGGTCGGACTGGCATCTTCCGGCAACTTCAGCTTGGTGGCTTTGACAGGCTCACGCAGGGTGGTATCGATGGCAAACGGCGCGATCAGGAACGGCAGCGCCTCCACGATTTCATGCGCGCTGGCAAACAGCGCTTCACGTGCATCAGGGGCGGCCGTGAGTGTCAGCGTGACCGGCCGATCTGCATTCAGCCGCAGCGTGGCACGCACATGAACGCCGGTATCCAGCTCGCCGGGCGTGTCCCATTCGACGATCGCCACCTCGGTCGCCTCGCTCAATGTGAAACTGCCATCGGCGATCAGGTCCTTCAGCTCATTCTTCCGTTCAGTAAGCGCTTCTTCCGACCCGATCCAGGAATGCAGCGTGTCATACGGTCCGGCCTCGGTTTCGATCCGCCGGACCAAAGGCCAGTCCCGATGCGACGCCGCGAAAACGCGGTGGTCATCGTGCGTCTCGATTGCAAGTTCCCACTCTGGTAAACCCATACCTGCTTTCTGCGATCGCAGCATGAAATCGGTCCTGCGCGCGCCGGCGAACCGGCTCAATTGCGCCAGCACTTCGTCCGGCGGACCGTTTGGCGCGTCAAGAGAAACCATCCTCAACTCGACGAGTTGCAACATAAGTTCTCCATCATGAGCAGGCTCCTTGCCGGACAGCAAGACGCAAGCCGCTCTTTCATATCATACAAATTTCATTGCGGTGAGTCGTCATCAAACCGCCATAAAGCCTGTGCAACCATGACCAACGCACCGCCAGAAGCAACGCCTTGTCGCTCAATACTTCCCCGTTACACGCGCAGCCTCTAGCTCAAAGGACGTTCCATGCCTGACTTAACCCTCCCCGACAGCAACGACAGCAACGGCCCGCGCTCACTCGGACGCCGGCTGAGCATGCCGCTGTTTCTCGTCGTCATCGCCGCCGGCATTATTTATTGCGTGACGCATCTGATGCAGGACCTCGAGTCGGTCCAGCAGTCGTCAATACTGCCGTACGTCCTGCTCGGCGTTGCATTGATGATCGCGCTTGGATTCGAGTTCGTAAATGGTTTCCACGATACGGCCAATGCCGTCGCCACCGTCATCTACACGCATTCGCTCGCGCCGAATCTCGCGGTCGTCTGGTCGGGCGCATGGAATTTTCTCGGCGTGCTGGTGTCGAGCGGTGCGGTTGCGTTCGGCATCCTGCAACTGCTGCCGGTGGAACTGATTCTGGGCGTCGGTACATCGCAGGGCTTCGCGATGGTGTTCGCACTGCTGATTGCCGCGATCATCTGGAACCTCGGCACCTGGGCGCTCGGGATTCCTTCATCAAGCTCGCATACGCTGATCGGTTCGGTGATCGGCGTCGGACTGATGAACCAGATGATGCACGGTCCGTCGGGGACATCGGGCGTGGACTGGGGCCAGGCGCTCGCAGTGGGAAAATCGCTGCTGTTCTCGCCGCTGGTCGGCTTCATCCTGGCGGGTTTGCTGCTGTATGTCATGAAGCTCGTGGTGCGCGTTCCCGCACTGTATAAAGAGCCGAAGAAAAACACGCCGCCGCCGTTCTGGATTCGCTGCCTGCTGATCCTGACCTGCACGGGCGTGTCGTTCGCGCACGGTTCCAACGACGGTCAAAAGGGCATGGGCCTCATCATGCTGATCCTCATCGGCACCGTGCCGACCGCCTACGCGCTGAACAAGGCCGTCACGCCAGCCGAGACGCAGACCTTCCTGTCGGTCGGACATCACGCATCCGAAGTGCTCGGCAAGTACACCAACGGCGCAGCGCCCGTTGCCGACCCGCGCGCTATGGTGCAGCACTATGTGCAGACCAAGACGGTCGAGCCGGATACCGTTGTCGCGCTCAAGCAGCTCACCGATCTCATCGATGCGCAAGTCGGGCCGTCGTCGTCGATGGCGACCGTGCCGCAAGGCCTCGTGAATAACGTGCGCAACAACATGTATGTGACCTCCGAAGCGCTGCGCCTGATGGACAAGCAAAAGGCACCCGTCTTCACCGCCGACGACGCCGCCGTGCTCAAGAACTTCAAAGGCCAGCTCGATCATTCGACCAAGTTCATTCCGACGTGGGTGAAAGTGGCCGTGGCAGTGGCGCTTGGCCTCGGCACGATGGTCGGCTGGAAGCGGATCGTAGTGACGGTCGGCGAACGTATCGGCAAGACCCATTTGACGTATGGACAGGGGGCGTCGGCGGAACTGGTCGCGATGCTCACCATTGGCGCAGCAGACGTCTACGGCCTGCCGGTTAGTACGACCCACGTGCTGTCCTCGGGTGTGGCAGGGACAATGGCCGCAAACGGCTCTGGGCTGCAATGGCGCACCGTGCGCAGCCTCGCGCTTGCCTGGATCCTGACCTTGCCCGTTTCGATCGGGCTCGCGGCGGGCTTGTTCTGGGTGTTCCGCGGACTTTTCTAGGCGGTTTTTTCCAAGCGGGCTTTCCCTTCTAAACGCGCTTTTAAGCCTGTTGCCCCTTAAAGCGCGAGCGGTTTTTTCAAACCGCTCGCGCTTGCAGAATTTGCCGATCGCCGATTTCTTTTTGTCTGCCCTCCGGCCACCCTCCAGACGCCATACCCTTCCCCGCCGATGGCACACCGTTTGCTGAATGAAAGCGGCAATCGCGAGGGTATTGGCCCTGCAATCACCCGGTCCGCCGATACTCACGCCGCACCGAAAGCGGCATCGCCATTCACTCTTCAGCAGACTTTAATAAATAAGGAGAAGTGGAATGACTATCGGAACAATTTTGCTCATTGTGTTGATCCTGCTGCTGCTCGGCGCCTTCCCGTCGTGGCCGCACAGCCGCAGTTGGGGTTACGGTCCAAGCGGTATCCTGGGCGTGGTCGTGATCGTTTTGATCGTGCTGCTGCTCATGGGACGGTTATAGGGTCTTTAAGTCGACCGGTGCGTCAGCCTCAAGCATTTAGCGCTGACGCGAAACCGACGTCGCTCAAGCGCAGTGGCGCTTCCCGATGCTGCTGCGTTACCGCCCGCCAAAAAGGAGAATATCCCTTGTGGCGGGCGGTTTTCGTTGGCTTGCGCGGCCGAGTTCGCTGCTCAAGCGTTTTGCCACAACGGAAGAAGTGGTGAATAGGGTGGCGTATGTGTGTTCGGGAGCGTCGTGGCACTGCGTGTAGATGGCGGCGGTGCGGGCGGCTTTTTAGGGTTCAGGCGCCGCGCACTATCGACGCAAGATCACACGCGCAAAACACGTCCGTCCGGTCCGATCAGCGGCGGCAGGCGCGGCGTTGAGTCCGTGGCTTTAGGCGCAGCTTTGGGGCGGCCGGGATTTGACGGTGTTGTAGATAACGCCGGCGGCACGACGTTGGTTTTATCGGCGACTTGCTTGACGACCGGACCGCTCTTGCGCTTCTTCTTCGTCTGCGCCGACAGCGTGGCGTGCGGTTTCGCCTTCGCTTTATGCAGTTGCGATTCCGGTGGATTCCAGACTTCGACGTAATGCTCGGCGCCCACGGCTGCCAGCGAGCCAAAACCCATGAATCCCGCCAAAACCGCAAGCGCGATGTTCGAAGAAAGTGTGGGTAAAACAGGTCTCACAGCAAGTGCTCCAGATTGTTCAGTGTCCGCCAGCGCGCGAAAGTATAGCGTCCAGCGAGCGCTGCGATGTGTCGAGTTCAAGTAACGCGCTATCCAGCCGTTGTAGTGCCAGCGCGACGGCGCGGCCGTCCGCGTTCAGTTCCGGTTCGCTGCGCGTGGCGTCGAATGCGGCCGATACCGCGCGGGTTGCCTGCACGTATCGCGCGAGCGCAGCGGCTTCAGCGGAAGAATGACTGTTCATGTTTCGTGTCCATGCAAAACCACTCACCTGTATGAATATACAGTAATGCCGCGCGAGGGAAAAGCATTCGTGCGGCAAGCCTAAGTGTGCACGTAAACCCGTCTGGTTTTAAGTTGCGCTTAATTGTCAGAGGGCACATTACAAACGCGAGCTTTTATCGCCGCCACCGTTGGCGGCTCTTAATCAAGGCTTTCACCGCGAGGACACGTCATGGCCGCCAGCGCATCATTTCAGAACATCAAGTCCACGATGAAAACCGAGCACGCCCTGCCGCTGCATGAATGCCGGCTTTCGGAAACCGTCGAACGGCCGTGGGGCAAGCCGTATCGGATGGTCGAATGGGCGCGTAAAAGCGATCCGTGCAGTCAACTGAGCGTCGTGCCGGCGGAGTTCACCACGTCCGAAATTGCGGAAGTGCTGCGCGCTCACGTGTCAGGCCGGCGCTACGGTCCCACGGATGTCGACGGAAGCGTCTGAAGCGCACCATGGAATAAACATCCGCAGCCGGCGCTTTTGGCGTCGCTGCGACACGGACGCGCTCCCAGTCTCAGTTAAAGCTTGATATAGTCCACAAATGGACTAATATACGAATCAAGTTCCTAACGAGACTTCCTTATGCAACGCGCTCCACGCGTCTCGCGTTCCGTTCCTCCGCCACAGCCTTCGGTCGCCGACATGTCCGCCGCCGGCTTGCGGGCGTTTTTTAATATCGCGCGCGACTGGGCTCTCTCGGCCGATGAGCAGATCGTCCTGCTCGGTTCTCCTGGCCGGTCCACCTTCTTCAAATGGAAAGCTGCGCCGCAAACGGCGCGTCTGGGCCGCGACACGCTTGAGCGTCTTTCGCTGATTCTCGGCATCTACAAGGCCTTGCAGATCCTGTTGCCGCAAGCTGAGGCCGCGGATGGCTGGATCAAGCGTGAGAATGCCGCGCCGCCCTTCGGCGGGCGGCGCGCGCTCGACCGTATGCTCGCGGGCAACGTGAGCGATCTCGTGGCGGTTCGTCAATATCTCGATGCGATGCGAGGCGGTTGGGCGTGAGCGACATATCCAATTTGCCGCAAGCTGAAAACGACTGGCATGCTATCTGGCCGCACACCGAGCTCGACTGGGCGCCGGCTTATCGTGTGATTCCTACGCGCTTCCCCGCCGTGAATCTCTTCGATCGGGTTGCGTCGCCGCAGGATTTCGACGCCCTTTACGCGCTCGAGGCCATGACCAACGACCGCTTGCGTACGGAAGTGGGCGAACTGGATCTGGTGCCGGTCGCCGAGCGCCAGTTCGGCGCGGGTTATGGCCCGATCATGGCGGCCTTCACGCATTTGAATCCGAACGGCAGCCGTTTCTCCGATGGCACTTACGGTGTGTTTTATTGCGCGCGAGAAAGGCGGACGGCCATCGAGGAAACCCGCTATCACTCGGCGCTGTTTCTTGCGGACACGAAGCAAGCGCCGTTGCGTCAGCAGATGCGGCTTTATACGGTGTTGGCGCAGGGCGACGTCATCGATTTATGCAATGACCGGCTGGAACAAGCCGCGCTCGACCCAGCGATTCTCTCGCCGTCCAGTTATGTCGCGGGCCAGGCATTGGGGCGTGAGGCGCGGGAAGCGGGTGCGCCAGGAATCGCGTATCCGTCGGTGCGGGATCGCGGCGGCGAATGTCTTGCCGCCTTTCGCACCACGCTGCTGCGCGATTGTCATCACGCCGCGTATCTGGAATACGAGTGGAACGGCGAGACGGTGACCAACGTCTTTGAGATGAGCAAAGTCGGATGAAGCGGTTCGTTCGCACTCGGAGGGGGGTCGCTGGCGCTCGTTGGGCGGGGGTGGTGTTGGGTTGGTGCTTTCGGCGTTTGTGGTCAGGGGTGATGCCGGGTTGCTGCTTTCGGCCTTAGTGGTCTGCGTGAGTTAGCTGTATTTT
>NZ_JALPRJ010000155.1 GCF_030464885.1 Caballeronia sp. SEWSISQ10-4 2 | reverse complement strand
GGACACTAACTCGCCCGTGGTTGGAAAGCGCTTTCTTTGCTTCGTTTCTTTGTCCAAAGCCGCTTTGGACAAAGAAACGACGTGCCGCCACGCACAGTGGCTAACAGTGATAAAGAGAACAGCTAAGACATAACGACCGCAGACGCTGAAAGCAGCAACCCGGCATTAACCCAGTCCCACGAGCGCCAGCAACCCCCCCCGACCGAGTGCGAACGAAAACAAACCTACGATTCCGAGGCCCCTGGAAACCGCACATCGATATGTTGCGACGGCGCCGCGACAGGCTTGTCATACCGCCCGGCCTTCCAGCGTGCACGAATATACGGCTGCTCACGGCCTGACAAATGCAGCGCGATATCCGTAATCCAGCGCTGCGTCGGCACGGAAATCCCGTGAAGCGTGATGGCCACCATCGCAAGACTGACGGCAACCGGCGCCGGTGACAGCTTTCCAGATTCCGCGCGCCAGGCGAACACCACGAATACCAGCGCAGCGAGCGCGCCGAGCGCACATCCGATCACCACTTCCGACACCGAATGCGCGTTCAGCAAGATCCGCGACACGCCGACCACGATCCCGAGCAGCACTCCCGTCGAGACGCCGAGCGCGCGCAGCCATCGGCGCCCGGGCAAACACGCGACGAACAAGGCGACCGGCAATACCGCCGACGACACCATCGCGTGCCCGCTGATTCCCGTGAAATCCAGGTCGCGCACACCGACACCCCATCCCATGAACGCAATTTTCGTGAGCGCCACAAGTACGCTGGCGCCCCCGAGCACGGCCAGCCAGCACGCCGCATACCGCCACGGATAACCAAGCGCAAGCCACCCGGCAACCGCGAGCGCGAGCGGAATCATAACGCCGACGCTGCCGAGCGACGTAATCGAAAGCCAAAGCGAAAGCGGCAAGTCAGGCATGAAGATTGATTCTGCAGAGCGGTGGAAAGCGGACAGTATACCTGCCAGACGCGCTCCGAAATTTTTAGAGGAAGTCTAAAAGTATCGACGAATTAACACGAAGTTCTTGCAACGTGCCTGCATTGTGTGCCGAGTTGACTACAACGTGACGCAATGTGAAATTCTCTGAGTCGCGCACGGTCGCTCAATAAATGCTATTGTGCAGTGCACAACATTCGCCACGCCCGAAGGGTTTGGTGATCCATTTCTTCCTGTGCGGACCCTAATTCGATGCCAAAAAGCCTAACCAAACTCTGGCTACGAGGCTTGAAACGCCTTGTAGCGATGCAGATCGCACCGCCGAGAGTGCCAAAAGTGCGCGCTCCGGCGCGGCCCGTTCGCGCCAAGGCGGCCAAGGCGGCCAAACCGGCAGTCGCGAAGCCAAAAGCTAGCGCAAAACCGCGCGTTCTTGGAGAGTCGCGGGTCCGGCCGCGCGCTTCGGCATGGGCCGTGGGCAAGTGGAGCCGTTCGTTTCACTCGGCACCCCCGACGGCGGGCCGATTCGTCAATCATCTGGCATACGCGTTGTATCTGCCGACCGGCGCATCGCTTGCGGGCATGCCGCTGGTCGTGATGATGCACGGCTGCCAACAATCGGCTGAAGAGTTCGCGCAGGGTACGCGCATCAATCTCTTGGCCGATCGTTTCGGATTCGCCGTGCTGTACCCCGAGCAATCGAAGACGGCGCACGTCCACCGATGCTGGCATTGGTACGAAGATTCCGCCCATTCCGGCGGGGGCGAAGCGGCGGCGGTCGTCTCTCTGGTGCAGGAGGTTGTCGCGCGGCATCGTTTCGACGCCGAACGCATCTATCTGGCCGGTATGTCGGCTGGTGCCGGACTGGCAGCAATGCTCGCCGTCAAGTATCCGTCGTTGTTCGCGGCTGTCGGTTTGCATTCAGGCGTGGTTTTCGGTGACGCGAATTCAGCAATCGGCGCAATGGACGCCATGCGCCGCGGCAGCCGCAGCGATCCGGTCGGGTTGATCGACGCAGCGGTCGACGTCGCGGATTATCCCGGCATGCCGGCCGTGATCGTGCACGGAGAGCTGGATTCGGTCGTATCGAAGATCAATGCCGAGCAACTGACAACGGAATTCCTGCGCCTGAATCATTTCACCGACGCAAACGGCGCCTGGCGTAACGGCGAACGCCGCGAGGAAACGCAAGCCGATGGCACCGTCACGGATTACGTGAAAGGTGGGCGGCGCGTGATCAGGACCTGCATCGTGCGCGGCCTGGGCCATGCCTGGAGCGGCGGCGACGACACCGTGCAGTTCCATTCGTCCAAAGGACCGGATGCATCGGCCATGCTGTGGGAGTTCTTCAAATATCAGCGCCGCGTGCATTCAGCGGTGCGCGACGAGACGCTGGTTTAACTCAAGTGTTGTAAAAAAGCCTTTCGTATCAATGCGATTCTTTTTTGAGCGCTAGCATTTGCTTAGGGATTACCCTATACTTCGTTCAAAGCACTAGGTACTTACCCTAATCATTAAGCGAGGTTCACCATGTATCTGCTCAGCCGCCTCTTCCTGTTCCTGACGAAATCCGCCGACCAGCGTGACAAGGAGCGCAACGACGCTTATCTGGCCGAAGCCACTGACATTTACGACCTCGAATACCGCATGCAGAAGCTGGATCGTCGCGCGTCGTCGCGTCATCCCTCGTGGCTCGCGCAGTAATTCGTTAGTCAGTAGAAGGACAAGCAGGATTCGTCACGCCGAAATCGGCGTTGTCGAAGCAAAAAAATGCCGGCCACGAAGGCCGGCATTTTTGCGTCTGGCGGTTGGTGAACCAAGCCTGGGGCGAGTTCCCCGAGCGCTCTGGTTCAGACCAGCTTGACGCGTACGTCGACGTTGTTACGCGTCGCGTTCGAATACGGGCACACCTGATGGGCCGTATCAACAAGCTTTTGCGCTTCAGCCGCGTCCAGTCCCGGCAGCGAAACACGCAATTCGACGTCTAGCGCGAAGCCGCCCTTGTCGTTCGGGCCAATGCCTACGTAGGCGGTGACCGTTGTGTCGGCGGGAATGGTCTTCTTTTGCTGACCGGCAACAAATTTCATCGCGCTCAGGAAACACGCCGAATAACCGGCGGCGAATAGTTGTTCCGGGTTCGTGCCGGCTGCGCCCGAGCCGCCCAATTCCTTCGGCGCACTCAATTTCACATCCAGATTTTCATCCGACGATACTGCCCGGCCGTCGCGGCCACCCGTGCTCGTTGCGGTTGCTGTGTAAAGGATGCTCATGATGTTCTCCTGTTCGATGGTTGCCGCCCGGCGGCAGAAAGTGGGGTGTTCGGTAACGCAGTGCCAACGGAAATAAATATATCGCGATAATCATTTGTGTGCAAACTAAATTGACACAAGGACGATTGTTTATTGCTATCGGGGGAATCAGGTTTGATTGTGTTTTGTCAGCGACGCGCGCAATTGCACCAGATCGTCGCGCAGCTTGATCAGCCGGTCGGCGTCCGATCCGGCCGCGCAATAGATTTCGCCGGGGATATCGCGGATAGCGCGTTTCAGCGCACGGCCGGCGTCGGTGAGACGGATATGGACTTGCCGTTCGTCTTCAACACCTCGGACGCGCTTGACGTAACCTTGCGCCTCGAGACGTTTTAACAGAGGCGTCATGGTCGCTGAATCGAGACTTAGCCGTTCAGCCATTTGCTTGACGGTCAGATCGTCGCTTTCCCACAGGACCAGCATCGTCAGATATTGCGGATAAGTCAGCCCGACTTTGTCGAGCAGCGGTTTGTACGTCTTGGTCATCGCGAGCGAGGTTGAGTACAGCGCGAAGCAAAGCTGGGCGTCGAGTTCGAGCGGGAATTGCGGTGAGGAGGTCATGGCGGTCGCGCTTTGCGTGCGCTAAAAAACGGGAGATAACGGTAGTGTACGCAAATATTTAGCACACTAAGGAAGCGGCGCGCGCTCGGTTCACGACGAGCCCAGAAGTCTCAAAAACAAAACGCCGATGACTAAACAGTCATCGGCGCCTGATCATCGCAAACAAAAAGCGGAGAAAAGACTCACGCCGGGGGTCCAGACAGGTCGGGAATATCGGGTGAATCCTCCGATTGCACACTGAAACAGCCGCGATATGTCGCGTAAAACGAGCAATACAACGCGGTCGTGACGAGGATGGACGCCGGCATCAATACCGCGAGCGCCATTTCCTGTGCGACGCCGAGCACTTGCATCAATGCGCTCAGTCCGAACGACACGGCGAGCGCAATCCCGATCCACAACACGCCGTAAATGACGAACGCGCCGCGATTGCGCCAGCAACTGACAAAGCTGAAGAACAGCGCTTTCACCGGCGGCACGTCGTGCCAAGCGACGAGAATCGGCGCGAACCAGAACAGCATGGCGACGGGGAGGTAGCAGATCATGGCAACCAGCACTGCAAGCGGATTGAAGCTCGCCGCCACGGTTTCCGGATCGCCGGCCGGGCCGTTGCCGAGCATCATGTTGAGCAGCAGGCCGTCATCGACCAGCGCGGACGCGGCGAAGATCAGACCCATTGCGACAACGTAGATCATGCCGAGCACCAGCAGGCGGCGCGCGACGATCTGCCCGTAAGCACGAAAGCCGTCGATGAGAACCGTCGGCCAGACCGGCTTCTTGGCGATGGTATTGCGGCAGGCCGCCATGAATCCCACGGCTACACCTGGAATCAGCAGCAGCGGCAGCACGGGACCGATCAGCGGCAGCCGCGAAATCAGCGTCATGGCGAACAGATAGGCGAAGAACACCGTGAGAAACGCGAGCGGATTCCGGCGAAACAGCCAGATACCCTGGCGGAACCACACATAACCGGTTTTGGCGGGGACTTCGATCAATTGCATTGATTAATTACCGTGAACGGGAGGAGGCGCAACTTTGATGCGCTCGCGCAGAATGCGTTCGAAATGGCCGGGATCGTGCGGTTTTAGCATCTCGGCTTCGCGTGGCCGGTAAAAATCATAGAGACGCGACACCCAGAAGCGCAACGCGCCCGCGCGCAACATGTCGTTCCAGTGATGCTCTTCGGCCGGGGTGAACGGCCGCACCGTCTGATAGGCGCGCAGCAACGCGTCGACCCGCGCCATATCAAGCGCGCCGCTGGCCAGGTCGATGCACCAGTCGTTCACGCAGACGGCGACATCGAAGAGCCATTTATCGTTGCCGGCGAAGTAGAAGTCGAAGAACCCGCCAAGCCGCGTTTCATCCGCCGTTGGATGCGCGAACAGCACGTTGTCGCGGAACAGGTCGCAATGGCACGGGCCTTCGGGCAGCAAGCGGTACTCGTCCGATGCGAAAAACGCCGCCTGATGGGCGAGTTCATTCGTGATCAACGCGCGCTGGCCGTCGCTCAAATGCGACAGCACGGCCGGCACGTTTTCTTGCCACCACGCGAGGCTGCGCAAATTCGGCTGATACGCGGGAAAATTCCGGCCGGCCAGGTGGAGCCGCGCGAGCATCTGTCCCACTTCAATGCAGTGCGCCGGTCCCGGCGCCAGTTCCGGCGCGCCGTCCAGCTTTGTGACGATGGTCGCGGGCTTGCCGTTCAGCTCGCCGAAAAGCGCGCCGTCGCGGCGCGGCATGGGATCGGGAACAGGCACGGCGTGATGTGCCAGATGGCGCATCAGATCGAGATAAAACGGCAGTTGCGTGGCGGTGAGGTTCTCGAAGATCGTCAGGACATACGCGCCGCGCGTGGTCGTCAGGAAGAAGTTGCTGTTCTCGATGCCGGACGCAATGCCACGGAAGTCGACGACTTCGCCGAGTTCGTAATCTTGCAGCCAGTCGGTGAGCTGGGAATCGGTGACAGCAGTGAATACGGCCATGCGGGAGAGCGTCGATGAAGGTTGGAATGCGGGCGGACCGACGGCGTGCGTCAGTCAGGCGCCGCGTTGCCGTGAGACGGCGACGCAACGCTGGGATCGGCGTATGAAACTAGCAGCGGGCGGTGAGTGCTCAGTAAGTCAGATTCCACGACGGCAGGCGCGTGCTGGGCTTGCCGTTATCGCGCACGGTCGGTGACGTGTCCGCCGGCGCGCTCATTTGATAACGCGTGCCGAAGTTCGAGCGCACGTCGATTTCAACCGGCTTGCCCTTGTCGCGGTATTCGGTGATTTCAGTGCCGTTCGTACTTTGTTCGTGATAACTCGGCAGACGCGGGGGCGAAATCTCGACCTTCGAGCTGACTTGCGCAGCGGGCCGGTTGATGGCCTTCAGGTCCGGCAGCCCGGCTTTTTCTTCCGGCGACATGGCGTGCGCCGGAGGTTCATCCGTCGCGGGGGCCGATTGCGCGAATGCGCCCATGCTGGCTGCGGCGAGAATGGCCGCGATAGCGACAGATTGAAGCGGCTTCATGATGTTTCTCCAGATGAGTGCCCGAATTTTAGCAAAACGCACTCGCTAAAGGGACGTTGAACCCGTCGCAAAAGTCTTATTTTGCGCTGGTTTCATCGAAAGGGTGCTGGCGCGGCGGGGCGTGTTGAAGAAACGCATCGACGGAAGGGGTGTTCATGGGCGCGTGGTTCTTCCGTGTTAATGTCGATTTCACAAGAGGTAAGCGCGTCTCTGTCAGGGTTGCCTGTCAAGCCGCTGGCGCAGAAGTTTTTGGTTCGTGTACTAACGCGTGTACTTTCCCGTCCCCGTGCCCTCAGACATCCTCCTTCGTCGGTTCTGGACTAAGGAAATCGCAGGGCACAGTGCGCACTGCCGGAGGTGAACGCTGCGACGCGAGCCCATAGTTGGCACACTGAGTCCGTGCGTTGCCCGCGACTCCTACATCAGCCGCACGATTGAGAGTTGACTCGCTCAGGGCGCCTCCCATCCACATCGGGCAAGCGCCTTTCTCATGTACTTGTTCCCCAGTTTCCCCTAGAAGATAGCCGTCGTCGTGTGCATTGAAATTGGCACAAGTGTGTTCTCGGAGATTACCCCAAGGTTTGTAACGCTCCCTTGAGGTACTTGCGCGAGGCAAGGTGCCGGATGCATTCTTTCGCATTCTCTTCGCCAGGCGTTGACAACCCAGAAAGGATTTGCACGATGGTCAAGATCTCTGCAGGGGTGGGTCCACAATTCCCACAAGTCGTCGTTCTGTTCGGCGCCACCGGCGATCTGGCGCGACGCAAGCTCTTACCAGGCCTGTTTCATCTCTCGAGTGCAGGATTCATTCCGGGCTGCAGAATCATTGCCGTCGCACTCGACAACATTCACATTGACGAATTTCGCCGCACGGCGCGAGAAGCGCTCGACGAGTTTTCTTCTCGCAAGGTCGCACAGCCGGAGTGGGACACCTTCGCCGCCAATCTTGACTATTTGCCGCTGACAGCCGGCGCGGAGACACTCAAGGCAGCGGTGCTGAATGCCGAACTGAGCTTCGATGGCGAGTGTCGGCGGCTGCATTACCTGAGCGTTCCGCCTAACGCCGCGCTCTCAGCCGTCGGCATGCTCAAGGAAGCGGGCCTCGTGGAACGCTCGCGGATCATCATGGAAAAGCCATTCGGAACGGATCTGACAAGTTCTGTTTCGTTGAATGCCCGGTTGCACGAAGTCTTCGAAGAAGAGCAGATCTTCCGGATCGATCATTTTCTGGGGAAGGAGCCCGCTCAGAACATTCTCGCTTTCCGCTTTGCGAACGGTCTGTTCGAGCCGATCTGGAACCGCAACTTCATCGACCACGTTCAGATCGACGTGCCTGAAACGCTAGGCCTCGGCAAGCGCGCGGGTTTCTATGAACAGACAGGCGCATTTCGCGACATGGTCGTCACGCACCTGTTTCAGATTCTCGCGTTCATGGCGATGGAGCCACCGACGTCGCTGGAACCGTCGCCCATTAGCGAGGAAAAGAATAAGGTCTTTCGTAGCATGCTGCCGATACAGCCAACTGACGTTGTCCGGGGGCAGTACACCGGTTATCGATCCGAGGATGGAGTAAGTCCGGAATCGGAAACGGAAACATTCATCGCGTTGAAATGTTCGATCGACAATTGGCGCTGGGCCGGCGTTCCATTTTATCTGCGCACAGGAAAGCGGCTTGCCGAGGGGCAACGGATCATTTCCATCGCATTTCGCGAGCCACCGAAGAGCATGTTTCCGGCTGGATCAGGTGTCGGTTCACAGGGACCGGACCATTTGACGTTTGACTTGGCGGACGCCTCGAAAATGTCGCTTTCGTTCTATGGGAAACGCCCGGGTCCCGGGATGCGGCTGGACAAACTGAGTCTGCAGTTCGCCATGCGCGATACCGGCCTGATTGGTGAAGTACTGGAAGCCTACGAGCGATTGATCCTCGATGCCATGCGCGGTGACCGTACGCTTTTCACCACCGCTGAGGGTATCGAACGGTTGTGGGAAGTATCGACGGCCTTGCTCGAATCGCCCCCTCCCGTTCGCTTCTACGCTCCGGGCTCGTGGGGGCCAAACGCCATCCATCAGCTCGTCGCGCCCCGGGCGTGGCGGCTTCCATTTGAGAGGGCGTGGCGGGATCCAAACGCGTTGGGTAGTTGACTCGATTCGGTGTTAGAGATACCTCGTACTGTTATAACTCGTCGATGTGAGCCCTTCTGGCTGTGTGCCGCGGTTGAGTGGGCCTCTCCGCGAAATCATCGTTTTGTGCATGCGTTGGTACCAGAGTTACAAGCTCAGCCTTCCGGACCTCGTAGAAAGATGACCGAACGCGGCCTGTCGCTGTCGCACGGATTCGGTTGCGATAAGACCGTCTTGATGAGCCAACCTGAAATTACAAGGATGACTAATATAATAATTGAAATGAAACTGTTTGGCGACGGATGGATAGGTTCAAATTGTCAGCGTCAGCCCTGATAACACGAAGGCGGGCAAGGTTTGACGAGCTGATCCGTGCTATTGCCGTCACGGTCGTGCAGCGATGAGCGACTACGGTAAGCACATGAATTGTGATTGCCGCGACCATCCGGCAATACGCAGGATTGACGGGACTTTCCCTGCACTGTTTCCCGGCTTCCGATGTGTGGATACTGCGCACTGGAGGGCGCTTTTGCGATGTCCGACGTGTGGGCAACTATGGGCTGTTGATGAATGGGACAAGTATCAGATTCAGCTTGCGGTAAAGGTCGCAAATGCGGAAGGCTGGAGTGCTTCAGACGAGGCCCTGCGTAAGGAATATCTTGCTCAGTCTCGTGGAGAGAATACGGCTGAAAAATGCATGTGGAACGGCTGCGAGAAGAATCAGTTGAACGGTAGCGCATACTGCGTCGACCATCTCTACGCCACTGGCGCGAGAACCTGACCGGGTCGCGAACTCATATCGAATTGAGCAGAGCCTCGAAAAACGGATAGTGGTGGGCGTTGGCCAACTGGCGTGCTGCTCTCTCGACTTCAGCTATACGGCACTACTGGGTGAACACGCTCGCCGTATCGTCCACAAAGAGGGGAAAATCATGGAGTGAGCACCACGCTTTTAGTTGCGCGTGAATCGAACTCCAATACGGTGGCGCTCATTCAGGTGCAGAGACTTGCCACACAGCTTCGGCCGAAGCGCGACGACCGTCCGTCGGTGCAGGACCGCTCGGATCTCTGAGCGGGGTCGCACCCGTGCAACGGGAGGGTCAACGCAATTATCCAGCGCTGTCCGGGACCACCGATTCTGATCTTTTGAGGCCCAACAATAAGGATGGAATTGCGAGCGACCACCTCAGACGTCATGTCAACGCGGCATGGGCACCTGGTCGTAGACATACACACCGCGTCCGGTCTTCCTGCCAAGCTTCCCCGCCGCCACCATTTCTCGCAAGAGTGGGCAGGCACGATACTTGGAATTCCCGAAGTCGTTCAGAAACACATCCATCACAGATAGACAGACATCGAGGCCGATCAGGTCTGCCAGAGCTAGCGGGCCAAGGGGCTGATTCGCACCTAGTTGCATCCCGGCATCGATTTCCGGTGCTGTCGCGACATTTTCCGGCTTTGTCGCAATGAGGCTGCCTGCTATGCTGCAGGCAACGAGACGAACGATG
>NZ_JALPRJ010000154.1 GCF_030464885.1 Caballeronia sp. SEWSISQ10-4 2 | reverse complement strand
GGGAGTCACGGTATCTTTATTATAGTAGACGTAGTATTTTTATGACACAGTAAGACTAATGATCTGATGAAATAACATCGGCGCAACCAACTATGCGGGCTGGCCTCGTGACATGGCGCGACATAATTCTCAAATAGAGATTGCGCGTCCGTTCATTCATACTCGCATCAGTTGCAGAGACGCCTGAACAAGCAGATTCGATCAGGCATTTCGCGCACAAAGAGAGCGCCGATGATCAGCTATCCATACTTGTTTATCTCATCGGACGACGTGTTTGAATAACCGAGACACGATGGTGTCGATGACAGGATGAACATGCTTACTTTTCTCAAAATGCTGGCTGGACGAAGCGCTCTGCATGCGCTGTCCGCATTGGTTTTTTGTGCTGTTTTGCTTACCGGTTGCGCTAGTGGCATCACCAATGTGAGTGCCTATAATGCGGCCACGCAGGTGCGGCCGGAAACCATTTATGTCTACGCGTTCCAGAGCTCGCCGGACCAGGTGAAACTCGACGGTGGCTTGATTCAGAAGATGCAGTCGCAATGGGACGGCACGGCGACGTTGAAGAAGCAAACCGACGATGCGGTTGAAGTCCGCGAGCAGGTCGCTGGTGAAATCGTGCGGCAGCTACAGTCGATGGGCCTGCGTGCGGCACGTGCAGATGCCCCCGCGCCCACGGATCGGAATGCCCTGATCGTGCAGGGCAACTTCGAGACAATCGATGCGGGGAATCGCCGGCGCCGGATGCTGGTCGGTCTGGGTGCGGGAAAGAGCCAGGTCGGCACGTCGGTTCAAGTTCTCTATCAACCGGCGGGCGAAGCGCCGAGGTTTATACAGAGTTTCGAAGCGAAGGCGGATAGCGGCAAGGCGCCCGGTGTGGCGGAAACAGCGGGCATCGGGGCTGCGGCCGGTCATGTCGCAACATCGGCTGCTGCAGGTGTAGGGTTGCACGCCGTGTCCGAAACGAAGCACGCCGGGGTGTCGGCGGATGCCAAGCGGCTGGCCGATTCCATCGCGAAACAGGTCGCACAGATCGGCGTGGGGGAGGGCTGGATGACGACCGATCGTATCAAGGGCTCGTGATCTTGCCCGTCAGATCAAGACCTCCGGATTCAGAACGGGACTTCAGTTACGTGCCAGAGCACGCCCGAAGGATCGAAGATGAACCCGACTTTCATTCCCCAGCTTTGTAGCGCCGGCTCCCGAGGCGCGTTGACAGAAAACTGATCAACCAGCTCGCTGGGTTTCGCTTTTTGCCACCACGAATCCACATCGCGGACGAGCAGTTGAATCATGCAATTCTCGGCAAATTCCTTTACGTAGAAATTCTGCAGAATGAAGCTGAAGCTACCCAGCTTCAATATCGCGAAGCTCTCGTCCTCGTGGGTCAGCGTAAAGCCCAACGCCCGGTAAAAGCGCTTTGATGCATCAAAATCCTTTGCGGGTACGAAAGGTCGAATAGCCAGGATCTCGTCCATGATGGTCTGCCGCTCCCTAAGATGATGTTGCCGTAGTCATTGGCGAAACAGTGTGAAGGTTTTATCAAGCCGCCCGATTATCGGGTTCATGCAGCAGTCGCGGTCAATTGCCTGAGCTGCTCCAGCAGCATGACCGCCGGACGCGGCAGAATGCCCTGACGGCGTCGAAACGCGGTCAGCGTGCGACGTGCGACGAGGCCGGGAATAGGCAACGTATCGAACACGCCGGCCGCGCTTTCGGTGTCGTACATCGGCGCGGCCATCCAGCTTAAAAAACCCGCGCGCGTGACGAGACTCTTCAGCACGGTGATGGAGCGGGTTTCCACTGCGATCTCTGGCATGGGCAACCCGTGCTCAGCGAATACACGCTGCATGTGTTCGAACGGACCTGTTCCCCGAGGCGGCACGCACCACTGCTGATCGAGTGTATCCGCAAGGCATAGATCCGCTTTGGCGCGCAGTGGATGATCGAGCGCTGCGACAACATAACTCGTGTCCTCCCAGCAGCAATCGGTAATAGCGATGATCTCGTCCGTATCGGGCACTGCCATGCTGAGCGCGAGGTCGATCTCCTGCTTCAGCAAACTATCGGCAAGCCTGTCCCACACCCCCTCGATGATTTGCACGCGCAGATTCGGCCAGCGGGCCAGCACACCGCTGACTGCCAACGGCAGCACAAGGGTTGCGATGCTCGCTACTGCGCCGACCCGGATCGTGCCCTTGGCGAGGCCGCGGATTGCATCGATTTCTTCGCGGGCGTTGTCGGCTTCGTGCAGAAGCAGCGTTGCGTGCGGCAGGAGTGCCTCACCGATCGCCGTCAGTTGCATGCCTTTCGAGTGGCGCTCAAACAAAGGGGCGCCGAGCTGTTCCTCCAGTCTTTTGATTGTCCGGCTCAGCGCCGGCTGCGTCACATGGAGAACCTCTGCGGCGCGACCGAGGCTACTGCTTTCGACGATCGTCGTGAACGCATGAAGTTGTTGGAGACTGAAGGTCATTATGGATCGGGAGCGGAAGTCGGAAGAGGAACCGGATCAACGCGATACTGAACGCTCGTCATGGCAAGGAGGGTTGCGAGTCATGCACAAACGTAATGCCTTTTTCTCAAAAAGGCAATATTCATGATGTGTGCAGACTTGGATAATCCTCCTCAGATAAAGCGCTCACTCGCTAGATTTCCAGGAGGCATTTGCATGACAGGCAGCACGGCGCAGCAGGGGATGTCAGGTCGCACCCAACCCGCCCGCATCACGGTACGAGACGCCGTGATCGATTTCATGCGACGCGTAGGGATGACGTCGGTATTTGCCAATCCAGGGTCGACAGAGTTGCCGATGTTCCGTGATTTTCCCGCCGATTTTCGCTACGTGCTTGGACTTCAGGAAGCGGTCGTGGTCGGCATGGCGGACGGTTATGCGCAGGCAACGGGTAATGCATCGCTGGTGAACCTTCATTCGGCGGCAGGTGTCGGCAACGCGATGGGCAATATTTTCACGGCATTTCGCAACCGCACGCCTATCGTCGTGACCGCCGGGCAGCAGGCCCGTTCGATCCTTCCATTCGACCCGTTCCTGGCGTCGACGCATGCAACCGAGTTGCCTAAGCCTTACGTGAAATGGAGCATCGAACCGGCGCGAGCCGCCGACGTGCCGCTTGCAATCGCGCGCGCTTATCACATCGCAATGCAGGAGCCGCGCGGACCCGTGTTCGTCTCTATCCCCGCCGACGATTGGGACCAACCGGCGGACTACGTTCCGGTCAGCGATGTCAGCACCATGACCCGGCCCGATCCGTCGATGCTGGCGCGGATGGGCGACGCGCTCGATGCATGCGCGCGGCCGGCGTTTGTCGTGGGTGGCGGCGTGGACCGCGCGGGCGCAGCGGATGAAGTAGTTCGCTTGGCAGAACGTCATCAGGCGCGTGTTTTTGTTGCGCCCATGTCGGGACGCTGCAGCTTTCCCGAAGATCATCGGTTGTTCGCCGGCTTCCTTCCCGCGATGCGCGAGAAGATCGTCGAAATACTGGGCGGCCATGATCTCATCTGTGTGCTCGGTGCCCCGGCTTTCACTTACCACGTAGAGGGCAGCGGTCCGCATATTCCCCCGGGCGCGCAGTTGTTCCAGCTGATCGACGACCCCGGTGTGGCCGCCTGGACCCCGAGCGGCACGGCGACGGTGGGGAACATCCAGCTGGGCGTCACGGACTTGCTGACGCGGCCGGCTCCCAAGACGCGGCCGTTGCCGGCGGCTCGCCGTGCGCCTCCGCGTGCCGAGGCGTCGCCGCTTATGTCGGTGGCGTTCGTGCTGCAAACGCTTGCCGAGATACGCAACCCGGCCGACGTTGTCGTTGAAGAGGCGCCGAGTGCGCGACCGGTCATGCAGGAATATCTGCCGTTCACCCGGAGCGGCACGTTCCTGACCATGGAGAGCGGTGGTCTTGGTTACGGCATGCCAGCAGCGGTGGGCGTTGCGCTCGCCAAGCCGGGCACACGCGTGATAGCGCTGATCGGCGATGGCTCCAGCATGTACTCGATTCAGGCAATATGGAGCGCGGTGCAACTGAATCTGCCTATTACTTTCGTCATCCTTAACAATTCGCGATATGCGGCCTTGCAGGATTTTGCGCCGGTGTTCGGTTTCGCGCCGACCGATCCCGTGCAGGGAACCGATCTCCCCGGTCTCGATTTCGTGACGCTTGCTGCCGGCATGGGCTGCCGCGGCGTTGCGGTCAAGGAGGCCTCTCAGTTGCACGGTTTACTGAACGACGCTTTGCACACTGCCGGGCCGATGCTCGTCGAAGCGGTCGTGGCCTGAAGCGCGTTGGGCATCGACTACTGCTTGTATAAAAATTATCAGGAGACAGACGATGAAAACGATTGCCATGCTGATCAACGGCGAGGCGGTACAGGCCAGCAACGGTGCGACCTTCGAGCGCAAGAATCCGCTGGATGGTGAAGTTGCTACGCGCGCTCCGGCGGCGTCGGTTGCTGACGCGTTGGCTGCGGTAGATGCCGCAGCCAACGCGTTTCCCGCATGGTCTGCGCTAGGCCCAGGCGAGCGACGCGCTTTGCTGATGCGCGCAGCGTTTGTGCTCGAGGGAAAACAAACGGCCTTTGCGTCCGCGATGGCCGCCGAAACCGGTGCGTCCGGTATCTGGGCCGGGTTCAATGTGCATCTGGCTGCCGCCGGACTTATGGAGGCCGCAGCGCTAACCACGCAGATTACAGGCGAGGTGATTCCATCCGACGTGCCAGGCAGCCTGGCAATGGGCGTGCGTCAACCGGCCGGTGTTGTACTCGGCATAGCGCCGTGGAATGCGCCGGTGATCCTCGCAGTTCGTGCAATCGCACTACCGCTTGCGTGCGGCAACACGGTCGTTCTCAAAGGCTCGGAAGTATGTCCCGCTACGCATGGTTTGATCATCGAATCGTTGCAGGAGGCAGGCTTGCCCGCAGGCGTCGTGAACTTCGTGACGAACGCACCGGCCGACGCCGGTCCGGTCGTTGAAGCGATGATTGCCCATCCCAAAGTGCGGCGGGTCAATTTCACGGGTTCGACGCGAGTCGGCAAAGTGATTGCGGCAAACTGCGCAAAGTACCTCAAGCCGGTCGTGCTGGAACTGGGCGGCAAGGCGCCGCTGCTCGTGCTGGCCGATGCCGATCTCGATGCAGCGGTCGACGCCGCGGTCTTCGGTGCATTCGCCAACTCGGGGCAGATCTGCATGTCGACGGAACGCATTGTCGTGGATCGCCGTGTGGCCGACGCATTCGTCAAGCGGCTCGCCGCGCGGTCGGTCGAACTGCCGCTGGGCGATCCGCGCAACGGGCCTGTCGTGCTTGGCTCGGTGGTCGACATGAGCACGGTCGAGCGATGCAATGCGTTGATCGACGATGCACTCGCCAAGGGCGCCACGCTGCTGTGCGGCGGCAAGACCGACAGCACACTGATGCCGGCCACGCTGCTGGACCACGTAACGGCCGATATGCGGATCTACCACGACGAATCGTTTGGACCCGTCAAAGGAATCGTGCGCGTGGACGGCGACGAAGAGGCGATTGCCTGCGCCAACGACAACGAATTCGGCTTGTCATCGGCGGTTTTCAGCCGCGATATTGCACGGGCGATGAGCGTCGCAAAGCGCATTGAATCGGGTATCTGTCACATCAACGGCCCCACCGTACACGACGAGGCGCAGATGCCGTTCGGCGGCGTGAAGGGCAGCGGATTCGGTCACTTTGGCGGCAAGGCGGGCATTGCCGAATTCACCGATCTGCGCTGGATCACCGTGCAGACGACACCGCGCCAATACCCATTCTGATGATACCGAGCCTCGCTTAAGCGTTGTTGGTTGGCAGACGGAACAAACGCTAAGCAAGCACAAGGTCATGCGGACAGGTCATGACTTTTCCGCTAATCGGCAATATCAAAACAGTAAACCGCGCTCGCATAATTCGCTAAAGAAAATAAAGACGCGCGGGTCGAACCCACGCACGAACAGGAGACAGTCACATGACCAGCTACGTACCTCCCGCTGGGTTCACCGGGTCCGCACAGACGGAACACGATGAAGCGATGGAGTTGCAGGACGGGAGCAAGACGGTAGACATCGGGAGCGTGCTCGACGACGGTCCATTCACCACGTTTCAGAAGTTGATTGTTTTTCTGGCGGCGCTGTCGATTATTGTCGACGGCTTCGACAGCCAGTTGATCGGCTTTGCCATTCCCGTGCTGATCAAGGAGTGGGGCATTGCCCGCAATGCGTTTGCCCCGGTAGTTGCAGCAGGACTGGTCGGCATGGGCATAGGCAGCGCCTGTGCCGGTTTATTCGCGGATCGCTTTGGCCGGCGCTGGGCGGTGATCGGCAGCGTGCTGGTGTTCGGCGTCGCGACCTGTGCGATCAGCCTTGCCCCGAACCTCGCGGTGATTGCTGCGCTGCGTTTCATCGCGGGACTGGGAATAGGCGGGGCACTACCCACCTCCACCACCTTGACGGCGGAATATACGCCAGCGCGCTTTCGGACCGTAGCGGTCACGGTCACGATCCTTTGCGTGCCTCTGGGCGGGATGGTAGCGGGACTGTTCGCCAGCGTGATCCTGCCGGCCTATGGCTGGCGCGCGCTGTTTCTGACCGGCGGTGTGTTGCCGCTCGTGCTTGCCGTGCTTCTACTGTTCGCGCTGCCTGAGTCGCCACGTTTCCTGTCGCGCCGGCCGCATCGCTGGGTCGAACTGACTGCGCTGCTGGGCCGCATGTCGCGCCACGTGGCGAAAGACGCAAGCTTCACCGACATTCGCGAGCGCGACGCCGAAAAGCACGTGGGTTTCACCGCGCTTTTCAAGGATGGCCGCGCGTTGGACACGGTCGCTATCTGGTGTGCGTTCTTCATGTGCTTGCTGGCTGTCTACGCCGCCTTTAGCTGGTTGCCGACCATGTTGACCAACGAGGGTTTGTCGGTGCAGTTTGCTGGCTATGGGCTGACGGCATACAACCTCGGCGGTGCAATCGGGGCGCTGGCCTGTGCGGTCACCATCACACGGTTCGGTTCGCGCTGGCCGCTGATCATTTGCTGCTTCGGAGCCGGTGCGAGCGCGTGGCTGTTGCTGACGCTGAACGTCTCCCAGCACCTGAGCGTGCTGATGTTCGGACTCTTTACGCACGGTCTGTTCGTCAATGCCGTGCAATCGACCATGTATGCACTTTGCGCGTATGTCTATCCAACCGGAGTGCGTGCGACCGGAACTGCGTCGGCGCTTGCATTTGGGCGTATAGGCGCCATTGTCAGCGCGTTTGCCGGTGCCGCGGTCATTACCGCAGGCGGCGCGTCGTCGTACCTGGTGATGTTGGGAGCGGCAATGACGGTTGTGCTGATCGCGCTTGCGCTGGTGCGGCGACATATACCCAGCGCCATTCGGTAGGGCACTGGACCTATTTGCGGTGAAATCTGTAACGCGGGGCTGAGCGACCCTCATCCTCGCGCTTTCTTGAATTAGCCAAACCGATGGATGCGACCAGGACTTACTCATTTCGTAAGAAATTAGCATACCTATCAAAAACTCATGTAAGCGAATCTTTAGGATTTTTAATGTAAATAACCAGGCGGGCCGAGCGCGCAATGCGCTTAAGCGTCGTCGTAACAAGATCCTGCATTCCAAAGCGCAGGTCTGGAGACTCGGAGACCATGAAATACCAAATCGCCTTATTGGGAACACTGCTTGGGATCACTGCTGCGCCAGCGTTTGCGCAAAGCAATGTGACGCTGTACGGGATTATCGATACCGGTATCGAGTACGTGACGCATGCCGATGCATCAGGCAACAGCGTGGTGCGGATGCCGGGCGTGACGGGCGAACTGCCGTCGCGATGGGGCATACGCGGCAACGAGGATCTCGGCGGCGCATGGTCGGCCGTCTTCACGCTGGAGAGCGGCTTTAATACCAAAGCCGGAACGCTTAACCAGGGTGGGCGCCTTTTCGGCAGACAGGCTTATGTCGGCTTTAAAGGACCGTACGGCACCCTGACGTTCGGGCGCCAGTACACCATGACGTATTGGGCTATCCTCGACTCCGATCTGCTTGGCCCGGACATCTATGGCGGCACGGGTTCCTTCGACCAGTACTTGCCAAGCGCCCGCAGCGACAACACGATCGCGTACAAGGGAACCTTCGGTGGCCTGACCGCGGGTGCAACCTATTCCTTTGGCCGCGATTCGGCCGGCACCGGCAACTCGCCGGGACAGGGCACGTGCGTCGGCTCGGTTCCGGGCAGCAGTCAAACCTGTCAGGAGTGGTCCGCCATGCTGCGCTACGACTTGAGGGGTTTCGGTGCCGCCGCGTCCTACGACGAACAACGCGGTGGCCCGGGGGCATCGGCGAATATGTTCGACGGTACGCCCACGTTCGCGTTGACCAACCCAGGGGACAAGGATATTCGCATGCAGTTGAACGGTTACGGAGCGATCGGGAAACTGAAGATCGGCGGCGGCTGGCTGGGGCGCAGGGTCGAGACCGTTTCGCCTTCCACGCCTAACGTAAGGTCGGACCAGTTCTATCTGACTGCCGCGTGGCCGGTTACACCCGCGCTACTGGTGGACGGCGGTATTTACCGGATCGTCAACCGGCAGGACGATACCCCGGGCACGATCGGGGTGTTGCGCACGACCTATTTCTTGTCCAAGAGTACGGCCGTTTATTTGCAGGGAGCGTATCTCGCGAATAGCGCGAAGGCGGCCTATACGGTGAGTCAGGGCGGTGGTGGCACGACGCCAGCCGCGGGGGCCGGGCAACTGGGTGCCATGGCTGGATTGCGACACAGTTTCTAGCTAGCGGGAATCTTGTTCGCTACCCGCTCGATAGTCGGGGCGGGTAGTCAATTATTCACAAGTGATCTGGTGAGCCTCGGGGTTCGGTGCAATCGCTGGGCCGGCCTACTCGGGCACCGATCAAGCAAGTCATGCAATTCAAAACGGGATGCAAGGCACGTTTTATTTTCACGGAAATCGGCGATTCCGCATTAATTTTCGATTTTTTTAGCGTGCACCATAAGGCGGCCAGGCGAGCTGGGGCACGCGGCGAACATGATGAACGATGACAACAGTTGCAAGAAGGCCAGTCATTCCCGCATTAACCGGCGTTCGCTTCCTGGCAGCGCTGAGCGTGGCGCTCTATCACCTTTCGCCTGACGTCGCCGCGTCCTTAGGGATTTCGCCGTTTTACTTTTATGAAAATTCGGGGGACCCCGTCGAGTTATTCTTCATTCTCTCGGGGTTTATCCTTACCTATACACATCCCGAAGTGGGCGGTGCAGAGGCTCCTGCCATACGACAGTTCTATTTCTCCCGGTTCGCCAAAATCTACCCGATCTATTTATTGGGCTGGATCGTTTTCGCACCGCTGGTTTATACGAACCTGGTTTCTTTGCACGGGCACTCGGCCGGCTTATACGCACGGCTGGCGTTTTATGGCGTGATCTCTCTCGCGCTACTGCAGGCCTGGACGCCCACCACGGCTACCGCCTGGAACACGCCCGGATGGTCGCTCTCCGCCGAAGCCGTTTTCTACGCGTCGTTTCCCTTCCTGTTCACTTTCCTGAAAAATCGCGGCGTTGGTGTGCTTTCGGGTTTGATTGGCGCCTTCTGGTTGTTTTCCGTTATTCCTACGTTGACGCTTTCGTTCCTGCCGTCATCGCTGGGAAATGCGTATTGGCTGCGAGAGCTGGTGAACTTTACCCCGGTGCTTCGTATAGGTGAGTTTATCGCCGGGATATGCATGGCGCGTCTTTACCTGAGCCAGGGGCTGGCCAAGACATTTCGCTTCGACGTCGCTGCTTTTTTGGCTTTGGCCGCAGCAGTCGCGGTTATTGTGCTGGCTAATCACTTGTTGGCTAAAGCCCTGTTGTTTCCTGCGTTTATCCTGCTTCTCTATTTCCTGGCACGTGCCAAGGGGCCGCTTAGCCGTTGGCTTGGCAGCAAGCCGATGGTGTTGCTGGGGGAAGCGAGCTTTGCGTTTTACATCCTGCACGTGCCGCTTTTCAGATATGCAAAGATGCTGTTTCCGAGCGTTGCGACTTCGCCGGTGCCGTTCCTGGGATTCTTGCTTGCGTTGACGGCCGTATCGATCTTTAGTTTCCTGTCGATTGAAAAGCCCTTGTGTGCGTATCTGCGCAAAGCCTACAAGACGTCACGCTCACCGCGCTCGATCGGGCAACCTGAGCATGCGCATTAAGTGATCGGGGTGGGGTTTTCGTTCGCACTCGGTCGGGGGGAGGCCGGGTTGGTGCTGCTCAGGTTCGCGGTCGGTTTAAGTTAGTTATTCCCTTTATCACTATTAGCCACTGTGCGTGGCGGCACTTCATTTCTTTTTCCACACCGGCGAAAAAGAAACAGAAGCAAAGAAAACGCCTCTCAACAATCGGCGAGTTAGCGTCCCTAGCGTGCAGGCCCCAGTTTCTGGCACCTGATAGCACGGTGCTCGCCAGA
>NZ_JALPRJ010000153.1 GCF_030464885.1 Caballeronia sp. SEWSISQ10-4 2 | reverse complement strand
GTTGGAAAAAGAAATGAAGTGCCGCCACGCACAGTGGCTAACAGTGATAAAGAAAACATCCAGCATATAACGGCTGCAGGCCTAAGCAGCAGCAACCCAACATCACCCCCGACCACCAGCCCCAAAAACCCCAATCAGAACCCCAAGTGCCAACACCCCCTCAGTGATATTGCCGAGCCATCACATCCAGCGCCAGCGGCTTGATCCTGTCAGCATGCCCCGCACATCCAAACGCCTCGAACCGCGCCACGCATAAATCCCTCGCCGCGGCCGTCGCCGCCTTCAGTGCATGACGTGGATCGAACTCACCCTTCGCCGTTGCAAGCGACCTGCGCATCGCCCCGGTCATCGCCAACCTGATGTCGGTATCGATATTCACCTTGCGCACACCATTCGCAATCCCACGCTGAATCTCCTCCACCGGCACACCATACGTCACCGGTATCTCACCGCCATGCTCACGAATAATCGTCAGCCACTCCTGCGGTACCGACGACGATCCATGCATCACCAAATGCGTATTCGGAATCAGCCGGTGAATCGCGACTATCCGGTCAATCGCCAAAATCTCGCCATCCGGCTGACGACTAAACTTATAAGCACCATGCGATGTGCCAATAGCAATCGCAAGCGCATCCACACCCGTCGCCTCCACAAACGCACTAGCCTGCTCAGGGTCGGTCAGCAAATCATCACGCGATAACCTGCCCTCCGCGCCCACGCCATCTTCCTCACCGGCCTGACCCGTCTCAAGCGAGCCAAGACATCCCAGCTCCCCCTCCACCGATACCCCCACCGCATGCGCAGCCTCGACCACCCGCCGGCTGACCTCGACGTTATAGGCATAATCGGCAGGCGTCTTCTGATCGGGCAGCAACGACCCATCCATCATCACAGACGTGAAACCGGAGCGGATCGCCTGCTGACACACCGACGGACTCGCGCCGTGATCCTGATGCAGCACGACCGGCAGATCAGGATGCGCTTCAAGCGCCGCAAGCACGAGATGACGCAGGTACGGCTCACCGGCGTATTTGCGAGCACCCGCCGATGCCTGCAAAATCACAGGACTACGCGTCGCTTCCGCAGCCTGCATGATCGACTGGATCTGCTCCATGTTATTTACGTTGAACGCGGGCACACCGTAACCATGCTCCGCCGCGTGATCCAGCAACTGACGCAATGCAATAAAGGCCATTTCGGACTCCGTTATATCCAGGTTAAAAATAACTCCGTAGAAACCTATGCGTTCAGCAAGCAACCCTGCTCGCTTCCCTGACCACGGCCTCTACCGTCAACCCGAAATGCTCAAACAACGCTTCAGCCGGCGCGGACTCGCCAAAACAATCGATCCCGACCACCCCGCCCTCCAGCCCCACATACTGCCGCCAGAACGCACTCACCCCCGCTTCGATAGCAACACGCGGCACATCTTTCGGCAGCACCCGGTCACGCCACGCCCGCGATTGACGGTCGAACACGGTGGTAGACGGCATCGATACAACTCGGGCAAAGACACCCTCCGCATGCAACGGTTCGATAGCCGCAAGCGCAAGCCCGATCTCCGAACCCGTCGCAATCAGCACCACGCGCTTCGTCACGCGACCCACCGGTTCGGGCCAGTCGCGCAGCACGTATCCGCCATTGGCGATTGCATCGATCTGTTCTTCATCGCGGGAAACAAACGGCAAGGCCTGGCGACTCAACAGCAAACATGAGGGACGGTCACGGTCGACCGCGCACACCCATGCCTGCGCCGTTTCGACGGTGTCGCAAGGGCGCCAGACATCGAGGCCGGGAATCATCCGAAGGCTTGCTGCATGCTCTATCGACTGATGCGTCGGGCCATCTTCTCCAAGACCGATGGAGTCGTGCGTAAAGACGAATACGGTACGGACCTTCATCAAGGCGGCCATGCGCAATGCGTTACGCGAGTAGTCCGAGAACGTGAGGAAGGTGCCGCCAAACGGGAGATATCCACGATGCAACGCCACACCGTTAAGCGCCGCGCTCATGCCAAACTCACGCACGCCGAAGTGCACGTAGTTGCCGGCCTGAAGCCCTTCATCTCCGGCTTGCACGGTAACGGCCTCCTTCCAGCGCGTCAGGTTCGAACCGGTCAAATCGGCCGATCCTCCCAGCAGTTCAGGAAGTGCCCGCGCTAATCCCTCTATGGCCTGCTGCGATGCCTTGCGAGTTGCGATCGACTGACCCGCGCGGTCGGCCTCCTGCACCAGCGAGAGAGCGGCGGCTCGCCAATGCGTAGGTAAAGCACCGCGCGAGCGCCGTTCGAACTCGGCCGCTTCATTGGGAAACTGCCGCCGGTACGCACCGAACCGAACGGTCCAGTCCACTTCGGCCGCCTCCCCGCGTTCACGGGCGTCCCACAGGCTGCGGATCTGCGCCGGGATCTCAAAGGGCGGATACGGCCAGTCGAGCGCACGCCGGGTCGCTGCAACCTCTTCAGCTGCGAGCGGTGCGCCATGCACGTCGTGTGTCCCGGCCATCGACGGCGAGCCTTTTCCGATCACCGTCTTGCAGCAGATCAATGTCGGTTTGCCGGCGGCACGCGCATGACGCAACGCGCGGTCGATAGCATCGACATCATGGCCGTCCACCTCGCGCACCACGTGCCAGCCATAGGCTTCAAAACGCGCGGGGGTATCGTCGGCGAACCAGTGAGCCACGTGGCCGTCGATCGAGATACCATTGTCGTCGTAGAGTACGGTCAGCTTGTTCAATCCGAGCGTGCCCGCCAGCGACGCCGCCTCGTGCGAAATACCCTCCATCAAACAACCATCGCCGACAAAAACGTAGGTTCGATGATCGACGATCGCGTGGCCCGGCCGGTTGAACTCGCGTGCCAGCAATGCCTCGGCAAGCGCCATCCCGACCGCGTTCGCGAAGCCCTGGCCCAACGGTCCAGTCGTCGTTTCAACACCCGGCGTCAGACCCACTTCAGGATGCCCCGGTGTCTTGCTATGCAGTTGCCGGAAGCGCTTCAGTTCATCGAGTGGCAAGTCATAGCCGGTCAGATGCAGGAGCCCATACAACAGCATCGAACCATGCCCGTTCGACAACACGAAACGATCGCGATCCGCCCAATCAGGATGACGCGGGTTGTGCTTCAAATGCCGGGTCCATAACGCGACGGCAATTTCCGCCATGCCCATCGGCATGCCGGGGTGACCGGACTTCGCCTGGCCGACGGCATCGACGGCCAAGAAACGCAACGCGTTCGCCATCAGCCGGGTTTGATCCCGGACGCCCGGCGGTGCGGATATTTCGGTGACGGCACTCATGGGATGCCTCCTTTAACGATAAAAACGAGAAACCGGAACGCTCAGGCGCGGGCGCGGCGATCGAGCAATTGCAGGATCAGCGGCGTGAAGATGAGCTGCATCGCGAGCCCCATCTTTCCGCCCGGCACGACGATCACGTTCGGACGCGACATGAACGAGTCGTGCAGCATGGTGAGCAAATACGGGAAGTCGATTCCCTTCGGCCGAGCGAACCGGATGACGACAAAACTCTCGTCGGCATGCGGAATCTCGCGTGCGGTGAACGGATTGGAGGTGTCCACGGTCGGCACCCGCTGGAAGTTGACATGCGTGCGCGAAAACTGCGGACAGATGTAGTTCACATAGTCCGGCATGCGCCTGAGGATGGTGTCGACCACCGCCTCGTGCGAATAACCGCGCAGGGTCTGATCGCGATGCAGCTTCTGAATCCACTCCAGGTTGATGATCGGCACCACGCCGACGAGCAGGTCCGCATGACGCGCGACGTCGACCTTGTCGGTCACGGCGGCTCCGTGCAACCCTTCATAGAACATCAGATCCGTGCCGGTCGCGACGTCCTCCCACGACGTAAAGGTGCCGGCATCCTGCTTGTAGGTCGCGGCTTCGGCATCGTCGTGGACATAGTGGCGAATCTGGCCGCTGCCCGTTTCGCCATAGTTGGCGAACAGTTGCGCAAGCTCTTCCAGCAAGTTGGCCTCGGGGCCGAAGTGACTGAAGTTACGCATGCCGTCGCGCTCGCTTTGCTTGAGCGCTTCACGCATGCCCAGGCGATCGTGTCGATGAAATGCATCGCCCTCCACGATCTGCGCGTTGATACGCTCACGCCTGAAAATATGCGTGAAGCTCTTCATGACGGTTGTCGTGCCCGCGCCGCTGGAGCCTGTCACCGCAATGATCGGATGTTTGACTGACATGATGAGTCTCCTGGTTCTCGTAATCGAATTCGATCAGGCGACGCTCTCAGACCGGTGCTTCGGGCAGAAACAACGACCGTTTGTTAAAGAGCGGCGACGTGTAGGGCTTGTCCTCACCGCGGTCATAGTCGGCGTGATAGCGGGCAATGCGCTCCACTTCATTCTTCGATCCCAGGATCACCGGCACGCGTTCATGCAGCGCGCGGGGCTGCACATCGAGAATCCGCTCGCGCCCCGTGGTCGACATTCCGCCCGCCTGCTCGATCAGGAAACTCATCGGGCTGGCTTCGTACAGAAGACGCAGGCGGCCCTGCATGGCCGGTGTCTTGAAGTCGCGCGGGTACATGAACACACCGCCGCGCATCAGGATGCGGTGGACCTCAGCGACCATCGAAGCAATCCAGCGCATGTTGAAATCACGTTCGCGGCAACCGCTGCGGCCGTCCTTGCATTCCTGCACATAACGACGCACGGGTGGTTCCCAGAAGCGTTCGTTCGATGCGTTGATCGCGAACTCGCCAGTGTCCTCGGGGATGCGAATGTCCGAATGCGTCAGCACGAAATTTCCGACCTCGCGATCGAGGGTGAAACCGTGCGTGCCGTTGCCGACCGAGATGACGAGCATCGTCGATGGGCCGTATACCGCGTAACCCGCGGCCACTTGCTCATAACCAGGGCGCAGGAATGCGGAGTCGATCGCGGCTGCCCCCGCCTTAAGCCCGGCGGGAACGCGTAACACTGAAAAGATCGAGCCGACCACGCCGTTGATATCGATATTCGACGAACCATCCAGCGGATCGAACGCCAGCAGATATTCGCCGCGCGGATACGCGGGCGGAATCGCATACACGTCTTCCATCTCCTCGGACACCATGCCCGCCAGCAGCCCGTCCCACTCGCAGTGCTGCAGGAAGATATCGTTGGTCGCGATATCGAGTTTCTTCTGCTCCTCGCCATGCGTGTTGATGGTCGTAGCCGATCCGTAGTTGCCGCCCAATGCGCCCTTGGTCAATTGAGCCGAGATGGTCTTGATCGAAGCCGCTACGTCGATCAGTAATGCCGACAATCCGCTGGCCTGAACCGGCGATGGATTACGGTCGAGGGTATCGATCAGAAACTTTGAAAGTGTGGTCCGTCCGTCCAGCATGGCGCACTCCTGGGAGGTGATTAAACTGGTCTGGGCGGCGGCGTGTCGAACACGCGGCTCGCGCGAATATCGGTGGCGGATAGCAGGGTCAGCGCGGCGGTATCGGATGGACCGCCTCCTTGCATCGCATCGGCGAAAATACGGCTGGCCTGGCGCAATCGTGCACGGTCGAGCGCATTGCGCACCGAGCGCGCGTTCGCAAAATTTGGCTGACGGATGCGGCGCGCAAGATACTCTTCGAACGCGGTGCGCGCCTCTGCGTCTAGGCGGTAGTGCATCCGCGCGAGCATGCCTTCGGCAATCTCGATCAGCTCAGCGACGTCGTAATCCGGGAAGGTGACGTGATGCGCGATCCGCGAGCGAAAACCCGGATTGCTCTGGAAGAAGGTTTCCATGCGCGACTCGTAGCCCGCAAGAATGACCACGAGGTCCGAGCGCTGGTTTTCCATGGTCTGCAAAAGAATCTCGATAGCTTCCTGCCCGTAATCGCGCTCGTTTTCCGGGCGATACAGGTAATACGCTTCGTCGATAAACAGCACGCCGCCCATCGCGCGCTTGAGCACGTCGCGTGTCTTGGGCGCGGTATGTCCGATGTACTGGCCCACGAGATCGTCGCGCGTAACCGAGACAAGATGCTTGCGGCGGATATAGCCCAGCCTGAACAACACGTCTGCCATGCGCAATGCGACGGTCGTTTTGCCAGTACCCGGATTACCTGAGAAACACATGTGGAGCGTAGGCGCGCCGCTCGCTATGCCAAGCGTTTCGCGCGCCCGCTCGACCAGCAGTTGCGCAGCAATCTCGCGGATGCGCGTCTTCACCGGCGTAAGCCCGACCAGGTCGCGATCCAGCTCGGCCAGCACGTCGCCCACCGTCGACTCGCGAAACAGCGCGACTAGATCGACACTTGGCATGTCCGATTTTTCGGCCGAGTCGTGGACCGGCAGATCGGCGGTGGCTGACGTCATCGTCTTCTCTCCAGTGGCTTGGGTGCTTAGCGGTTTGCTGGCGGCTGGTCATTCGAATAGGCCTTCATCGCGTAATGCTGCACGCGGCCTTGCACGTCCTGGCGTTCGAGGCGGAAGCCCGGCTCATCCAGCGGTCGGTTGACGATGAACGACAGCCGCATGGTCTCGAAGCCGCGCACGGAATCGAATGCATTGACCTTGATGTAATGCTGCGGATAAGTCGTGCGGCAAGCCTTGACCTCCTGCATCGCGCCGGCTGGATCTTTCAAGTCGAACATCGGCAGGCCCCACATTTCCCAGTAGGTATTGCGCGGATGCGGGTCGTCGGTGAACTCGACCGAGCAAGCCCAACCCTGCTGCAACGCGTAGTCGATCTGCAAGCCGATTTCCTCGTCGGTCAGTTCCGGAAGAAAAGAAAACGTGCCTTGGGTGATTCGCATGGTTGACCTCTTGTTCAATGGATTGCTTAAAGGCTTAAAGCATCAGACCGGAGTCGGCGTAGCGGCAAAGTCGGGCGTGTCCGTGGACGCATAATTGAACGTCACGTCCCGCCAGGTATCGAGCGCCTGCTTAAGCGGCGTGCACCAGCGCGCCGCGCTTTCCAGTATTTCCGGTCCTTCGTGCGCGATGTCGCGGCCTTCGTTGCGCGCCTTCACCATGACTTCCAGCGCCACGCGGTTGGCCACGGCGCCCGCCTGGATACCGGAGGGATGCCCGATCGTGCCGCCGCCGAACTGCAGGATGCAGTCGTCGCCGAACAGGTCCAGCAACTGGTGCATCTGCCCTGCGTGAATGCCGCCGGACGCGACCGGCATCACCTTGCGCAGACCCGCCCACGGTTGCTCGAAGAAGACGCCGCGTGACAGGTCTACCGGATTGCTCGATTCACGCAACACGTTGTAATAGCCCTGTACCGAAAGCGGATCACCTTCAAGCTTGCCGACAGCCGTGCCGGCATGCGCGTGATCCACCCCTGCCATGCGCAGCCATTTCGCGATTACGCGAAACGAAATGCCGTGATTCCGCTGGCGCGTGTAAGTGCTATGTCCTGCGCGATGCAGATGCAGGATCATGTCGTTCTTGCGGGCCCAGCGCGCCATCGACTGGATCGCGGTCCAGCCGATCACCAGGTCGATCATCACGATGCACGAGCCGAGTTCCTTCGCGAATTCGGCGCGTTCATACATTTCTTCCATCGTCCCGGCCGTCACGTTGAGGTAGTGCCCCTTGACTTCGCCAGTGGCGGCTTGCGCCCGGTTTACTGCTTCCATCGAAAAGAGGAAGCGGTCGCGCCAGTGCATGAATGCCTGCGAGTTGATGTTTTCGTCGTCCTTCAGAAAATCGAGGCCGCCCCTTAACCCTTCGTACACGACCCGTCCATAGTTCTTGCCCGATAGTCCGAGCTTCGGCTTCACTGTTGCGCCGAGCAGCGGGCGTCCGTACTTGTCGAGCCGCTCGCGTTCGACCACGATGCCCGTCGGCGGTCCCTGAAAAGTCTTCAGGTAAGCAACAGGCATGCGCATGTCCTCGAGCCGCAGCGCTTTCAACGGTTTGAAGCCGAACACGTTGCCGATGATCGACGCCGTCAGGTTCGCAACCGAGCCTTCCTCGAAGAGGTCGAGGTCATAGGCGATATACGCGAAATACTGCGGTTCCGCGCTGCTGGAAGCAGGCACGGGATCGACGCGATACGCCTTGGCGCGGTACATATCGCAGGCGGTGAGGCGATCGGTCCAGACGACGGTCCAGGTCGCCGTCGACGATTCCCCGGCCACTGCCGCCGCGGCTTCTTCAGGATCGACGCCCGGTTGCGGCGTGATGCGAAACAGGGCGATCACGTCGGTGTCCTTGGGAACGTAGTCGGGCTGCCAGTAGCCCATCTCGCGATACTTCATGACGCCCGCCGAATAGCGGGAACGCTGGGTCGACGCGTTGGATGCCGGCTCGACAGCGGCCTTGGTGAAGTCGTTCATTACGTTTCCTCGAGAGTGAAGAACGCGCTGCCGGAGCAACGAAGCGCGTGGTGACCAGGCGGATGAAAAGTGAAAGGGGCCTGCGCTGTGATTGCAATGTAAGCGCGACCCGTCCCGAGGGGAATTCACGATTTTCTTCGTCAGGCTTAAGCGATCCGTTAACGTGGGGTACTCCCTAAGGCCGCGTGCCGGAACGTCGTGGGACACTTTGCTGCGGTTCCGCGACAGTCAGGCGCATTCGCCATTGCGTCATCCCGCCGGCGTGTTCCGTATGCGTTCCAAACAAGACACGCGTGTTTTGGCACGCTGCTTGCGTGTGGTGTTTGCCAGCGCGGCGTGTCGCTGCGGAGTTACGTTGCATTGCGACAATGCGTTGCGTGGGCATTCCGTTGGATAACTTGATGGAGACGACTATGCAGTGGACGACACCGAGCTACACCGATATGCGTTTTGGTTTCGAAATCACGATGTATATCGCAACGCGTTAAGTGCGTTGAGTACCAGGCGCCGCCGTCGGCCCGTCGGTGTTCACAGGTAACTGACGTGCGGCTTAGCGTGACCGGTTAGCTGGCTTGCAGTTGACGAGAGCTGCCGCGGCTGACGGAGAAGTTGATAAACCGCCGGTTCCTAGTGCGTCGCCATGACCAGCGTTGCCCGCCATGATTTACGAAACGATCGTCACGACTGCGGCGCACGATGGCCGGCCTCACATCGCGCCCATGGGCGTCCGGTTTGAGGACGGCTTGGCAATTCTTGCCCCGTTTCGCCCCTCTACCACGCTGGATAACATCGTCGCCACGCGCGCAGCCGTGATCAATTTCACGACTGACGTGCGGGTCTTCGCGGGGTGCGTCACGGGTTACTCAAGGGACTGGCCGACGCTTGCCGCCACGCGGGTGAACAGCGCGCGGCTGGCGGATTCTCTGGCGCACACGGAACTTGAACTGGATACGTTCCAGGACGACCCGCAACGTCCGGTGCTGCGGATGAAAAGCGTATTCAGCGAGACGCATGCGCCGTTTGCCGGCTTTAATCGTGCGCAGGCTGCGGTGGTCGAAGGTGCGATCCTGGTGAGCCGGCTGTTCATGTTGCCCGCCGATAAGGTGGACCACGAAATGGCGTACTTGCAGATTGCCATCGACAAGACTGCGGGTGAGCGGGAGTACATTGCGTGGGACTGGATTACGGCGGCGGTTGCGCGTCATCGCGCGGGCGCTGCGCCATCGCATGAGTTGAACACGTCGACGTCCGAGCGGCGTTGAATCATTCCGGAGCCTGTCATGACTGCATTGCTTGCGAGCGTTCGCTCGTCTGAAGAAGCGCTCGATGCCGCGCAGGCCGGGGCTGAACTGATTGATCTGAAGGAACCGGGGAGTGGCGCGCTGGGCGACGTGTCCTTGCCCGAGATTGTGCGGATCGTGGCTATGTTGCGCGCGACCTATCCGGTGAAACCGATCAGCGCGACCATCGGCGATGTGTCGACCGAGGCGATCGACGAGATCACGGAACGGGTGCTTGAAGTCAGCAATACGGGTGTGGATTATGTGAAGGTTGGCGTGACGCCTGGGGCTGCGGCACGGCGTTGCCTGGTTGAGCTCGCGAACTTGCCAGCGGCGGTCATGCCGGTGCTTTTGTGCGATGTGGGTATCGATGTGGAGCTGACTCGCTTTGCAGCGGAGTTGGGCTTTGCGGGAATTGTCTTCGACACTGCCATCAAGGACGGCCGCACGATTTTCGATTGCGTCGAGGCGGATACGCTGGCGGTTTGCTTGCGAGCAGCCGGCAAGCATGGGGCGATGACTGGATTGGCGGGGTCTCTTGGCTGGCCGCAATTGGCGGAGATTCGTGAGCTGGCGCCGGATATTGTGGGGTTTCGCACGGCGTTGTGTGAGGGAGGGCGTGCCGGGCGCCTAGATCCCGTGCGGGTCGCGCAATGGGCGGATGCGTTGCATCGGAGTGTGGTCGCGGGTGCGCTTGGGGGTGGTTTGGGTCTTTCAGTGCTCGATGGTCAGGGGTGATGCCGGGTTGGTGCTTTCGGCGTTAGTGGGCTGCGTGGCTAATAGTGATAAATAGAATAACTAACATATACCGACCGAGCGCCGGGGGTGTAATTAGTTTTGTGTAAACGGTCATTTGGCAGGAGACTGCCAGCATCT
>NZ_JALPRJ010000152.1 GCF_030464885.1 Caballeronia sp. SEWSISQ10-4 2 | reverse complement strand
TGAACCTATGCACAACGTAGCGCCCGCCCTACTCGGCAATGAAGTCCGGATTAAGGCATCCGGAGCGCTTAGTCTGGTCACCCCGAACTTGCGATGTTCTGCAAGCTCCACCCTTTAGGGGTGGGGTAGTTGGCCCATTACTGCCCTCCTCCCGCACGGCGCGCCTCGGGTAACGCGCGCCTTGCTGCCATCGCGCGCCAGACCCCGCGCAGATTGATCGCAACCCTCCGGAACCTGAGACCGTCTGGCAGAAACAGCACGCAGCCCAAAAACAATGCGCCAAGCAACAGCGGCCATAACTCCGTGCTGTAGCTGCTTATTCTCTGTTTCAGAAGCGTGAATGCGACTGCCGCGATCACGGGACCGCCAATCGTGCCCCGGCCGCCGACCGCGACCCACAGGATGACTTCGGTCGCAAGCAGCGGCGAAAAGACGTCCGGCGCAACGACGCCTGAACACGCGGCCATGAGGCAGCCGGCAAGCGCCGCGAGCAGCGCGGAAATGACGAATAGCCGCAGCAGATGAAATGACGTGTGATAGCCACAGGCCCTTGCCCGCCACTCGTTCGTGGAGATCGCGGCAAGTACCTTGCCGTAGCGGCTCCGACATGCGAGCCATGTGAGACAGGCGGTTGTCAGCACGAGCGCTGCAACGGCGTACCAGGAGCGAAGCGGGCTACTGAGGTCGAGCGAGTGTCCTGCAAACGTGGCGGACAGACCCGGAATGCCGAGAATACCGGTGTCGCCCCCGGTGACCGACTGCCAGCTCGTGGCGAGTTGCTGTGCGATGATCAGCACGGCCATGCTGACGATGGCAAAGAAATGCAGCCGTACACCAGCGTAAAGCAGGAAGTAGCCAATCCCAGCGGCTACCGTCCCCGCGCACAGCAGCCCGATCAGGATCGCGCTAACAGGTGCGAGGCCGAAATGCACGGTGGCAATTGCGAACCCGTAGGTGCCCAGCCCGAGAAAGGTGGTATGGCCGAGCGTCAATACCCCTGCCTTGCCCCACAGCAGGTCGTAGCTGAGTGCGAGCAGCCCCATCACCAACGCGTCGCGCACAGTTGAGAGCGCATAAGGCGCGACGCAATGCGGGAGAATCAGCATGAGAAGTAGCCCCAGGGCCCACCCCACGACAAACGGTACATCGCTAGATCCCGGCCTCGGCTGCGACAGCCAGAGGCCCGCATGCAACTTGAGTCGCTCAAACATGGATTCACCTCTTGCCGAGAAGCTGATGGGCGGCGCTGAATCCGGGTATCAGACCCTGCGGCCTGAAACGGATCACGACGATCGACAGAATCAGCACGAGTGCGGACGCGAGCGACGGATCGACCCTGTAGCTGAAGAGCGTCTCGGCCGTACCGATCACGGCGCTACCAACAAGGCTTCCGGCAATCGAGCCGATGCCACCCAGGACGATCACGAAGAATGCCTTGCCAAGGTAGTACACGCCGAGGTGAGACTCCACCGAGACCATTGGGGCGACGAGCACACCGGCGAGCGACGCGAGCGCTGCACCGCCCGCGAACGCAATGCGGTTCAGATGCCGCGTATCGATGCCGACAGCCTCGGCCATCGCCGGGTGCTGGATAACGGCGCGCAGTTGCGTGCCGAAGCCCGTATGCGAAAACACCAGCCAGCAACCGGCTGTCACCGCAACGGCGACGCCAATCATGAAGATCCGGTAGGCAGGGTAAGTCGCGCCGAACGCCGTCAAGGCACCGTTAAACGGCGCGTACACCAGCATCGGTTGGGTACCGAAGACGAGTTCCAGTGCCTTTTGCAGGATAAGGCTCACCGCGTAGGTCGCGAGCAGCGTGTCGAGCGGGCGTTTGTACAGCAGGCGGATCACCGAGCATTCCAGCACCCACCCAAGTGCCGCCCCCACCGCAGGTGCGACGACGAGCGCGACCCAGAACGCATCCCGACCACCTAGCGACTGGGCAACTGCAAGTGTGTACGCACCGATCGTGACCCACTCGGCATGAGCGAGGTTCACGATGTCCATCATGCCGAACACGATGGCGAGTCCCAAAGCCACAAGGGCCAGAATGCTCACGTAACTGAGGATATTGAAGATTATCGTCATGGTTTGCCAATCAAGATTTCTGCCCCTGTTCGAGCCACATCGCGCCGCTTCGCAGGCAACCCGTTCTGCTAGGGTTGTGCTGGCCGTCCACGCGCATCCTAAAATCACCACAAACTAAGTAATTCTTAGCCTCAAGACTAAGAATTACTTAGTAAAACATCAAGAAGAATCTAAGAAACTCTGAGGATGACCCGAGACACAGCGAGTTCATCTATCTTTCCAAAGCGCCTGAAACAGGCTCGCGAGCGCTCGGGTTTAACGCAGGAACAGTTAGGCATTCGCGCTGGAATAGACGAGTTTTCGGCCAGCTCGCGCGTCAACCAGTATGAAAAGGGCAAACATGCCCCCGGCATACAGACCAGCCAGCACCTCGCCAAGGCACTACACGTCCCGACCAGCTTTCTCTACGAAGAAGATGACCTCCTGGCGAATCTGATCATCACTGCAGGACGACTCAGCAAAGAGAAGAAAAAAGCCCTTCTTGCTACTGCGGAAACGCTGGCAGAGGCGAAAAGTTAAGAGTTTCTTAGTAGAACACCCGCTAGTTCGCCTCCGCACACGAAGTTCAGTGCTCCCCAACCACAAATCCGAATAACGCCAGAACGAGTTGAAAACGTTGGCAACGATATCATCCATCGTTGCGTTCATGCTCGCCGAGGCCAGATACCACTCGATCGCGGGATGTCAGCAATAACCTCCGTTTGCTGCGACACCATCCCAATGCGATGGACAAACGCTCAGCGTGTTCCGCGATAACCGACCGGCTTCAGCACCCGTCCGCCGCGCGGGCGAAGCGCTTCTGGTGCCTTAACCATCCGTCACTGTCGATTGCTCGACAAACACCTGTCACGACAAAGACACAGACTCTCGTCACGTGTAATGCACAGCCTCGCTCGGACGAATGGCGCTCACGTCAATTTATTGTGATTAATTTACGCCAACTCGGATGATGCGGTCAATGGTGAATAAATTAGCGTTTACCCTCAAATAACCCGATGAAGTTCGCTTGAATGTGCAAGCTTGACAAGCTTCTCGGCCGCGCCTATGGTTATTTCTTATAATTAACTGGAGGCACCATGAGCGAATTGTGCGACCTCACCGTTCTGGAACTGACCACGCTCTACCAGACCGGCACCGCCTCACCGCTTGACGTGATGAAGCAGGTTCTCACGCGCATCCGCAGCTTCGATCCGGCAGTCAACGCTTTCTGCCAGATCGCCGACGATGCGCTCGCCATGGCACGCGCCTCCGAGCACCGGTGGCAGCGGCGCTCGCCGTTTGGCCCGCTTGACGGCATACCGATCAGTATCAAGGACAACGTGGCCGTCGCCGGCATGGCGACCCGCTACGGCTCACTGACGACCCCGACGCACGCTGCGCAAAGCGATAGCCCCTGCGTTGCGCGACTGCGCGAGGCCGGAGCCATCTGCTTTGGCAAAACCACACTGCCCGATTTCGCGCACAAGATCGTGACTGACAGCCCGTTGACCGGCCTCACGCGCAACCCGTGGCGCCTGGACTGCACGCCAGGCGGCAGCAGCGGCGGTGCTGCTGTTGCCGTCGCCCTGGGCATGGCGCCCGCCGCAATCGGGACTGACGGCGGCGGCTCCATCCGGATTCCGGCTGCATTTACCGGAACCTTCGGATTCAAGCCTAGCTTCGGACGCGTGCCACATGCGCCGCGCGGCCCCTTTGCTTTACTGAGCCACGTCGGACCGATGACTCGTTGCGTCGAGGACGCTGCGCGCATCATGACGGTGATCAGCCGACCGGATAGCCGCGACTGGTACGCGCTGCCGTTTGAAGGCAGCGATTATGAGCAGGGACTGCGATGCCGGCTCGCGCCTGGTGGCATTCGTATTGCTCTTAGCCCCACGCTGGGACTACCGGTAAATCTCGAATCAAACGTGTATGACACCGTCACCCGCGCGGGCGAAGTGTTTCGCGAACTGGGAGCGAGCGTGCGGCGTGCGGACCCGCCCGGCGTTGCACGCAGCAATGCAATCCATGCCACCCTGTGGCCGGCGTGCTGCAATCAGCTTGCTGGCAGCATGCCGGACGGCGGTGCCCAACTCGACCCGTCGCTGCGAGCCTACGCGCATGCGGGAAGTAATATATCGGGTGAGGCACTTCTGGGTGCGCTGGTCGAGCGCGGCGAACTTGGCGCCGCGGTGAACGCATTCTTTGAGCAACACGACGTCCTCATCTGCCCCGTGTATCCATGCGTGGCGATGCCGCTTGACGGACTGCCTGCGGGCAACGCGCTCTTTCCGCATTTCACGGCCTGGTGCAATCAGTCGGGCTTGCCCGCGGCAAGTGTCTACGGTGGCATGAGCGACTCGGGTCTTCCTGTGGGCGTGCAGATTGTCGGCGCCCGCCATGCCGATGCGCTCGTCCTGTGGGCCTGTTACGTGTTCGAGCAGGCTTTCGGACGCGCGCCGCTGCCAGAACTGGCCCGCGGATTTCGCGCGGCCGGACATGGCAGAACTCCCTCATAAGGCGAACAAATCGGCACGGCTCCCCCGCATCGCGCGCTACTGCGGCCTGCGTCTTCTCGCGTGCAATCCAAGATCAGAATCGACCACGAGCTTCTGGCGTAGCGCCGCGTGCACCTTGCGCAATTGCGCTTCGGCCTGCTCCATGTGTTCCTGCATGAGCCTGCTGACCGCCTCGGCGTCACGGCGTCTCGCCGCCTCAAGAATCTCCCGGTGCGCGGCCACAGTCGCCCGGCCGAATGCCTGATAGTCCCGCTGCGTCACGTTGCCCGCGACGACAACCAGACTATGCAGCATCTGGTTGATGATCTGGCACAGACAGCGCAGAAAAGCATTTGGGTTGGCCGCTGCGAGCACGTCATGGAAATGGATGTCCTCGTGACGCTGGTCGAGTGCGTGCTCGTGGCTTGCCGCAAACGGCTCGCATACTTCGATACTAAGCTCCAGTGCTTCGAAGTCACCTGCCGTCAGATGCGCCACAGCGCCCGCCGCGAGTAGTGGCTCAAGCGCCCGGCGCGCCGCATAGATGTCCTCAAGGCTGACACGTTGGAAGAACAGGTAGTTCTGCAGGCTCTGGAACGCCCGTTCCAGCGGCACCTCGGTGATCGTCGCGCCACCGTCCGGCCCCGTGCTCAGCGTCACCAGCCCCTGCACCTCGAGCGCTTTGAGCGCGTCGCGCATCGAGCCGCGGCTCACGTTGAACGCCTGCTGCAGCTCGGCCTCCTTGCTCAGCCGCATCCCCGGACGCACCCTGCCGTCCGTGATCCAGCCCTTGATCAGCTCCGCCACCTGATCGCCCCGCTTCGTCGTGCGGGGTCCTCTTCTGTCGGGCTGAGGCAAGGGTTTCCTTTCTTTCGTCTGTCGTCGTGCTGCCATGCGCGTCGCACCTGTCGTTGGCGATTTGAGGGTCGGTTGCAAACGTGCATTATCCGTCATCGGGCGGTTCAAGCGCCGGGTTATACGGCAAGACGCCCCCTCCCAATGTTCGTAGGTAGCGCGAGTGCCCCGGCGCCACCTACGCTTTACGCCGTAACGACACGCATGTAATCGCCGCTTGTGCGTGATGCATCAATCCACAACCGATCCGTCCCCCGAGGAACCGCTCATGGTCAATCCGTCGCGCTCGTTGCCGTATAACCCAACGCTCGAGGAAATCCGTGCAGGTCTTGCCGCGCATCGCCTGGATTTGGACCGGCTGGCTCGGAGCATGCGCAGCGAGGGCCGACTGGCGGACGCGAGCGGACAGATTCCAGAGGCTCTGTGGAAGGCATGCGAGGCGCGCGCACTCAACCTGAACCTCGTACCGGTCGAACACGGTGGATGCGCTGCTGTGCAATCGCTCGTGTCGCGCACGGCGCTCATGGAATATCTTGGCCATGCCGATGCGGGTCTGGCCCTCGCACTGCCCGGCCCGGGCCTTGCCGCGCCGCCCATACTCGCGCTCGCAAGTCCCCGGCAGCAGGCGGCATTCTTCCGGCGCTTCGACAACGACACACCGCGCTGGGGCGCGTTCGCCATCACGGAGCCCGACTGCGGATCTGACGCGACCGCCATGCGGATGACGGCGACCGAAACCGGGCAGGGATGGCGTCTGAACGGTACCAAATGCTTCATCACCAATGGCGCACGCGCCAATTGCATCGTCGCCTTCGCCACAGTGAACCGTCGACAAGGACGCTACGGCATCCGCGCGTTTCTCGTGCCTGGCGACACGCCAGGACTCGTTGTTAGTCGCATCGAGCGGATGATTGGACTGCGCGCAAGCCAGCTCGCAGTCCTCACCTTCACAGACTGCGAACTGCCTGCCGAAGCGCTGCTCAGGCGGGACGATGAACACTCCCTCCACGACGCGTTCTCCGGCGCACAGCAGGCATGGGACTATTTCCGTCCGCTGTTGTCCTCGATCATGATCGGCACCTGCTGGCGCGTACGCGACGAGCTCGCCACGTTCTTCGACGCCGGTGGTTTGCCGGCGAGCCCGCATCTGCGCGTCGCTGACGTGAACGACCGTCTCCTTGACATCGAGCGCAGGATCACCGCGGCGCGCCTGCTCTGTCATCACACCGCGTGGCAAGCCGACCGTCAGTTGGCCAGCTCGCTGGACGCGTCCATCACCAAGGCGTACGCGTCGCGCGTCGCTGCGCACATCACGCGTGAGGCCCTCGAGCTTGCGGGGCTGGAAGGCATTGCCGCCCATCCGGCACTCGAGCAGAGCTATCGTGACGCGAAGGCGTACGACATCATGGAAGGCACGGGCGACCTGCAGCGACTCATGATTGCCCGCGCAGCCCAGCGCACGCCACGCGATTTCATCTGGGGAAGCGCCCTGTCCGTGCCCTAAACGGCTACGCCCGCCGTCTTCCCTCGTTCATTTCCTGCTGACGCAACATCTGGAGACCGTCATGACGTCTGACGCCACATCCCCCGAACGCAGCGACATTGCCGCCACCCTGAAGACGTGTCTGCTGTCCGTACTTGGGAGCACCGTCCAGGCCGACCTGGTGCAGGACGACACCAATCTCTTCGACATCGGTATCGACTCGATGAACATGACCGAACTGCTGCTCGGAATCGAAAAGCACTTCAATTTCACCCTCGCGCCCGAGGACCTGTCGTCCGACCTGTTCCTGCGCTTTGCGAACCTGACCGCGTTCGTGCAATCCCATGTCTGCCGCACCTGATACCTGTGTGTCCAATGCCTGCATCGTGGCGACAGCAAGTTACGTCCCAGCTTCGCGGGTCCCGCTGACTGCGCTCTCCAGACATGCGTCCGAGTCGCTCGAACAGAGGGCAGACGCGCGCGAAGCACTCATGCAATCGATCTATGCAGGCACGATACATTGGCGACAGACCGAGTACCCCGCTGGACCGGCGGACGCCGACGACCTAGCAACACCGCCCGACGCGAGCGGCATCCTGACGGTCGCCGTCGAACGGGAGCTCATGCTCTCGGACATGGCGCTACACGTCTCCCACCGGCTTCTCGCCACGGCGGGTCATCACGCGGCCGCCGACACGATCGACCAGATAATCGTCTGTCAGGGCAGTTTCGAACACGACCTCACGCTCTCGTGTGCCTGCAGACTTCACTGCGAACTGGGACAGGGCCAAGTGCCCTTCGCGCTCGGACAGCTTCAAGGCGTCTCTTTCGTGATGGCGCTCAAGGTCGCAGCAGCGTTGATGGCGACGGACGCGCAAACCCGAACCGTGCTGATCGTGGCAGCCGAGCGTTGGCGCCCCCCGTTTGAGCGCACGGTCGGCGCGCTGACGGCGCTGGGCGACGGTGCAGCAGCGGTGCTTGTGCAAGCCGGCGCCGAAACGGGCTGGAGCGTACGGGGCCTCACCGTGCGCACACCGGCGGTGTCAGCCGGTGTCGAGCGTCGACTCGCCTGGATTGACACGGCCACGCTAACCGGTGCAATCGATGAAACCTGTCTGCAGGCAGGCGTCAGCCCTGCTGCAATTGACTGGGTGTTGCCAGCACATCTGAACCGGACACTGGCACGCGACATCAGCGCCCAGTGCGGCTTGTCATCCGCACGTACCGTGCTGGGTGATGCGGGCAGCATCGGCTACCTCTGTGCCGCCGATACACCGGTCAATCTTGACCGTTTGCTGCGCGACATCAGGCCGCATCCCGGGCAATACATCCTCGCCTGGTCAGCAGGCCTCCAGGGACAAGCCGCCTGCGCATTGCTGCAATTCCGTGGAGGCGAGCATGTGCGCACCTGAACACCCGCCCGCGCTCGCGCTTGCCGGCGTCGCATACTGCCTGCCCGACAACATCGTCGATGCGCATACGTGGGCAGCCCGCTGCGGGCAGTCCGCCCGGCGTGCCGCAGCGCTCTTGGACAACGGTACGCGGTGTTTCCACGACGCAGCTGGCAAGTCGCCCGCCGATCTTGCGACCCAAGCGGTGCGTACACTGCTCGCAGCCACGCGCGTCACGCCAGACTCCATCGATGCGCTCATCTACGCGCATACGATCCAGAGCAGCATCATCGCACCACCCGCAGGCACAGCCCACCTGATCCAGTGCACGACCGGGCTCGGCCGTGCACTGGCGTTTTCGGTCGCGCAGCAGAACTGCGTCTCACCGTTTGCCGCCATTCGCACCCTGCGTGCATTGATGGCGCAAAACAGCGCGATCGTGCGGGCCATCGTCGTGTGCGCCGACCTGATTGGCCCAGGGTGCGATCATCTGCGCGCCATCCAGAACCTTGCGCTTCACAGCGACGGCGCCTGCGCCCTGCTTCTCGAGCGCGGCGGCGCCTGCAACCGTATCGAGAGCCTGTACCTGTACACGGACCGACGCTTCTTTCGCGCGATGGACGATGACATCCAGCCCGTCCCCGATGACAGGTACTACTGGTCCGCGTTCACGACGATGCGCGCAACGCTCAGACAGGCCGGCGTGCACGCGGACCAGATCACGTGCGTGCTGCCTCATCACGTCAATCTGCCCGGCTGGCGTCGGCTGATGGCCATGCTCGGCATTGCGCAGAGCCGGCTCTTCACGCATAACTTTGCGCGCATCGGCCATGTATTCGGCGCCGATCCGTTCATCAATTTCCAGGATAGCGAAGAAAAAGTGGCAGGCGAGCGCTCGTTACTGTTCTCGAGCGGCCTTGCCGGCTGCTTCGGCGCCATGGTGGTGCGCCACTGAATCGGTTTGAACAAAAAGGTATCAGACCTCAACTTTATTTATTTGCATTCCTTATCAAGGTACAACGATGCACAACATCATGGAACTGGTAGAAGCAGCGGCGAGCCGCGCACCCGACGCCGAAGCGCTCGTCGTGGATCGTACGCGTCTGACCTACCGCGCGCTCATCGCGCTCAGCCGCGGGTTTGGCGCGCAGTTGCGTGCACTCGGAACATCCTGCGGCGATCGTGTCGCGATCTTCCTCGACAAACGGGTCGAAACCGTCGCCTCGATGCTCGGGGCAGTTGCCGCAGGCTGCGTCTTTGTGCCAGTGAACCCACTTCTCAAACCGCGCCAGGTCATGCACGTCCTCCAGGACTGCGGCGCACGGTGCCTCGTCACCTCCGCGCTTCGCGCCGAGTTGCTCGGCGCGGACGCACTCGCGAGCGTGCCACACATATTCCTCGTCGATGACCCGGCGGCCACCCCATCATGGCCGTCCGGCACGACGACCCGTCACCGCTGGTCCGGGAAAACCAGCTCGAACCACATACCGTGCGAGCACAGCACGGGCCTCGCCTCAGGGTCCGCTGCGTGCATCGACACCGATCTGGCGGCCATCCTCTACACGTCCGGCTCCACTGGCCTCGCCAAGGGCGTCATGCTCAGTCATCGCAATCTGCTCGAAGGTGGCTGGAGCGTCGCGCACTACCTTCATCACGTCGCGTCGGACCGCATTCTCTCAGCATTGCCGCTCAGCTTCGATGCCGGTCTCAACCAGCTCACCTCAGCCTGGGCTGTGAACGCCACAGCGATACTGCTCAACTACCTGACACCGCAGGACGTCATGGCTGCCTGCGAGCGCGAACGCATCACGGGCATGACAGGGGTGCCGCCCCTGTGGATGCAGCTTGCGCACGCGCCGTGGCCCGAAGCCGCGCGCCGTCATCTGCGTTATTTCGCCAATACGGGCGGGCGCCTGCCGCTGCCCGTCCTGCAGAGCTTGCGGGCGCTTTTCCCGCAGGCTGAACCGTACCTGATGTATGGTTTGACCGAAGCGTTCCGCTCCACGTACCTCGATCCTGCAGAGGTCGACCACCGCCCCGACTCGATCGGCAAGGCCGTACCAAACGCCCGCATTCTGATCGTCCGCGAGGACGGCTCCCCCTGTGGGCCAGAGGAGGTCGGCGAACTGGTTCATGTGGGCGCCTGCGTCACGCTTGGCTACTGGAACGACGCCGCGCGCACCGCCCTGCGCTACCGACCCTCGCCAGAGGTAAAACCCGGTGGCGCGCCCCGCGACACGGCCGTCTGGTCCGGCGATCTTGTGCGGCGCGACGCTGACGGCTTTCTTTATTTTGTCGCGCGCAACGATGCGCAGATCAAGAGTTCCGGTTACCGCATCAGCCCCGAGGAAATCGAGGAGGTCGTCCACGCGAGCGGACTGGTCGCCGAAGCCGTTGCTCTTGGCGTACCCGACGACAGACTGGGTGAGACGATCGTGCTGCTGGTCACCTCCTTTGCGCCCGCAACATCGCTGGACCCCGAGGCCTTGCGCGGCTGGTGCGCGCAACACCTGCCGCCCTACATGGTCCCTAACCGGGTCATTGTTCGCGAAGTGTTACCGCGCAATCCCAACGGCAAGTTCGATCGTACTGCCCTGCGAGCCGAGCTGGACGCCGCACCGGGTCGCCGGGCAGCCCCGTCCCGGGAGGCGCTGCCGTCAACTACCCCGCCCTGACGGGCGGAGCTTGCAGAATACCGCGAGCTCGGGTTGACCAGACTAAGCGCTCCGGA
>NZ_JALPRJ010000151.1 GCF_030464885.1 Caballeronia sp. SEWSISQ10-4 2 | reverse complement strand
GTGATAAAGAAAACATCCAACATATAACGACCGCAGGCCTAAGCAGCAGCAACCCTGCATCAACTCCGACCACTACGCCCGAAAACCCCGTGCAACCCAGCACCACCCCCGACTGAGTGCGAACGAACACCAATATCAGAGTGGCTGAATGTTCGACGCTTGTTTGCCCTTCTGCCCCTCTTTGACTTCAAAGCTGACTTTCTGCTTCTCTTGAAGCGACTTGAAGCCATGCGCCTGCACTTCCGAGTAATGCGCGAACAAGTCATCGCCGCCGTCGTCGGGGGTGATGAAGCCAAAGCCTTTCGTGTCGTTAAACCACTTTACAGTACCAGTTGCCATGATTTTCCCGGAGCTCATAAAACGCCACGTATCGATTACTTCCCTATGCGACCGGCGCCACGTGGCCCGACGCCATCGCACTATGTTGGTTGCCTTTCAAGCAACGACCGCTTGCATGCGGGCGCATATTTCCAGGCCGACCCTCAATCGCTCAGTCAATTCCTCTGACGCTTCCATGATCGGCATGCGTGTCTCTTTGCTGATCAATGCGCGGACTGACAACGCGGCTTTGACGCCGGCGGGATTAGGCGCGTCGAATAGGAGGTTGATGACCGGACGGAGAGAGTCGAATAGCGCGATCGCCTCTTCAGGCCTCTCCGACAGGACGCGCTCCTGAACCTCCTCCAGTGCGTCAGCAAAAAGATGTGCACTTGCCAGGATTCCCCCGGTACCGCCCGCAGTCAGGCAGTCGAGGAATGCGTCGTCATTGCCGCATAAAACGCTGATCGGCAATCGGCAAAGGTCTCGAAAGCGTTCCGGCACACACGCTTTGATTGCCAGGATGTTCGGGCATTCAATGAGCCGCTCAACCGTTTCCGTCTCGATCGAAACACCAGTTCGATGCGGGACGTCGTAAAGAATGATGGGGCGATCGGTGGCCTGCGCAACTTGCTCGAAATGCCATTGAACACCGCGCTGATCCGGACAAATATAAGCCGGGGCGGACACCAGGTATCCCCCAATGTCCCATCGGGCGAAACGGTGAATCTCGTGGAGCATGTCCCGCGTATTGAGCCCGCCTACGCCGACCACAACCGTCAGGCGCGTTCCGATGACTTCCAGCAACGCCTGTAGAACCGTCAATTGCTCGTTGTGATCGAGTAACGCCGCTTCCCCGGTCGTTCCCAATGCGACAAACCCGCTGATTTCCTCGTTCAGGTAACGTTCGGCAAGACGCTGCAGTGCATCCACGTCGACCTGACCGTTCCGAAACGGCGTGACGATCGGCAACCAGATTCCTGAGACCATGGCTGCCCTCAATGAATGTGGCGACTGAACACGCCAAGCGGCGAATAGAACAGCCGCGGAGCGGTGTGTCGCGATGTCTTCGATGCCTCGTCCACCGCGCCTTCGCGGGCTGCTGGCGAGGCTGCGCGATTAGCTGCTAACGCGGACCTTTTGCCCAATTGCATCCGGGCAACGACTTGTGCAAGTGCCATGTTCATTTGTTGCGAGTTCCATAGGATCGAACGAAATAAAGCGTACACAAAGCCGTGTAAACAAAGTGTCTAGATAAACGCCTCACGCATATAAATAGGGAAGATCCGGCGCAATGGCTCCGATCTGGATGCACGCAAAGGGCTAGCCTCTAAAACGCAACAGCATCTTGCAGCCTGGCTGATTGTCCCCGATCTCGAAGTCGGCCCCATGCATGCGGGCAATGGCAGCGACAAGGCTCAGGCCAAGGCCGTGCCCTGCCGTCATGTGCGCTCGCGCACCCGCGCTCCGATAAAACGGCCGAAGCACCGCTTCGCGCTCGCTCACGTCGATGCCCGGTCCGGTGTCTGTAATTTGCAGCGCAGGAAAGCCGTTGTCGTGCCAGACCTCGAGCGTTACTTCCCCACTCCTTGGCGTGAACTTCAGCGCGTTGTCGAGCAGGTTCTCGATTGCCCCGAACAGCAGGTCGATATCGCCGATGACCTCGACCGCTACAGGCGCATGCATCTTCATCGACAAGCCACGATGTTCAGCAAGCGGCTCGTAAAGTTCAACCACGTCGCGCAGCACGGTATCAAGCGAGATCGAACCAAAACTCGCACGCCGTCCGCCGGCCTCGATCTCTGCAATTCTTAGCAGGGCCGTAAAGCGATTGAGCACGACATCCGACTGCTCGATCGCCGTATCGATTGCGCCTGCATAGTCGTCCACCGTATTCGAGCGGCGGCGCGCCCGTTCGAGCCCGCCGCGCAGACTCGTCATCGGCGTACGCAGATCGTGAGCAATGCCGGCGCACACACCGCGGACCTCGCTCACGAGCCGCTCTATCTCATCAAGCATCGTGTTGACGATTCCCGCGAGCCGGTCGAGATCGTGGTTGGTATGACGCGTAGGCAGGCGCCGGTCCAGCTGGCCTGCCATGATTTCACGGCTCGTCTCGCTGATGGCGCGAATACGCCGGTTCGACATTCTGTTCAGCGCGGCGCCGCAGCCGACCGCAAGCAGGATTGTCAGCGCGAGACCCGTGCATAACGTGGTCACCAGCGTGCGGTCGAACACGATGATCTCGTCGATCGAATGCCCGACGACGATCCGCAGTTTGCTTTTGGTCGGCACGATGATGCCGCGATATTGGCTCATCACCCGGCTGCGTCTCTCACGGGTCGCCTGCGCGTAGTCGAATGGAGTACTGTCTTTTTCCGCCGGAAGACTGTCGACGTTGCCCGCAAGCCACCTGCCGTTCTCGTCGAACAGACCATAGGGCCGGCTGTCCGCAACATCGCGCCGGCTCAGTGCACTGATGGTCGCGATGGCTTCGTCACGGCCGAGCGATTGAAACTCCGCCACCTCTCCGTTCAGGCGTTCGTCGACCTGGTGAAGCAGGTAACCGCTGGTCAGCCAGTAAAGCAATGCGAACAGCGCTATCGCCGAACTGACGAACACCAGCAACAGCCAGCCGATGCTGCCCGGATGCAGGCGCGCTGCGCGACTACTCGGCGGCCTGGAGAATATAGCCGACATTACGTACCGTATGGATCATCGACGACATGCGCCCGTTGAGGCTGACCTTACGGCGCAGATGGCCGATATGCATGTCGATCACGTTGGTCTGCGCGTTGAAGTGGTAGTTCCAGACCGACTCGAACAAGAGGGTGCGGGTGACGACCTGACCGGCATGCCGCATCATGAATTCAAGCAAACTGTATTCACGAGGCTTCAGGTCGAGTGTCTGGCCGGCACGTTGCGCCCGGTGCATGCCGGGGTCGAGGATCAGATCTCCGACACTCAGCGTCGAGGATGCCGCCGCCGACGATTGGCGGCGCAGCAGGACATTGAGACGCGCGGTGAGTTCGAGACTGTCGAATGGCTTGGTAACGTAATCGTCGCCCCCGGCACGCAAGCCCCGCACGCGCTCGTCGACTGCTGCGAGCGCGCTCAGGATCAGCACCGGGGTCCGCCTGCCGATATTGCGCAGCGTCGACAGGATCGACAGGCCGTCTATATCAGGCAGCATGCGGTCGAGCACCACCACGTCGAACTCGCCGTCGATCGCGCGCAACAAGCCGTCATGTCCGGACAACACGCACTCGACGTCGAAACCATGGTCTTCGAGCGCCGCCCTGACTTCCAGCGCCGCACTCGGGTCGTCTTCGACAACCAGAATGCGGTACTTCCGTCCGATCGAGCGGACGATGGCCTGTTCACTTGCCAAGCGATTGTGTTCCAGGTTGAGCCTGCGCTACTTGCCGAAGCGGGTTCCAGCTCCCGTCCGGCAGGACCGGCGTGCCTTCCTGCGCGACAGCCTGGAGTGCATTGACCGGTAAGCCGAGCGCGGCGAGGATGGTTGGCGCGACCTGCGTAGTCGACACAGGATAAGTCACCTGCTGTCCCCGCGCAGCGAGATGCGGATTCGACACGAGTAAGGCAACGCGCGTGTCGTCGTCATGGAATCCCCCATGTTCGGCTAGTTTGCCATCGCCAGGTGGCGTAAATATGACACCGTTGCGGGACACGACAACAATATCCGGCGTACGGCTGTCTCGCAATGGCGAGGGAAACCGCAGCGCCAGGCGCTCGCCGCTCACGACATCGGCAATACCGAGCGCGTCCGCATTCGCTCGCAAGGCAGCGCTCACCGCGGGGGTAGCCGAGGTGTTATTCAGCCAGATCAGCGCACCGTAATCCGTGGTCAACTGAGCAAGCGCACCCGGTGCGGCCTTGTCGATCACACTCTCCAGCCGCCGCTCGTCGATCTTGTTGAGCAGACTGGTATCAATCGGGCCATTGCCGTGCTTGGCCGTCACGATGATCAACGTGTCGTCACGCAAGCCCTGCCGTTCCAGCTCACTCACGAAGCGCCCGATCAACTGGTCGGTATGTCCGATCGCGCGATCCACACCTACTGTCAGATCGCCATCCGGGTTCTTATACCCGTAGATTTTCTGCGCGACGTTGACCGCCTGCAGATTCAGGCCGAATACGGTCGGCACAACTGAGCGCTTTTTCCCGTCGTGCGTCAAACCGTCGATCTCGTTGACGATTACCCGCCCCTTCATGTCGTCGTAGTCCTCAGTGCGGGGAAGCGAACCGGTGATCTCCTTGGCTTTGACGTTGCTGAGACCTTCGTAATTCGCCCCGATCTCCGGCAGGAACAAGTCGTCGACTCCCTGACCCGAAGGGCCCTGGACGAGTTCGTAGGTCGGATGTTTGTCGGTCCAGGCGGTATAACCACCGGCCGCATGCACCGCTTCGAAGATCGTGTTGACGCGCAGGTAGCTGTGAGGATAAACCGGCACGCAACCGTGCACCGGATCACGAGGCAGCTTGGCAGGGTCGATCATGTCGTGCCCATCGGCTGCAGCCATATCGAGTGACTCGTCGTAGCGAACACGTGCGCCGAGCCGGCTGCAATCGCTGCCCGGCGCAGCCAGTGCGCGGTCGTACGAGTCGTCGTAATAGACGCCCGTCACGGCCGGCGTGCCGCCGGTTATCAGGGCCATCAGCCCGGGGAACGAATCGGCGGGAGCAACGGTATGGGCGTTGGTGTAATCAACGCCCTGCTTCAGAAGGTTCGCGAGCGTGCTGTCCGGATGAGCATCCACGAAATGCGCGAGATCGCCCGTGTGCAGACCATCGACACTGATCAGCAGGACGTGGCGCACGGGCGCGTCGGGCGGCAGTGACGCCGCTGGTGCAGCAGCAGTCGCGGCGGCGACGGTGGACAAGCCCAGCAAAGCTGCGATAACGGAGAGTGTTTGTTTCATTCGTCAGTATTTAGATTGAAGGTTACCCAAAGCTGTTCGTTCAGGGTTTTGCCCATCTGGGCAGGTTCCGGTTTGGGATAGGCCGCATCCCTTACGGCCGCAAGCGCCGAGCGATCCAGCAGTCCACTACCGCTCGACGTGATGAGCGTGATGTCGGATACGCTGCCGTCGCGGTACCGGAAGCCAACCCGCGTGCGACCCGCCATGCCGGACATGCGCGCCGACTCCGGATAATGAAGGGCCGCCTGGATCGCGGCACGCATGGCGTTCTCAAAGCTCGGATTGGGGGCTGCAGGCGCCGCTGCGGGCATCGCAGGAGGCGGCGGTGGCGCAGGAACTGGCGGCGGATTCGTGGGCGCTGCAGACGGCGTTGCAGGCTCCGGCACCGGGGTCGGCACGGGTGGCATCGGACGCGGCCGGGCAACATGCGTCACCTGATGCACGGGGGTGACCGGACGTGCCACTGGCTGCGGCTTGGGAACCGGTGCCGGCGCAACCGGCTTGGGTTCCGGCGCGGGCGCAGGTTCCGGTGCCGGCGCGAGCGACAGTACCGTCACCGGCGGGACAACCGGCGGCGCGGGCCTGTGCGCCAGCATCAGATAACCACCTCCGAGCAGCAGCGCTTCGGCGAGCAGCGCGAGCGCCGCCGCTGGATAGAAACGTCGTCGTTCCGGCACGAAGCCGGCAGCAGAGGGAGTCGCCATATCACTTCGCCGCGGGTTGCGCTGCAAGCGCGATCTGCGAGACACCCGCTGCACGGCATGCATCCATCACGCTGACGAGGTCCTGGATCTGCGCCGCTTTCGATCCGGCGATCGTCACCACGGTATGCGACGCATCAGGCCGCGCCGACAACATCGAGGTTAACTGAGCCGGCGTCAGCACCCGGCCATCGACCGACATGCTGCCGTCGGTCGACAGCGTGACCATCACCTTCGGCGGCGGCAAAGCGAGCGCGCTCGCGCTCGACGGCAACTGGGTCTTCAGGCCGGCGTTCGGAATCATGTGCAGCGTGATCATGATGAAGAACACCAGCAGGAAGAACATGATGTCGATCATCGGGATGATCTCGATCCTGGCCTTTTTGGCTTCGAAGTAGTTCATTGTCAGGCCCCTTGCGAGGCAAGTTTCCCGACCACCGCGCGCGGCCCTGACCCTTCTCTCAGTTCCTTCGAATGCTCGTGCGATCCGCTCGCCAGCCGGTTGACGAGTGCAGCCTTGAGCGTTTCAAGCTGGTGCACGACCGCGCGCACGCGGTTGTGCAGACCGTTGAAAAACACCAGGCCGATCATCGCGACAAACAATCCTGAGGCAGTGGCGATCAACGCTTCGGCCACACCGCCCGTTACTTGCGTGGGTGCGTTGCCAGGGTCGGACAGCACCTGGAATGCGTTGAACATCCCCACGATGGTGCCAAACAGGCCAAGCAGCGGCGCTAGCGTAACGATCGTATCGAGTACCCACAGCAAGCGGTCGATACGCGGTGCTTCGCGCATGATCACCTCCTCGAAACTCGCGTCGAGTTCTTCTCGCGTTCGCGTGCCATGAAGGCGCGCGGCCATCGAGAAGATCCGTCCGATCGGCAGGCCTCGATACTTCTCGGCGAACGTGGTGAGCGTCGATGTGTCGAGCTGATCGAGCCGGTCGATTTGCTGGAGCGCGGCGTGCCCATAGCCCGAGACGCGGTGCAGGAACCAGGAGCGTTCGATGATGATCGTCAGCGCGACAAAAAGCATCGCCGCAATGACATAGAGAACGCCTCCGGAATGGTTGGCCAGGTTCAGCAACGTGTTGAAAGTCATGCAGGCAAACTCCTTTTAAAAGTCGGTCGACACGGTGCCGATAATCGCACGGCCCGGAATCGTCCAGTACAGCGGCGTATTGTCGGCGGCGGTAAAGCCGGCAAGCGCGTTGATGCTGGTGCGGTCGAAGATGTTGTCGACTTCAAGGCCGATGCGCGTGTTATGCAGCCACGGCGCCAGGTTCTTGATCGTGTAGGAGGTCGCGAAGTTGGTCACCGTAAAACCGCCGATAGGTTGCTGATCTCCCGTCGAACCAAACTGGTGGCCCACGAACTTGGTGATCAGTGACCCGTTCAGCGGTCCACGCTCGTAAAGCAGGCCCAATGCCGCGGTGCTTTGCGGCGCATTCGGCATCCAGTCGCCGGTGCTCTTCTGCTTGGCAGAGTTGAAGGTCAGGTTACCGTACAGGCTGAAGCCAAGTCCGGCGTAGAACGTCGCTTCCGATTCGAAGCCCTTGTACACCGCGCCGCCTGCGTTCGAGAACGTGGTGTTACCGCCCACCGTCTGGCTAGTGATCGCGTTTAGGAAGTCGATGTAGTACAGGTCGGCGGATACCGTCAGCCGTTTGCTTTTATAGGTCGTGCCGATCTGATAGTTGTTGGTCTGCTCAGGGTTGGGCTGGCTCGATCCTGCCGGATTCGTGACATAGAAAATGTTCAGGTTCGGCGCGAGAAAGCCCTGCGCAAACTGTGCATAAGCGCTCCAGTTCGAGTTGATCTGCTCGTGCAGCGTCACCGACGGAAGCACCTTCGTCCAAGTGTGGCTGTAGTTCACCGGCACGCCGCTGCCTTGGTCCACGGGCGCGTCGATACTGCGATTAAACGACACGTACTTCAGGCCGGGTGTCAGCGTCAGTCCGAAGGGCAACTCCCACGCGTACTGCACGTAGGGTTCGAACGTGAGCAACGTGTCGTGCATCGTGAAATTAAGCGACTGGAGCGCAAAATTCAGCGAGTCGTCCACGTTCATGTTGTCGCGGAAGTTCGACTGATGCGTGAGCCACCCGCCGAACTGCAACGTACCCGGTCCGATCTTGCGTTCCGCCGTCGCGATGTCGCCGAACGCGCGGTAGTTGTTGGCCATCTGCTGGCCCGGCACGTTATTCGGACCGAACGCGGTGCCGTTCGGGGTCTCGCCATTCGGATCCATGCCGTTGAAACCGTCGTGGTAATACGCGTAGGTGTAGAGCTTGTTCTCGATCTTCCACTCGGCAATGCGGGTCTGGACATCGATGTATTCCATGTCCGTATTGATCCGGTCGAAGTTGTAGCCGGAAAAGGACTGGCTGGTCGGATCGTTGCTAAGTCCGAAGTTCGGGCCGAACTGATGAATCTGCGCCGCGGTCGCACCCAGCGATACGTTTTGGTGGATGCGGTTGTAGTTCGCATACACGGTGATGAGGGTGTCGTCGCCGATGGGCTTCTCCAACTTGAAAAAAACGTTGTCACGGCGTTGCGAGGCGTTGGTCAGATAGCCGTCGCTGCTGGTATGGCTGTAGCCGACCATGGCGCGCGCGTCGCCCCACTGCTGCATGTCACCCGTATTGAATTCCGCGCCGGTGAGCCAGGTGTTGAAGCTACCGTACGAACCCAGAAGCGATACCGACGGCGTCATGGACGGCTCTCGCGACTGGACGGCAATCGTGCCGCCGAAGGTCGCGAAGCCGATCTGCGAGGCATCCCCCGGGCCTCGATCGACCGTAATGCCACCAATATTCTGTGACGTAAAAAACGATGTGGAATGGTGCGTGAAGTCGTTGGAATCGCCGAACGGAATGCCGTCGAATGTCACGTTAAACTGACCGTCCTGGAAACCGCGAATCGACAGGCTTTGTGATTCCATCAGGCCAGCGCCGTTCGGATTGACGCTGTTCACGCTTGGTGCGATCTGGACGATATCGCTGTAGTTGGCCGTGGGTGCCGTGCTGTTCTGGATATAGTGCCGGTTGATGATCGATTGCGGTTCGTCCGCGGTCAACGAGCCTTGCGTGGGTGCCTGTGCCGGCGCCGACTGCGGGTTGGCTGGTGTTGAACCGCCGCCGGAAGTGTTCGAAGTAGCGGTGCTTTGCACCGAGCCAAGATCCCCCGATGCCTGTGCATGAGATACCTGAGCAGCAGTTGCGCACAGCGATGCGAGAACAATATGCGCGAGTGGTTTCTGGCGAAACCGTGAACGTACCCGTTGCATTTTTGACGCGTCCTTGTTTTAGGTTTCCGTCTGGATGGAAGGTGACAAGGCGCATCTTAGAGACAGCACATTAACCGGCAGTGATGGCTAACTTACGAACTTAAGCTTTGCATTACGAATGGATAACGCCCCATAGCGCGAGCTTTTTTGCCATGAGCTGGACAGATAGGCGACCATGTCCGAATCGACGACAACCTGATCTCCTCAGCCCTTCGTGGCGGGTAGTCGCGATACCGGTATAGGCAGCGAACTGGTTGAACCACGGCCAACGCCGTACGATCCGGGTTGAAGTCAATTCACTTTTGCACAAATCGGTTGCTCCGGCCTTCACGAAGAAACCGGACATAGCCCATTTGCTCGCGCCGACCCGGACAAGATCATGGACAAACAAGCGGCAAGCGCACATCGCGCGAATCCTCCGGCGCCGGAGGAATTTTCCCACTGGCGACGCAATCTCATTGTCTGTGTCTTCGGATCGTTCACGACCATCGTGGCAATGACGCTCATGTTGCCGTTTCTGCCGCTGTACGTTGAACAGCTTGGCGTCAAGGATCATGCAGCCATAGTCCAGTGGTCCGGGATTGCTTACGGCGCGACGTTTTTCACTGCGGCACTGACCGCACCCCTTTGGGGACGGCTTGCCGACCTCTACGGCCGCAAGCCGATGCTGATCCGCGCCAGTCTCGGCATGGCCATCATCATGTCTTTAATGGGAATGGCGCATAACGTCTGGCAACTCGTCGGGCTTCGACTCCTCGCGGGCTTGCTTGGCGGATTCGCGTCGGGCTCCACCGTGCTGGTCGCGACCCAGACACCCAAAAACCGATGCGGCTGGGCGCTCGGTGTCCTGTCTTCTGGAATCATGGCCGGCAATCTGGTCGGCCCGATCATTGGAGGATCGCTGCCGCCGCTTATCGGAATTCGTTCGACCTTTCTCGCCGCGGGCGCGCTGATCTTCATTACGTTCCTGGCGACAGTGCTGTTTGTAAAAAACGAGCGTCAACCGGGCGCGAGCCAGAAAGGAAGCAAGCGCGGCAGTTGGGCGGCGCTTGCGGACAAACGGCCGACTATTGCCATGCTGTTCACCGGCATGCTCCTGATGTTGGCGAACATGTCGATCGAGCCGATCATTACGGTCTATGTTGCACAGATTGTCGATCTCCACCAGGTCACTTTTGTTGCCGGGCTTGTCATGTCGGCGGCAGCGTTGGGCAGCATTCTCTCCGCGTCTTACCTGGGTAAGCTCGCCGATCGCCTGGGGCATTGGAACGTCATCATCGGCTGCCTTGCGGTTGCAGGCATCCTGCTGATCCCGCAAGCATTCGTCACACAAGGCTGGCAATTAATCCTTCTGCGATTCTTGATGGGCCTCGCGCTTGGCGGGTTGCTGCCTTGCGTCGCCAGCGTTATCCGGCACAACGTGCCCGCAGCCATTGCGGGGAATATGCTCGGTTATTCGACTTCTGCCCAATACACCGGGCAGGTCGTCGGACCGCTTGCCGGCGGTTTCGTCGGCGGGCATTTCGGCATGCGGGAGGTATTTTTCGGTACCTCGGCATTGATGATCGCGGGCGCTGTTTATAACTGGATTCTTAGGGCAAGCGTTCTCGGCAAGGTGATTGACTCAACGCTAAGTGGTGCCGCCGGGCAAGCCCGCAAGGAACCCTGAGCGTTCTGCTGGAGAATGTAATGGGAGGGGGGCTCTGGGGTAGTGGTCGGGGTCGGTGCTGGGTTGCTGCTTTCTGCGTCTGCGGTCGTTATGTCTTAGCTGTTCTCTTTA
>NZ_JALPRJ010000150.1 GCF_030464885.1 Caballeronia sp. SEWSISQ10-4 2 | reverse complement strand
CAACGTTTGAACTGACCTTTTGGGTGACTTCGGGGCGAGGTATTTCCGCAGCCTGTTAAGTGACAATGTGGCCACTCAAGAGACGGCTGAATCTCCCAATAGCGTCCGCTCCAATCCAGGTGCAGAACGCTATATAGAGATTTCCCGTCTTTCGCTGTATTCAACGACGAAAACTTCATTGCTTCGCGCTGAGCTTCGGCACGTTCGTCTATTCGAATCGAGAAAAATCTCATTTCGATTAGACACAGCAGAAATGCATTATCCAATAAACCCTTTATCCGATTTAATTAAATTGATCGCAATGACTTTCCAACATACAGAACGAAGAAAAAAGTGCATCACGCTGGACGCTCGCCTCGCTCTGGCGACGGGGTCTATCGCATCGTCCGGTCATGACGCCATCAGCGCACGCCGAATTGCTCCGGGGCAACCATGCTGACATTCAACGGATTACTCAACCGCCTGCTGGACGTCGTGCTGATTCTCGCCGGCGCAGCACTGGCCTACCACGTCCGCTTCGGTGGATTCGCGCAAACGGGCTCGACCGCAATCATTGCGTCGTCCGCAGCCTTTTCAGCGGCTGTCTCGCTCGCGTTGTTTCCGGCGCTTGGCGTGTATCGGGCGAAGCCCGCAAGGTCACTGAAAAGCCTTGCCGGACACATTTTGTTCGTCTGGTTCGCTACGCAGATCTGCAGCTTGCTCGTGATGTTCTCGATCCACCGCCTTGAGTCGTTGCGCGGTCATCTGGCGGATCGCTACGAATGCATCATGGTCGCCGTATCTTCCCGATCTGCTGCTGTTGGTCGAAGGCTCGTATGGAGCGATGCTGCTGGGTACTTATCTCGTCCTGCGCCGGCTGGATAAAGCAAATCAGAACGCGTCTTCCGGACTGGCAGCGTTCCCGCAACTGGCTAAGCTCGGCGGCAAGGAGCTCGTCAGCAGCTGGTATTCGAACGCGATCTTCTCGGGAGCGAAGCATGTCGATGTGATCATCGCGGCCATGCCTCTTGGACCTGCGGGTGCCGCGTTGTATCGCGGGGCGAAAAGCGTGCATAACATCGCGTTCAATCTTGGGCAGGCGTTATCGCTTGTCCTTCATTTGCGGATACATGCGTGGTTTTCAGAATCCACGAAGCGTCTTTCAGTGTTGCCGGCATTCGCGCTTGGCGCAGCAGGAATTGCCTTCCTGGGCCTCACCACGTTCTGCGCCTACAAGATAAGGCTGTTCCCCACGGCAAGTCTCGGCACACCCTCGATTCAGTGGCTATTCCTCTTGCTGATCTTCACCGGCGCTGGGCTTGTTTTTGCCTGCCGGATCACCTCCCTGGTCGTGTTCTCAATCAGAAAAAGATCATTCGTCATCCTCTCGACCATGGAGATTGCCGGCTCACTCTCGCTGCTCTCAGGTCTCTGTGTGGCGTTCGGTGTAGTGGGTGCGGCGCAGTCGGTGGCCGTGTCGTGCGGGTGCGTGCTGGTTTCATCGCTGATGGTCGTGAGGCGATCATTCAGAGTCGATACCGTGCGCTGAGTCACCCTTCAAGCCGGGCGCGCGCGGCGGTCGCTATGCGAGTGATCGTCTCTGTGCTCAATCTCGCGGCAACCTTGTGAACATACTCATGATGGCGCGGCTCGAGCGGCGCGCCAAGATATTGCGCATGCAGATATCGGATCAACGCAATTCGCCGATGGCCCAGCGCAAGGCTGCGGTCGAGCAATGCGAGCGCCGCATGGGGATCGTGTCGCTCGCACACAAGCTGGGAGAGTCCGGCGGTTTGAACGCGCGTCGACGTCATGGCCGTTTCAGCGCGCGACCGCCGTATGCAACCGGGCTGACGCACGCCATGCGTTGAAATCGGCACGATGCCAATCGAGCTCGACGCCCACGCGCCGCGTACCGTCGCGAATCTTCGGCTTGTACAACAGCAGCGTCAGCGCATCGAGCGCGGGCCATCCAGTGAACGACAGCGCCGCAATCTCCACCGCCAGCGTTTCGAGCAAGCGCGTATGCGGCTTGCTCTCAAGATAGGCCGATACTCCCGCGCACCAAACCTCGTAATCGATCAACTCGTGCGCGTTGTCCTCGGCCGGTACGCCCTGATAATGCAGGCTCGCGTCGATAGCAACCGGCTGCGGCGCCAGATGCTCCCGCGCATACAAACCGATGCGCGTGGGCACTACCAGCTCATCGACAACAATGCGCCAGCCGCGTCCGCCCGGGCTCATCGGTTCGTACGGTTTCACGACATCAGCGGCTCGGCCGCGTCGAGCATGATCTTCACGAAGTAGTCCGCGAAACTGCGACGGATCACGAGCTCGAAGTTGTCCTCGCCCGTCGGCACAATCGTCACCGATGCCTTGAAATAATGGCTCTGCGCACATTGGCCGATGCCGAACAAACGCGGATGCAGATCGAGCGGACAGCCGCGAGCGAGGACATCGCGGGTACGCGTGCCGCTGATTTCGAGCACCGTATAACCGCTGCCAATATCTACAGCAGCAGCGAACAAACCCTTGAACGCCTCACGCAGTTTCGCTTCCAGCGGCGCCGGTTGCGTTGCGGAATGCGAGGCGGTCGAGCGCACGAGCCACTCGTCGGGACCGAGCCACATCAGGTCGTAACCGTTGCCGGCCGCCGTCGTATTCGGTTTCTCGGGCGGCTTGCAGCCAATTACATTGTCTACCGCGGCAACGAACGCTGCATCGCGCAGGTCGCCACGCAGATTGACGAGTTCGAGGAACGGCCGCTCGACCAGGCGAAAAGCCTTCGACGCACTCGTCTGATGTTTTTTCAGCAAGCCATCGGCACCCACCAGCGGTGACTCCTGCCATACGCCCTGCCCGATTGCGCGATCCACGACCGTCTGATTGCTTCTGCTTTCATTCCACATGTTGACGTGCTCCTTCGCTGTCGTAGAACACCGAGCTGGTGATTTTTGCCGGCATCTGCTTGCCGCCGGCGAGCGGGATCATCACCGACTCGCCGATCTTGTCGAGACCGCCCTTGATGACGGCCATCGCGATCGAGCGCTTTAAAATAGGGCTGAAATAGCTGGATGTGACATGGCCGAGCATAGGCGCCGTGTCACCGGTGAACGGACCCGACACAATCTGCGACCCTTCCGGAATCACAAACGACGTATCTTCAGCAAGCAAGCCGACAAGCTGCTTGCGTCCGGCCTTCGCCGTATCCGAGCGGGTCAGCGAGCGCTTGCCGAGGAAGTCCTTCGACTTCGCCACCAGTCCACCCATGCCGAGGTCGTACGGCGTCATCGAACCATCGGTATCCTGGCCGACGATGATGTAACCCTTCTCGGCACGCAGCACGTGCATGGTTTCCGTGCCGTAGGGCGTGATGTCGAACTCGGCACCCGCGGCCATCAACGCTTCCCACACAGCACGCCCCACGTTCGCCGGCACGTTGACTTCATACGCGAGTTCGCCGGAGAAGCTGATCCGCATCACGCGCGATGCAGCGCCCGCCACCGTCCCTTCGCGATAGCTCATGAACGGGAACGCGGCGTTGGCGAAGTCGATATCGCGGCAGACCTTCTGCAGGACCTTGCGGCTATTCGGGCCGACCACGGCGAACGTCGCCCAGTGATCCGTCACCGATGCCAACCGTACGCGCATGTCGGGCCACTCGGTCTGCAGCCAGCGCTCGAGCCAGGTCAGCACGCGCGCCGCGCCGCCGGTGGTGGTCGTCATCATGTAGTGCTGGTCCGCGAGGCGTACGGTCACGCCGTCGTCGAAGATCATGCCGTTTTCATCGAGCATCAGGCCGTAGCGGCACTTGCCCACTTCCAGCTTGCTCCACGGGTTCGTGTAGACCCAGTTGAGCAGCTTCGCGGCATCGGGACCTTGAATGTCGATCTTGCCGAGCGTCGATGCATCGAGGATACCGACGCTCGTACGCGTCGCCAGTGACTCGCGTGCGACCGCGGTGTGCATGTCTTCACCGTTCTTCGGGTAGTACCACGGCCGCTTCCAGTTGCCGACGTCCTCGAACGCCGCACCGTTTTCCACGTGCCATTCGTGCACAGCGGTCTTGCGTACAGGGTCGAGGAACTCGCCCAGCTCGCGGCCGGCGAAGGTGCCGAACGTGACCGGCGTGTAGTTCGGACGGAACGTCGTGGTACCCGTTTCAGGGATGGTCTTGTTCAGCGCCTGAGCGAGAATCGCCATGCCGTTGATGTTGCCGAGCTTGCCCTGATCCGTGCCGAAGCCCATCGCGGTGTAACGCTTCACGTGCTCGACCGACTCGAAACCCTCACGTGCAGCGAGGAAGATATCGGCGGCGGATACGTCATTTTGGTAATCGATAAATTGCTTGGGACCGCGCGTTGCCATCTCGCGGCCACCGACCAGCCACAGCGGCATCACCGGTGCTTCGCTGATCTCGGCTACTTGCACGGGCGTCGGACGTGCGACGATCAGACCCGCGGCGCGCGCAGCGTCGACACCGGCATCTACGGCGAAACGGATCGCACGTGCCAGCGTGAATTCGCCTGCGCATGCGCCTACGCTGCTTTCGGCCTGCATCGCTTTACCCGGTACGAAGCAGAGTTTTTCGTCGTGCCAGTGCGCCTTGCCGCCTGACTGCGCGAACAAGTGGAGAATCGGGCTCCAGCCGCCGGACACAGCGAGCAGGTCACAGGACAGATCCGCTTGCTTCACACCGACCGTGTCGTTCGAATAAGCGCTGACTTCAACCGATGCCACGCGCAACTTGCCATGCGCCACGGTGATCACCGAGCCATTCAGGACCTTCACGCCATAGCGTTTCGCCTGGCCTTGCAAGGCGCCTTTGTCATCGGCGAGGCGGGGGTCGACGACCGTCACTTGCGCGCCTGCCGCCTTCAGATCCAGCGCGCATTGATAGCCGCTGTCGTTGTTCGTGAAAACCACCGCGTTGCGGCCCGGCAGCACCGCATAACGATGCAAATACGACGACACCGCCGACGCAAGCATCACGCCCGGCAGATCGTTGTTGCCGAATACGATGGGACGTTCCTGCGCGCCCGTCGCCAGAATGACCCGCTTGGCGCGTACTTTCCACAGCAGTTCCCGCGTGCCTTTGCGCATCGATACCGGCAAATGCTCGGTCAAACGCTGCGTGATGGTGATCAGGTTGTGATCCTGATAACCAAAGGCCGTGCTGCGGCACAGGATCTTTACATCGGGCATCTTGCGCAGTTCGGCTTCTATCTTCTGCGCCCATTTCAAGCCCGGGGCGCCATCGATCTCTGCTCGATACGACAGCAACGAGCCACCGAGTTCGGGTTGGTCATCGACGAGAATCACGCGTGCGCCCGACAATCCCGCCGCATGCGCTGCAGCAAGACCCGACGGCCCAGCGCCGACCACGAGCACATCGCAGTGCGCAAAGCACTTGTCGTAGCGATCCGCATCCACGTGTTCCGGCGCCTTGCCGAGGCCCGCGGCATCGCGGATCACTTCTTCGTATTTCGGCCAGAACTTGCGCGGCCACATGAAGGTCTTGTAGTAGAAGCCCGCCGGAATAAACCGCGCAATCTTCTGGTTCACCGCCATGCGATCGTTCTCGATGCTCGGCTTCGCGTTCACGCTCGTTGCCACCAATCCCTGGTACAACTCGATCTCGGTAGCGCGCGCATTCGGCACCGTATAAGCGCCGGTTTCGAGCTGAACCACTGCGTTTGGTTCAGCCACGTCTGCCGTCACAATGCCGCGCGGCCGGTGATATTTCCAGCTACGCGCAACGAAATGCACGCCGTTCGCGAGCAACGCGGACGCGAGCGTATCGCCCTGATGGCCCTGATACGTTTTACCGTTGAACGTGAACGTGAGCGAGATGGCGCGATTGATGCGCCCGCCCGTGGCGAGTCGGTCTTTCTGGCTCATTTCAATTGTCCTTCTTCTTTCGATTCCATCACGGCGAGCGGCCGGGCGAACGTGTCATAGCCTTGAAATGCGTAGCTCACGGTATCGCGTTGCGCCATGAACCAGCGGCGGCAACCCTGCGCATGCATCCATTGCTCGCGGTGCACGCCGCGCGGGTTCTTGCGCATGAACAGGTAGTCGCCCCATTCTTTGTCCGTGAGCTTTTCGGTATCCAGCGGCCGCGCGATATCGGCTTCGCCGCCGCACGAGAATTCGGTTTCGGCGCGTGGCCCGCACCAGGGGCATTCGATCAGCAACATGTCTTCTCCTAGTGCCGGTTAGTGGGCGACGGCCGCAGCGCCGTGCTCGTCGATCAGATGGCCCGTATAGAACCGGTCGATGGAAAACGGTGCGTTCAACGGATGCGGTTCATCCTTCGCGATGGTATGGGCGTATGCCCAACCAGAACCCGGCGTCGCCTTGAAGCCACCCGTCCCCCAGCCGCAGTTGAAATACAGGCCCTTCACGTCGGTCTTGCTGATGATTGGGCACGCATCCGGCGACACATCCACAATCCCGCCCCACTGACGATTCATGCGCACGCGCGAGAACACCGGGAACATCTCGACGATCGCCTCCAGCGTCCCTTCGATAATGTGAAAACTACCGCGCTGACCAAAGCCCGTGTATTGGTCGACACCCGCGCCGATCACGAGATCGCCCTTGTCGGACTGACTGATGTACGCGTGCACCGCGTTCGACATCACCACGGTGTTGACCACTGGCTTGATCGGTTCAGACACGAGCGCTTGCAACGGATGGCTTTCCAGAGGAAGGCGGATGCCGGCCATATCGGCGAGCGTGGAGGTGTTACCTGCCGCGACGACCGCGACCTTCTTGGCCTTGATGAAACCCTTGGTCGTATCCACGCCGATCACCTGGCTGCCGTTACGCCGAATCCCCGTGACCTGGCAGTTCTGCACGATATCCACGCCCGCCTGATCCGCGCCGCGTGCAAAACCCCACGCCACGGCGTCGTGACGCGCCACGCCGCCGCGACGCTGGATGGACGCACCGAGCACCGGATAGCGGCTATTCAGATTGATGGTCGGCTCGATCTGCTTGATCTGTTCGGGCGTGAGAAATTCCGCGTCGACGCCATTCAGACGGTTCGCGTTCACACGACGTTCAGTATCCCGAACGTCTTGCAGCGTATGCGCAAGGTTCATCACGCCGCGCTGGCTGAACATGACGTTGTAGTTCAGGTCTTGCGAGAGACCTTCCCACAGTTGCATCGCTTTTTCATACAGCGCTGCCGACTCGTCCCACAGATAGTTCGAACGCACAATAGTCGTATTGCGCGCCGTATTACCACCGCCGATCCAGCCCTTCTCGAGCACAGCGACGTTACGCACGCCATGTTCCTTGGCGAGGTAGTACGCCGTGGCCAGACCATGCCCGCCGCCGCCGACGATGACCACGTCGTATTCCTGCTTCGGCTCCGGGCTTTTCCACTGGCGTTCCCAGTTCTCGTGATACGACATGCCGTTGCGCAGCAGGCTGAATATCGAATAGCGGCTCATGGTGTTTCCTTACGCTTGTTAATCTTGCAAACTCGCTCGCAGACTCGCTTGCAAAGCAAAAAAATCAGCACTCGATGACGTTCACGGCCAACCCGCCGCGTGACGTCTCCTTGTATTTCGTCTTCATGTCCGCGCCGGTTTCGCGCATCGTCTTGATCACGTTGTCGAGCGACACGTAGTGCGTGCCGTCGCCTTTCATCGCCATGCGTGCAGCATTGAGCGCCTTGATCGCGCCCATTGCGTTGCGTTCAATGCACGGGATCTGCACAAGCCCGCCGACCGGATCGCAGGTCATGCCGAGGTTGTGTTCCATGCCGATCTCGGCGGCATTTTCGACTTGCGTCGGCGTGCCGCCCATGACGGCGGCGAGTGCGGCGGCAGCCATGGAACAGGCCACGCCGACTTCGCCCTGGCAGCCGACTTCCGCACCGGAAATCGACGCCGTCTCCTTGTAGATTATCCCGATCGCAGCGGCCGTCAGCAGGAACGTGACAATGCCCTCGTCGGTCGAGTTGTGCATGAACTTCACGTAGTAATGCAGGATTGCGGGGATCACGCCGGCAGCGCCGTTCGTGGGTGCCGTGACCACGCGGCCGCCCGCTGCGTTCTCCTCGTTCACGGCCATGGCGTAGAGGTTGACCCAGTCGAGCATGGAGAGCGGATCGCGCAAGGACGCTTCCGAATGCTGGCGCAATTGCGTGGAGAGATCGGCCGCGCGGCGCTTCACGTGCATCGGGCCGGGCAATTCGCCTCTTACCTTGCAGCCGCGTTCCACACATGCCGCCATGACGCGCCAGATCGCGAGCAAGCCCTCGCGCACTTCACATTCCGGACGCGATGCGCATTCGTTCGCCATCGTCACTTCGGCAATCGATAAACCCGTCTCGCGGCACACCCGCATCAGGTCATCGCCGGTGCGGAATGGGTGTGGCACTCCACCGCCCGATTGCACGCCGTTCACGCGCGTGCCCTCACTATTGATCACGAAACCGCCGCCGACCGAGTAGTACTCTTTTTCGACGACGAGCTGGCCGTTTTCATCGAAGGCCTGGAAGCGCATGCCGTTCGGGTGCACGACGCTGGACCCCGGCGCACCCGGCATCAGCTTGCGGAAAAAACCGAGATGCTCGCGCTCGTCGAATTTCACCTCGTGCTTGCCGAGCAGATTCAGCGTCTTGCACTCGCGAATCTCCCGCAGACGCGGTTCGATCGCATCCGGATCGATCGAGTCGGGGAGATTGCCTTCGAGCCCAAGCAGCACGGCTTTGTCGGTACCATGACCTTTTCCTGTCGCGCCCAGCGAGCCGAACAAATCCACCCGCACGCGGCGCACGAATGCAAGCAGGTTTGCGTCTTCAATATGCGAGGCGAAGCGGCACGCTGCGATCATCGGGCCGACCGTATGTGAACTCGACGGACCGATGCCGATCTTGAACAGATCGAAAACGCTGACGTTCATGGAATGCCTTGTCGGTGGACTGCATAAGATTTCACTAGGTAGCCATTGCACCGCACGCCAATTTCCGCCGATAGAATAAAAACGGCATGCACGTGGGATGGCGGCGTCAGCACGACAAGGCGCGTTGGCGGCGAGGCGCATTAGCGACGATTAGCGGCGGAAACTGGCAAGTGGTCCGGCGCATGGAATGGTGATGGCACGTCACGCGTGGGACCGAACCGCGAATCGGGTATTAAGCAGAGGCGGGAATTGACACAACGGCGCGACGCCGCGGTACTTCGCAAAGTGCGCGAATTTTGGATGTCGGCGGCTATACAACACTTTCGCAACACTTTCGACGCGGGTCTAACTTACCCATTCCAAATTGAAGAAACGCTGCGATACACTCTGCCGGCATTTTAAAGTGCGCCCGAAACAACTCGCCATCAAACTCTCGCTCATCAGGTTCGTCCCATGAATAATGTTCTGAAGAAAGTCCTTGCGGTCCTTATCATCGCTGCGGTTGCTGCACCGGCCGTGTCGTTTGCAAAACCGCATCATCATCACTACACGAAAGCCAAGCACGTCAAACACGTCGCTCATTAAGCTGGTTTCAAGGCTTTTAGCATGCCAGCATTTTTAATGCTTTAAGGAATTGCCGGGCGGCCAGTCGGCTATGAGAAACGGCTTGCCCTGAATGGGGCAAGCCGTTTTCCGTTCTGACCCGCATACAAGATTTAAATCCAAATAGACATGACTGCCGCGTGAATCCCGTATTTCAAATCGCTTAATGGCAGTGATATGCTGACTAGTTACCGGGCCGTCCGCCCATCACCACTGCCCCGATTTAAGGCTGTACATCAACGGCAAGCGCATGAATCCCGCTGACCTTCTTCCCGCTCAATCGCCCGACACGGCGTCCAAACAGCGCATTCGGTTTGGCATTGTGTTGTTGCCGAATTTCACGCTGACGGCGTTTTCCGGCTTCGTCGATCTGTTGCGCCTGTCTGCCGACGAAGGCGATTTCAGCAAGCCGGTGCGGTGCTCGTGGAGCGTGATTGGGGAAACGCTTGCGCCGGTGCGCGCGAGTTGCGGCATCCAGATCACGCCGTGGGAAACCTTCGAGAAAGCTGAGCCCTTCGACTACGTGGTGGTCGTTGGCGGTTTGCTGCATTCCGGCGCGGGTGCGAGTGACGCCACGCTGCAATTCATCCGCCGCGCCGCGACGACGGACGCCACGCTGGTCGGCATTTGCACAGGCGTGTTTTCCTTGATGCGTGCGGGCGTGCTGGACGGTTATCGCATCTGTGTGAGCTGGTTCCACTACTGGGATTTCGTCGAGCGTTTTCCTGGAGTGAATGAAGAGATGCTGGTGGCGGACCGGTTGTTCGTGATGGATCACCGGCGCATTACGTGTTCGGGCGGACGCGCATCGATCGACGTTGCGGCGGCAATTCTGTTGCGCCATTTCGAAGCCGCCACGGTGCAAAAAGCATTGCGTATCTTGCTGGTGGACGACATGCAGAAGGGCAACGCGCCGCAGCCGCATCCGCCGGGGCTGGCGCCGGCGACGCACCCAAAGGTGAAGCGTGCAATTTTGCTGATGGAGCAGCATGTGGGGCGGTCGCTGACGCTTGACGAACTTGCGCACAAGCTGGACCTGTCGACACGGCAATTGGAGCGTTTGTTCAAGGCCGAGACCGGCAAGGCGCCGCAAGCCTACGCGAAGCAGGTCAGGTTGCGTACGGCCGCGTGGTTGCTGACGAGTTCGGACAAGACGGTGGCTGACATTGCGTCGAGTTGTGGATTCTCGGACGCGTCGCACCTGGGGCGTGAGTTCAGGAAGCAGTTCGGGCTTCCGCCGATGATGTACCGCGAGCAGCGTGGCACCGCAACGCCGGACGATGCAGCGAGCGTTGCGACGCTCGACCTTGCCGCGGATTTCGACGAGACTTTTCCGGGGCGCGCGCGGGCGATTTAGAGCGGGGCGTTGGCACTGGGGTATGGGTGGTGGTTGGACGGGGTTTTCGTTCGCACTCGGGCGGGGTCTATGCCGGGGTGGTGCTTTCGGCGTTAGTGGTCGGGGTCGATGCCGGGTTGCTGCTGCTTAGGCACGCGGTCGTTATATGTTTGGATGTTTTCTTTATCACTATTAGCCACTGTGCGTGGCGGCACCCTCTTTCTTTTTCCAACACAA
>NZ_JALPRJ010000014.1 GCF_030464885.1 Caballeronia sp. SEWSISQ10-4 2 | reverse complement strand
GACAGCTTCCAGCTCTTCTCACCTAATTCGAAGGCGACATACAGCCGCCCGACGATCGTTGTATCTTGCCCTCGAAGGGCCGTGTTAGGCGCGTCCATTTGCATGCTCCTTTCGAAAACGAGTGTCTGAATCCTCGTTTTACTCTCGGGAGCTTACTTTCGCTGGCCCCTTACATAGTATCTAGTACGCGAGCGCGCACGGCGACTTGGCGAGCCGCTGCTCCGGTGCTACAACCTGCCGGCAGACAAGCCGAACACCCATGCGCGCTACGCGGTGCTGCCGGCGCGTCCTTGACGTAGAGCACGTTGCCCTCGCACCCAGGGGGCATCGGCTTGACGTGCCTCACAGGCGCCTCCGATCATGGGGCGCGCTTGGCGCCGTCGCATCCGCGACGACGGGCTATAGCGCTCGACGCTTCGGTTCCATGTCGAGCCGCCGCTCAGCCTCGGACACCAGTCGAACTCGATGCGGCACCTCGGGGTCTTCGGCCATCATTAGTTATTCGCCCGTGTGCGCCGATAGACACTCAGACGGCCGTTCCAGCCCAGCAGCGAACACTTACTTTCCGTTGGCTCTTGCCTCCAGTAAATGGCACGGCAGGGACGGCATGGCTTGCCGCAATTCTGGCTGGAAATTGGACGACATTTACCCCATAGTGACAACCAACTCCGGCGCACTGCGCAGATCTCCGCGCACATGACAAGAAGAACCCATCAAATACGTCGAGTCAATGCCGAAGCAGCACAGCGTCAATTCACCGAGGGGCCACTGATGCCAAAAAATATCGTGTTGCTTTCGGACGGTACTGGTAACAGTTCCGCCAAGGCGCAGAAGACTAACGTATGGCGCATGTTTGAGGCGCTCGATCAGACGAATGACGCGCAGATCGCCTTTTATGACGACGGCGTCGGCTCCTCGACCAACAAGTACCTCGCACTGGCCGGCGGCGCATTCGGCTGGGGCCTCAAGCGCAATGTCATCGATATTTACAAGTTCCTCTGTCGCAATTACGAACCGGGTGACCAGATCAGCGGATTCGGTTTTAGCCGTGGCGCCTTCACGATCCGCACGGTCGTCGGCCTGATCGATTCGGAAGGGGTAGTCATCCCCGAGTCCGAGGAGCAACTCGATCGCGACGCGCGCAGCGCCTATCGCCATTACCGGTCCGCGAGGTTTCCGTCGAAGAGTCCAATCGTCCGGATTCTGCGTGGCTTGCGCGACCTCCTTCTGTCCGCGGCGAATGTCGTCAGCGGGCGTCGCTCCTACGCGCAAGGAGGAAAGCACCACCATGTTCCGATCCGCTTTCTCGGCCTGTGGGACGCGGTTTCCGCGTACGGCGTGCCAATTCTGCCGTTGAAGCGAGCGATCAGCGCAACGGTCTGGCCGATGATGTTCGGAGACCTCAAGCTGTCAAAGCATGTAGAGCGAGCGTGCCACGCGCTGTCGCTCGACGACGAACGCTCGACCTTTCATCCGCTGTTGTGGGATGAGGCCGAGGAGCCACAACTCGCAGAGGAGGGCGAAACGGGAGCTGACGACGTTACGCAACATGAACCCATGCAGACGCAGGTTGCGGTCATCAAAAAAATCAAGCCTGGCCGCATCACGCAAGTCTGGTTTCCCGGCGTGCATTGCAACGTCGGAGGAGGTTATCCGGAGGACCGCTTGTCGCTCGTCTCGCTGCACTGGATCATGAGCGAGGCGAACGCCGCAGGCATCCATCTGTTACCTTCGGCGCTGTTGCACGTGGTCGCGGCGCAGTCACCTTTTGCGCGCATTTATGATTCTCGCAAAGGGTTCGCGGGAGGCTATCCCTATCTGCCACGACTTGCACTGCCTTGCCTCGCCCGGGGCAAGCGGCCCTACTGGCCGATCGTGCACTGGAGCGTGGTGGTGCGTATCGCTTTCGGCACCGATCGTTATGCACCCATCGCCGTGCGAGAGAGCTTCCAGGTGCTGGACCCGAGTGGGCTTCTCCAGCCGTTTCCAGGAGATCAGGGCGAGAAGCCGATTCCCCTGTTGCGTCCATCAGAGGCCGCAGCTCAGCTCGAGGGCATCGATCAGGCCTGGTTGGGCGCGAGCCACCAGCGGCTGAACCATGCGCTAGACATGCTCAAGACGCGCAGCGCCGATGCGATGGCGCTCGCCTGGGACACCGTGTTCTGGCGGCGGATCGCTTATCTGGCGACGCTGGTGCTGTCGGCCTTGGTGATTCTGTTTCCTTATTTCGGTGGAGGCATCGAGTGGCTGGAGAAGTTGACTCGAAGGGTGACTGTCACGTCCAACCCGGCACGTCTCGAGGACGACGTACTCAATACATTGCTGACGGCCATCAAGGGCGTTCTGCCCGCGTGGAGCACCCCATGGACCAACGCTTTCGGCGAACACTCCAGCGTTTTCGCCTTACTTCTGGCGCTTTGGCTGATCTCACTGCAGTTCGGCGCCGTCCTACGGAAGCGCGTGCACGACCGCGGTTTTCTCGCGTGGCATGCGGAGCGTTGTCTCGACTATCTGGAGTGGCGTCAACAATCCGAGGAAGGCAGCCGCAACATGACGCTCGTCGCGGCACTCGTGTTCACAGTAGCGGCGATGGTCGTGTGGTTTGAACTCGGTGCGGGGCAGTTGACGACGTGGGAAATGACGGGCGCAGCCGTAGTGCTGGTCTGGCTCGTTCTTTGGCGCAAATCGCGCGTGAAGCGGCTTGCGCGCACTCGGGCAGCGATCCCTGCATCGAATGCCACGCCATCCGAGCTCCAGTCCGCTATGAAAGGGGGCTTCGCACTGAGTTTGGCACGTTCGCTCCGGACCAGTAATGGCTTTCGGGGGTTGTGTCATGCCATGGAACGGGTGGTCTTGCCAGCCATCTGTCTCGTTGTTGTCTTCCTGTTCGGTGGTGCCCTCCTCAATCGAGTGATCTTAAATGGCATGAGTGCGGTCGGCGGGATCTGTAAGGCTCAAGACGCGCACACCCAGCCGTTCCTTACCTCGGATCCTTGTTGGGATTCGGGCATTACGCTCAATCAAGGAGCGCGTTACGAGATCACGCTTGCGACCGATGGCGACTGGCTCGACCGGAGCGCGCGCGCGGACGTTGGCGGATTCGGCACGGATACCGTCGTGCACTTTTTCGCAGTGTGGCTCAGGCGTTGGTGGTTCGAAGACTGGTTCAAGCCGATCGCCCGCATCGGTGTCAAGGGGCACGACGAATACGTGCTCGAACCTGAGGCACCTTTCGCACTCTACAAATACGCAAACAAGCTTCGAGCGCCGGCGCTCGCAACAAAGTGTTCGACGCAAGGCAAGTGCGATGCGTCGGGCGGTCATTTCGATCCGATGACGCGTTGCGAAGCGGCGTGCATCATTGCCGGGGACCCGACGCCTGCCGCGCGCAAGCTGCTCGTCGCGCAGATCACCGCGAAAACAACGGGGCCACTTTTTCTTTACGTCAACGACGCCGTCCTGCCGATCTTTGGCAAGTTGGGACTTTTTTACGGCAACAACTACGGCTGCGCGCAGGTGACCGTCGAACAGGTCATCGATGAGCGCAACCGCTTGTCGGTCGGACAATCTAGCGTGTGTCCCACGGACCCGTGAGGATTAATGGCCTCGTTGTTGGCTTCGAGCGATGCCGTTTTGCCATCTTCAGGTACCTGATGTTGTTACGCGACGCCGAACTTGCCATCGCGCGGCCAGCCGTGAATAAAAAATCTCGGCATCTCAACCTGACCACGCACAATGCATTCTCGATAATGTTGCTATCTATCTCCGCAACGCCGTTCTCGCAATAGTAATTCAACGCCTGCCACCGACTGAGCATATAGTTAGTTGCTGTCGTCGTGTCGGACTGTAGCGAGAGCGACAATAGCCGTTCCCGCAACGCGAGAGGCCGCGAAGGGGTCGAACTCAGTCATCCAGGTGACTGGTGGGCGTCGACCCTCGAGCATTAAGTTGTCAAACATCTTCGTCGGGGCTTTTCAAGAATATATATTTAGTAATACATATTAAAATTCGGTGAATAAGATTATGTAAAGTGTACCCACTCTTTTAGGGTTATTGCGGACCACGTCAAGGTGTAGACGTCGGGCGAACGAACATGGGACTCGGAGAATCATATTGCGGAAAACGTGCTTGCCGGGCGACGACCTGCCGGACAGCTTCAACCAATGTGCTACCGCACGCGCATGCTGATGCAACGCTGCTTGCGCTCGTGACTGTCGCGGGTCCGAAGTGCCCGAACAGCACCGCGCCGATAACAGCGCGGCCGTGGAACGAGCGACAGTGGCCGACCCAGATGGAAGCCGTTCACCGATAGAGAGAAGCCTTGCGATCGACGGGCGACAAGACTCGTCGTGAGCGATGAAACGAACCGTTCTTGGCCGATAAGACGTTTGACCCTTTGAATGACCGCTCCGTTCGAGTAACCGCCGGATCTGGGTGACACCCGTCCGCACGTTGAGTTCGTTCATCCCCGCCAAGCCGGACGCCGTTATCCGCCCGAGCTCGGAAGTCTGAGCATCGGCTGAGGCGCTTACAGCGAAAACTTTCGCCAACACGCTAAAGCTCAAGCTAGTAGAGTGCCCTTGACTTCCCGTGCCGATGATCCGTCCAAGTCAAAACTTGTGGCGAACGCCCAGCCTGAACGCCATCTGTTTGTCCGTTGCGGACGGCGTAAATCCTGCAATCGACGCCACCGACGCCTGCCCCAGCGAATCACGCCCGGTCGCCCGCTGCAGGACGGCCAGCGCGTAAAGGTCAGTGCGTTTGGAAAGGAAATAGTCGGCCCCGAGATCGAGCTGTAGATATTTGGCACCACCGTCGTTTTTTATTGAATTGCGGTCGGTGTAGTCGAACGCGGCGCCGAGCAAAAGTGATGGCCTGACTCGCCAGCGCCCGTTCAATTCCACGTTATTAAAAGATGCCGTGCCGGCATATCCGAGCGGATTGAGACTCGGCTGCGACCCGAGAGAATAAAACCGCGTGTTGGTGAACACCACGCCGATCGTGGTCGTGCTGATCGTGAATGCGGCGCCGGCTCCCACTATCTGCGTCGTATTGGCCGAGGCGTAACCCGCGTAGACCGGGATGGATTGCGGCGATGTTGCCGAGCCCGCCGACCCGATATTGTTGACCGTGGCGCTTCCCTTGTTCGGCGTGTTGCCGTAGAACGATACGTTCGGATCGCGTGCGTTCAGGTAACCCACACCGACTTGCAAGCTTCCGCCCGTGTAACCCCCTCCAAGCGCCCAGATCTGATTGCGGGAAACGCTGCCCGCAACGCCACCAAAGCTGTATAGCGCGCCAGCCGACAACCCGTGATAGTTCGCCGTGGTGAACTTGACCGAATTGTTGATGCGGTTTGTATTGGTCAGGTTATCGAGGTCATCTGGATGCGAACCCATATAGCCCGCCCACTGGCCGGATGCGGCAAGGGGCTGCAGGAAATCCACCATGGGATCATATTGCCGGCCGAGAGTAACCGTTCCAATGTTGTTGGACAGGCCCACATACAGCTGTCGCCCAAATTCCGCTCCGCCCTGTGCTAAAGCGCCCGTATTCAGCATGAAGCCGTTTTCCATCACGAAGATGGCTTTGAGGCCAGAGCCCAGATCCTCGGTGCCTCGAAGCCCCCATCGACTGCCGCTTAAGCCAGTCGCATGGCCATCGGTCAATGCGAGCTGACTGGCGCCATTGAGTTTCGAGCCGACCCTGGACGTCTGCACGCTGTTAGCGTATGTAATTCCAATATCCAGGATGCCGTACAAAGTGACGCTGCTTTGAGCATGTGCCTCGCACATCAGAAAGGATGAAGCGATCAGAATCGCGTAACGCCTGACGGACATTTTAGTCTCCAGTTTGGATATCTAATTAAATGGATAATTTTTATATTTAATGGAAAGCAAATTGATACAGACGAAGACCAGTCGATCATCTCTATGTAATCGTGCCTTCGCATGATGCTTTTCTGCTTGCCGATCGAGACTGATAGCACTCGAATCGCCGGTGCGCGACACAGACCCTATTGAATCAACAGGCAAGCGTTTCCCTGAGCATCACGGCGTGCCCAAGAAACCCGGTGTTAGTTTTTTAAAAACCGATTAAGCAAAATACGGGTCGACGGCTCTTCCCAAAGACGCCGTCGACCTGTTGCAATGAGCCGCCGCGCTACTCCCGCGGAACTCCTGTGGATGCAAGGTAAGTCGGCACTTTCAACGTAACCCGGTCAGTTGTCCGACAATAGTTGGGGCCACCGAGGCGGCCGTAGGGCTGGAACTCGTCCACGCGAACGCGCAGCCTTTCCTCGTCCAGCAAACCTTCACGAAAGTACATCGCAGCGATCTCGCCAAACACAATTGATCGCTGCGCAGAGAAATCCAGTACCTTGAAAAGCTTGCACTCCCAGGCGATCGGCGCTTCGGCGATTCTCGGCACCTTAACGGTCGTTGAAGACGTGAGTTCGAGGCCAACCGCTTCAGGCTCCGAAATGTGTGCGGGAAAATCGCTGCCGCACAGAATGGCTCGCTCGACGATGGTTTCATCCACCATGTTCACAACGAATTCGCCGTGTTCAACGATATTGCATAACGTATCCTTCCGCTCTCCCGGTCGATGGCTTTCTTCGCCATAATGATCCACAGCGATCGCGAATAGCGGCGGGTCTTCACCCATATAGTTAAAAGCGCTGAAGGGCGCTGCGTTGCACAGACCATCTTGCGCCAGGCTCGTCACTAAAGCGATTGGCCGTGGCCCGACGCTTCCGGTGACCAGCCAGTACTTCTGCATCCTCGTCAAATGAGACATTGATACATGTGCCATCCCAATCTCTCCTGTTCCTCTTTCAGGTGCTCTCGCGCATCATTGTGAATTGGAACGCCACAACGCCGAACCCGCTAAACCGTCTACTGGGTCACATCGCTATCTTTACTTTCGCGCATGAACAGCGCGCCAATCAAAACCGCGACTCCGCCAACGATAATCGCATACCATAATCCGTAGTACACGTTGCCCGTCTTGACCGCGATTGCGGTGGACATGAACGGCGCCAAGCCGCCAAAAACCGCCGCACCAATGTTGTAGGGAACGGAAATCGACGTGTAGCGGATCTTCGCTGGGAACAACTCGACGTAGTAGGCGGACATGGGGCCATATGCCATCGCGCCCCAGACCATGAGCAGCCCGATGAGAACATACATTAGGGGCCGGTTGATCTGGCTGACATCGGTTGAAACGGGGTAACCGGCGCGAGTCAGCACGCTCCGGTAGTTCGCTGCCTGAAAGCCGCTGACCACCGCGAGATCGCCGACATGCATTACGAGTTGGCCGTCCTGACTGCCCGGCTCCACGCTATACGACAATCCAGCTTGCGTCAGGAAGTCGCGCGCACGATCACAGTCCGTTGCAGGCTTAGTGAACAGGCCGGTACTGCAGTCATTGGCCGCCAACCGAATCGGCACGGATTGCTGGAACGCCACGAGTTGCGGATTCACCGCTTTCGAAAGCTGAGTAAAAATGGGCAGGAAGGTCAGTACCGCGAGCCCGCAACCCGCGAGGATGATCCACTTGCGGCCGACTATGTCCGACAGCCATCCGAACAGCACATAGAGCGGCAGGCTGAAGACCAGCATCGCGACAATGAACGCGTAGGCATCACTCGTCGGGACCTTAAGCGTAGTAGTCAGGAAATATAAAGTGTAGAAGTTGCACGTGTACCAGACGAGGCCGACCGCGGCCTGGGCGCCGAACAGCACGGCGAGCATGGTGCGCACGTTGCTCCAGACCAGGAAGCTGTCGCGTAGCGGAGAGTCGGCAAGACGATGCTCGGCTTTCATCCGGGCGAACACCGGTGACTCCGACAACGTGGTGCGGATATACGTTGAGATTGCGAGCAAGATGAGCGAGCTCAAAAACGGCAGCCGCCAACCCCATGCCCCAAAATCTTCAGTCGATACAAACGCCTTGCAAATCAGCGTCACGCCGAGCGACAACAAAAATCCCAGGGTTGCCGTGGTTTGAAGAAAGCCGGTCGTCAGTCCCCGGCGGTTTGGCCGCGAGTGCTCGGCAATATACGTCGCCGCCCCTCCGTATTCGCCGCCCAGCGCCAGTCCCTGCAACATGCGTAACGCGACCAGGATGATGGGGGACGCCCAGCCGATGCTCGCAAATGACGGCAGGAAGCCGATGCCCGCCGTGGACACGCCCATCACGATGATCGTAATCAGGAAGGTCGCCTTGCGTCCCACCTTGTCACCGAAGCGCCCGAACAGCACCGCGCCGATCGGCCGGATCACAAAGCCCACGCCGAAGGTAGCAAGCGATGCCAGATATCCGGCTGTGGGGCTGCCCGCCGGGAAGAAATGCGAGCTGAAAAAGATGGCGAGGCTTCCGTACAGAAAGAAGTCATACCATTCGAGCACGGTGCCCACGGACGCGCCCACCACCACTCGGATTTCCTCGCGCTTGATTGCGCGGCTGGGCCGCACTTCGGCCAACGTTTCAGCGTTCATCAGTCTCCACTCCACCAAAATTTTTTGGGGCATTGCGGCCGACCTTTTGTGTACGGCCAACCGCAAGTGCGGTATCGGAACAACACGCTTCAGGTCATGCCTGAAATATTGAATGAACCGAGTCTAGAGGGCCGAAATTGCGCGCGATAATCAAACATTTAGTCGCTGTTATTCAAATAGAGAATATCAACGAGGGAGCCATTTTGCCGCCCGCCAGTCGGGTGATCGGCGAAACAGACTCGATCGGGAATGGCTGCGAGCGCGGTACGCTGCCGCTCGTTGCGAAGCAGAGCATCAGCCACGCTCGAGGTCAACTGCTTATCGGGCAGCAATAACCTGCACGTTGCGGTACGACCTTGGTCCCTCAAGCCCGAACTCGCGGCCGAAACCCGACTCCTTGTGACCGCCAAAAGGATTGTTGCCCGTCAAGTTTTCGTGCTGGCTGGTCCATACATCGCCCGACTTCAATTGCGCCGCCACCGCTTTCAGTTGCGCGGGGTCCTTACCCCAAACCGACCCGCCCAGGTCGTAGCTTGTGTTATTGGCGTGTCGATTTTGACTACCTCGCCGCGATCCTTCGATTCGCTCTTTTCATTGGCGAATTTCAGGTCTAGAAGCAACGCACCATGTTGTTCGGTCAACGCCTGGATTTCCCACTGCGATGTCGCCAGCGGGCGCCCATTTTCAGCGGTCAATAGCGCAATGAGCTCGGCAGGATTTTCGAGGATCTCGCAAAGGAGTTTTCCAACAAGCCCTTGCGCTCGGCAAACGACTCTGCACTCCAGGCGGGAAACGTGTCGCGGGTGGTCTTGACCGCACGCTCCGGAGCCGTCCTGATCGATATCGGGAACGCTCGCTATTTTCTCTCCGGACGCCGGGACGATGCATCGATCGTGCCTCCCGATGCATCGTCCCGGCCATTGGCCAGGTTTTAAAACGGCGTAGTCAGGTCATTTTTTTCAACTTCGATTCGCGCGATTCGCCGGCATGTGCAAGCGGTTGTGTGCTGATTCTGAAGGTGCCCTTTCATGCTTGTAGCAAGAATGGAAAGAAACGATACCGGTACTCGATAGACCAGGAGCGATTGACCAATCTTAGGACAGACGCACGGTTGGAATTTGCACGCCACAAACACATTGCTTGCCTGCGGGATCGGCAAGCGGTGCGCACACCGAAGGGAATCGGTTTCGGGAAATCAGGCGTATGGAACGGAGATGTTTCGCGCCAGCGATCAAAGCCGTGCAGGGTCCGCCGGGGCAAACGCCCTTACAGCAGCAGTTGGAATTCGATCTCGACCGCCGCGCCCAGAGGCAATGCCTTCACCACCACAAAGGTTCTGGCAGGCGGCGCAGTATTTGAGAAAAACGCGTCCCAAGCCGCGTTGACCTGTGCGGCGGCATTGTCGCCGGCGCAGAAGACACGCGCGCACACGAGATGATCGATCGACCATCCCTGTTCATCGCAGAGGGATTAAAGGTTGTTTTATATCTGTGCCGTCTCGGTGGCCGCGCCGGAATGTGCCAGCTTTTCGGTCGCCGGATCAAGGCCAACCAGGCCCGATACAAACACAAAAGGACCAGCCTGTACGGCGGGCGTGTAGCGAAAGCGCGGCGCCGGCAGCACGCGAGACTGGTCGATACGGCACAACTCAAGCCGTTGAGACTCCATACATATCTCCAAATGCCATGACGCGACAACGTGCCGCTGATAGAACCGCGATATCTGTCAGGCGAGCCGCGATGCCGTCCTGAACAGCGCGGCGCCTACGGCCTCGATCAGCCGTTCCGCGTTTGCGTCTTTCATGTTTCCATCGGCGTCGAATGCTTCATGCGCAACGCTCAATGCGAACGCTTCGGGAATGACCAGCACGCCGAGCTTATCGAGTACGACACGCAGGCCTGTCTGTGACCGCAAGCCACCAAGCTGTCCCGGCGATGCCGAAACCAGCGCAGCAACTTTTCCCGACAACAGCGCGACGCGAGATGAACCATCCTCCCGAGAACGACTGATCCAGTCGATTGCGTTCTTCAGCAACGCGCTATAGCCGCCGTTGTACTCAGGCGTCGCGATCAGCAGCGCGTCGTGTTCGGCCACCAGCGCCTGCAGTGCGCGCACGCTTCCAGGCACGCCTTGTTCGGCCTCGAGATCGGCGTCATAGAGCGGTAGTTCGAAATCCGCGAGCCGAACCGCCGTGACCTCGGCGCCGGCTTGAGTCGCGCCGAGAGCCGCGAGGTCGAGGATCTTCTGATTAAACGAACCGCGACGAGCGCTGCCGCTGGCCGCAAGAATTTTTATAGTCATGGTGGGTTAGTAAGGAAGGCTGAAACAACACCACATCAGGCGGCTGGAGGCGATCGGTATTCAATCTCTCCGCCGGGAAGGAAAAACAGAATCAGCGCCCTACCGACCACGGTTGGAAAATGCTCGCTTTTCGGCGGGAATACCTGCCATCCGGCACCCTTTCCGCAAAACGTCGCGTGCTCTTCCAGGGGCATGACCATGTTGATCTCGCCGTTGGTATGGCAATGGTATTGACCCTTCACGTCGCGCAATAAACCCGTTTCGACGCTCATGCCGGCTGTCGCAGCCGAAGGCTCGGCAATACGTCCACGACGATAATCCGCCCCTTCTATCTCGACATATCCGACCCAGCCCTCTTCCACGCCGGCCTTTAACAAGCGGGCCAGTGCCTCGTAGCTTTCGGACCCCGCGCCGTATTCGTCGTTCAGAAAGGCCGCGAGATCCTGATCGAGCGGCTTCGAGCGGATACCGTCGCATAGCCGATGAATGATCCGGAATGCCTCTTCCTTATGTTCTGCGTGTGGCTGCATGTCGATTCTCCTGTTTGCAATAAGGCTAAGCCGCGACCGCCTGGATTCCCGGCAAGTCGAAAAACTGGCGAGCGTTCTCGCCAAGCATGCGGTCCTTCGCATACTCTCCCAAGCCTACGTGATCAGAAATAAGGCGGCCAATCTGTTGTTCGCCCAGTGGAAACGGATAATCCGAGCCGAGCATCACGCGTTCAGGGCCAATCACGTCGACGAGCATGCGCAGTGCGCCTTCATCGAACACAGCGCTGTCCACCGAGAAGCGGTCAACATAAGACGATGGCAGATTTGGGCAATCTTCCCTGACGATATCGCGTTCACGCCACGCGTTGTCCACGCGCCCGAGCAGAAAAGCGAAGCTGCCGCCGCCGTGCGCGAAGCACAAGCGTAGCGACTTGGGAATGCGCTCGAACGCGCCGGAGAGAATCAACGACACAATGCTGAGCTGCGTTTCCGCCGGCATGGCCACGAGCCACGGTAGCATCCATTTTTTCATGCGGCCATCGGTCATCATGTCCCACGGATGCACGAGGACCGGAATATTCTCGTTGGCGCAATGGATCAGAAATTGCACCAGGCTGTCGTCATCGAGATCCTTCGGACCTACGTGGTTGCCGATCTGAACTCCGTGATGGCCCGCTGCAACGGCGCGCGACGCTTCAGCGCACGCGAGTTCGATATCCTGCAGGGGCACCTGGGCGAGCACCTTGAGACGATCCGGCGCCGTCGAGCACAGCTCAAGCGCTCGGTCATTCATTCTTTTCGACCAGTCAATCACGGTCGCCGCCGGATAGGCGTAGCCGAACATCACGGGGGTCGCACACATGAGCTGCACGTCGATACCGAGCTGATCCATCTCTTCAATGCGCCGCGCCGGGTCCCATAGCGGCCGCGTAACGGGACGGAACGCGCGGTTGCCTGTCATGATCAGGCCAGTCTCGCCACCGGCGTCCAGCGCCAGCCAAGGAGCATGCTGATCGTCCAGCCGCGCAGCCTCTTCCTGTGTGACCGGCGGGAAGAAATGGGAGTGCATGTCGATTCGTACTGTCATTGCTTTGGATTCCGGGAGACGGAAGGATCAGCGCTCACACGCTGCGGTAGGTGGTAAACTCGGCCTGGCCGATGCCGGCAACTTCGCATTGCACGTGCAGGCCGGGGGGCATCGCCTGAGCGGCGGTGGCGGCGCCCGCCATGATCAGCGTACCCGCAGGCAGCACGATCTCCGCGCGGCTTGCGAGCCGCGACGCCTGCACGACCGAGCGAAGCGGGTTGCCGAGGATCGCGCCGGTAGAACCGAGCTGGACCTCGCGGCCATCGAAACGCATCAGCACGCCCGCGTTGCGCAGGCCTTCGAAGCGCGTCGACCACGCGCCGATCACCAATCCGGACGACGAGCAGTTGTCGGCAATCACGTCTTCCAGCGTGAAGCGAAACGCCTCGTAGCGCGAGTCGATGATCTCCATCGCTGGTGCGACCGCTTCCAGATACGACGAGGCTTCGAGCGCCGTCAGCGGCCTGTCGATATCCTTGCGCGTCAGGAAGCAGACTTCCGGCTCGACGCGCGGATGGATGAAGCGGACAAGGTCGACGGGCGCGCCGTCTTCCTCGAGCATCGCGTCGGTCAACCAGCCCCAGATCAGACTGTCGACGCCCATCTGGATCATCTTGGCGCGGCTCGTAAAACCGAGCTTTATGCCGACGATCCGTTCGCCGCGCTCTTGCCGGAGCGATATCGAGGCACGCTGAATTCTGTACGCCTCGTCGACTGAAAATGGCTCCTGCAAACTGATTTGCCCGATCGCGCTGACGTGGCGCGCGGCGTCGTCCACTTTGCGGGCGGCTTCGTCTATGTCGATCACGCGGCCTCCGCGTCGAGTTCGGCTTGCTTCACCATATCAAGGGCAACATCGACGATCATGTCTTCCTGGCCGCCGACCATGCGTCTGCGCCCAAGCTCCACCATGATGTCGAACGCGGATAAACCATATTTCGCGGCAGCGGTTTCGGTATGTCGCAGGAAGCTCGAATAAACGCCCGCGTAACCGAGCGCAAGGGTTTCGCGATCAACACGAACCGGCCGTTCTTGCAGCGGTCGAACGATGTCATCGGCGGCGTCGATCAGCTTTTTCACGTCGCAACCGTGATCGAGTTCCATGCGGTCCACCGCCGCGATAAACACTTCAAGCGGCGCGTTGCCCGCGCCCGCGCCCATTCCGGTCAAGGAAGCGTCCACTCGGTCGCAGCCCTCTTCGAGCGCGACGATGGAGTTCGCCACGCCGAGCGAAAGGTTGTGGTGCGCATGGATGCCGGTCTCGGTGGCGGGGTCGAGCACATCCTTGAACGCGCGAATGCGATCAGCAACCTGCCGCATATTGAGCGCCCCGCCTGAATCCACGACATATACGCACTGCGCGCCGTAGCTCTCCATCATCTTCGCCTGCTTCGCGAGCGACGCCGGGTCGGTACGATGCGCCATCATCAGGAACCCGACCGTGTCCATGCCGAGCTCGCGCGCATACTCAATATGCTGCCGCGAGATATCCGCTTCCGTGCAATGGGTCGCAATCCGAACGACTCGTGCGCCGGCATCGTACGCGCTACGCAAGTCGTGAACCGTGCCGATACCCGGCAGCAGCAGCGTCGCCACCTTGGCTCGCTTCACCGTGCCTGCTACCGCCGCGATCCATTCCAGATCCGTATGTGCGCCAAACCCATAGTTGAAGCTCGATCCGGCGAGACCATCGCCATGGGCCACTTCAATGCTGTCGACGCCGGCGTCGTCGAGTGCTGAAGCGATCGCGACCGCTTGTTCCAGCGAGTACTGATGGCGGATGGCATGCATCCCATCGCGCAAGGTGACATCGGATACGTAGATTTTTTTCCGGTTTTTGGTCGGCATAGTGGTGTCCTGTTAAGCCGCGAGCCGCAGGGCCGCAATCTGTTCGGCGGCGCGAACCGCGGCCGACGTCATGATGTCCAGGTTGCCCGCATACGAAGGCAAGTAATGTGCAGCGCCCTCGACCTCAATAAAGACGCTTACCTTGAGTCCGAATTCGCCTGGGCAGCGGCCGGCGAATTGAGGCGGTATCGCGACGCGGTCGAACTGGATCGCTTGCTTCAGCCTATAACCCGGAACGTAGGCCGCCACGTCCTGCACCATCGCGTGCACAGAGGCTTCTATGTCGCCCCGATCCGCATGCTCATCTGTCAGGCAGTAGATCGTGTCGCGCATCATGAGCGGCGGCTCGGCCGGGTTCAGAACGATGATTGCCTTGCCGACGGCCGCACCGCCCACGCTTTCAATTGCGCGGCTCGTGGTTTCGGTGAATTCATCGATATTCGCGCGCGTTCCGGGTCCCGCGGAACGACTTGATATCGATGCCACGATCTCCCCGTAATGCACAGGCGCGACCCGCGACACCGCCCGTACGACCGGGATCGTCGCCTGGCCGCCGCACGTCACCATGTTGATGTTCGGTGCGTGCAGATGCTGCTCCAGGTTGACGACCGGGACCACAAACGGGCCGATCGCCGCAGGCGTCAGGTCGATCACCGTCACGCCATGCTTACCAAGCACTTCCGCATGACGGCGATGCGCGCCCGCCGAGGTTGCATCGAACGCAATTTTCACGTCCTTGAATTCCGGCATGGCGACAAGTCCGTCGATACCGCCAGCGGTCGTCGCGACGTCGAGATGCGCGGCGCGGGCAAGGCCGTCCGATGCGGTGTCGATACCCACCATCACGCCCATGCGGAGGTTTTTCCCGTGGCGCATCAGCTTGATCATCAGGTCGGTGCCAATGTTGCCCGAACCGATCACCGCGACTGAAAGTCGAGCGTTATCTTTCACGATCAGGATTCCGTTTCAGTTGAGAAGATGGCGCGCACCGAGCCAAGCCCTTCGATGCGCGCGGTGAACACATCGCCGGGCTGGGCCGCTACCATGGGACCAAGCGCCCCGGTAAGCAAGACGTCGCCGGCGCGAAGCGGGGAATCGACGCGGACCATGGTGTTGGCAAGCCAGATCGCCGCATGCAGTGGATTGCCGAGGCACGCGGCTCCCGCGCCGACACTCACTTGATCGCCCCGGCGTTCCATCAGCATGCCGCAATGCACCAGATCGAGATCGCTCAGTCGGACCGGCCGGCTGCCTAATACGAACAGACCGCTGGAAGCGTTGTCGGCGACGGTATCGGCGAGCCGGATATCCCAGTTCGCGATACGGCTTCCCACCACCTCTATGGCCGGCAGCGCGTAGGCGGTCGCGTTCAGGATGTCCGCAACGGTGTGCTGCTCGTGAAGCAGGTCATGCGCCAGCACCAGTGCGATTTCAGCCTCTACCTTCGCTTGTTGCGTCAGCGCGAACGGGATTTCCTGACCGTCGCAATACGACATATGGGCGAACAATGTGCCGAAATCAGGCCGGTCCACGCCAAGCTGTTTCTGCACCGTCTTCGACGTCAAGCCGATTTTTCTACCAACGACTCGCGCACCCGCCTTGATGTGCCGAAGCGTGTTGATCTGCTGCACGCAATACGCGTTGTCGAGGATATCTCCGTCGAGCGAGGCGACGTCGTCGCGTACCGGCGCCACCGGCGAAAAAACCTTGTCGTGCTGCGCGTTCCAGAGAAGGTCCGCAATGGTTTGGAGTGTCTTCGACATCAGCCGATCCTCACGCAGACGTTGGTCGCTTCGGTGTAGAAGTCCATGGAATGGCGGCCGCCCTCACGTCCGAAACCGGAAAGCTTCGATCCTCCGAAGGGCGTTCGCAGATCCCGTACGAACCACGCATTGATCCAGACGATGCCGGTTTCAATCTGCCGCGCCACCCGATGGCCGCGCGTCAGATTCGACGTCCACACGCAGGCGGCCAGTCCATATGCGCTGTCGTTCACGCGATTTACCACTTCATCTTCCGCATCGAACGGCGCGATATGGCAGACCGGGCCGAAGATCTCCTCGGTGACACAACGCGCCGTGTCCGGCAAGCCGGTCCAGATGGTCGGCTGGACGAAAGCACCGTCGTCGCAGACGTTCCCGAACGAAGGCACACCACCGCCGGTCACCACGGTAGCGCCTTCCTCCACCGCGAGCCGAAAGTAGCTCAGCACCTTCTCGCGATGGCCCTTCGAAATGAGCGGACCCGTGGTCGTGCCTTCGTCGTAGGGAGAACCTACTTTCAATGCTTCGGTCTTCGCCTTGAGCGCGACTACGAAGCGATCAAAGATCGGACGCTCGACGTAGACGCGCTCCGAACACAGGCAGACCTGCCCAGCGTTCGTGAAGCTGGAGCTCAGCACGCCGTCCACTGCCGCCTCGAAATCCGCGTCCGCGAATACGACCGCCGCGTTCTTTCCGCCGAGCTCGAAGGACACGTTTTTCACTCCATCCGCCACGGCCTTCATGATCGCGCTGCCAGTCTTGGATTCGCCGGTGAAGGTAATGGCATCGATGTCCGGATGTTGCGTCAACCACTCGCCGGCAGCGTTACCGCCGTGGCCGTGGATCAGATTGAAAACGCCAGGAGGAAGCCCGATGTCGCGCATCACTTCGGCAAGCAGCGTCGCCGATGTCGGGGTTTCTTCCGAAGGCTTCGCGACGACGCAGTTCCCCATTGCGAGCGCGGGCGCGACCTTCCATGTGAACAACAAGAGCGGCAGGTTCCATGGGGAAATGACGCCGACCACGCCGAGCGGCTTGTGCGTAACGTAGTTAATGAATTCGCCGCCGTCGGCGGTGGAGGTTTCATAGAATTCGCTGTTGGCGGTACGGATCAGGTCAGCGAAGGTGCGGAAGTTCGCGATGCCACGCGTAATGTCGAGGCTCCGGGCCTGCGAGACCGGACGACCGGTATCCGCGACTTCCGCAGCGACGAAGTCATCGAAGCGCGCCTGGATTCCATCCGCTATCCGATAAAGCCAGTCTGCGCGTTCCGACACCTTCAATGAGCCCCAGACGCCATCCTGTGTGCGCTTTGCCGCGCGGACCGCGGCATCGACCTGATCCTTGCTCGCTTCTGCGACCTGTGAAAGTTCACTGCCGTCGATCGGGCTGATGTTGGGAAAACTATCGGCTGAATCGATGAACTGACCATCCACAAAGTGCTGCAATCGCTTCGGCAGCGCTGCTTGCGCGTAGGCGTTGGGGCTCACTTCAATCTCCTGCTGTCTGTATAAGTTACGGACAGTGTAGGCAGGAGGTTCGGCGCTGGATAATCAAAGATCAGCTATCAAATATAAGAATGCGGAATAGCCGGACCGGCTACGACGCGCAATACGTCTTCGCCACGTCACGCAGGCATTCAACAAACGCTTCGCAGGCGGGCGTGAGTGTTTTGCTCGATCGTACGGAAAAACCGATTGTGCCGAAGGAGCCCGTCTCGCGAATGTCGAGAATGTGAAGCAGGCCCCAACGCACGAACTGCGACGCTGCGACCTGTGGCATGACCGCCACCCGCGGGGCGTCCTGCAGCAGCCCGAGGTTAGTGAACACTGACATCGATTCGACCAGGTCTGTAGGCATTTCCAGCCCGGCCCCACGAAACATGCGCTCGATTGCAAGCCGCACGGGTGACTCCTGCGTCGGCAGAATCCACGGCGCATGCGCGAGGTCGTTCAACGACTTGATCGGCGCACGGGCCAGATCATGATTCGCGCCCACCACGACAGCGAGAGAATCGTCGAAGAGCGCGTGGTGTGTCAGAGGGAAAGCATCCGAGAGCGGCAAGTCGCCTTCAGGAATACGGCCCACGACCAGATCGAGTTCGCCAGTAGCCAACGATGGAAACAACTGCGCGGTCGGCCCTTCCCGAACGGTGATAAGAACGTTCGGAGAACGCTCCTTGAGCCGCGTGATTGCCATGGGCAACAAGTGGGCCGACGCGGAGATGAGCGTTCCAACTACGATATGTCCCGCGGCGCCAAAACGAAACTGGTCGAGTTCGTCGGTCATATGGCGGAACTCAGCCAGCAACGACTTGACCCGCCGGCTGACAACATGCCCTAGTTCGCTTGGGATGACGCCGCGGTTTGACCGCGCGAAGAGCGTCCCCTGGAAACTCTGTTCGAGCTCCTGTATGACCTTCGTCACTGCAGGCTGAGACAGCCCCATGTCATTGGCTGCATGGAGGATGGAACCTGTCTCCATCACACGATCGAAAATCAGCAATTGGCTAAGCTTTAGACTTCGGCTCAATCCAATCTGACTAAGCGGATGTTGACGCATGGCGTTGGGGAAGGGTCCGGTTCGAGGGCTTTTATGGTAGCACCATTAAAAATGGCCCCGGCGCGGTGTTGGCTCTTCAGCGCTTTGACGAAATTGCATCACGTCCGGGATGAACAACGCCGCAATGCGGGCACTTGCGCTTTTCTTCCGACTCATAAAACGCCGCGAACAACGGCGGAAGATCGTTGACGATGCTCTTCAACTGCACATCGACGCGATACACAAGGCCGTCGCAATTAGCGCAGTACCATTCGAAGCCATCGAGCACTCCGAGCGCTCGCTGACGCTCCACCACAAGACACGCGCCGCCCGCTTCAGGCCGTTGTGGCGAGTGGCGCAGATGCGGCGGCAGCAGGAAGATGTCGCCCTCCTTCAGGTCCACGCGTTCGCGTGTGCCATCGACGAGCAAATTCAAATACGCGTCGCCACGCAGTTGATAAAAGAATTCTTCGTGCGGATCGTCGTGGTAATCAGTCCGGTAGTTCGGCCCACCCACGACCGTCACGATAAAATCCGCGTCTTGCCAGACCTGCTGATTGCCAACGGGCGGCTTTAGCAGATGCGAGTGTTCGTCGATCCAGCGTGGGAAATTAAGAGGCTTGCCGTGCTTGAGCATACGTTCCTCCGCCTAATAGTTGTGGTCATCAGTCGCTGCGCGCTGCGGCACATATGCAACCGCCTTGATTTCTATTGCCAGCAACGGGTGCGGAAGCTGATGGACCGCGACGGTCGTGCGCGTCGGTCCCGTTTCGTCAAAGTACTCGGCATACACTTCGTTGTAGCCGCCGAAGTCGTTCATGTTGACAAGAAAGCTGGTGATGTCGACGATATTCGCCAGGTTGGCGCCCTGCACGCGCAAGATGTCGCGAATGTTCTCGATCACCGCTCGGGTTTGCTCGCGAATATCGACTGTAGCTGTTCCCATCTTGTCGACCGACGCTCCCACAAACGAATTATCCGGACACCGGGAGCTCGTCCCGGACACGAACAGGAGATCGCCCGCCCTGACCACGTGAGGGAAGCGGCCGCGAGGTTTCGCTTTTCCCGCAACCACGGCACCTTGCGTTACTTGTTCCATTTTCATTTCCTTGCCAATCGGCGACTGCTATTGGATTTCCTGTCTGGAGCTTTTATCGAAGTCTAATTTGCACCGGCCGTTGTCGATAATCAAAATTCTTTCCGCTGATATTCGATTGCGGAATACACAGTGCATCCTTTGCTCCCGTGCCTAAACTTGCCGCACCGAACCCTGCTTCCCGCAGGCAAGTTTCGCGTTTCTTTCGTGCTAAACATAGCGTCTTAAATAATGCAGCATAATCTTCGTAGAACTTCGTTTGGTCCGATCCAGTGCTGGAAACAGGCCTCGACGGCCGAGAGGACTTCGGCGAGCGTGGCGAAGTACCGGTTATGCAGTGCCAGACGCCTTGTCAGCTTCCAGACCCGTTCAATAGGTGCCAGTTGCGGGCTGTATGGCGGGAGGAACAGCAACGTCAGGTCCCGCCTGTATTTGCGCAGCAGTGGCTTGAGCATGTTGGCATGGTGGTACTTGGCGTTGTCCAGCACGACGACGATGCGCTTGCCACGACGTCGATGACGCAGTAGCCGGCGCAGAAAGGACACAAACGTTTCTGCGTTGAAGACAGGGCACACCTGCCAGACGAAGCGCCCGGTGCTCAGGCTGACGGCGCCAAAGCACGCCACCGACTTGCGCGTGGGCGCGTGCATCAACACCGGATCGCGAACCTCCGGGGCCACCCACATGCGACAGCGCGATCCATGCTGCTGGAAATGGCATTCGTCCAGGCTCCATAACTCAACGTCGTCGCGCTTTGCCAGGCGCCGCAGTTTTTTTTACTGTCGCAACCCGTACGGGATCAGACTGGGCGACTTGCGGGCGCGGTTTGCGCAGCCGAAAACCCATCTGGCGAAACAGCCGCTGGCACTGTCGCACGCCCAGCTCTATGCCGTAGCGCTGACGCAAGTGCTCTGACAGAACGGGTCCATCCCACAGGCCCGCTTCAAATCCGAAGTCGCGTGGTGTCTTGCGCAGGTCAGCCTCAATGAGAGCCCATTGCGATTCATCCAACGTACGCGGACGTCCGGGCCGCTCACCTTCCCGTAATCCCTCGAAGCCGCCGCGCTCGAAACGTTGGACCCATCGCTGAACGGTCGTGGCCGCCTGACCGAACAACTGGCCCACTTCGGTGCACGAGTAACCGCTGCTTACCAGCAGCACCCCATGGAGACGATGGTCATACCGCGATTCCTCGCTCCGTTCGATCTCCTGTTGAATCGCAACCTGCATGATCTGCGGGTCGGCAATTTCGAGCTTGCGCATGGTTGCCTCTCCAAAAGAGTAACCAGTCAATCATATAATGCTGCAATATTTATGTCGCCATGTTTAGTTCAATCCTTCGCTGTGGCCGACCAATATCGGCGGCAAGTTTGATAGGGGTTTCGGACCGAGCCGCATGGTTTTGTCGCAATAAGGCGTTCGGGTAATCTGGCTCAATCGAAATGGTTGCGTGGGTGAAGAATGAAGACGCTGGATCCGGGTGTGGCACGCGTGCTTAAACGGCTACATTATCCGCTGGAAATGATCCTGACCTGCGTGCGTTGGTACGTCGCCTATCCGCTAGGCGGAACAAGCCTGCTGCCCAGCGTTATTTCGAGAAATCGATCCAGAAAAACGGCGTACCTGAGACGGTGACGATCGACAAAAGCGGAGCCAATTTGGCCGCACAGCACGCGGTGAACGCCGAGCTCGACATACCCATCAAGATTCGGCAGGTCAAGTATCTAAAAACGTGGTTGAGCAGGACCATCGGGCCATCAAACGCATCATCCGACCGATGCTCGGGTTCAAGGACTTCCGCTGCGCGCGTGTCATTCTGAGTGGCATCGAGATCATGCATATGATCGCCAAAGGGCAGATGAAACACACTGGCAAAATCAAGCCATCTGCAGCCTCCCAGTTCTACTCGTTGGTGACGTAAGCTATCCTCATGATATCGCCTTTGTACGACTCAACCGCCTTACCGCGACAGAACCTGTGGAGGCAGCTCGAATTGTGTGCAATGCTGCCGCCGCCACGTGCTTTAACGACTCGTAGTTCGCGCCATCTCTTGCTTGTACCGATAAGCCTTGGAGTACCGCCATGCAAAAACCAGCGAGCGACGCAACATCGGTGTCCGCCAACAAGTCACCAGAGAGACGGGCCTCGCGAAACCGGATCTCGAGCGCTTTTTTGGTTGCGCGTCGAAACTCTGCAATCTCGCTCGCAATCGACCGATGCTCCGGCGCACATCCGAGCATTCCAGTCGCGACCATGCAACCTCGGGGATGCGTCGTTGCAGTGTAGGCTGCCGCAGCTTCGTACAGGACGCGCTCGACAACATCGTAGGCTGTGGGTTCGTCGAAGTAGATTGTTGGGTTGAAGCCGACTCCGTCGCTAAAGTAGAGCCCGACAACCTCACGGAACAGCGCTTCTTTTGATCCAAATGCCGAATAGAGCGCCGGCGCATTGATGCCCAACGCGGCGGTTAATTGAGCCATCGACGTGCCTTCGTAGCCCTGCTCCCAGAAGAGTGGCAACGCACGGGAGAGTGCTTCGGCCCGGTCAAAAAGGCGGGGCCGCCCGCGGCCGCGAAGGGGTGCTTCAGACTTTTCGCTAGCAATCACTAGGTTTTCCTTGCTTTCGTTGACCGTTTTTAATATGCTAGCATTCATTAGCTAAATAGTAAAGCGTTTGATAGAGGTAGCGGATTGCCGCTGCGAAAGTGTCTGCACACGATAAAAATGGTTGCAGAAATTCTTTATAACAGAGGACTGGTAAGTGAAATGGCAGCTTTCAGTAATTCGTCTCATTTAACTAGCTTTGGTGAACGTCAGAAATGAGTTTTCAGGAATTTGGGATTGCGGAACCTGAAGGTAGTTCGATGCATTCCACTGTGTGGTCCTTCTCGGACGAGCCTGGAGATATTTTTGGATTCAAAGCAATCGTCGATGCTGCGCATTTCCGCGATCCCTTCTCTAAGTCATCTCGTAGGAGTAGATCCAAGCAAAATTTATCCATTCGACCAACTGGTGGCCGCGCATCACGATCTCGAAACCCGCCGCACGGTGGGCTCTGTCGTACTCAAAATCTAGACCCATCACTTTCCGTTGAGGTAATTGAAAATGAACAATGCAATCATTGAAGCAATCAAGCAGCGCAGCTCCACAAACATCTTTGACGCCTCGCGTGGCATCACTGACGAACGGATCGGCGAACTAATTTCTCTGGCAACATTGGCTCCCACCGCCTTCAATCTGCAAAACTGGCGCTTCATCGCCGTCCGTACGGAAGCTGAGAAAATTCGATTGCGAAAGCTCGCATACGACCAGGCGAAGGTGAGCGACGCTGCCGTGACGTTCATTGTCTGTGGGCAACTCGCGGAACATAGTGTCATGGCCGAGCGCCTTGCGCCATCGGTTGAAGCAGGGTTGATGCCAGCCAAGATGGTTGCAGGGTGGGAAGGTGCGGCAAAGGGTCTCTACTTCGGGAAACCTCAAACGCAGCGTGATGAGGCGATCCGTACCGCGACATTCGGTGCCGGTGCGCTAATTTCGGCCGCACAGGCGTATAACCTTTCATCATCAGCAATGATTGGCTTTGACCCCGACGCCGTTGCGCGCGAGTTCGAGCTGGCTGCGGACGAGGTGCCGGTCATGCTTCTCGCGGTAGGGTTCGCGGCAGAAAACAACTGGCCGCAGAAGCCACGTCGTCCGCTTTCGCAAGTCCTGACCCTGGTCTGATACGCTCGGAAGGGCATCAATTCCCCTTGGGATGTGACTCATGAATGGAGAACAGACGATACTACGCATTGACAATGCGTCGGGATGGGACGAATGGCTCCTTGCATTGTCAACCCATTGCGGGCTGGGATGCTAAACGGATATGCGTTCGGTCCAACCGTCTCGGGCCGAACTCTGGAACGCTGGCGAATTGACGATTCTGGATCTCGATATTGCCGAACAGAACTGGTCCTCCGTCAATGACGGCGACCACCGTTGGATAGAGGAGACGCTTGTCCTGAAAACGATCACGAGTGGCTCATTGGTGATCGAGCAGGACGGAATCAATCGACGCTTCGATCCCGGGAGCTTTGTGCTGATCGACCCTGCAAAGCGATTGACCGAGCATTTCCTAGGGCGCGTTCGAGTTTCAGTTGTGCTCATACCAAAGCGGGTCCTCCGATCCCGGAGGCTGGCTGCTACGTTGCCAGGCCTGATGGCCCCAGACATCGGGACGCCTGACGTGGCCGCTATCCGTGATTTTGCGTTATGCGTAGCGCGGCAGGCGGGGTCGACATCGGAGCAAACCAGGCAACGGTCGAGCGATAACTTGCTGAATTTGATGGAGCTGCTTTTCAGCGACCCGGATTATTACAATCGGGGTCGAAGCAACAGTGCGATCGTTTCGAGGGCGAAGCAGGTAATCGGTTCAAGGTTTGCAGAACTAGATCTTGATCCGTTGAAGATTGCTGAAGCGCTGCACATTTCGGTCGGCCGTCTGAATCGCGTCTTCAGAATGGACGGCACGTCGGTCATGCGCCACGTATGGATCGTGAGGGTAGAGCATGCCGTGCGCCTATTGGGGCGAACGGAAAATCGAAGAATACAGATTCAGGAAGTCGCATATCAGAGTGGTTTTTCAAGCGCGGCGCACTTTAGTCGAATGTTCAAGAATCGATTTGGAACGTCTCCGCGAGATATCCATGAATATCACGAGGCGACACTGAAGATCGGGTAATGTCGTTTCCCAGGCATCGGATTCCGCCGCACGCGCCGGCCGGCGCCTGTGGGAGGCTCTTGACCAATCGTACTCAGAACGTGTGCCTGACACCGAAGTTGGCGCCGTAAGTGGTCCCCAATCTTCTGCATAGAGGAAGCCGTCCGACACTTTCAGCGCTGCTAGCCTGACAGGCTATCGTGCTGTCGGAGCGACTAATGCGCGGGATCGCAACGAACTGTATCGGCGAAGAGACGCGAATGTGACAAACGCGCATAACCACGGCGCGATGCGCCGCGAGGAAACACAGGCGTCCCGTGTGCGAGCTTAATAAATTGTTCGGTATCCAAACCATTAATGCCGAAATGCGGCCATTCGGATTGGGCCTATTGCGGCCCGCAGGGTGCCGATCATCGTGTGGCAATAATGCAGCGTCTGCTTGGGAAGACACTGAACTGGTCCGCGAACAGGCTCTGTGATGACAAAGAGTCGGGGCATCGACAATGTCCTGACTTTAGTTCAATTTTTCAAGAAGTCGCAAGTTTAAGTCAATCTGAATTGGCATAAAAATGCAACCCGGGCCGCGGTCGCCCCTTGATTGAAGCGGGTTTCAAGCGCGTGAAGGGGTTCCATGTTTAGTTCGATTGACAGCACCGTCCGGCGCCAGCGATACAGCGCGGTAGCGTTTTCGACCGCTGGCTGTGCGTTTGCTTCTCGACGCGCACGTCGTGTAACCACCACGCGGTGAAGTCGTACACGTAGCCAAACCGCTCATGCTCGTACAAACCAAAGGCCGCCAGCGACAAGGTGTCTGGACCGTCAAAGAACTGCAGTGCACCATCGCGTTGCCTGCCGTAACGCCAGCCGCGAATAATGAACTGGTGCAGGTGTTCGTCGTTCCAGCCCATGGCAAACTGCATCACATGATGCAGTTGCGCAATCGTGATCTGCTCCGGAATCAGGATGCGCCGCCAGACCAGAGGGCTGACGCCGCGCAGACTGATTCGCAACTGGAGCGCAGAAGAGGTTTGGAAAGCATCGCCGAACATCGACCTACACTATAGCTGCTCCCTGCGGCCATATTCACAGGTCAGACTTCAGCCCCCGCTTTGGCGCGGTCTCCGTGCAACTCGCTCTCGACTTCAGCGCAAGCGGTTGGGACGTCGAAGTTCGCAGTCGGGTCGGCGCCGACCCCACCCGCAGACTACGTCTCGAACCTCGCGGAAAAATCCCTCTCTCGAGCGAAAGGCGGCATAGACCGCTGGGGAGCTTATCCAATTGCACTTGTCAGTCCCGGTACCTGCGCATCCCGGTCACGCTCTTAGACAAACTCGAACCCGGTCTTGAGCGTGCGCCATGGTCAAACGAGCATAGCGCGCCGCGCGCTGGCAACACAGAATATTTTTACTAGCATTCACTAGGTTTTTCTTGCGATTAATTTTGCGTCAGCCTATTATGCTAGTGATCGCTAGCAAATACAGCGAGGAAAAGCCAGTTCTCCCACAGTTGGCCGCAAATGAGCAGGTCAGCTACCAATTAACAATCACGAGGAAGCTAGAAAATGAACAAAGTTCCTGTTTATTCGAATCCTTACGATGCTGTCGACCGCGACGCACTGTCTAGACTGAAGCTGCACTACTTTGGAGTTGCAGACCCGGTGGCCGCGCGGTTGGTACCGACGTTATCGCCCTTCTCGGCCAAGCTCGCCGCCTATCTTCGATTCCAGAAGATCCCCTATGAAAGCGTCTACGAAATGGGCGTGGACAATGCACCTCGCCGCAAGGTCCCGTTCATTTCTGTGGACGGCGTAAAGATCGTCGACTCGGATCTGATAATCGGGTTTCTGAGAACGATTACCCCCGATCCGGATGCCGCGCTGAGCGCGTCGCAGCGCGCCATCGGCCATCTGGTCCAACGCGCTCTTGAAGATCACTTGTACTGGGTGGTGTTGTATTACGAGTTCTACGACGATGCCGGCCGCGAGGCATTCTTCAAGGCCGGTTTTGGTGGCTTTTTGCCCGCGTTCCAGCCTCTGGTCGATGATTTCGCAGACCGAATGTACAAACAAGGCATCGGTCGTTATCTGCCAGATGAGGTGATTGAAAAGGCAAAGAAGGATCTCGCGGCAGTGGCGGAGGTTCTTGGCGACAATCGCTATCTCCTCGGCACCGATAAACCGACGTCGTTCGATGCCGCCGTATTCGGAATGACTGTCATCATGTTCCAGATTCGCGACATGCATCCGGAAATCACTGACTACTTCCGAAGCCTCCCGAAGCTTCGTGCATATATCGAAAACCTGCTGCGCGAGTTCTTCCCAGAATTGGAATCGGCTGCCAAAGCTCTTGAAGTGGAGTCAGCAACGTGAGCGCCAACAACACGAAAAAGATCCGCCTCGGCCTGATTGGTGTAGGGAATTGGGCTAACAACGGGCACTTTCCGGTCCTAGCCCTGTTTCCACAGTACGAGCTGAGCGCCATCTACAGTCAGCGCGCTGACGCGGCGCAGGAAGCAGCGCAGAAGCACGGCATCAAACACGTAGTCAAGACACTTGATGGCCTCGTCCATCATCCCGAGGTCGATCTGGTGCTGGTCCTGACCACCGGTCCGCAGCACGAGGAAGGGATCCGAGGCGCTATCGCCGCGGGCAAGGACGTTTATTGCGAATGGCCGCTAACTCCCGATGTCAAAACCTCCGCAGAACTGGTCGCTCTTGCACACGTAGCGGGCGTGCGAACCATCCTCGGTGTGCAACGTCGTTTCGCCCCGGCCTTTCGCTACCTGCGCGATTTAGTTGCCGCCGGGTACGTCGGGAAGCTTCGTTCCGTACGCTTGCATGTCAGCGTCAACTCGTTCGGCCAGCGCCGCGCTAGCGGGCTGCGTTGGAGTGTGTTTCCGGAAAACTTCATGGGCGTCACCTCGATCTTCGGCGCCCACCTGATGGACCCACTCTTCTCAGTCGTCGGCCGGCCAAAAGAATTCTCCGCACTGATGCTGAATCAGTTTCCTGAAGTAATCATTGCGGAAACCGGTGAACAACTGAGAACGGACGTACCCGATCAACTGTTGATAAGTGGAACCTTGCAAGGCGGTGCCGTGTTCAGCGTACACATCGAAGGCGGCAAGCATAATGGCTCAGGAGTGCGGCTCGACATCACTGGTGATAAGGGCGACCTGGAGCTGACCAATACGTCTGCCTTCGGGGGGCCCGATGAGCACTATCAGATCTTGGGCGCCTCAGGTGAAAACGTTCCACTGAGCGCCCTTCCTATCCCTGCGCCTTACAAAGTCGTCCCCGATTCGACAGGCCTGCCGACTGGCGTCCTAGAGCTTGGCGATCTCTACGCCCTTCACGCGGCCGACGTCGAAAACGATACGCGTACGTTGCCATCGTTCGACGATGCACTCTGGATGCAACAACTACTGGAACTTGCTGTTGAGTCGTCCAAAACAGGCCGTCGAGTAGCCGCGCCCATCTGATAGGGCTTACTGGCCACTGTCGAAACCCCATCAATCCAAAAGCGGCGGTCACGCTCCATGAGCGCGCCGCGAGTTCGTCACGCCAGTTGGCGGAGGCGCACGACCATTCAGAAGAGAAGCCCCTCATGCCCATTCAAGCGACAGCTGCTCGTATCCATCAATATGGCGCCCCCGAAGTGCTGCAATTCGAAGACATTTCCGTAGCCGATCCCGTCGGCAATGAAGTTCGAATCCGCAATAAAGTCATCGGTCTAAATTTCGTTGACGTCTACTACCGCCGCGGCTCGATGCCAGTTCCAGAATTCCCCGCTATCATCGGCAATGAGGGCGCCGGCGTGATCGAGGCTGTTGGTCCCAATGTCACCTCAGTTAAAGTCGGTGACCGTGTGGTCTACGGGCACCCTTCTTACGGCGCTTACGCGAGCGTACGAATCTGCGATGCAGACCACGTGGTTGTTATCCCGGACGGCATATCCGACGAGCAAGCCGCGTCGAGTTTCCTCAAAGGATTGACATCGCGCTACCTCGTAAAGGAGATCGTCGCGCTGACGCCAGGCGACACGGTGCTCTATCACGCCGCCGCAGGCGGTGTGGGCCTGATGTTCGCGCAGTGGGCGAAGTCGATTGGAGTGCGTCTCATCGGGACCGTGTCGGACTCAAAGAAGGCAGAAGCAGCGAGGGCGGCCGGCTTCGATGAGATCATCAACTACCGCACTGAGGATTTCGTGGTCCGTACCTTAGCGCTTACGAATGGCGAAGGCGTGAAGGCAGTCTTCGACTCGGTCGGCAAGGATACGCTTGAAGGTTCCTTGGCCACATTGAAGAACCGAGGAACGCTCGCGCAATTCGGCATTGCGTCCGGAGAGTCGCGCCCTATTAACTTGTTGGAGCTCGCGCCCCGGTCCCTGATGGTTACCTGGCCCAGTCTGCCCTCCTTCATTGGCGCGCGCACTGAATTGTTGGCCGCAGCCAGGGATTTGTTCAACGCAATACAGACTGGAGTTCTCGACGTTACCGCGACTCGTGTCTATTCCTTCGAAGAAGTAATCACAGCACACCATGACCTCGAGTCGCGTCGCACAGTCGGCTCGGCAGTACTGCGCGTCTAGATTGGACCGCCCACCGCTGCTCGCGCCGCTGCTGGACCCAAGCATGACAGGTTCTGTCGCGGTAAGGCGGTTGAGTTGTACAAAGGCGATATCATGAGGATAGCTTACGTCACCAACGAGTAGAACTGGGAGGCTGCAGATGGCTTGATTTTGCCAGCGTGTTTCATCTGCCCTTTGGCGATCATATGCATGATCTCGATGCCACTCAGAATGACACGCGCGCAGCGGAAGTCCTTGAACCCGAACATCGGTCGGATGATGCGTTTGATGGCCCGGTGGTCCTGGTCAACCACGTTGTTCAGATACTTGAACTGCCGAATCTTGATGGGTATGTCGAGCTCGGCGTTCACCGCGTGCAGCGCGGCCAAATTGGTTCCGCTTTTGTCGATCGTCACCGTCTCAGGTACGCCGTTTTGCTGGATCGATTTCTCGAAATAACGCTGGGTAGCAGCCTTGTTCCGCCTAGCTCGCAGAAGAAAGTCGACCGTGTTGCCTTCCTTGTCCACGGCCCGGTAGAGGTACCTCCATTCGCCCCGGATCTTCACGTAGGTTTCGTCCATCCGCCGGCTCTTGCCAACTGCTCGCTTGCATCGGCGGAACGCCTTCTCAAGCACGGGCAGAGGCTTGATGGCCCAGCGGTGCACCGTGGAATGATCGACCGCAATCCCACGCTCGGCCATCATTTCCTCGAGATGACGCAAGCTAAGTGGATAGGCGACGTACCAACGCACGCAGGTCAGGATCGCTTCCAGCGGATAATGTAGCCGTTTAAGCACGCGTGCCACACCCGGATCCAGCGTCTTCATTCTTCACCCACGCAACCATTTCGATTGAGCCAGGTTACCAGAACGCCTTATTGCGACAAAACCCGGATAGGTCTAATGCCAGCTCGGTCACTCTCCAATTACGGAGAAGAATACCGTTCCGTTGTAGTTATCATCCCAATTGCCCGACCAGTCGCGCAGGCCGAGGGAAACGTTCACCGTGACCGAAGTGCCGTTCACTCCCCCTGGCGGAACGTTAACCTGTACGTCGATCTGGCCCAGGTGGTGGTCGTTGTTGTTGCCGAATTCCGCCAGGAAGCCGGTAAGTATGGCCGTCGCTTGAGTCACGCTAGCCGGCATCGAAATGTTGGCAGTACTTACCTGGGGTCCGAAGCCCGAGATATTCGGGAATGCCTGCGAACTGTTTACGATTTGCATAACTCTTCCTCCTCATTAATCGCAGGGTGGCGGTTCCGGATGCGGATGCGGATGGTCTTCCGGCGTGCCCTTTGTCGGTGGATCGCACACCGTGCTGATGAGCACGCATCCCGCCGGCGTCCTATCGACGACCCAGGAGCGTGCTACCAGTCGATCGCCAATTCCGCGCAGGACGGCACGCACAACGTGCCTTCCGTTGTTGAGTGTGCGCAGATCGAGTTGGTTTCCCCGCGCGATTGCGGCTCCGTCGCGGTACCAGGTAAGGTGGTTTCCGTCCAGCTGCCGTCCCGCTGTGTCGGTCGCAGTGGCACTAATGACGCATGATATCGGTTTGGGATACGGTTCGTTTGGATCGACCCCGACAATCCCAATTCCGGGAACCTGAGGCCGATAGTCGTCGAGGCTCACCTCCATGCAAGCGCGTCCAGTGGCGATGCCGGACGTGGCCAGAACGCATACCTCGAGTCGAGGATCGTGGGTGAACAGGGTTCGCGGTATGAGGAGCGAGGTGTCTTGAAGTCGAGGCGCAACGCCGCGGTAGACGCCGTATTTCCGATCGAACCAATGGATGAGATACCACGGCGGCTTGGCGTCGGAACTCCACTTCAGTATCACTCCCTCCTTGTGCGGCTCCGTGCCGGTTATCTTGACCATGGGGGGGTCGGGGATCTCCTCTTCGTAGAGCTGCTTGTCGTCCTCCCAGACGAGAAGCCACTTGGTGCCATCCGGATAGGGAATCCCGTCGTGCAGCGCCTTGGGCCAGCAGCGGCAACCGTGATCGGTGCATCGGCAGTGCAGCGGAGCGCAATCTAGGACGTTGCGATCCGCATCCTGGAATTCGACCGTAAAGTCCGACCGGCATCCTCCTCGATATTGAAGCGGCGCCTCATAGTAGAACGACGGCTGCCTGGTCACTTTGCGCTTGCGATCTACACTCAATCGTAAGAACAACATGTTTGTTCTCACGTGTCGACTCATCTGCGGTCCGCCCGGACCAGGGGCGCCTTGCGGGCCGGCGAGGAGCGCCTGATAGGTGTACGGACTGACCCATGGAGTGCCTGGAATAGACGCTTTCATGAAGTCTTGCGCGGTGGCCGGATTGAACACGGTATTGGTGGTTGGATCGAATCCGAAAACGCCAATGCTCGAATTCTGGAAGCTGTCGTAATTCGGATAGTTCGAGTCGGTGTCACTGTGGTCACGCCCGAGGGCATGGGTCAGTTCGTGCGCGCAGGCGGACGTCAGGGCGATGAAGGCGGTGCCCACCCCATCGCCGAGAGACTCGTTGCAGCCGACGACGCCAGCCGGAATGCCTCCGGGCGGTGTTGGCAAGCCGCCGAAGACCATGTTGCCCGAGCCGCCGCCCAGGTCTTCCAGGTTCTCCAATAGGTCGTTGAATCCGCTGGTGCATCCGCTGCTGGATGGGCCTGTGACGGTCTCATTGAAGTTGATAGTGGTAAAACCCGTTTGAATGATATCGCCGCGCGGATATACCTTAAACATGAAGGACGAGAGCGCGGTCGAAATCTGCGCCTGCGTCGGGGCAGTGGCCGGAAGGTTGGTAAGGTTCACGCCCACCAGGAAGATGTTGAGCGGATCGACTGCCACGAACACGAGAGTGCGCGTGAATTCGGCGCTCTTCGAAGCCGGCGCAGCCTGGTCCCACACCTGGCAGCTGACCGTGACCGTGCCGACGGACTGGGCTGCGGGAATCGAAAAGTTCAGCGTGTCGTTGGACAGGGCCTGATTGATCTGCGTGGAACGCTTCGGCGTAATGGCCTGGCCGGGATTGATGGGATTGAGCACGACCGTGCCGCCACTTGTCTTGACGGTCAGCTGACCCGTGAGATTCGTAATTGGCGCAAGGCCGGCCGACGAATCCCAGTCCACGTAGACCCGTACTCCCGTGGTCTTTCGTGCGACTAGGAATATGGAATTGTCTGGCCGGACGTTGGCAGGGTCGAGAAAGCCTGCCGTACCGAAGAACTGAACTACCTGGTTCAATTCCATTCCCGTGATGCTTAGATCGCCGCGCGGAGGCGGCTCGCCGATTGACGCAAGATCGGCAACGACGACGAAATCGATGCTGCCGTCGTATTCGTCGTCCCAGTTGCCGGACCAATCGCGTAAGCCGAATCTCCCGTCAACAGTTACGGTGTTGTCGTTGATCGAAGTGTCCAGCTTGATTTCGAGCAAGCCTATGTGGTGATCGTTTCCGCCGCTATTCGGCCGCGTAACCCGAAAGTCCCGCAATGGCGGACTTCACTGTATGAGGAAAAACAACGGTAGCGGACGCGGTGCGGGGACCACTCCCACTGAGTGGTTGTGAGAAATCCAGGGAACCTGAGCGTAAGTCCATGATCGGAGCCCTCTCTCTGACATCATGAAGCAGCATTACACAACCGGATTGCGCTTTGCGCGCGGTCATCTGGCATAGGGTCACGCATAGGCAGCATAAACGGGACCGTTCAGGAGCCAATCAATTGGCCCGGCTCCGACTCGTTGCGCGAATGGCCGGTTCCGAATTTGATGCCGGCGTACAACCAATCACCCGCTGCGGCTCCAGCCGGCCGATAGCGGCTGTACGAACCTGGCGACTGAACGCCTTACTGCGACCAACCCCACCTGCTGGTTTGTGAGCGGCTCTTGCATCGGCGTTCAGTTCGTCTCTCCGACAATAAAGTGACAACGCCGAGTGAGACACCAATATCGCAGGTTCCTTCCCGCAGTCTCTAAGCGCTACCTTCCCAGAGCACCAACGCGGTAGTCGGCGAGGCGATATACGCCTGCGTCAGCGAGCTGCCGCCGCTGCCCGCGATATTGGTAATTGAGCCGCCAGGCGACAAACTGAAGCTATGGTGCTGTGTGCCGGCGCTAATGTTTGTGAACACCGCTGGGGAGAAGTCTGGAAGATCGGCTGAGATCCCCTCCACGATCCACTCCGCTCGGCCGCCGACTGAGGTGACGCCTGGCCGCGCAGGAATGCCGACACTGGTGGCTTGCTGGGTCCTGTAGTTCATCATTGAGACAAAGCCCTGGTCCGGTTGCGGCGAACAAACTAGGAAGGACACCATATCGCCCGGCTGAATCGCGAAATTGGTGACTTGCACTGCCGGGTCACCGTACTGGCTTGTGTACCACTCCGTCCAAGCCCAGTAGCTCACGCTGTTGCCGGTGATGGTGGCTGCCGTGCCCGCCTGCAATAGCTCGTACGACGTGGGGTCAGAGCCGTCTAGACCGACCCAGAAGCCAACGGTCAAAGGCGTCGAAGGGTCGCCGGCAACGGGAAAGATCTCCGGCACGACCCATTCTGCGAACACAGTATTAGCCGGCTCGTACGGGGAAAAGCCGAGCGACGCCGTCGGCACGATGACGCCACCCCAGCCGGACGGGTTGAAGTCCGACTTCAGGTTGCGTTGAGGATCGCGTCGGCTCATGATCGGGTCTATCGCAAGTTCCGCCTTGACCATGTGGAGCCGTGGCGCGCGGGTAAAGGCCCGCCGCCAGAGCCGCATCAACTGCGGCTCTTTCTCCGGGTCCGGTCGGCGTGGGAACCCATGCCGCCGAAGTTGCTTGGCATCCGCAATTTGCGGGTCAAATTCGGCTGGCGGCGACTCAAAGGTCTGCAATCGGCTCAGTAAATCGGGGGATGTGGGGTGTGCCATGAATATGTTCCTCCAATTCGGGTCTAGAGATCGAGCGTTATCCGAACCGGTAGCAGATTGCGCCTCGAGACGCGGCTCGCCGGCCAAGGGCCGTCCCCGACGACCAGACGATTTTCTAGAGCGCCCACTCTTTAGCAACGAACGTTTGCGTAGTTAATGCTTATGCATAGCCCGGCGGCCGCTATCGGGAGGCGTGGCGCATTCGGTGGGCACGGTATTGCAAGTCAACTTGACAGCAATGTGACAGTAATCGGGCGATTAGCTTACGTTACAGTCATTCTTTTTGGAGCTGAGCGAGAGACGACAAGGTCAATATAGGTGACGACTCGATAACATTCAACGGATATACGAAGGCCGCTCGCCCATGATGCACGCCACCCGTACAGGCGTGGTAACGGTAGTTTTTCTAACGCGGCCACCCGCGTCCGGCGTGGTTTTAGTTTGTCGAAGGATGGCGTTTTTGATACCTTCGGCGTAGGCGTCATCCTCTGCGCGGGAGGACCATCATCGTACGCAACGATCCTTCCGGAGAACCGTTTCGACAAGTACCGGCCTCATCCTTAAGTTGCCCGTGTCGCACTCCATTTTCTAAGAAAGATTCTGGAATTCCGAGCATCAACCATTTTCGTTTACTGATCATTTCAAGGCGCTGGTTCTGAGCCGTCCCAACGGGAAGATCGAAGCAACTATTCTGAGGGTTACGAACGATGGCCTCCCGCAAGGCGAAGTTCTCGTTCTTGCGTGTCATTCCGATATGAGCTACAAAGACGGTCTCCCATCGAATCGAACGAAATATGATCCACCAGATCGTTACGGTCAGGCGTTGAGCCCACGTTATCCAGAGCCGCTCGGGGAATCGGCCGGTCTTCCCCCGATGGTTTTTTTTGCGTCCTCCAACGCGATGGCGATGGCCGAATGAGCGCACTCGAGACTCGAGAGTACGGATGCGCCTGTATGTCCGTTGAGGGGTCCCGATCGTCTGTTTGGAGAACTAATCAGCACTTCATGCTTATCAAGGTAGACCACTCAGTGAACTACCCGCCATGTACCGCACAATATGGCCGCGCTTCGTTCAACCGCTTCCATTCTTGTGAATCTGTAATCTGGTGCCCTCGAACGAGAACGCCGCCGAACGCGCGTTACGAGCGGTAGCGCTCGGCCGTAAAAACTTCCTTCACTTCGGCTCTGACAGCGGTGGTGAGCGAGGCGCCGCGATCTACACGGTGGTCGCGACCGCCAAACTCAATGACCTTGATCCAGTCCGGTCAATCAGGTAAGCGAACTGCTGCCTTGGGCCGTCGCTGATCAGTTGCCCTCATACGCATCCTAATCGCGATTCGCGTCAAGGACGGCCTCGCTCGGGCGCTTACCGAATAATCATCCCGACATACGTTGCTGCACGGCTTTGGAGGCGAGATGGCGGCCAGACCATCGCTTCGCTCGATGGGCCGGACGCGATGGTCTGTGAACGTTGTAGATCCTGAAGTCGCGCGCTTCATTGAGCTGGAGCGCGGCACGCCTGAGCAGTTCCGCGGCCTTTACTTCGTGACCACCGAATCCATGCGGATCTCGGCAGTGCGCGTCTCTGACTAGCTGGCGGCTCTGGCCGACCAGTCGCCGCGCCTGGGCGAGATCAGCGAGATTGGATTGACGGGCGTGTACGTCGGTTGTGACGGCAAGCAATGCGAGGCTGATGGCAAGTAGGCTGCGGCAGGTGGTGCGGACCATTCGAATTCTTGTTGGCGGTAGATAGAAACGCTTCCCGTACACTGTACCCGATCAATATTTGTGGCAGTGGCAGGCTGCAACGCAAAAAACCCGCGGCGAGGCCCGTGGGGAAACCGCTGGTTCGCACCGCCGAGGTTCGCACGGAAGACGACTGTTACTAGAGCAAGGTTACCAGGATGAGAGCGGTGAATTGCTTTACATCGGCTCGGTAACGGCCACGGTAAGCCGCCATGTCACCGTCCAACCCCAGCTCGCGGGCGGCACTGAAATGCGACCGGTTAGCGCCGTTATCTCCTGGCTCATCAGGGCGAAGTAACAGCCACCCTCCCCTCGTGAGGCCGTCCATTGTCGGGGCATCCCCTAGCGCCTCCCCTTGCGCCGCTGGCACGGCCCGCGCCGGCTCGGGTAACAAGAAGCCCGCTATCGGGCTTGCACCTGAATTGCGGGATCGACTGCAGCGCGGCGCAGCCAGGAAACGCGCGCGGCGTGGCGCGCCAGGGGAGGGCTTGGCGCGGTACCCATCCGTGCAGGATGACCTGAGCTACATTGACGCGAAAACGTTCCGCCGTTCGCGCCGCGCGCTGCAATAGTTGATGTGCCTCGTCACCCGCGTAAAAGTATTCGTTTGCCGTTCGGGCCGCTGACGACAACGCGCATAACCGGCATCTCAACACTCCAACTGAATGTGGCCGATGAAGCCGAATTCATTGACGTTGCCGATGAACTGACCGCATACGGCTTGCACGTGAAAGTTGCATCCATCCCGCGCGACCGTGATGAACGTTACGCACTCGCCGATATGCTCGCTCCAGGAACTAGAGGTAGCAGCACTCCCTCAAATTTCATTTTTTTTGCAAGAATCGACCGTCACAAACTTAGCGCTTGGCCGATGTGTTCGTAGAGTCGATTTCGCCCGTTCACCCCGAGCCTTTGCCGACATATACGCCGACCTACCCATGTGCACCCGCCTGCCGGTTGCCGAAACAGGATGAGACTGCATGATCACTGGCTAACGCTGGGTCACAACTGCGTCGCGTGGTTATTGAAAGGCTGTAACACGCCTGAAAGGATCAAGAGTGGTCGCGACTGCTTCAGGAAGCAGAGATGGAAAACTGACCAGTGGAAAATGCAAATTCATTTTAAATCATTGGGTTGGATAGATAATCGAGTGAACAAAAGTGCTTCAGTCGAGCGCGATCATCATGCATGTGGACTATAATGCACATGTTTTCAAACATGGAATACACATGGGTAAGGCACTCGAAGTCCGGGCGCGCAAGTCCACGAACGTCACATTGCCGCCTGAAGTCCTGGCGCGGGCCAAGGAGCTGGGGATCAACCTTTCGCGCGCGAGTGAGCGTGGCGTGCGCGAAGAAATTCAGGAGACTGAGGCTCGCCGTTGGGCCGACGACAATGCCGAGTTGGTCGCAGCATACACTGCGATGGTTGAACGCGACGGGCTGCCGCTCGCGAAATACAGAACGTTTTAATGGCGCGTTTTGATCTCTACGGTAACCCCGACGATCAGACGCGGCGCCTTGCGCCGTACCTGCTCGACGTGCAGAGCACGCATGTCGGAATCTTGCCCACGCGCATCGTGATTCCTTTGCGACCTACCCCGGATCTCGGGTTCTCAGGCAAACCGTCCGATTTGCTGCCGGTCTTCGAGATCAATGGCGAGAAACACTTCCTCGACACGCCTGCCATGAGCGCTGTTCCGTTGAACGCGCTCGGCAGGCGCATCGGCTCCCTTGCGGATCACCGCGATGCCATATTGGCCGCGCTCGACCGGATCTTCGGCGCCCACTGACCGAAGGCAACATGGCGACGGTCGGTCTCGCAGGCGAAAACTGGCCAAGGTGCGGACATCAGCGGATCTTTTGACACTCGGCGTTGCGCGCTAAAGTTGATCGCCAACGTCTTATGCTTCCATCTATCTCACTGCCCGGCACTGCCGCCCTCCTCGTGATTCGTGAACTGCTGTGTCATGTGAGTCACAGACTTAACATGCTTTCATTGGGGTTTGGTCTTCGCTCGGCCCAGCAGACGCAAATGATTCGTATAGCTGACGAAAATGTGGTTTAGTTTATGTCAAATAATTTAGATAACTAAACTATTGTCTATTGCGATCTCTGCTTGAGCCGGTGCCTAGTGTTCTTCAAAGCCGGAATCCTTGCGCGCGACCAGTTTCGTCTGATTGCTTACAGCCGGTTCGTGAAATCGATCTGCTCACGCCGCTTCGCCGTTGCAGCTATCGATAAATGGATAACGTCGAAGTTGCTGGCCGGGAATAAGACCATCGAAGCTTCGCACCCAGACACATTTTGCCTTGGAGCCTGTCGTACAGCGCATTGCCCAGATCGACGCGAAGCTCAGCAATTGTAAATTCGAGAGGTCCATGTACATTCACGACATGGGCGGCAATATCCTTCTCTTGGGCAGGCAAGTTGCAGGCGATAAGACTTGGCCAATTTGCCTCGAATTTATGATTAATTCAGCATCCCAAAATCGTCAGCCACAGACTAGACCGTGCCTGATCGCATAGCGCATCAGCTCTGCGTTGTTGCCTAGTCCGAGCTTTTGCATGAGGCGCATTTTGTGGGTGCTGATGGTCTTCGCACTAAGCGCCAATCCGAGCGCGGTGTCGTTGATACTCCTGCCGGCAGCGAGTATCTGCAGTACTTGAAACTCACGGCCGGACAGGACCTCGTACGGAGGCGCGTCGCCCTCGTAGGTCTCGAAGATAATCGCGTCCACCAACTTCGGATCAATAAATCGCCCGCCGCTGGCGAGCTGACGAATCGCAGCAAGCAGGACATCCGGATCGCTGTTCTTTGTCACATAGCCGGTGGCGCCCGCACGCAGCGCGCGCGATGCGACGTGAGCTTCGTTACAGGTGCTGAAAACGAGCACCGGCAATCGCGGCCTCTCGGCACGCACACGGCGGATCAGGTCGACGCCGCTGATGCCGGGCATCGCCATCTCCAGCAAGACCAGATCGACATAGCCGATGCGTAGTTTGTCGACCACCTCGAAGCCTCGCGCTGCTTCGTCGGCGACGGCGATATCGGTCGTCGCCGCGATGATCCGCCTCAACCCGCAACGCACCAGCACGTGACCGTCTGCAATCAGGATCTTGATCATTTCGCTTCTCCACTGTCGAGCCGAATGTGGATCGACATCACCGTCAAATCGACAAAAGCAACGACTTACGCAACTTTCACGCCGCATCTCGCTGTCTCCGTCAGCCTCTGCCCAAAAAACGTGCCGGAGCCCCGGCACGTTTTTTGGCCAGTCGCAAGGAATCGTGGGCGACCACCTCAACAGCGCGATGCCCATCAAAGCAAGAATTCGGGCGAAAAACGGGCATCCGCTTCTGGTGATCAGCGGCAGCCTAATTTCGTCAAGGTGCGCTAACGTGGCTTGACGAAGAACACAGTACAACTGACAACACAGTTCCCGCTCTCGAAGCTTTGAATGGTGCGTCACACGAGGACCTTTCAGTCTTTTCCATCAACTTCTCGTTCAATCTCGCTGTTGCTGCAACCAGCCCGTGTTCCCTTTGCCACGACGCAGCTTGTGCCCGAGAAGTCCGATCTCGTCGCACGATTGGCAAAGGGCTATCGCGACAACACGTCTACGGTTACTGGCGTAGATGCGAATTTCTAACTGATGACATTGGGGTGCCGGTTAAGCCCGCCCATGCTAACCGTATTGGACATCGGTTGTCGGTCGGAAAAGAAATTGGCGATATTACTGCACGCGCCCAAGATTTCCCCACTACGGTCCACGCATCAGAACGTAGATTTTAATTCTGTAACAAACTCGCTCGCAGTCCCGTTCACTCACTTTTTCCGCTTGCAGAAGATCACACTCCGGGAAAGGAATCGCTCATGACGCCGCAGAACTACTGGCTCAGACGCAACATCGACATGAAACGTCACACCTGATGCGCCCTTATAAACGCTGCAAACTCTTCGATCGAAGCCATGCCGTCATCCAGCATCGGAGCGTAGAGTTGCCAACCATGGAACATGCCGTCAAAAATTTTCAATTCAGCCGCCACGCCGACTGCCTTCATCCGCGCAACAACCGTGATCGAGTCGTCATGCAATCTCTCCCAACTACCCACATGCACCAGCGTCGGAGGCAGACCGGTAAAGTCCGAATAGAACGGCGTCACTTTGGGCGACTTGTGGTCGCCGACGCAAAGATAGCAAGACGTCAACAGGTTCAACAGTTCTGTGGAAATGACTGGATCGTCGGGCACCTTCCAATGAGAGGCACCCTCCTTCGCGAAATCCAACCAGGGCGACGCCAGCGTCAACGAACTAGGTAGCGCAAGCCCAGCCTCCTTGGCGTGCACCGCGGTGGCAAGCGCCAAATTGCCTCCCCCTGAATCTCCGCTTAAAGCCACACTGCCAGGGGTGTAACCCTGACTCAGGGCCCATTTATACACAGCGAATGCATCATTGTGGGCGGCGGGAGCTGGATTTTCGGGGGCGAGGCGGTAATCGGGCACCAACGTGGCGCTCCCCGCGGCGCGTGCCAAGTTGGAAGCGATGACTCGGTGTGTGCGACTCGAACCAAAGACGAAGCCACCGCCGTGATAAAAAATGATGAGGCGCGAGTCATCCCCACCTTTGGGCAAGATCAAATCGCCCTCACATGGACCACACTTCACGCGCTTGATTTTGACGTTTTCCGCCACGGGCAGGTAGCTCGTAACCTCGTCTAGCCATGCGCGCATCATGTCCGGCGTGGCATTTGTTGGAGGGGGATTTTCGGCACCGATTTCAAGAATTCTTGCCAGTTGTTGCATGGACATCTTCGTTCTCCTGATGATTTAGGGGGCAACGCCCCCGATTGACGTCATTTCCTCCCCGACCTTTGTGTTGGTTTTACCCTTTTATCAGCAATTCCATGCGCCGATCGGCGCCCAATTTTTCAGACAAGCAGCCGACAATTGCCATTGTGTAATCCAGATACACAAGATTATGATCATGCGCCAAAATTGTCAATACGGAGTCTTGCTCAATAAGATAAGAGCCTGAAGGTGCGGGTGTGATTCCGACGAGGAATGAGCCTGGGGAAACGGCGATTGGCAGCCGGCCAGTGCGGCGGGTCGATCATCATCACCGGAAGGTGATCAATATGAACGAAGCGCGAGGGGCGCGTCGTGCAGACCAAGACCCGGCAGACCAGGCCGGTAACGATCGGCATTCACCGCGCGCCGCCGCTCCGAGGCACGTCCCCGGCTCATCCCATCGAAAGCGTCCATCAGGGCGACCTCGACGGTGTCGAGGGCCTGTATCACATCAGCGATTGTTTGTGTCACGCAGTGGGAGATGGCATCCACGGTGCAAACGATCTCCGAGGTATATCTATCATCCATCATCAAGCCAGATGCTCGATCAGTTTCTATTCGTGATCATGGGCTCTCACGTTGACAACGGCGGCGAGTACGTCAATCATCGGGCGGCTGGGATGTCGAACAAGCTGAATATCGAGTTCACGCGTAGTCGCCCGCGACACAGCAACGATAACGGTCTAGCGAAGACCAACAACGGCGTGGTGGTGCGCAAGATGTAACGCCCAACTGCCGTTAGCCGCGACTAGTGTCTTTCGGCAACTGCGCAATGAGTTGGCGCGCGACGGTGCTCAGAATCTCACTTGATAAGACGGGATTGTTAACGGCACGCGATAACCCAATTGCCCCTAGCATGCTGCAGAGGATGGCTAAAGCTTTGGCGCGCCTCTCGGCGGGCTGTTGATCAGCCATTCTTTCTTGGAAGAATTCAAGATTGCGAGTGATCCTTTTCGTGTAAATATCGCGAATCGTCTCGCTGCTCCGGCCGACATCTCCCAGTAGTGCGCCCATCGCGCAACCGCTGCCCGGATCATCCCTATGTTGCTTGGAAAGGTACCCACGAATCGACGCTGCGAGGTCGTCCGCGTTGTCCTCCCAGACGTCGAGGTCCTTGAAAGCGGCCGCAAGCGCCTCCGCGACCAGCTCTTCACGCGACTCGAAGTGCTTATAAAAACCTCCCACTGTGAGTCCGGCCTCCCGCATTACGTCTGCGACTCCGATTCCGTCGATTCCTAGCTCACGGAACCGCTTCGCAGCGATCTCAAGGATCGCATCATGAGATGCCGCCTTATCCGCTTGTGAGTGCCCCATTTGTCCACGACCTAAGAGTTGACTCGTTGATCCTTACTTAAGATTTCAAGCATAATCTTAATCACTTGCGTCGACAAGTCCGATGGCATCAACTTACCAGCGGCGCACCTGAGGGAAGTCCTCCAGCTCCTGGCCTGACGAGCGTGCAGCCTAATCCACGGATAGCACGCAATGTCGGCAATCGAGTAAGCCTCGGCGATGTAGTCGCTATCCCGGAGCCGCTCATCGATCCCGCTTGTATCCTGCCTCGACTGCGAGAGGGCCATGCGAGGCATTTAGAGGTGCGGCACAGTGGATGCGAAGGCGTCGATCTTTATCGCGCGCTCAGCCAGCGCTGCTAGGCGTGGAAAATTCACCGGGGTGACAACATCGGGAAGGACAAACTGAGCAGCCGCCTCGTAGCAGACGACGGCCATGATGTCGGCCTGGCTGAGCGTGTCGTTCACGTACCAGCCATCTCCGGCCTCCTCCTCGAGGATCTTGTACCCGACAATCGCCTGCTCGGCGAAACCCTCTATCGCAGACTGCAGGCGATAGTTTTCCGGGCGCAGGCTTTCGTCGAATAAGGCGCTGAGCTTCGGGTAGATGGCAAGGCCGACCCCGACAAGTTGCAATGCCCTAAGACGCGGGGCGCCGGACTGCGGGAGGAGAGCCTTCTCGGGCCCGACCATCTCGTGCAACACGTCAATGATGCCGGCGCTATCGATCAGGACTTCGCCGCTATCCAGAACGAGCGCCGGCACCTTGCCCATCGGACTGTAGCGTCGAACTTCTTCCTTGTCGGTATAGGCGTTGAGGTTGAGATGCTCGAATGGAATTCCGAGCAGCTTCATCGTGATAGCAGTTCGGCGCGTAAATCCGGAAATCCAGGGGCCAACAAGTTTCATCGTTTTCTCCATATTAGGACTAGTGTCAAAGCTTCAGAACTGTTCTTTGAACGGGCGGACATCCAGCTCCTGCGTCCAAGCGGACGGATGCTGCAGATGGAGTTGCCAATAAGTCTCAGCGACCGCATTGGTGTTGAGCATGCCGTTCTCACCGAGCTGCTCGAAGGCGCCAGGGAACAGCGACCGCACTCGCTCTCCATCGATCGCGCCGTCGACGATGACGTGCGCGACATGAATGCCCTGCGGCCCGAACTCGCGCGCCATGCTCTGCGAGATCATGCGCAGACCCGCCTTGCTCGCGGCGAACTGGGCAAAACCAGGCATGCCGCGAAGCGATCCCGTGGCCCCGGTGAAGAAGATGGAGCCGCGGCCGAGCGGCACAAAACGTCGCGCCGCCTCACGGCCCACCAGAAATCCCCCGAGAGTGTTCATCCGCCAGAAGTCCTCGAACGTCGAGGCGTCCATCTGTCGAAAATCGATCTTCAGGTTCCTACCGACGTTATAGGTGACCAGGTCGGCGGGACCGCCATCCTCGTCGCTGGTCATTGCAGCATCGAACAGTCGGATGACATCATCTTCCTGCGTCGTATCGATGGCATAGGCGCTCGCGCGGCCACCGTTGTGCCGGATCGCGGCTGCAACCCTCTCCACTTTTTCGAGCGTGCGTCCGGCGACCAGGACGTGGCGACCGTTAGCTGCATAGCAACGGCTTAACGCCGCCCCAAGACCATCCTCAGCACCGACACCCACAACAACAGCCTTCGCAAGCAACATAAAGCACTCCTTATCTTTGATTAGCGACGGGGTCATCTGACCCAACCTAAGAGTCAATGTTGACCACAATTGTCAATGAACCCACATCCTGGCTGCTGATTTGGGTGACCTCACGACAATTCCATCGGCACAAACCCGGACGGCGAAACCGTCGAGGCGTTCATCCCGTTGAAGACTCTTCGAGCCAGCGTCTGATATTGGCGACTGTGTCCCGGTAGAAGGTTTCGTAGAGCCCCCGCGACACGTAGCCGATGTGCGGCGTCGCAAGCACGTTAGTCATCGTCCGGAAAGGGTGGTTCGGCGTGAGCGGCTCCTGATCGAATACGTCGATCGCCGCTCCCGCGATTTTCCGGGCACGAAGTACTTCAACCAAGTCGGACTCAGTGACAATCGGAGCGCGAGAGGTATTTATCAAACGGGCCGTCGATTTCATCAGGGACAGTTCTTCGGCTCCGACCAAACCCCTTGTTCTTTGGCTCAGGACGAGGTGGACGCTCAAGAAATCGGCCTGCTTGAACAACGCTTCCTTCGATACCAACTCTGCACCGGCCGCCGCAGCGCGCTCCGGGGTGAGGTTCTCGCTCCAGGCGATTACATTCATTCCGAATGCCAAGCCGATCCTGGCGACTTCTCGACCGACATTGCCAAGCCCTAGGACGGCAAGTGTCTTTCCCGATAGATCGTCGCCAACGGACTGCTGCCAACCTCCTCGTCTCAAGGACTCGCCTTCGCTTGCGATGTGGCGGGCGCTACCAATTTGGAATACTAAAAATTCTCAATATCTCCCCAATTGAGGTGTGCGTACCCATGTCAGACTTTGCTCTGTTTCAGCTCCAATCTGGAGTTCGATCGTAATTCACAATCAGTATTACGATCGAACTCTACAATGTCAAGTTATTTCTTCGTGAGGGACTGTGGGATATCCGCAGGTAGACCATCAGGCATGCCCGGGCGCTGTGCCTACTTAGGCATCCGTCGAAGAGAGACTGCTGTCATCAACTACTGTATCCGGAGACCAGGTTCGCTTCGCTGATGTGCTATGGGTTGAGCGTTGAGTTGCTGACGGAAGTCCTGCCGATCGCCGAAGAGATCAGCCCCACGTCCGTGCGGCGCCACCGTGCGTGATCTGCAGCACTATCTCAGCCCGGAATCCGAACATCTGCTCGACTGGTTCCACATCACCATGCGCTTGACCGTCATGAGGCAGATGATCAAGGGGATGACGGCGGAACTGACGCCCGGCGACAAATGCCCGGAAACTGCAACGGGGCTGGCCGATCTGGAGAAACACCTGGAAAGCGTCAAATGGAATCTCTGGCATGGCAATGTTCCGCACGCCCTGCAACGGATTGATGACCTGGACGACGATCTGGAGATGCTGGAAGAGAGCCTGGCAAACAAGAAGAAACCAGAGAAGGCAGTACGGGAATTCCGCACCTATATCGGGACCAACCAGGCGTTCATTCCGAACTACGGCGACCGCTACCGGCACGATAAGACGATTTCCACGGCGTTTGTCGAGTCGACCGTGAACTATGTGGTCAGCAAGCGCTCTGTGAAAAAGCATCAGATGCGTTGGACCCAGCGCGGCGCGCATCTGCTGCTGCAAACCCGCGTGCAGGTCCTGAACGACGATCTGCGGAAAACCTTCGTTCGCTGGTTTCCCGGAATGAGACCGGAAGAACCAGCGGCGCTAAAGGAGGCGGCATAGAAGTTTCAGCCCCCGGAATGGCGCACTCTCGACAGGCGGCCGCATCGCGCGCCGGCATCGCCACACGATAACCGCCCTCGGAAAACCGGCTCGCTATCGCGGCGCCGGCTCCTGGACCGACGGCCTGTGACCAGCGCAAGGGGCTTTGCCGCGTCGGCCATGGTCAGGCTTTCGCCCCGCCAATATAGGCGCCGAGATTGAGCTCGATCTCGACGAGCCCTTTTTCGGCGATCCGCTGCCCGAAGCCTGGCATGCGGGCCTGAAAGCCCGACCAGGATAGTGAGCCCACATATTCGCCATAGGCTGCGAAGAGATCGCCCTGCGGCGGCAGCGATGCCCGATTGATCTGAGCCTTGCCCGCGGCCAGCGCCTGTCGGTCGAACGAGGCTAAGCGGGCTGCAAGCTTCTCCACGAACCCGTCAAGCTCTGCGTCGGGAAGGGCGCGCGTCACCCATCCCCATTTCTCCGCCAGATCGGCATCATAGTCGTCGCTGCTCAGGATTGCCTCTAGGGCACGATCCCGGCCGACAAAGCGGGGCAACCGTTCGCTGCCGCCTCCGCCCGGAAGAATGCCTGTGCCGACCTCAGGCTGACCGAAGATCGCCTTCTCGCAACTGGCATAGCGAAGATCGAAGGCAAGTGTCAGTTCGTTGCCGCCGCCTCGGGTCCTGCCCCGGATGGACGCGATGCTGATGAACGGCGCCTCGGTCATCCGCACGACGAGATCGGTCCAAGTCGGCTTGGCCTCGACGCCCGGCAGAGCCGGGAAGTCCGACGCATAATTGAGATCGAAGTGGTTGAAGAAAAACTCGGACAGGCTGCTCGAGAACAGCACAACCTTGATGTCCGGATCCTCGCTCAACTCGACGACGATCTCGTGCAGCCGCGAAACCGTCTCGGGGACGATCAGATTCGCAGGCGGATTCGAGAATGTCACCTTGGCGATATGAGGGCTCAGCCGGTCCAGGCTGATGGTGCTGGATTCTGTCATCTTCTGCTCCTGTTGAATTCTTCATGGCCGCCCTGGCGGTGGTCGCGTTGGTTTACGGCGCAGCGAAGAAGTGTGCGGCTTCTTCGGCGAACTCTTCATTAAACTGGAAGTGCGCGCCATGCCCGGAATCCGGGTAAAGGATAAGCCGGGCATCCGGCAGATTCTGCTGAAGGATGTAGGAATTGATGGTCGGCACCATGATGTCGTTCTTGCCGTTGACAACGAGCGTGCGCTGCTTGATCTTCTTCAAATCGCCGTAGCGGTCTGTCGCAGGGATCGCACCCCATTTGGCAAGAGCGACGAGCTGGGCCTCGGCGACCTGGGGCTTCGCTTCCGGTTCGCGGTCCACCTTTCGCGCGGCGATCCGCTCGAGCCAAGCCTTGCCCGCCGCGTAGCTCGCCGGGCTCTTCAAAAAGAACAGGTCGAGCGTGCGTTCCTGCGGGGTGCTGTTGGGTCGATTGACGATCTCCTGCACCTCGGGCGTATATTCCTGCATGCCTTCGCCGCCCGACGGGCCGGTGCCTGCGAGGAGGATGCGCCGCACCAGTTCGGGCGCGTCAAGCACCACCTGCTGCGCGACCATGCCGCCGAGCGAGAAACCGAACAGATCGATCTGCTTCAGCCCGAGCGCCTTGACGAAGGCGATGATGTCGGCCGCGGTAGCGGGGATCGAGTCCGGCATCTCGCCACTCGAGCGACCGACGCCCCGATAATCGACCAGGATCACCGGGCGGTCTTGTGCCAGGCGGTTGGAGTGGATCGGATCGAAATTGTTGATCGTGCCGGTGAAATGCTGAAAGCACACCACCGGCGGGGCGCCCTGCTTGCCGAAGTGACGATAGGCGAGGCTCACACCGCCGATATCCTGGAACTGGGTCGGCGCGGTGGCGGCGAGATCGACTTGAGGCATTTGGTTCTCCTTGTTGTTCTGAATTGAAAGGGCGGGAACTCAGGCGCTAACGTCGACGACGGTGCTGCCCTGAACCTTGCCCTGGAAGATCCGCGCGACAATTTCGGGACCGTCGGCAAGGCCGATAGTCTGTGTCGTGCGGGTGAGTTCTGCGGCACTACTGCCGTAGCTGATCACCCGCCCGGGACCTGTGCGTCATCACCGGCGCCACGATGTCGCTCGTCCGCGCCATCGATACAACTTCGCGTAACAGAACATGTCTGCGCATCGCACGCTTTTCAAACACTCCATTCCGTACACACTCCGTCATCCTTAAGAAGCGCCACCATGATTTCGATCGAAACCCGCAACCAGTTGGAGGTGAGCGCGATCCCATCGGTTTTCCCTTACACGGTGCTCAATGCTCCGGAGACCCCGACGGGGCTTCGCCGGCGGCAAGCTTGAGCAGTTCGACGCACCGGCGGAACCCGTTGCCTGAAAAACTCCGATGACCAAAATCCTGGTCACGGGAGCGACTGGCAGGCTGGGCGGCCAAGTGGTCGAATTCCTGCTGCGTGGTGTTTGGGCCTCACGTCGATCACCTCGCCATCAAGGTGATCCGTGCGCCAAAGCGGATGTGGTGAGTTCTTTGCGAGGAGAAGGACGTCCATCTTACATATGACTGTCGATGAAGCGCAGGGTGCGGCCCCAAGCGATTTGAGCTGCTTCGGGGGCAAAGCTATCGCGTTCGTCGCACTGGAAGCCGTGATCAGCGTTATAGGTGTAGACATCGACCGACGGCTGCTTCGACTTGATCGTCTCGACGTCGCTCATCGGGATGTGCGCGTCCAACTCACCGAAATGCAGCATGGTCGGGACTTTCGGGGACTGATCCGCCATCCCAACGATCTGGCCACCGTAATAGCCGACTGCCACCGAGAAGCCCGGCAGATTGACCGCCGCGCCATAGGTCAGCGTTCCGCCGAGGCAGAAGCCGGTGACCGCGAGCTTGCCGACGTCAGCAATCGCCTCGCGTGCGGCAGCGACGTCCAACATCCAGGCCTGCATTGGTGGATTGTTGGCGACAAAGCGCATTGCGCCCTGCACTTCTTCCGGCGAATAGCCGCATTCGAACCCCGCTTCAATGCGATCGAACAGGGCCGGCGCAATCGCGACGTAACCGAGCGCAGCAAAACGGTCGGCGACTGAGCGAATGTGGTGATTGACGCCGAAGATTTCCTGAATGACGACGATGCCGCCCTTGGGCGCCCCCGCTGGATCGACGCGATAGGCACCGAACTCGTGGCCGTCGCTGGCAGTCAATTTGATGTGCGTTCCCATGGATGGAATCCTTTGCTTTGAGGAAAATAGGAAGTCGAAGACCCCCAACCCGGACCAATTTAGCCCCGCTTGCGCAATCCTCTAACGCGCTGCGTCGCCGCGGCGGTACTCTGCAGAGAGGTCGTCGAGCTTCGTCTTCAGTTCCGGTAGGAGGTTATAGTCCGCGGCAGCGAGCGTGTCGGTCAATTGCTCGGTTCGGCTCGCACCGAGAATGACGGACGTAATAGCCGGGTTCGCCAGAATCCAGGCGACTGCCAGTTTCGGCAGCGCTTCGCCTTCCTCGCCAGCGATCTCACGCAGCTTGCCGACCGTCACGAACTCGGGCTGATGCCAGTAGCGGGCCTTATACGTGGCGCCGAACTGTCCGACTTCCGCCGAAAAACGTCCCTTTTCCGGCTTATCGTCCAGCTGATATTTCCCGCTAAGGAGGCCACCGGCCAGCGGGTTGAATGGGATCACCGCTAGGTTTTCCTCTTGAGCCAGCGGCAACAGTTCCCGCTCGATCTCCCGGAACAGAAGGTTGTACCGAGGCTGCACCGAGACGAAGCGCACTAACCTCAGCGTATCCTGGCGGCCGATAGCGCGGGCCAATCGATAGGCCAGAAAATTTGAAACGCCTATATAGCGGGCCTTGCCCGAACGGACGATGGCGTCGAGCGCTTCGGCGGTCTCATCCAGCGGCGTCACCGGGTCATCCATGTGGAGTTGATAGAGATCCACATAGTCGGTGTTCAAACGCCGCAGGGATGCGTTGATCGCGTCAAGAAGGTGCTTGCGAGACGAGCCACGATCCCAAGGGGATGACCCCATCGGCCCTCCCGCCTTGGTCCCCAGAATGAATCTGTTGCGCTTGCCTTTCAGCCAGCGGCCGGTGATTTCCTCTGCTCGGCCGACTTCAGGCAAATCTGCGCCGCCCGGGTAGACGTCCGCAGTGTCGATGAAATTCACACCGGCGTCCGCCGCCTTGTCGAAGACCCGAATCGACTCGGCTTCATCGGTCTGTTTGCCGAATGTTCCTGTGCCTAAGCAGAGACGGGAGACAGACAGACCCGTTCGGCTGAACTTCGTGAACTGCATGAAAATCCCCCCGCGATGTGATTTTTGGACAAATCGGGCCGTGTCTCCGACGTTTCACGCCCAACAGAAAGGATGCCGAATTCTGCCGCCAAGCTCGCCAGGACGCGGCGCTGTCTAACCGCTAGGCTTCTCGATCCAAAACGCTTTCGACGATCGGACCATTTCTTCTCTCGAATGCGCTGCATCAGCTTCACCGCGCAATTGGGGCGAACTTGGAAGTGCCGGGCCGTAGCGTGCGTTCATCCGCGCTCGGTTTGCGGCGTGATCCGCACGGATCTGTGAAGCAGATACACCACGAAGAATTGGAGGACGGCGATAAAGAGTGGCCCAGCGCATTTCCCAAGATCATGCTCAAACAGACCGATTCCGGCATCCAGCAATTGCATGGCGCCGGCGAGCGCACCCAGGATCAGCAACGAAGGCGCCGCCTGCTTGTAGATCGCCCCCAATGCGAACAATGCCAGAGGAATTGTGCGTGCCGCCGCGTACATCGCCAATATCAACGACGCCTCCGTTGGAACGGATTCGGCAGGGACCAGATATTGCGGACGAATGATCGCCGCGATGGAAAAACCGCTCGCGACCAGGACATTGATTGCCGTGACCAGCGAAGCTAGCCGCATCGCCTTTATTGTTGTCATTGATTCCTCTCTCTGATTGAAGACTGTTCGATCCAGCGCCTGATATTGGCGACTGTGTCCCGGTAGAAGGTTTCGTAGAGCCCCCGCGACACGTAGCCGATGTGCGGCGTCGCAAGCACGTTAGTCATCGTCCGGAAAGGGTGGTTCGGCGTGAGCGGCTCCTGATCGAATACGTCGATCGCCGCTCCCGCGATTTTCCGGGCACGAAGTACTTCAACCAAGTCGGACTCAGTGACAATCGGAGCGCGAGAGGTATTTATCAAACGGGCCGTCGATTTCATCAGGGACAGTTCTTCGGCTCCGACCAAACCCCTTGTTCTTTGGCTCAGGACGAGGTGGACGCTCAAGAAATCGGCCTGCTTGAACAACGCTTCCTTCGATACCAACTCTGCACCGGCCGCCGCAGCGCGCTCCGGGGTGAGGTTCTCGCTCCAGGCGATTACATTCATTCCGAATGCCAAGCCGATCCTGGCGACTTCTCGACCGACATTGCCAAGCCCTAGGACGGCAAGTGTCTTTCCCGATAGATCGTCGCCAACGGACTGCTGCCAACCTCCTCGTCTCAAGGACTCGCCTTCGCTTGCGATGTGGCGGGCGCTACCAAGAATGAGCGCCCATGTCAGTTCGACGGTGGGGGTGGATGTATAACCCGTGTGAGCGACCTTGATCCCCTGCCGATCGGCGGTATCGGTATCAATCGAGGCATTGCGAGGTGCAGTCGACGCGATCAGCTTGAGGCTCGGCAGGCGTTGCAAAATGTCGCGGGTGAGGGGCGTTCTCTCCCGCATCACGCACACGACAGCAAATGGCTTCAGTCTTGCGACGACCGCATCTGCTTCCGCCAGATGGTCATGGAAGATAGTGATGCTCGCCCACGGCTTCAGCGATGACCAGTCGGCAAGCGAGAGAGCGGCGTGCTGGTAATCGTCCAGGACGGCAATCCCGATCGGACCGCCATCGATGTGCATCTTCTCCTGGGCTTCGGGTTGCGCAATATCAGCCAATCCGTTGGGGAAGAACGCGCGCGCTGTCGCCACGATGTTCAGAGCCTCGCGTAGCAGCTTGATCTTTCCGTTTTCCACGTGGATGTAGCCAAAGAAATGCTGCTTGAACGGCCGCTGAGTCGTGACGGCGAGCGCATCCACCTTGTATTCGGCAAATGCACGCTCCGGGGTATCAATCAGCACGACCGCGTCCCTGAACTCCCACTCAGGAACAAGCTGGAGAAGCAATGCATACAGAGATTCAATTTCGGCGAGCCCTTTGTATTGCGACTGCATGCCGAGGTCTGCCAGATACGGAAGCTCGACAACTCCATCTTCAGCGAACAAGGCGGCGGCCTCCTTCGGGTTGTGCGCCAGAGTGAGGAACTCATTCAAAAGTTGCGCTGCGGTTTTCATGGCTGATTTCCACATGAATTTCACGCCGGTAGCGACCGCGGATCGATATTTGGAGTACTAACAATTCCCAATATCTCCCCAATTGAGGTCTGCGTACCCATGTCAGACTTTGCTCTGTTTCAGCTCTAATCTGGAGTCCGATCATAATTCACAATCAGTATTATGATCGAACTCTACAATGTCAAGCTATTTCTTCGTGAGGGACTGTGGGATATCCGCAGGTAGACCTATCCGCAGGCAGACCATAAGGCATGCCCGGGCGCTGTGCCTACTTAGGCATCCGTCAAAGAGAGACTGCTGCCATCAAGCGTCGGCGCGACAGGTAAACGTTGGCTAGCGCCAGCGCCACGAAGGCCCGGTTCGCATTCTTCGCCAGCCCGCGATAGCGCGCCTTGGTAAAGCCCCACAGTCGCTTGACCACCGCGAAGACATGCTCGACCCGAGCGCGGATCTTCGACTTGCTGCGGTTCTTGCCACGCTGCGCCTCATCGACTTCCCTGCCAGCGCCGCGTGCGCGCTAATTCGTGAAATCGCGAGCCTTGGGCGCCTTGCTGTGGATCAGCGCCTTCTGGCTGGGATACGCGCTGTCGCCATAGACGCACCGCTCCCGTCCATGCAGCAGTTGCGGCAGCGGATGCTTGTCATGCACGTTGGCCGGCGTGAGCACCGCGCTGTGCACCAGGCCGCTCTGGCTGTCCACCCCGATATCACATCACATCCGGCCAAACGATCCGGCCACGCTGTTCGATTTCATGGAACAGCACCGACCCGGTTCGTGGCTGATTTCGGCGTTCGTATGTTGCCGGACCTCATGAATCACGCGCCGATCGCACGAACCATCGTTCAAATGAATTGGTGACCCCACAAACCATCGCGACTGTAAGAGTCGCTTTTTTGTAAAATCTCGATATTAATGTTGACAATCGAGATTTATGGATTGATGATGGTGGCGGAATTTAGTGAGACTTCGAACCTGTCCGCACAAAAGCGGGCACACGGGCACTTCGAAAAGAGGTGTTTAGGGAGGAAATCAACCATGACACAACAACGTTGCAGCGGCGCCCGACCGGGCGTGTTGCTCCATCGCCCCGCTACTTCATTCGACCAATGGAAAGCGGTGTTCGGACTATGCCGGCGTTCGGCGCCGGTTCAATTTTTCAATTCGGCACGTCCATGAGCACGGCCCTTTCCGCGACACGGCCCGAAGTCGGCCGTATGGTCCAGACGGGCCCATGGCGTACAAATGTTCTGGAAATGGGTGAAGGCCCACCGGTGATTCTTGTACATGGATCCGGTCCGGGCGTTTCGGCATACGCCAATTGGCGTCTGACGATGCCGGCGCTCGCATCCCGTTTCCGTGTGATTGCACCCGATATGTTCGGCTTTGGTTTTAGTGAAGGTCCGGATGACCTCGTATGCAGCATCGGGACGTGGACAGGCCAATTATTCGATCTGATGGATATGCTTGGCCTTGAGCAGGTCGATCTCGTTGGCAATTCATTCGGAGGGGCGGTGGCGCTCGCGGCCGCCATTTCCCGGCCCGAGCGCGTAAGGCGGCTGGTGTTGTGCGGTAGTGTTGGTGTCCCGTTCCCAATAACGCCTGGTTTGGACGCAGTGTGGGGTTATGAGCCGGCGCTTGAAAACATGAAGCGTTTGCTTGATTTCTTCGCCTTCGACGGTGACTTGATTACCGATGAGCTCGTGGGGCTGCGCTACCGCGCGAGTATTGAGCCGGGATTTCAAAAATCGTATTCCGGCTTGTTCCCGGCGCCGCGGCAGCGTTGGGTCGAAGCCTTGACCTCGGACGAGGCCGCGATCGCTGGGCTTCCGCACGAAACTTTGATTCTTCACGGTCGTGAGGATCGCGTAATTCCGGCCTCCAATAGTTTTCGCCTCTTTGAGCTAATTCAACGAGCCCAACTCCACGTGTTTGGCCGCTGCGGTCACTGGACTCAAATCGAACGTGCCAAGCATTTTCCCGAGTTGATAGCTCAATTCCTCGAATAAGAAATTCCGACGATGAGTTGTCTTAGGGGTCACCGCGAGATTTGTTCAAAATCGTGCGGCGACCCCAAGTACGAGGTGACGGTGGAACGGCTTGAGCCCGACACCAGCCGCCGCAAGGGCCGGAACACCCGCCATAAACTGCGCCAGAAAGGCGCGCTGAACACAAACGGAAAGTCGGTCGCGACGACGTACGGAACCGACCCAACGCTGCCTTCGCAGGGAACAAGCCTGAATTGGGGGGCAATGGAACAACACGCCCGATCGGACGCTGCTGCAACGTTGTAGTGTCATGGCTCATTGGAACGTCGAGGGACACGATCAGGTAGATGCCGGAAGTTCGTGCGACTTGGCCGAGACATTGAGGAAGCGACGTTCCCATTGGATCGCATTCGCATCTTCGGCGCGACGCGCCGAGCGAATGCAGGAATGTAGTTGAGGCCTTGATGGCGAAAACACCTACGGCTCGGGATCTGCCGGGGTATCGAAACGAACCGGCAAGATGCTCATAGGTACCTTGAATCTGGGGAGGTAAATGATTCTATTAAGTTAGTACTATTAAATAAATGGAGGAGACATGAGGCAAATCACAGTTGTATCAGTCATCGCTGCGGCGACCCAGCTGGGCGGTTGGTGTACGCCTGCGCAGGCGCAGAGCGTTGTGTTCTACGGTCTCGTCGATACCGGTGTTGAATATATTCACAACGCGAATCCGGCCGGCCAGTCGGTCGTGCGTATGCAGGGCCTCACGGGAGAGCTTCCGTCGCGCTGGGGTGTGAAGGGGTCCGAGCCGCTCGGTGATGGCTATAACGCTATATTTACGCTCGAAAGCGGTTTTAACGCCGGTACCGGCACCCTGGGTCAGGGAGGGAGGCTGTTCGGTCGGCAAGCCTTCGTCGGACTTGATGGGCCGCTCGGCGCATTGACCTTCGGTCGTCAGTACACGATGTTGGCATGGGGATCGCTGTATGCCGATTTCATTGGGCCGGGCATATATGGGATCGATTCGTTTGATTCGGGTTTCGAGGTCCCGCGTAGCGACAACACCGTGGCCTACCGGAAAAGCTTCGATGGCCTGACCGTTGGCGCAAGCTATTCGTTTGGCCGGGACGCGTCGCCTGCGGGAGGTTCAAACACGCCGGGCGAAGGCACATGCGCGGGCAGCATTCCAGGCAACGCCGAGGCATGCCGCGAATGGTCCGCGATGCTGGGGTATGACGCAAAAAACTGGGGCACTACGGTGGTCTACGATCGCCAGAACGGTGGTCCGGGCGCCTCCGTCAATATGTTTAATGGTCTCACGCCCCTGCCTATGGCGGATAGCGGAAATAGAGACTCGCGCCTGTTAGTGGACGGCTACTTGAAGTTCGACAAGTTCATCTTCAGTGCGGTATGGATAAACCGGCGCGTCAAGGCAGATTCTCTGGTGACGCCCGACGTTACGTCGAATCAGTTTGTGCTGGAAGGGGAATACAAGGTGACGCCATCGCTGACAATTGACAGCTTGGTGCAGCGCATCGTCAACAGCCAGCAAGATACGCGGGCGACCATGGAGATGATGCGCGCCACTTATTCGCTATCTGCGCGCACGGCGGTCTATGCGCAGGTAGCCTTCCTGCAGAATAGCCGGAATGCAGCTTACGCGGTTAGCGCCGCTGGCGGCACGCCGGCCAAGGGAATGAATCAGGCGGCCGCCATGCTTGGGATGCGGCATTCGTTCTAGGGGCTGTTTGCATCTGCCGAAATCTTTGTAATTACCCATGATTCCAGGAAGTTATGCTAACGTCGATCGATTAGGATAACTATCATATTGAATGAATACGGGCAGCCAGAAAGGTGCGCTGAACACTAACAGAAATCCGGCTGCGACGACAATGCGGAACCAGACTTTACTAATATTGCCCCGATTGATTTAAGGTTCAGCGGCGATACCACACTGACGTACGATACAAGATTGGGAGCAGAAATGAGCCATTTACGATTTGATGGATGCATTGCGTTGGTGACCGGCGCCGCGCAGGGAATCGGCTTTGCCACAGCACGTCAGTTAGCGCGCGAAGGAGCGACTGTGATTGTCGCGGACAGGGCAATTGAACCTGCGCAGGCCGCAGTTCGCCAGATCAAGAACGATGGTGGCAATGCGATCTATGCAGTGCATGACCTTGAACATCGAGAGGGATCCGTTGATCTCATTAAAAATATCGAACAAGACTTTGGGCGTATTGACGTAGCCGTACACAATGTTGGAGGCACTATTTGGTCTAAACCGTACTGGGAGTATGCACCGGAGGAAATTGTTGCAGAGATCCAGCGATCTCTCTGGCCGACGCTCTGGGGGTGCCATGCCGTACTGCCGGTGATGCTGCGACAAGGTTCCGGCGCGATCGTCAATGTAGGGTCAGTGGCGACCCGGGGTATCAACCGCGTTCCTTATGCCGCAGCCAAAGGAGGCGTTGCTGCGATAACTGCCGCTCTGTCTTTGGAGTTGGGCACGACCGGTATTCGCATCAATTGCGTAGCTCCCGGTGGGGTGGATGTTGGCACCCGCGCCACACCACGCAGTTCAACGCCGCTAAGCGATATGGATATTCATGGTCTTGAAGGCGTCGTGGAACAGACGCTGCGCGACACCCCTATGGGAAGATTTGGAAGACCCGACGAACTTGCTGCCGCAATATGTTTTCTCGCCTCCAACGAGGCATCTTACATTACCGGTCAGACACTATATGTGGCAGGAGGCGGAATTGGCTAACACGCAGTTAATTCTCTCGCTCCAGCGCAACACTGCCGCGTAAAGCTGTTCAGCAAGTCAGGTCTATGCAACGTCCGACTTGATTTTCAACAAATCGCGCAGATCCGTCATAGGATCTGCGAGCGCGGCCGGATTGACTGATATCCGACGTTCAACAAGACGTTTTCCAATTCCCGTTTCAAAAGCTCGATTGACAGTAAGAACGCCTTCCACAACATTTCCATTTAAGAAAAACGCGGAAAAGTCGTCGTATTTCAAATCACCACGCACAACGATAGATAAGCTGTCGTCAAGTCTTCCAACGCCTTGAATGTTTAGATCATATTGATCCGACCAAAACCAAGCCGGCTTAAAATAATCAACCGTCAGGCCGAGCATGGACTCAGCGGCCGCGGCCGCCTGATCAGCGGCGTTTTGATATGTTTCTAAACGCACCAGGCCGCCGAAGAAGCCAGGTTGGTTGGCAACATCCCCGGCCGCAAAAACATTCATGTGACTGGTACGCGATGAGCGATCGACGACAATTCCATTGTCCACTATCAGTCCGGCGCCGGCCGCCAGTTCCGTTGCCGGAACAATGCCGATTCCAACGACTACCGCATCGCAGTCAATGCTTTCGCCATTCGATAATTCGACTGCGCGGACTTCGCCCCCTTGTTGCCGCAAGGCTAATGGCGAAACGCCAAACCTGACATGAATGCCCTTTATACGATGCTTTTCAGCGAGCCAATGACCAAAGCGTTCTCCGACCGCCCGAATCATAACCGCCGCAGCCGGTTCGACCGCGAATACTTCGCAGCCAATTTTATGAGCGCTGGCAGCAACTTCTGAGCCAATCACACCCATCCCAATGACAACAATCCTGGCCCCTGGATACAAATCCTTCGCGAGAGCATCCGCTTCATCCTTAGTTCGAAGATGATGTACATTAGGCGCATTGGCGCCGGAAAGTGGCAGCAGGCGCGCCCGGGCGCCCGTTGCCAGCAAAAATCTTTCCGCCGTAATCAGTTCACCGTCCGAAAGCCGGACGCCTCCCGCAGCAAGATCCAATTTCACAGCGCGAGCGCCAAGCCGCAGATCTACTCTATTCGTTTGATACCAATCTTCGGAATGCAGAAAAACCTTTTGCGTCGACTTGCCCGGCTCCCAAAGAACCTCTTTCGAGAGTGGCGGACGTTCATAGGGGCGCCAAGGCTCATCGCCGATTAAAGTAATTCGCCCATCAAAACCAATTTTCCGCAGGGCTTCAACGGAACGCCCTCCAGCAAGATTAGCACCTACGACGACTATTGATTTAACCATGTAACTTGCCTGTTTGCGTAATGCTTACTGATCCAACATCCCGTCTTTCCTCTTGAAGATTGAGATAACTGATTTAGTCTGTGTATAATGGGACAAAATATCATTTCCACAAACGTATCAATAACGCAATCTAAAAAATCAATCGGCCTCTTCCTCAGAGTTTGGACGTTGAATTGATATCCATCCATCGTCAATTTCAACTGGATAAGTTCGCAACTGAGTTTGGCACGGGGGCATGGTTGCGGCTCCATTTTTTATATTAAAAGCGCCTCCATGAAATGGACATTCTATAATTTCGCCATCCTGAAACCCATCCGTCAGCATGCCATTGCCGTGGGTACATCGGTTATTGGTGACGAAATACTCCCTGCCGATTTGATAGACGGCTAGACAAGGAAAAGTCGGAAAACTGATAGCGACTGGCGAACCCTCCTTAACGGAAGTGACTTCGCACAAGCGGACGTGGTCTTGCATAAATTTCCTCTAACCAGTAATTTGATCCAAGGCTACAACGGCAATATGGAGGAGAAGCCGCCATGAACAGATGCAGTTCGGTAGCAATAAAGATTGGATGGCTTCTCTTCGTTAACCTAACTCGATATCTCGGTGTCCAAGCCTAATTCCAAGAGCCAGCCTAAAGGATGAGCGCTGTAGAAGGTATATGCTTGATCCAAATGCAATTACATCCACATGCGGCCTGTAGAATGGTTCCGTTGGAGTTCCCTCGGGATCCTGCAGTTCTTGGAGACCAGGAACACGCCGTTCAGCAGCTTCTGCAGGCGAGACAACGCAATATTCGATCCCCGCCGAGAGCAGCTGCTGTTCCATTTCATCCAGTTCAACCTTACCTGCGGCACCCCAAAAAACTTCGGCATTGACTAACCGAAGTGTGAGTTCCAGTGTGGCGCCGACTGTATAACCTCAAAGCGGGTAAACAAGGTAACGCGGCAAAACGGTTGTATCAAGAACAGCCCGTCTCGACAATATCCGTCCATCGCTTTGAGAAGAGCTGAGCCGAATTTCGTCTTCATAGACTCCCGTCGCAAGAACTCCCGAGCCGCCAGTGTTCTCTGGCGTATATAGCACTGAGAAATTGGACAATACCCGGAAGCCCGAATCATCAATCTGTTCAGCACGCACTCGTTGAACGAAATGGCGCGTCTGATAATCTTCAAATGTGCCCGCCCATATTTGTTCAATATAGGTTACCCGGTCGTAAAGCCGAGCCTTGCAGTCATCCATCATCAACGCAAGCGGCAATCCCCGATTGACATTCTCGCGCGAAATACAAATATATGAAGCCATATCATCCTCCGAAAACACATCCAGCCACTTGTTCATTTCTTTGCTATCAAGCGCTTCGATGTACTTGAGGTTAATCGCATCAATGGCCGCCAATGCGTTGGCACTTATCTCACTCATGCTTCATCACTCCGCGAAAATTCCATCACCGTGCGGTAATACTCCCACCGCGCCAGATTTCCGGATTCCTCATTTTGCTGCAATTCCTGCGCGGGCAATTTCCTGAAGTCCTTCACGCCCTTCTGAAAAACGGCATTGCCTGGTGTAAAGCTCCCAGCAAAAACACGATTGAAGATCGACGCATCTTCAAGGCTGACGAGTCCTGATGGCCCAAGCAGGTTCGAGCTCTGCCGTAAGCGATGACGGAGCAATTCCTCATTGTCGTCTTGATGAGCAAAATAAGCGTAATGAACTTCAACCTTATCAACGCCAACCGGATTAGCGAACCGCAAATTGATAACATCCAAATGCTTCGTGGAAACGAACGTTGGAAACAGTTCAACAATCCGCGTACCAACGGTGGGGTCCGCCCCCTTGAATGCTATGATAGATGGATCTTTCAGCACGTTTGCCCCGGTAGAGACCGAAAGTTGGCTTTCAAAACCAATATGCCCGCGCTTCGTCGCCGTGAACTGGCGGCCTTTTCCACCCTGCCAGTTAAGCAATCCAAACGCCTTGTGTAGCAACGGGGCGTGATAGCCATCGTTATCTGCGTAGATCTTCCAGTTCGAACGGTAAGAAACTTTTTGATATCCAAGCAACTTCAACCGTCCATCCCCGCCCATCAGCTCAGCAAGGGTTGGTTTCATCTCTTCGCCGAGAAATTCAGAGAGTGACTCCGTATCTGGAGACATCGTCACGAATATCAGCCCCAGGTAGCTATCGGTGCGCGGTTGACTTAAAGGATAATCCTTCCGGTTGAACCCCGGCGAATATCCTGATTGGTTAGGGCAACCAATCAGTTGGCCTTCCGTACTGAATAGCCAGCGGTGATATGGGCACTCGAATTCCTTCTTTGTGCCGAAGGGGGCTGTCTCCAACTGATTGCCCCGATGCGAGCAATCATTAAAAAATACTCTAACCGTGCCGTCCTGTCCACGAGCAATCAGCAAGGGAACATCGACCAGCTTCGTCGTTTTGAAATCACCCGGGTTTGGCAGTTCGCTTTCATGCGCTATCGGATGCCATTCCCGGCCATAAAAAATCCGCTCGAGTTCCGCGCGATAAATATCGGGGCGAACAAAACTCTCCTTGGGAATTTCATTGAAGTTTTGTGGCCAGCTGAGATGGGGGTTTAGCGTTTGGTGAGTCATTAGTCTCCTCCTTAAATATGTCAAATTCAAACTTTGTGTGCCTGCAGAGCCTCCGGGCGCTTTCCACGCCTCCTGAAAGACAAAAACGTTTGGATCGGCATGGTCGCGGTGCAGGTGATACACAACCGAATCGTCCTCATGCCGGGTTAATGGGACCGGCGAAAGCAGGTCTTCCTGCAACGCATCCGAATGTTCTGGCTTCGCGGTTATCGTGGCGATAAGAGCGTGAGGACCAAGCTCGTCACTATCTGGAGACGGCGCTTCCAAGAACTCTTCCTTCATCCTGTCTTCTCCACGTTCCAGTTATTGTGAACGCGAGTCAAACATCGTCTTGCGTCGGTTGACACGAATCGCGGTGCTGATTTTCCGGTGTTGAATTAAGGTCGACGGTCGTCCTGATACGTGAAGCTCACAGCACCTAATCCTCCGATTACCGCCCGCACGTGGTCACCAGGTGTCATCGAAACCATGGGCCCCAGTGCGCCAGTCAACAGAATATCGCCGGCCTTGAGGCCGATGCCGAGTGAGGTCAGGGTCCTTGCCAGCCAAGCTGCCGCTTTCAGCGGATGCCCGAGACATGCAGCGCCGGCCCCTACTGAACGGATCTCGCCGTTGACCTCGAGCGCCATGCCGCATGCATAAAGATCGAGGTTGGAAAGTTTCTTATGCTCCTTGCCCAGGACAAAGTATCCGGAAGATCCATTGTCTGCGACAGTATCGGCATAAGTAATCTTCCAATCTGCAATGCGGCTGTCCACGATCTCGATGGCGGCAACCGCATAATCAGTCGCATCCGCTATGTCGTCTGGTGTTGGGTTCGACAAATCAAGGTCCCGCCCTAGTATCAGGGCGACCTCAGCCTCTGCTTTCGGTTGGATTGTTTTGGAAACCGGCAATGTTCCCCCATCGAGCACCTCCATATCCTCGAACAGCACGCCATAATCGGGAACATCAACGCCGAGCTGCGCTTGCACCGTCTTCGCAGTGAGGCCAATCTTGCGCCCTACGATGCGCCGGCCCTCCTGCTTCCAGAAACGGGTATTGATATCTTGCACAAGATAGGCAGAGTTTGCGTCGGACGCCTCAAGCCCATCACGCAGTGGCGGCACAACGCCTTGAGAATAGGCGCGCCTTAGACGTGCGGCTAATGTTTCGTGATTGATTGACATCTGATTTCTCTCTTTTCCGGTTTTGGCCGAATATGCGTCTGCGAGATTGCTTTCGACCGAATTCTATGGGGTGACATGGAATGCGACTCTGCCCAACGCCTCAGTCGTCGCGCAGACGTAGTCACCAGGCATAAGAGGATGTGCAGGCGTCGCACCACTTATCAACACAATATCTCCGGGCTGCAGGCTTGCGCCGGTGCGCTCCAGGACGCGAACGGTAGCTAACAGCGCACGTACAGGATTACCAAGGATTGCGCCGGTCGAACCGATCTGAACCGTCCTGCCGTTGATGTCGAGCAGGACGCCGAGATTTTCGATATTCGTGGAGGATTGACAGAAGCCACCAAGAATGAAGCCGGCAGCGCAAGCATTATCTGCGATCATGTCCCGTAGAGAATATTCGGCGGTGTCGTAGCGGCTATCGACAATCTCGAGTGCAGGAGCAATGGCGGCGATTGCCGCGGATGCTTCGGCCGCGCTAGCGCCGCCCTTTAATGGCTGCCCCATGATATATGCGACGCTCGGCTGGACTTGTGGCCGCAGATAGCGGCTAAGCGACAAATCGCCATCCTCGGCAACGCGCATCGCTTCGGTGAGCCACCCAAAAATAATCTCCGGCGAACCAGCGTGCCGCATGGCTGCCCGCGAGGTAAGGGTCGCTTTAACTCCCTCGCGCGTATCGCCGCGGGCGTGACGTCGCGCAATGGATGCGGTCTGGATCGCGTAGGCATCCTCTACCGTCAAGGAGACCGTGGCAGCGAGTGGAGCAATGGCTGAGGCATTACCCGTCGCTTCGTCGAGCATCTGTGCAAACTCGGACCAGTTCTTCATGCTGCGTCCCTCGATATGCCAGGCGGCAGAGCATAATCATCGGAGAATACGGCCCTGACCGTTCCGAGTCCATTGATTCGTACTTCGAATGATTCGCCCGATCCGACCGGGACCATTGACCCGAGAGCCCCGGAAAGAATGACATCGCCTGTTTTGAGCGGCAGTCCAACCTCCGCCATCTTCCGCGCGAGCCACAACGCCGCATTCACTGGATTACCCATGCTGGCCGCGCCGGCTCCGACCGAGACTGGCTCGCCCGCCTTTTCCATAACGACGCCACAAAGCCGGACATCGAAATCCGACAGGCGGACAGGCTTGGAGCCAAGCACGTACAGTCCTGCACAGGCGTTATCAGCTATGGCATCGACGAGATCGAAATCACGGTTGCGGAATCGCGAGGTACAAATCTCGATTGAAGGGAGAGCAAACTCGATTGCGAGAAGCATATCGGCAAGCGTAATTTGTGGCTCGTTCAAATCGCGACCGATGATGAACGCAACTTCTGCTTCGATGGTCGGCAGCATCAGATTCGCCATCGATATTTCTTCGGATTCGTACCGAGACATATCAGCGAATAACACCCCGTAATTCGGTTCAACGACGCCGAGCTGCCTGCGCATGGCGGCCGAGGTCGCCCCGATCTTACGGCCGACAAGCCGACGGCCCGATTTTAGCCCGGCTTGCGTAACTAGAGCTTGCACCGCATAAGCGGCGTCAAGGTCGCCGGGAGGAAGAATCGTTCGGATTGGCGCACATGGTTCGAGTGCCGCCGCGGCCTGAATCAACCGCTCCGCCGATATGACGATGTTAGGGTCTGAAGTCACTTTCTGACGCCTTGTCTGTTAGTGTTTATACGAATCCCAGCTTAGTCTGAGTTACATTTTGCTATCCTAACAATCTGAAATTGTTGTAAGCAATTTTCGTAAAACTTAATCGGAGAGATTTCAAACGATCCTCTACCACAATGAACGTCTGAGGTTGTTGTCCTCGCGGAGGAGAATCTAGGTCATAACTGAAAGAAATGACTCGATGATTTTCCGTTCGTAATAGAAAACGCCTTTTGGTATGTGCCGCGCATCCCAAGTCCGAACTGGGTGATCCGGATAGAACGTGTAACTGCCAGCAAAGACCTCGTTGCGGTTTCCAGACGGATCGAAAAAATAGATAGTTCTGCCCTGTGTTGCACCGTGGCGTGTAGGACCGATTTCGATCGACACATCGTAACGGGCGATAATATCCGCGGCATGTCCAAGGTCGTTCCAGGTCTCAAGTTCAAAGGAGACGTGGTGTAGTTTGTTTGGCTCGGGGAAGTTTAGGAAAGCGATGTCGTGCGCTTTCATGCCGCAGGAAAGGAAAACGGCCAGGGGGCCACCCTCCCCCTCAATCCGCTCCACCAAAGAAAAATCAAGCACCTCTTCAAAAAATTCCAGGACTCGCTCGATATGCGGTCCATTTAATTGGGCGTGGTCGAATCGCCGAGCACGCATGCCATGCGGTTCATGCTCCCAAACTTCGGGGTTTTGAAATGACGGACGGGGGTGAGATGGTTCGGCGGCATGATACAGCTCCATGCGATGCCCGGATTCCAATGTCCAGCCGATCCGCCGGCCGATCCCCGGCTGTTCGCCAGCAGGTACATCATCTACGTTGTAACCGAACTCCCTGATACGACGCTCGAACTCATCCAGATCGGTTTCCCGGGCAACTTTGAACGCTATTAAGTCGAAGCCTGCAGATGCCGCTTCACACAGCACGATCGAATGATGGTCTACTTCATCAGCCGCCTTAAGGTAGACGCGGCCGTCATCGCCCGTCGCGACTTTGTGCAAGCCAACGCGTTTGACATAGTGCTCAACAGAGGCGTGCAAATCGAGCACGCGAATTTGGATGAAGCCCGGACGAAGCACACCGGTAAGCGCCATGCTCTTTCTCCTCCTAGATTTTCATGAGGCCGTGGCCACGGCGGTTCGCGGTCTTGCTTTCGGCGCCGGTTCAAGCCTGAGCGTGATATCCGAAAGTGCAAAAATTGAGCAGCACAAAACGATTCCGACATCGCGATCCCGGGGCGGGACATGCTCTTGGCTCATTGCCTCGGATCGGTAATTTCCCTTTAGAACGCGCGCCCGGCAAATACCACAGCCCCCCCGACGGCAACCAATAGGTAGCTTGGTTCTCAATTCAGGGAGCCGCCCCAAGCTTTGTGCGCGTTCAAGCGAGACAAGGACACGCTCATCGGAAAAAGCGGGAACGTGACCCACTCCATCTATTGTTACGACAAAAGACGCCGGGGCAGCGTTAAACGGCGCTTTCCCATCCGACCGGTCTTGGGGCCGATCAAATTCCATCCCAGCCTCCCCAATCAATTTGGTCGCCAACTCTTCTTGGCAAAAAAACAAACTCATAGCGTTCAACGGATCGTATCGCCGGAAATATCTGCTGTCAACGAAAATATCGAGATTTAACTTAACAATCGTAAATACGTAATTTTTCATACATTCGAGACTTGCACGAATCTTCTGAGATTGTTAGCATATTCAGAATACGTTGTCCTTCGCCATGCAATTCTCGGTGGTCGAGAGGACTGAGAAGGTGGTCGAGCGGACTGAGAATGGGGCACGTCAATGAGAGTGATCGAACCGCAGCGCCGGGATGGCGTATCGGCGCGTAGTCTGGTCGAAGCAGCGTATGTCGCTTTGCGCGATGACATCATGAATGGCACCTTGGCCCCTGGTGAAAGGCTTCGTGTGGAAATTCTTAAAGACCGCTACGGCGTCGGTGCCTCCACCCTACGGGAGGCGTTGACCCGCCTTGGGGGCGAAGCTTTAGTAACATCCGAAGAGCAGCGCGGCTTTCGCGTGGCGGGCACCTCATTGGCTGATTTCATCGACTTAAGCAAGACTCGAAAGTTCATCGAGGTTGAAGCTGTGCGCCAATCGATTCTGGCCGCAAATGACAGTTGGGAAGGAAACTTGGTTCTCGCCTATCACCGTCTTTCCAAAGTCGAACAAAAACTGGCAAGCCCCTCTCCGAGCTTGATCACGGACTATGAGCAATGCAACCGAGAGTTCCATCGGGCACTGGTAGCCGCGTGCCCTTTACGATGGCTCTTGCAGTTTCAGGCGGTCCTCTTTCAGCAATCCGAACGTTATCGACGTATTTCCCTAGTGCATACTGAAATAGAGCGCGATGTCCACGCGGAGCATAAGGCCATTGTGGAAGCCGCGCTGGCGCGCGACGTTGCAACTACCTGCCGGCTCGAGGGCGAGCACATCGAACGAGCAGTTGAGAAGCTGACTGCGATCATTTCCCGCGACGAATAGGCAGCAATCTAAAGCCAACGACATTCGGCGCTAAAGCCCGATCAGACTGTTCGGGTAGAGGGAAAATGGTGACGAGTTCCCCTTGTTCCAGCTTGCCAGGGCCTCGCACGCTGCAAACAGATGGCAACTCGGAATGCAGCGGGTACAGGCCCTGCGCGACGAGAATGTCGCTGAAGTTGATTGGGGCATACTCGACGCCGACCAACACCCGGCCCGCGCCCGAACTGGCGGGTTCCGGCAACTCACGGAATTCAAGTCCCGTTGCTGGTTCGCCATATGCAGTAAGCACAACACCTTTCATGATGAAACTCCTCTTCGACGAACGCCTAAGTCGGCACAGCGCCCGGGCATGCCTTATACGGCTTCGGTTTGCGGAATGTCAGCCAATCCGTCGCGGAAGAACACGCGCGCTGTCACCACGATGTTCAGAGCCTCGTGTAGCAGCTTGATCTTTCCGTTTTCGACGTGGGAACAAGCTGGAGATGCAACGCATACAGAGATGCAATTTCGGTACGCCCTTTGTATTGCCACTGCATGCCGGGGTCCCGCCAGATACGGAAGCTCGATAACCCCATCTTCAGCGAACAAGGCGGCCTCCTTCGGAGCGAATGAATCGACGCTCAGATCTGCGCTCTGCCGCCATCCACGAAGAGCTCGATGCCCGTGACGAAACTCGAGTCATCCGAAGCGAGAAAGAGGGCAGCTTTGGCGACTTCGTCGGGTTCCCCCATGCGTCCCATCGGGATGGTAGATAAAATCCTCGCCATAGCGTCCTGAGGCTGCTCACCAATGATCGGGGTATCAATTGGGCCCGGGCTAAGGACGTTTGAACGGATGCAACGATCCTTCAGCTCCACGGTCCATCCCCGCACGAAATTGCGGATGGCCGCCTTGGTCGCGCCGTATACCCAAAAGGCAGGCGTCCCTTTGGCGCTCGCGACGGAGCCCGTGAGAATGATCGATCCGCCGTCATTCAAGAGCGGCAGGGCTTTTTGGACGGTGAAGAGCACTCCCTTCACGTTGGTACTGAACAGTTTGTCGAAATGCGCTTCGGTGATATTGCCCAGAGCGGCGAACTCAGCGATGCCGGCGTTGGCGAAGACGATGTCGATTCTTCGCCCTGTCGCGTTGACGCTCTCATAGAGACGATCAAGATCGGCCAAATCGGCGACGTCTCCCTGGATACCAGTCACATTGTCCCCGATGACCCTCACGGCTTCGTCGAGCTCCTTCTGGCGACGGCCGGTGATGAAGACGTAGGCGCCCTCGGCGACGAAGAGCTTCGCGGCGGCCAAGCCTATCCCCGACGAGCCGCCGGTGATGACGGCTACCTTTCCCTGCAACTTACCCATAGCGATTACTCCGTTGATTGATAATTCCGATTGGCAGTGCCTCTGGGCTGGCGCTCAACTGCCGAGAAATAACGGAGCGCCTATGCTCCGCTGCATTCGAGGGTGGTTTGCGCATATCGACCAACGCTGATCAGCTAGTCGATCATCTCCTTGGCCGTCCGGCGCGCTAGACCTCGAACCGGAACGCCGCCCCGTCGCGCTTCACGTGTCCAGCTGTCGGCGCGGCATAGTGGGTGCCGATAACCAGGATCGGCTGGTCGGCCCATTCGGCGAACAGCTTCGCCCGGGTGGCCGTCGCGGCTTGGGTGTCGCTTTCGAGGCTCGTCATCCAGTGGGGGTGCGCCATTTGGCAAGGATGATGAGTTATGTCGCCGGTGATCACCGCGTTCTGCCCTTCCGATTCGATCATCACGCTGACATGGCCTGGCGTGTGCCCGGGGGTTGATGTCAGGCGTACCTCGGGCGAGATTCGATGATCCATCTCCACCAGTTCGGCTAAGCCGGCTTCGAAGATCGGTCGAACGCTGTCTCCCATGACCGCCTGCTGCTCAGCGTCGCCTTCTGTGCTCCAATGCTCGAATTCGCGCTTGCCGATCAGGTATCGGGCCTTGGGGAAGGTCGGGATCCATTGGCCGTCCATCAACATGGTGTTCCAGCCGACGTGGTCCACGTGCAGGTGGGTGCAGATCACGACGTCGACGATGTCGCGGCTCCAGCCCGCATCTGCCAGATGTTGAAGGAACGACGTCGCCAGCGGGTTTCCGCCCGTCAAATGGCGCGGCTTGTCGTTGCCGATGCACGTATCGACCACCAGTCTCAACCCTGGCGCCTCAACTAGCAGCGCTTGGACGGACGCGATGAGGGTGCCATCCTCCGTGGCGAGGTGCGGGAACAGCCAGGGGCTGGTCCCTAGCGCCTCCGGCGTCGCCTCAGGCAGGAGGCTGCCGTCGGGAAAGGGGATCACGATCTCGACCACACAGGTTATCTTCACCGAGCCCACCTGCCAACTCAACATAACGACCTCCTCATGGTTGCATCGCGTCGAGGAAAACTTCGTCCGCTCCGCTTGACCCGCTTCGGCCAAGGTTCGGCGAATCGCACCCCAATGGAAAAGGTGCGCACGGGAGCGGTGAATATCCGCTGGTCTTGTCGATCACATCGTTAAAATGACTTTGCCAAACGGCCGATCCTCTATCAGGTGACGCAGGGCTTCGCCCGCTTCGGCGAGGGGGTAGACCCGCTCGACGATCGGCTTGACGGATCCGTTGCCGATCAGCGAGAGAATGTCCTGCCACGCCGCGGCAATCGTGGTCGGTGATTGGGCGAACAGGGAGAAACCGGTCATCCGCGCGCGCTTCCAGATCAGGTCCGTCACATCAATCGTCGTTTTGCGTCCAGCCGAATACCCCAACGTGGTCAACACACCGCCGTGACCAAGGCTGCTCAGCGCCTCACTGGTCACGGTCCCGCCGATGCTGTCGATGACGATATCGACGCCCTTGCCGGCCGTTATCCGGCGAACGCCGTCGGCGAGACCTTCCGTCGTCAGGTCAATTACGTGGTCGAAACCATGCTCGCGTGCCCTGGCCGCTTTGGCCGCGCTGCCAGCCGTCGAAATCACTTTGCCAGCACCCTGCGCCCGCGCAAGCTGATAGGTTGCGTTCCCGACCGACCCGCCGATCCCAGGAGCGAGCAACGTCTTGCCCGGCGCAAATCCGGCCTGCGTCAGCGTGATCTGCGCCGTCAGATAGGCCGCTGGAAGGCTGGCCGCGACGACATCGTCGATCGCGTCGGGCACGAGCGCCAGATGTTCAGGTCTGACCAGCAGCCAGTCTTGCCACGCGCCGTTCTCACCAACGCCATAAGGCCCCGTGAACATTACGCGGCTTCCCACCGCGAGACCGGAATCGCCGGCGTCCTCAATGACACCCGCGCCCTCATTGCCGAGCACCAGCGGCGCCGTGGCTCGAGGATGTCCACCCGACAGGATCGTGTACTCGAGCGGCGTGACACCGGCTGCCGTGACGCGGACAAGCACTCTGTCCGCTGTCGGTTGCGGCTTGGGCAATTCGGACTGCCGCAGCCCGCCATAGCCCGAAAAAGCTTTTGCCTCGATCGCACGCATCGTCACTCTCTTTTAAAGTTACAGACCTGTTAGTTACTTGAACGTTACAGACAAGTCTGTTACTTTGTCAATCAGAAAATCGAAATGCGAGGAGCTGGCGAATATGAAGGCAGAAACCCGACCCCGTCGGGGCGCCCCGCCGAAGGGCGAAGTGAGCGCGCGCGAGCGTATCCTCGCGACGGCAAGCGACTTGTTCTACCGCGAGGGCATCCGCGCCATCGGTGTTGACACGGTCGTCGAGCAATCCGGCGTGTCGAAGACGAGCCTCTATCGCCTGTTTGGCTCCAAGGACGATTTGATCGCCGCTTTCGCCGCCGAAAAAGATCGGTCGTTCTGGGCGTGGTGGGATCGCACTGAGGCGCTGCACGCCGATGACCCTCGCGCTTTGCTGGAGGCGCTGTTGTCTGGAATAGTGAAGCGGATCGGGAGCCCCGCTTATCGCGGCTGTCCGTTCCTGAACCTGGTGACGGAGTTTCCTGACGACAACCATCCTGGCCGGGTCATTGCCCGGAACAACAAGGACGAAATGCGAGCCCGGCTCGCAACCATCGTTGCCAAGCTGGGCGTCAGCGACCCCGACCGTACCGCGTCTCAGATCGCGCTACTCATCAACGGCGCGTACGTCACAGGCCTAATGGCAAAATCGGCTGATTTGAGGGGCTACCTCGTCGATGCCGTCGTGAAATTGTTGGCTTAGTGGTTCGGCGAAGCACCTCGGAGAGACAAGTGGCGTGCTGCCTCGCCCTGTCACGGTAAATATGGACAGGCGCACGAGTACGAACGCGATCATTTGCTGGAATCGGTTCTTGCCTCGAGTGCGTAGACGACGGCCGCCATGTCGGACTGCCCGTGCCCCAACGCCTGCGTCTCACCGAATAGCGCGTAGCAGGCATCCAATAGCGGCGACGCGACCCCGGCTTCCCTGGCCGCTTCCGCAATCAATCGATTGACCTTCAGCACATTGGTGATCGACCCCTGGACATCGAAGTCACGCATCACCAGCTTGAGAATTTTCACGCGTGAGATGTCGCTCGCCATCTGACCGGCGTCGACGATGGCGCGGAACTGCTGCATGTCCAGGCCATGCCGTTCCGCGAAATGAGCCGCTTCTGCAAGGCCTGTGACCGTGGTCATCAGAAACAGGTTCACCGCGAGCTTCATGAAAAGCCCGCTCGGAACCGGACCGCACACAATCGTCTGGTGGCAGATTGGCTCGAGCAGAGGGCGGATGCTTTCGACAGCCGCGTCTTCGCCCGCCAGCATCGCCACGAGCTGGCCCGCCTCGGCGGGCTTGCGCGAGCCCGAAACAGGCGCTTCCACATAGGTGCCGCCGGCGTTGCGAATGTCGGCTTCGAGTCCGCGCGAGTAGTCGGGCGAGGTCGTCCCCATGTTGACGATCGTGTGGTGCGCGATGTTCGCGCTGAACTCCGAGGTGCCGCGGCCGAGGACCGCGTCGATTGCGTCGCCGTCGACCAGCATCAGGAATACCACTCGGGTCCGTTTATATATCTCGGCAGGATTCGTCGCGACGGTTGCGCCCGCCGCTCCCAAAGACTCGCATCTGTCAACGGAGCGATTCCAGACAATGAGTTGCGTGCCTGCGCGGGCCAGATTGAGCGCCATAGGCTGTCCCATGACGCCCAAGCCGATGAAACCGATGTCCATATTTACCTCAATCCTAAGGTGGTTAGCGCTTGGGGCAACGCGGTCGGATACGTTGTCGCGCAATCCCGCTTTGCGGTATCAAGACGAATGTTGTTTCCGGCGCGGCACGACCATGTTCACGACATGCACCAGCACGGCCTCGTCGTCCTGGTTCAGCGTGGTCGTTCGGAGCTTGATCAGGCCTTGCTCTGGACGAGACTTTGACGGTCTCACCTCGATCACCTCGCACTCGACGCGCAACTCGTCACCGGGGCGCACTGGCCGGGGCCAACGACACTCGTCGAGGCCAGCGCCGACGAAGCCGCCAGCCGGCTTGAGTTCGGTCTCAATCATTAACCGCATCGTCACGGCGGCTGTGTGCCAGCCGCTGGCGGCCAGCCCACCGAAAATCGAGCGCCCCGCCGCCGCCTCATTGAGGTGGAAGGGCTGTGGATCGAATTCGGCAGCGAACGCGAGGATCCGCTCCTTGTCGATGCGCAATCGCCCTGAACCGAACGTTTGCCCCACTGCAAAATCTTCTAGATAGCGCTCGCTCAACTGATCCATGATTCAGTTCCAGCTTTACGCCATGGCTTCGACATTAACGATTTCCTGCGACAGCCTGAGAAGGTCCCTGCTTCTATTACCTGCATGGCTATTCCTCATAAAGTGACTAACCTGTAAGTTTCTTTAATGTTACGAACAGGTCTGTTACTTTGTCAAGCGAGAAATCGGACTGAGAGGAGCTTGAGGATATGAACGCAGGAGCTCGACCTCGGCGGGGAGCCCCGCCCAAGGGCGAAGTGAGCGCGCGCGAGCGTATCCACGCCACGGGGGGCGCTTGCCTTGCTCCTGTCGAAGCTCGTGGTCGTCGGCACAGGCCTCGCCGCCGTTGCCAAAGTACGCTTCGCTCGCGAAACATTTGCCTTTCTCTGCGGTGCGAGCGAAAACGGCACGCGCACTGCAGCGGGTCCTGAACTGCACTCGCCGTGACGCATCATGCGCGCTGCGCCCGATCGACCCGTTACTGCGGCAGCGCGTAGGCCATCACGTAATCGCCGAGTTTGGTGCCGAACGAACCGTGGCCGCCTGCGGCGATCACGATGTACTGACGGCCGTCGACGGAATAGCTCATCGGCGTGGCCTGGCCGCCCGCGGGCAGACGCGCGCGCCAGAGTTCCTTGCCGTTGTTCGCGTCGAACGCGCGGATGTAGTTGTCCGCCGTCGCGCCAATGAACACGACACCGCCCGCAGTGACGATCGGACCGCCCAGCATCGGCATGCCCATCTTGAACGGCAGCGGAATCGGCGAGCTGTCGCGCACCGTGCCGATGCGCTTCTTCCACACGATCTCATTTGTCTTGAGATCAATCGCAGAGATGTAGCCCCACGCCGGTTGCTTGCATGGCAGGCCGAACGGAGAGAGAAACGGGTTCAGCGTCACGCCGTACGGCACGCCGTATTGCGGCTGGATGCCCGCTTCCGTGCCGCTCCCCTTCGCGCCCGGCTGCGGCTGCATCGGGTTGCCCGGGCCGCGCGGGATCAGGCGCGAGACGAATGGCAGCGCGATCGGGTTGGCGATAGCGATCTGGCGGTCGATGTCGACGGCAATACCGCCCCACTCGAACATGCCCAGGTTGCCCGGGAACACCAGCGTGCCCTGCAGCGACGGCGGCGTGAACGTGCCCTCGTAACGCAGCTTGTGGAACATCACACGGCACACGAGCTGGTCGTACATCGTCGCTCCCCACATGTCGGCGTCGGTGAGCAACTTCTTCGGGCGAAACGTGAGATCGGAGAACGGCTGTGTCGGCGCAACGTGGTCGCCGGGAGCGGCGCCTTGCGGCACTGGCGTTTCGGGCGCCGGCACGACTAGCGCACCGGTGCGGCGGTCGAGCACGAACAGGTTGCCGGTCTTGGCCGGCGCGTACACGACCGGCACGGTCTTGCCGTCCTTGTCGGTGATGTCGGCGAGCGTGGGCTGCGACGGCTGGTCCATGTCCCACAGGTCGTGGTGTGCGGTCTGGTAGAACCAGGCAAGCTTGCCGGTCGAGGCGTGAAGTGCGAGCAGGCCGCTCGCGTAATGCTCCTGCTCCGGCGTGCGGTTGCCGCCCCAGATATCCGGCGTCGTCACACCCATCGGCAGATAGACGATGTCGAGCTTCGCGTCGTAAGCGGACGGCGCCCACGAGTTCGGCGAGTTAAACGTGTAGTGCTCGCCCGCACCCGGAATCTTGTTCGGGTCCTGCGCGCCCGGATCGAACGCCCACAGCAGCTCGCCCGTGCGCACGTCGAAGCCACGGATTACGCCCGACGGCTCACGGGTCGAGAAGTTGTCTTCGACCGCGCCCGCCACGACGATCACCTTGCTGGTGATAATCGACGGCGAGGTGGGCTCGTACATGCCCGGCGTCGTGACCGGCTGTGCGTGCTGCAGGTCGAGGTCGCCGTTGTTGCCGAAGCCCGCGCAGCGCTCGCCCGTCTGCGCGTCAAGCGCGTAGAGGTGGCCGTCGTTGACGGGCAGATAGATGCGGCGCGTACAGGCGCCGTTGGCCGACGCTGCCACCGTCGCTGCCGAGGCAGCGTCGCTCGCGGGCGCGGCGGGCTCTGCCGTCACGGTGCTCGCCGAGAGATCGGCATACGACACGCCGCGGCAGGTCACGTGCTGGAACGACGGATCGGGTTGCAGCTTCGGGTCGAACTTCCACTTCTGCTCGCCCGTCTTTGCATCGAGCGCGAACAGGATCTGGTGCGGCGAGCACAGATAGAGCAGATCGCCGATCTTGATCGGCGTGACTTCATTGGTGATCTCGACCGGATCGTTCGGGCCTTTCATGTCGCCCGTGCGGAAGGCCCAGGCCACCTGCAGGTTCTTTACGTTTTCCGGCGTAATCTGCTGCAGTGGCGAATAGCGCGTTCCTTCCTGGGTGCGGCCATAGGCGGGCCAGTCGGCGGGATCAATGCCGTTGGGATTTGCCGCGGGTGTTGCGGCCGCTGCGTTCAGCGTGCCATTGACCGTCTGCGGATCGTTGAAGCTCGCGTAGACCAGCACGCCCGCCCAGATCACAAGCGCGCCGACGAGCGACGTCACGCCGAGTTTGCGCGGCGCGCTGAGCCGCCAGCTCACGAGCAGCAACAGCCACACGCCGAACACGACGAGCACGCCGGAGCGCGGTGCGAGCGCCCAGAAGTCGGGACCCGACTCCCACAGCGCCCAGATCGCCGTGCCGACGAGCACAAGCGCGTAGAGCCCGAGAGCCGCCGGACTGCGGCGGTACAGCAGCCAGGACACGCCGAGCAGCACGACGCCGGTCACGACGTAATACGCCGATCCGCCGAGCGAGAGCAGCCATGCGCCCCCTATCAGCAGATAGAGCGCGGTTATCGCGGTGAACAGTAGTGTGATGACGCTGATGAAACCCGGCGATGTCGATTGTCTGGACATGATGATCTCAACCTTCTTTGAGGACGTTGCTCGCACCGCCTGTCGCGCGATGACCGTTGCGCTCGGGCATACCGGAAATACGGGAGAAACAGTCAAGTCAAAACACGTGCATCATCCCGATGTACGCGCCGGTCTGCGATTCGCCGGCGATCGGGCTTGTCGGCGAGCTCGAATCGCGCGGCGTCGCGAACACCGAGAAGGTGCCGTTCTTGCTGTTGTTCGCGTACGCGACGGTGCCGTACAGGAATGTGCGCGCGCTCAGGTTGTAGGTGGTCCCGAGCGCATAGAGCATTGCGTGGCTACCCGGATCGTGCGAGACGTCGCCGCCGCCGTCGCCCACGCGGATGTAGAAGCCCGCCGCCGTCACGGCCCAGTGCGGCGTGGCCTGATACGTGGCGCCGAGCCAGTAGTGGTCGGCGCTGTCGGCGACGCCCGCGGGCGATTCGGGCGCAGCGTAGTGCGTGTATGCGGCCTGGATCTTGAACTTCTGCACGCGCACGTTCGCGCCCACGAAGTACTCGCGGGAGGCCGTGAAGATGTTGGAGAAGCGACCGTTCGAATCGCGCAGCTCGTCGTAGATGCCGCGCAGGTCGAAGAGTGGCGAGTGATAGCTCAGCATGATGCCGTCCGAGCGGCCGAAATCGCCTGCGGCGCCGTTGTTGAAGCCGCTCGCCTGGTTGCCGAACGCGTACTGCCCCTGCACGTCGAGGCCGTGCCAGACGGGGCTGTGATATTCGACATTGTTGCTCGTCTGCTGCCAGTTGCGCCCGCGCACGAGCGAGGCCGACGAGACCGCCTGCTGCACGAACGGATCGAATTCCCATACGCCGTCGCTGTCGATGAAGAGATTGCGGCCCGCCTGCAGCTGGCCCCACGTCTCATTCTTCAGGCCGACGTACGCGCGGCGCGAGAACATCTTGCCGCCGCCCGTGGTGCCGTTCATGATCTGCAGCGCGGTTTCGAGGTCGAACAGCGCGCTGGTGCCGCCGCCCAGGTCCTCGGTTCCCTTGAAGCCGAGCATGCTCGTGCCCCAGTCGCCCCCTTCCGCGCTCCAGCGGCTCGAGCTGCCGCCCGTGCCGTTGGCGATGTGATTCAGGTACTCGACACCGCCGTCGACGCGGCCATACAGCGTCACGCTCGACTGTGCCGATGCGGCCGTGCTGGCTGCGAGCAGCACGAATGCGCCCAGTTGATATTTCATGTCAGCTCCCAGGTGGACTCTTCTTTCGTTGTCCTTTCCGTCTGCGTCCGCGTCACCGCTGCGTCGACAGATAGTCTCGACAGGGGCGAGTCAAACTTGGATCATCAACTCAATTGCTAGCTCTAACGCTCCTTGTGATTCGCACAGATCGTTGAGCACTACCGTGAAGTTCCGGAACATGAGAATGCATCCTGACTAAACATATTAGGAGGCGCAGCGGCCACCTGGTATGACATATTTGTTGTAGTCGATTACGCTGCTTCGCTTGCAGCTCTGCTGGAATCCCTACGCCTACGATAGTTCAGAATAGTCCTAAAACCGCAATCCCGCTCCAAATTTGAGGCAGCCTGCACTTCATTAACCGATTGTATGAAGCCAATCGTAATTGTGCACCGGTCGTCTTGATTGCCAGTCCTCGTTGCTCAACAAGCGTCGCGCACGATTCCCGTCGGCTACTCACCTAAAGTGATACTGACTTACGACCTTTCTACGCGATGCATGCTCTACGCGCATCGCGCTCCCTTCACGAAAACCCGTTCAATAGACGCGCAGCAGGACGATCGCGAAGACTGCCATCACGATCCGGGAAACCGCGTAGCCGATTGTGTAGCCCACTGCGGGGACGTTGCTCTTGGCTGCTTCCTGCAAGGCCCCCAACGCAGCGGTCGTGGACCGTGCACCCGCGCAGGCCCCTAGCAGAATCACCGGGTGGAACTTGAAAACGTATTTACCCAACAGCAATCCAGCGATCAGCGGTACTGTCGTCACGACCATCCCGGCGACAAACAGCGTGATGCCATAGCTGTGCAGCCCTTGGACGAATCCCGGCGCCGCATTCAATCCGACGACAGCGATGAAACCGTTTAGTCCGATATTGTTGAAGATCCACAGGGCCGATCCAGGTATTTGACCGAATGTGCGCTTTTTTCCGTGCAGGTAGCCACAGAGGATTCCCGCGACGATTGCGCCTACGGACGTGCCCAAGCTCAGCGGAATCCCTCCAACATGGATCGTAATCACGCCGATAAGGCCGCCGATGACGATGCCTAGCGCCATGAACGACACATCGGTCGTCTCGACGGGGCGGTCCGAAAATCCCACGAGCTTCGCCACGCGTGCGACATCCTGCTTGGCGCCTTCGATGGTCATGACGTCGCCATGGTGGACCATGGTGTTGGGATCCAGAGCGATGACCTGATCGGCGCGGGATAGCGTCTTGAGAAAGACGCCACGCCCGGGGATGTCGAACGCATCGGTCCGCAGCGCGGCCAACTGCGTGCCGAAGAGGTTCTTTTTCGTCACGATGACGTCGAGCAATTCAGTGGGAAACGCAAGCAGGACCTTGTCGTCGATTTCGGGTCCTATCTGACCTTGCCGCTTGACCAGGGTGTCTAGAGAGCCAGCGATGGCAACAACGGCATTACGCTGGATAACCGTATCGGCATCGCAATCGACGATTGCACCGTCTTCCCTAACTCGCCTGACGAACACCTGATGGTCGAACAGCGTTTCGATCTCCCGCGCGGATTTTCCGAACAGTTCCGGTTCGACGACCTGATACGCGCGTGCGGAAAAATCTCGATAGGCCGTTGGCGCATTGCCCGCGGCTTGCACATGCGCCTGTTCGTACTCCCTGGCAGAGGCGACCAGGTCGATTTTCAGCCATTTGGGCGCGAGTTTCGACAGGATCCAGGCGGACCCGACAGTGCCAAACGGATAGGTCACCGCATAAGCGACCGGCATTAACGCCAGCGCCGTTTTCAGCGCATCCGGTGTCAGCCCGATGCTCGACATCGAGGATGTCGCCACGCCAAGAACCGTCGAATTCGTGTACCCGCCCGACAACAGTCCCTCGGTCAACGCGGTGTCATAGTGCAGCAACTTGCCCATGGCGTAGGCGGTGCCCAAGCCCACCATGCAGACCAGGGCGGCGAAGATCACTTGCGGCAGCCCGTCACTCTTGAAGGCTCGAATGAACTGTGGCCCGACGGCGTAGCCGACAGCGAACAAGAAGGCGAGAAAGAAGGTGTTTTGCACGATCGCGGGGATTGCGATTCCGATCTGCCCAATGGCCAATCCTGCTAGCAAGGTGGTGGTGACAACGCCCAGATTGAACTTCCCGAAATGCAGGCTGCCTGCCCAGAACCCGATCGCCAGCGTCAGATAAAGAGTGAGTTCCGGGTAGGTACGGAAGACATTGATAAACGCACTGATCACACGCCCCTCCTGGGGGTAGAAGGCGGCCGGCGGGATCGCCGGTCCGCTTGATGCTGACTTCGCGCGTTCTTTAGTACTGCGGCTTGTAGAGCATGTTTTCGATCCACGAGCGGATGTCGCTTGGCCGCGTCGCCTGAGCCAGTCCGGCATCGAACATGTATTGGGCGACACGCACCGCTGTGGTGACTTCTGTTTCCAGGATGTCGTCCTGGCTGGGGTAGAGCATGCCCTTGGCCTGCAGCGCGAGACCGATCTGGTCGGCGATCGCATGCGCGGCCACGATAAAGCATTCGTCGGTCAGCCGCGTCGGCCGCGCTGCATAGGTCGCCAGGCCGGCGGCGGGATAGATGTAGAAGTTATTGGCTTGACCCGGCCGGTAGGTCTTGCCGCCTAGCACAACGTCGGGAAATTGCACGCCGGCGGCGAACAGGGCCTTGCCTTTCGACCAGGAATAAGCCTGTTCCGCGGTGCATTCAGCCTTCCGGGTCGGATTCGACAGGGCGAAGATGATCGGCACCTCATTGAGATGGGTCATCGCTTCGATGATGTGCTTATCGAAGGCTCCGCCATGTGTGCTCACGCCAATCAGGATCGTCGGCTTGAAATCCTGGATGCCCGCAAGCAGCGACTGCGTCGGTGCGACGGAGTGCGCATAGACCTTCTGAGCCTCTGATAAATCGGTGCGCGAAGGTTCTATCAGGCCGTTGATGTCGAACATCGAAATGCGCGAGCGGGCTTCGTCGAATGTCAGGCCTTGGGTCTGCATTTCCTTGACTACCAGCCCGGCAATGCCGATCGCCGCGGAACCCGCGCCAAAAAACTGGATGCGCTGATCTTTCAGCTTGCCGCCCTTGGTATTCAACGCCGCCGCGATGCCCGCAAGCGCAATCGCCGCGGTGCCTTGAATGTCGTCGTTGTAGCAGAGTATCTTGTCGCGATAACGCTCCAACATGCGAATCGCGTCCGTACCTTTCCAATCTTCAAAATGTACGCAGCATGCGGGAAACACTTCCTGCACAGCATCGATGAACTCCTGCGTCAGCTCGTCGAGCGCCTGCTCGGAAAGTTGTGGCTCGCGGCTGCCCATATACAAAGGATCGGCGCGCAACGCCTCGTTCGATGTACCGATATCGAGCAGGATTGGCAACATGTAATGGGGCGGCACGGCAGCGCAAGCCGTATACAGTTGCAATTTACCGATCGGAATGCCCATGCCGTTGGCGCCAATGTCGCCCAGGCCCAGAATGCGCCCGCCGGTCGACACGCAAATGAAACGGACGTCAGGCTCGGGCCAGTGCTTCAGCACCTCCGCTATACGGCCCTTCATGTCGCGGGTGATGTACATCCCGTGTGCGCGGCGATAGATGTTGCCAAATGTCTGGCATGCGTCGGCGACCGTCGGATCGTAGAGAATCGGCACGAACCGCTTCGGATCACTCATGACGGTCTTGTAGAAAACCGTCTCGTTCCGGTCCATCAGGTCGGTCAGATAGGAATATTTATCCAGGTCGTCCGTTTTGCCATCCAATTGCTGAAGAACGCGGTCTACCTGTCGTTCAAGCGATTCCACCGCAGGCGGCAATAGTCCTTCGATACCCAATTCGCGGCGCTGTTGCACGGTGTATGCGGTGCCCTTGTTGCGTATAGGATCGTGCAACAGCGACAAACCCAAACTCCCTGGCTCTGAGTAGGGCGTACCGCGGTCGATCGAGGTGGTTGACATGATGGGTTCCAAGTTGAAGGTAAGCACGGGGCGGCGGAAAATCTCCGGATCTCGCGGTGGCAGTCGGCTCAGGAAGTCGACTCATCGTGACGATACGGGCATAAGCATTAACCCGAGTGTGGGACTAAAGGCAGCAAACCAATTGATCTCAATCAATTGCCTGGGCTTATCGCGCCGTTGCTTCAGATCGTGCTGTTTCAACGATAACGGTTCGCTTCCCGTCGGAACGTACCGGGAGCCCGGGGACAGTCCGCAAGCAATTTAAAAACCGCAGCGCCGATAGCCACGCGAGGTCATGGAGGCAGTGCATTGCCCCACGCCCTCATCAATACAACGCCAAAGAAATTTCAAAACCTGACCGTCCAGTCAAGTTCTGGCACGAAGTGTGCACTTGACTCGGCGCCTTGCTCCTGCAGGCTCTCCAAGTTGACCGATTGGTCAATATCGGCGCGAACTATTACGAAATACTTTCGTTAACGCACGATCGCAGAGCGCCTGCGCACAAGGTTGGGTTGTTCGGTCGCGGGCACGGCAGGCATCGTTGAAGACATGTCCCGGCGATGCCATTCGAGGCTGTCAATCGAACACTTCGTATCCACTGCCTTATAAATATGGGTCAGAAAGAGAATGCAAAATAAAAATAGGTATCCGAAATATTTGGTGAGGTTTCTATTCACCCTTTATAGAACTGGCCGCTTCCCTTTTATTAAAGCCAGTCTTGGAGCGGCGCTAACCGGCATGCTGCTCTTGCAACCTGCGCGCGCCGCAACGGCTGATGCGTCATCGGCCGCCGACAGCATACAAAGCTCCACGGAAGTAACCCCGTCCGCAACAGACTCTCCCTACCTCTCGTCCTGGTACCACCAGAGCCTGAGCGTGATCGGCGACAAGAACGTACGGTTCGGCCCCTATCGGGATAACGACGTCTACCTGGAGTACGAGTACTTCGGCCGCAAGGGACCGTTCGATCTGTACGGCTACATCGATGTTCCGAAGGCGTTCAACGTTGGCAATGGACACGACACGGGTGCATGGGACCACGGCTCGCCGCTCTTCAGCGAACAGGAGCCGCGCGTCTCGATCGACTCGCTCACCGGCAAGCACCTGGGATTTGGTCCCTTCAAGGAATGGTACGTCGCGTTCGACTGGATCTACGACCTGGGGAATAACCAGGCCAATCGCCAGAATACGTTGTACAGCGGTATTGGTACCGACATCGACACCCACACGCCCCTGATGCTATCGGCGAATTTCTATGTGCGCCGTCAATGGGAGAACTATGGCGCAGCTAACCAGGACTCGTGGGATGGTTATCGGGCCCAGATGAAATACATCTATCCGCTAGGCACTTTTCACGGCGGTTCGCTGACCTACGTCGGTTTCTTCAACTATGACTTTGGTTCAAGGCTCGCCGAGGAGACAGGTGGTAACTCGCGCAGCGACACGTCCTTCGTAGCCACCAACGTCCTGCTCTATTCGTTCACGCACTGGCGTTTCGTGGCCGTCGGACGGTACTTCCACAACGGCGGCCAGTGGAACGGTACCGCGCTCGATTTCGGTTCCGGCTCGTTCCAGAACAGATCGACCGGATGGGGTTATTACCTCTCGGCCGGCTACCAGTTCTGAGCCGCTTTCATCGAACTCTCTTACCGATTATTCATCGATCAAGGACCCTCATGTTGAAAAACACATTGCGCAGGACCCTTGCCTGCGTCGGCCTCGCGTGCCTGCTTCTGACAGGCGCGCATGCCGCGCCCAGCTCGTCCACGCCACGCCCGGTCAAGGTGCTCATCATCTCGATGTTCGGCCCCGAGGGAAAGACCTGGCTCGACCATCTCGGGCATACCCAGGCGATCGCGGTTCCCGGTTTGTCGCCGGATTACCCGTCGGTGCACTGCAATCGGGACGATGTCTGCGTGCTCACGACCGGGATGGGTCATTCGAACGCGGCGGCCTCCGTGGCCGCACTGGTTTATTCGAGAAAGTTCGATCTGCGCAAGACGTACTTCCTGGTGTCGGGGATAGCGGGCATCGACCCGGCTCAAGGTACGCTCGGTTCGGCGGCATGGGCCCGGTATCTAGTGGATTTCGGGATCCAGTGGGAACTCGACGCGCGTGAAATCCCCACGGGCTGGAAGGCCGGTTATCTCGGGATCAATACCAAGAGCGAAACCGAAAAACCCCCTCTCGACTATCGCACCGAAGTGTTCCAACTCAACGAAGCGCTGCTGCAAAAAGCCTATGCGCTCTCGCGTAACGTGACACTTACCGATAGCGCGGCTGCGAAAGCCTATCGTGCAACTTACCCGAACGCGCCAGCCAACCAGCCGCCGGCTGTGATCCAGTGCGACACGCTCGCGGGCGACACGTGGTTCTCAGGCAACGCGCTGGGTCAACGGGCGCGCGACTGGACGAAATTGCTGACCGACGGCAAGGGCGTGTATTGCACGACCCAGCAGGAAGACAACGCGACCTTCGAGGTCATCAAGCGTGCAGCGGCCACGGGTCTTGCCGACACAGCCCGCGTCGCGGTATTGCGTTCCGGATCGGACTTCGATCGTCCGCCAGAGGGCGGATCGAATGTCGACAACCTGCTGAATTACCAGCAACAAGGCGGTTTTGTTCCTGCCATCGACAACCTCTACATCGCCGGTTCGCCGTTGGTCAACGCGATCGTCAAGGACTGGGTGCACTGGAAAACGGGCGTGCCCGCGAACTAGGCCACGCGCTGCAACGAACGCGTGATGCGAAGGCAAGCATCACATCGCCGGCGGCTCTCGTGAGGATTTCGTGAGGATTTCGTGAGGATTTCATGAGCGCCCCGCCGGTCAACTATCTCTATAGAGTGAGTACCCCGTGACTATCGTACGCAGCCTGTGCGGCATGTTTCTGCTTTTGCTGATCGCCTATGCCCTGTCGACCAATCGACAAGCCATTCGCCCACGCACGCTGGTCGCTGCGCTATGCGTGCAGATTGCCATCGGTGCACTGGTTCTGTTCGTGCCGCTCGGCAGCGCCACCCTCGCCGCGACCGCGCGCGGAGTGAACCATGTGCTCGAGATGGGCAATCACGGCGTTTCCTTCATGTTCGGCGGACTCGTCGACAGCAAGATGTTCCAGCTATTCGGCGGTAACGGCTTCATCTTCGGCCTGCGGGTTCTGCCGATGATCATCTTCGTCACGGCATTGATCGCTGTGCTCTATCACGTCGGGGTGATGAAGTGGATCGTCAACGGTCTTGGCATCGTGTTCGAAAAACTGCTGGGCGTGAGCCGTATCGAAGCCTGTTCGGCGGTGGCGACTATCTTCCTCGGTCAGAGCGAGATGCCTGCCCTCGTCAAACCGTTTATCAGGCAGATGACCGGAGCTGAATTGTTCGCCGTGATGTCGAGTGGCATGGCGTCGGTCGCCGGTTCAGTGCTGGCTGGTTATGCGGGTCTCGGTGTCAGGGTCGAGTATCTGCTGGCCGCGTCGTTCATGGCGGTGCCGGGCGGCCTGCTGTTCGCGAAGATGATCTTCCCGACCACCGAGCCGAGCCAGGTCGTTCTCGACAGCCTCAGCTTCGACGAAAAGCGCTCCGCCAATATCATCGAAGCAGCTGCATCGGGTGCATCCGTCGGCCTTAAAATTGCGATCAATGTGGGTGCGATGCTGATCGCCTTCATCGGGTTGATCGCACTTCTGAACGAGGCCGTCAGCGGGTTTGCCGGCCTCTTCGGACATCCACAAATCACGCTGCAAAGTGTTCTCGGCTACGCGTTCTCACCACTGGCCTGGCTGATCGGAGTTCCCTGGCACGACGCACAGCTCGCCGGCAATTTCATCGGCGAGAAGATGATCCTGAACGAGTTCGTTGCCTATGTAGACCTGTCGCCCTATCTGAAAAGCGCGGCGGAGGTCACCGCGGCAGGCTTGCAGGTGCTCGATCCGAGGACGCTCGCCATTGTGTCTTTCGCGCTGTGCGGATTTGCCAACTTCTCGTCGATCGCCATCCTCGCGGGCGGCTTTAGCGTCGTCGCGCCCGAACGTCGCTCGGAAGTGGCACGCTACGGACTGCGGGTGGTGGCAGCCAGCACACTGTCGAACCTGATGAGTGCCGCCATTGCAGGTATCTTTCTTTCGATGCCTTAGCATTCGCGAGCCGGGTTCACCAACACTCCGGCTCAAGCCTTTTCTTCCCGAGGAGACATCCATGTTCTTGCCACAGGAAATCGTTCGGAAAAAACGCGACGCACAAGCGCTTTCCAACGAGGATATCGTGGGCTTCGTTCGTGGCATCGTAGACGGCAGCGTGACCGAGGGACAAGTCGCAGCGTTCGCGATGGCCGTGTATTTCAACGACATGAGCGTCGACGAACGCGTGGCGTTCACGCTGGCACAGCGGGACTCGGGCCAGGTGCTGCAATGGCGTTCGCTCGACCTCCCGGGTCCGGTCCTCGACAAGCATTCGACGGGCGGCGTCGGCGACCTCACGTCGCTGCTGCTGGGGCCAATGGTCGCGGCATGCGGCGGATTCGTGCCGATGATCTCCGGCCGCGGCCTCGGCCATACCGGCGGCACACTCGACAAGCTCGCGTCGATCCCTGGCTATGACGTCGCGCCTGACATCGGCACATTCCAGCGCGTGGTGCGCGAGACGGGCATTGCGATCATCGGTCAGACGGCGCAGCTAGCGCCCGCAGACCGGCGGATCTACGCGATCCGCGACATTACCGCGACAGTGGAATCAGTCGCGATGATCACCGCGTCGATCCTGTCAAAGAAGCTCGCGGCGGGTCTTGAAGGACTGGCGATGGACATCAAGGTGGGTTCGGGCGCGTTCATGCCGAGCTACGAGAAGTCGGTCGACCTAGCGAAAAGTATCGTCGATGTCGGTAACGGTGCCGGATTGAAGACCACCGCCGTGCTGACCGACATGAACCAGCCTTTGGCGCCCTGCGCCGGCAACGCGCTGGAGATCCGGTGCGCGATCGACTACTTGACCGGTCGCGCCCGGCCAGCGCGGCTGCACGAGGTCACCCTCGCGCTGGCAGCGCAGATGCTCGTGCTGGGTGGTCTCGCCGATAACACGACCGAAGCCTGCGCGAAGCTGAATGCGGTGCTCGACTCCGGCGCCGCTGCCGAACGTTTTGCCCGGATGGTGAGCGCGCTAGGCGGACCCGGCGATCTGATCGAAGCGCCCGAACGTCATCTCGATTGTGCGCCGGTTGTCATTCCCGTTGCCGCGCCGCGTGCGGGTTTTGTGGAGCGCATCGATTGCCGCGCGCTGGGTCTGGCGGTCGTCGGCCTGGGTGGCGGCCGGCGCCGGCCCGAAGACACAATCGATTATCAGGTTGGTTTGACGGGCCTCGTGGAGTTAGGGGAACGTGTTGATGTCGGCCAGCCCCTCGCCGTCATCCACGCCCGTGATCTACTGGCCGCTCAAAACGCCGCCGTTGAAATTCAAACGGCCTATTCGTTCGCCGCAACCGGACCACAGGCGCCGCCGAGCGTGTATTGCGTCATCGATTGAGCTCTTAAGAGTGACAGGCATCTGGCATGCCGTGATAGTTACGGTTCTGTCAGCACTGCAATCTTGTGCACTATTGGCGAAGCATTTCTTGCCATAGCAATTCCCAAATCTGCCGGACAATCCGACCTTACTCGAGAAACAAATTCTTATTGAAATTTCAGGAAATATCTAGTGTGATTTGGCTAAAGATCGAGCCGATTTTTATGTATACGATACGGATACGGTTGGTATCCGGCCCTCGTTTTTGGCCCCGTGGTGCCAAAGCCCGGACATCACCTTTTCGACGGGTACGACATGAGTAACTTGGTACAAACAATCAAATTCAAGATCATCTTGGCGTTCGGCGCGTGCGTGATACTGATGGCTGCGATCGGACTGTTTGCAGCACACGGGCTGTCCAGGCTCAATGCGAACGTGACCGACGGATACTCGGGGAACACCCTTCCGATTGCCAATCTATCGGAAGTTCGTGCAGCCCAGCTTAACGTACGCCTCCTGCTAAGGCGTATTCAGATATTCCGCGATCCGGCTAAAACGGCAGAATACGGGCCGGCCATTGCGGCACAATTTGAACGGCTCAATAAGTCATGGAACCACTATTATCCAAGCGGCATATCCAGCAAAGAGGAACTTGAGATCGCAAATCGGATCAAGAACACCCTGCCCCAGTTCACGGTATTGGCGAACGAAGCTGTAGCTGCCGCGGGCGCGGGCAATTTCGACGCGGCCTCTTCTACAATCGAAAAGATCGTCTCGGTGGCTGAGGCAATGAACGACGCTCTGGATCAGGACGCCGCACTCAATCTGGCTCAGGCCCAGGAGTTTGTCGCTGACGGTGAATCAACGTTCAGGACTACCTTTTGGATCGCGATCGCCCTTCTTGGCGCGGGTATCGTTGTTGCCGTTGGCGCATCTGCGTACCTGCTGCGTGCAATTTCGAAGCCGCTCAACAAAGCCGTTGACGTAGCGAACCACATCGCGGCCGGCAAGCTGGAAAATCAGGTCATAGTCGATTCGGGAGGCGAGTTTGGTCAGCTTCTCGAAGCACTGAGAAAAATGGATCAGCAGCTTAGCAATACGGTTCGCGGAATCAAGGTGTCCTCCGAGTCAGTCGCTGTGGCGTCACGCGAAATTGCAAGCGGCAATACCGACCTGTCTGCCCGCACGGAGGAACAGGCGGCGTCGCTTGAAGAAACCGCGGCCAGCATGACGCAGTTGACCGAGACGGTAAAGCAGACCGCCGACAATGCCCGTCAGGCGAACGCGCTCGCCACCCATGCCACCGACATGGCAGATACAGGTAACGACTCCGTTCAGGCCATGGTCGGGACGATCGGTCTGATCAGCAGTAGTTCAAGCAAGATTTCCGAAATCACTGGCGTCATTGAAGGCATCGCTTTCCAGACGAACATTCTCGCGCTGAACGCAGCTGTCGAAGCCGCACGCGCTGGCGAACAGGGGCGAGGTTTTGCTGTGGTCGCCAGTGAGGTTCGCAGCCTGGCGCAGCGTTCCGCCGCGGCTGCCAAGGAAATCAAGGAACTGATCAGTTCGTCCGTGACAACGATTCAGGACGGCGCGAAGCAGGCAACCGAAGTCAGCGCCACGATGGGGCAGGTGAAGCAGGCGATCAAACAGGTCTCCGATATCGTCGGTGAGATCGCCGCAGCGTCCGAAGAGCAAAGCCGCGGCATCGAGCAGGTCAATCAGGCTGTCGGCCAGATGGACGAAGTGACGCAACAGAACGCTGCGCTCGTCGAGCAGGCCGCCGCTGCAGCACAGTCGCTTGAAGAGCAGGCGACCAGGCTGAAGGACGCCGTTTCCGTGTTCAGGGTCGCCGAGACCGCGCAATCTCCGGCACGCGCGGTGATCCAGCAAAACAAACCTCGCCTGCCTGCTCCAAGGATTCCAGCCACGCGTCGCACAGAGTTTGCAAAGCCGAGGGTTACCCCCGCCATCATTGTAGACAGACCCACCGCGGCCGGTATGGCGAACGCGGACTGGCAAGCGTTCTGATCACAAACTCATCATGTCCAATATCGTTAAAATGCAGATCTGCAATTCAGAAATTGAAGCCCTGCCGGATTCGTCGCCGCAACCGCTGACAGTCCCGGCCGCAGAACCTGAAACGGCGAACGACGGCTCGTTACTCGATCTGCTCACGACCCTATCCACGAGAAACGGTATCGCCGTTGTTCAACACGGCGCGCGCCTTGCGGTCATGAGCGAATTGCTAGTTGCGATGCTGGCGCATTTGCCTGTAGCGATGCGGGCGGGTATCGTCGAGTCATTTCGCGACCGGATTGAAGAACTGATGTCTCTGAGTGACGACAGGAGTTTGCCGGAGCAATACCACACGGCGCTCTTGACCGAGGTTAACCGTTACCTGAACGCGCTTCAGTAACGTGACTGCTTATGCTCAACTCCTACGTAAAACGTAAAGCCACCACTACCAAACCGCTTGTCCACAAAGCGCCTCGATCCGGTAGCCATCAGGATCGACGACGTAAGCGGCGTAATAGTGGGCGCCGTAGTTGGTGCGCAATCCTGGCCTGCCGTTGTCGTAACCACCAGCTTGGGGGAAATTGCCATTTTTCTGGAAGCTTCAAAGTCGTCACGTCCCGCGTGATGGATCAAAATCAAGCAAGCGTCTTGACGACCTGTGCCGGCCACACGATCTCCAGCTCAAGCGCAATTGAGCGCGCCAGTCCTTCAAGATCTGGAAACAACGACGCGTTGGTGATGTTCATTCTATACAGCGAACGCATCGCTTCGTCCCGTATCTCCGATGGCAGCACGATCTTGCGCAGCAGTTCGTCGCTGCAAGTGTATTGATCGAGGATCATGTCGAGCGGCTGATGCAACAGGCCAGGCAACACAAACGTGCCCGCTTGCGCGATCAGCCGCTGATCCATCTCGGCGGGTTCCCCAAACCACATCACCGGATTTTCGTCGCTAAGATAAAACCTTTCAAAGTTCCCTGGCAGGCGTGGATCGATCATCTCTCGCACAAGATGCGGCGCCGAAACAGGGACAGCACGATCAGTCCATAACGCCGGTGTATTTACCGCGAAAACGGCTGCATTGGACACCGCGCGCTCAAGCGCAAAGAAAGCGGCAACAAAAGGCGACTTGGTGAAATCGAGCAATCTGGTAGGCGCGCCATGATGCTGCATCAGACCGAGGCAACGCAGGTCGTCGGACAGCGCACGAACGTCGGAAAGATAGTTATGCGCCTTCCGCCTGAAGATACGAATAGCACGCTGCTCTTGAATGCGCCACGCCGAGCGATCAGGCACAAATGCGGACAGGTAGCGCGACAACGAGCTCTGCAGCGGCCAGCGCTCGTCCTGCTGGCCGCGAAACGCCCACCCATCGAGCTCGATGGTGAGACTCATGAACTCTTGCCAACTCGACACAATAATAGTTTGCATCGTCAATTATCCCGAGTAGCGCTCACGGCTTCCTGCCCGATCACCAGTCCGGGTTCTGCCGACGCGGCCGACGCAGCCAGATCCAGGTGCGCCGCGTAATTCGAATGGATAACATAAAGCGTTTGTCCGGCCGACACCCGCTGGCCCGGCTCGCAACACAGGTCTATACCGGCGCCGAGATCCTGCGGCGCTCCCGCCAGGCGCGCAATGCCGGCCATCTGCCAGCCGTCGATGCTTGCCACCCTGCCCGCACAGCTTGCGCATACGCGGTGCGTGAGCGTGCCTGGAGCAGCTGGCGGTGTTCTCCTGCCCTGTGCGTCGACAATCCTCTCGAACGCGGTCCATGCCGCACCCGATGCGAGCAAGTATTCAGCCACTTGCCGTCCTTGCGTGGCGTCGGCAATATCCGGCGCCCACGAGAGCACATGCGATGCAAAGAGCAAAGCCTTCTCGCGCAAGTCCACCGGCGCACCCGGAAGATTGTTGAGGACCAGGTTCACGTCCCGCGCTTCGAGCGCCGGTCCGATCCCACGTCCGATCGGACCGGTCCCGTCAGTGATCAGCGCCTTGACCTGCAATCCCAGGCCTTGGCCCACGTATTCGAAGAGGTCGCCAAGTGCGCGCGCCTCCTCTGTAGATTTCAGCTTGGCGCGCGGTCCACAAGGCAGATCGACAATCACATGAGTCGACCCGGCTGAGCGCTTTTTTGACAAGATGGATGCGACCGACCAGCGGTTGGAATCGAGCCCGAGCGGACGTGTGAATGCGTTAATGCGGTCGTCGACGAGCGAGTGGTTCAGCCGCCCATTCCATGCAATGCACGCTCGCGCTTCGCGTACACAGCGACGTACGTCGTCTACCGTCAGATCGACTCGAGCAAGCGTTTCCATTGCATCGGCGGTACCTGCCGCCGACGTGATAGCCCGCGACGACGTCTTTGGCATTGCAAGGCCGTAGGCAGCGACGATCGGCACCACGATCAGCGTTATCCGGCTTCCGGGAATTCCCCCCATTGAATGTTTGTCGACGACAATCGGCTCGTCCCAGTCAATCCGCGGCATGAGCGTCGCGCGCACTCTTGCGATAGCCAGGACCTCGGCATCGCTTAGATGCTGCGACGAATGCAGCAAGAACTTGTCGATCTCGGCGTTTGAGTAGCGTCGCGCGAGTATATCGTCGAACACCTCGGCGTACTGGGCCTCGTCAAGCGCATGACCCGCAAGCTTCGCCGCGACAAACGGCTCGCTGCCAGGTGGCCGGATCGCGCACTGCAACGCCGTGGTGAAGCGCTGGATGCCTTGTTCCAGCGTACCGTCGTTGACCACCCTCACCGTCTTCACATCGACCAGAACCGGCTCGACCTGCCGCGTGACACGTAGCCGAACCTGCTCCGGGGTCTCGCGTCCCCGTGCAAGGATACGTTCGGCAAGCAACTCGACCGGCGCCGTGATCTCGACAACCACCAGCCGAAGCACACGCATCGACAAATCAGCGATCATCGCGCGCGAGCCGTTTGCTACGACATGCCGTCCCTCTGCGAGCACGTCGAGTAATTCGCGACGCAAGCCGTATTGCAGGTCATGCGCTGACCATGTAACCAGGAAGCCGCCTCGCTGCTCGACTTCTGCAAACGCTGGGTCATCGAGCTCATCGTGGTCTTCGCCTATGGAACCTGCAGGTCGCGTGATCACGCGTCGCGCGAAGACGAACGGTTCGCCGATACTCCGCGCGCCCTCGATCAACGAGTCCTTGCCTGCGCCGCTGGGGCCAACCACGAAGAACAAGATTCCTGGCGACATCGCGGGCTTACTCCGCCTCATCGAGGCCGATATCCACGCACGACGACGCCTGGTTGATCTTGCTCGTCGAAATATAATCCACGCCTGTCTTCGCAATCTCTCCGATGGTGGCAAGGCTGATACCGCCCGATGCTTCGAGCTTGGTGCGCCCGCCTACCATGTCAACCGCCTTGGCCATGTCAGCCACAGACATGTTGTCGAGCATGATCACGTCGACACCCGCCTCCAGCGCTTCCTTTACCTGATCCAGCCGGTCACATTCCACCTCCAGCTTGGTCAGAACCGGCAACTGACGGCGCGCCCGTTCCACGGCTTTTGCAATGCCGCCGCACACCGCGATATGGTTATCTTTGATCATGACGCCGTTATCAAGGCCGAGACGATGGTTGAGACCACCGCCGCAGGTGACCGCGTGTTTCTCCAGCATGCGCAGGCCGGGCGTAGTCTTGCGCGTGTCAATGAGCCTTGCACGCGTGCCGGCCACCGCGGCCACATATTCTGCCGTCAGGTTAGCGATACCTGACAGCCGCTGCACTATATTTAGCGCGGTGCGCTCGGCGGTCAGCACGCTTCGTGCGTTGCCGCGCACCGTGAGCATGATCGTCCCTTTCTCTATCGTGTCGCCGTCCTTTACGTGTACGGTCACGTCAAGCGACGGATCGTAGCGCTTGAAGATTCGCACCGCGACATCAATGCCAGCAACGATCAGCTTTTCACGCGCATTCATCACGAATGCGCCGATCTCATGCGGCTCGATCATGACCTGAGCGGTCAGATCGCAATAGCCGATGTCTTCGGCAAGCCACAGGTCGATCAGGCGGTCAGTCTGGAATGTGTCGTACATAGTGGTCAGCCTTTCTTTGCTTGGACTAAACAGGTTAGGAAAGAAACAATCACGGTCAGCGATGGTTCAGGCGACGGTTGGCTATCAACAGCAGGCCATTGCACAGCAGGGCAAACAAGGTCAGAAACAAGGCGACGGCCATGATGGTGCGAATATCGCCAAGATTCATGGCGCTCGTCAGCAGGTAGCCCAGGCCGCGTTGCGACGCGAACATTTCACCAATCAGTACACCTAGCAACGTCAAGGAAAACCCCAGGCGCAATCCCGACACAATTTCGGGGAACACAGCTGGCAGCACCACGTGAAGGATCGTGCGATACAGAGGCAAGCGCATCGTCAACGACGCGCGCAAATACACTGGCCGCATCTGGCGAATCGCATTCATGGTGAACATCAGAATCGGAATCAATCCATGCATGACGCCGAACGCCACCTTTGCCGACAGCCCAAGACCGAACACAAGCAGCACCAGCGGGTAAAGCGTCACCTTTGGCAACGAGTAGAGATTCAGCAAAATCGGCTCGGCCACAATGCCTGATACCCGGTTCACGCCTAGCAGCACGCCCAGCAGTATTCCCCCTACAAGCGCAATGACGAGCGCAAGCCCAAGCGCTTTTGCGGTTTCGGTCGCGTTGGACCAGAAGGCTTGCGTGCCGAGCATATGCACGAGTTCCGTCAGCGTCGACCACGGCGAGGACAGCGAGCCGTCGCCAACCGTGAGATGCAAGACCTCCCAGCAAGCTACGACTACAATTGCGACGATCAAAGTGTCGAAGTAATTTCTCATGAGCGCTCCAGCAATGGCGTGGGGCCTGGTCAGCGTTGACGCCGGGACTGGAACTGGTGATCGATGCGATTCAGCACCATATTCACCACCGTTACCGCGATCAGGATGAGCAGCATCAACGAGTACATGTCGTCGTTCTGGAAGTTGTTGTAGGCGTAGCCAATCGCATACCCAACACCCGATCCGGACAAGATGAATTCCGACGCAATCACTCCGATAAAAGAATAGGCCACCGCCAGTTTCATTCCCGTGAAAAGATACGGAAGCGCAGCGGGCAGTTTGATGAAGAAAGCTGAGCGCCAAGCAGGCAGGCGCATGACGAGCCCACTTTTGTGCAGCGCGCGCGGAATCCTGTCGAGGCCGTCGAGTGTGGCTGTAATCATTGTCACGACGGCCAGCAACACCGCGATTGCGATGATCGGAAGCGGCCCCACCCCGAGCACCACGATGAACACCGGATAAAATATGAATGTTGGCACTGCGTAGTAGCTGGACAACAAAGGCTCGAGCGCCCGCCGTATTCGCGGCAACGCATGAATAACCAAGCCGATGACAAAACCCAGCAGGACCGAAACGATCGACGCCGCCACGATTTCCATGAGGCTGATGCCAATGTCGTGATTGAACTTGCCTGCACGCAGCAACTCGGCACCATGCGTCACCATCGTCGAAGGCGCGAGCAGCACGCTTGTGGGAATAACGCCCAGGCGGCATAGCAATTCGATCAGCACTATGAAGCTGATCACCACGGCCGCGCGCAAAATGCTCTCGGTTTTCACGTCGGACTCCCGGTAAATTTAATGCGTGGCCGTCCCCATCACCTTCATCGATTCAACGCGTAGCTTCTCCCACAGTCGCGCATTCACTTCGCCGAAGCGCGGCGTCGAGACAATGCGGCTGTCTCGCGACCGGGCCCAACCCGTCTCGACGATGTCGATAAACAGGCCGGGGCGTGCCGACATCACGCCCACACGATCCGAAAGCATGGCGGCTTCGTCGAGCGCATGGGTAATCAGCAGCACGGTGGCGGAAGTCTCGCGCCACAGACGCAACAGTTCATCCCCCATGAGCAGGCGTGTTTGCTGGTCGAGTGCGCCGAAGGGTTCATCCAGCAGGATCAGGCGAGGTTGTGTGACAAGCGTGCGGGCGATACAAACGCGCTGGCGCATGCCGCCCGAGAGTTGCGCCGGATACGCCCCGGCGAAGTCCTTCAGCCCCATGAAACCCATCGCATAGTCGGTTCGGCGCTTGATCTCCGCACCGTCCATCCCCGCCATGCGCAATCCGAATGAAATGTTGTCGTGCACGTTCAGCCACGGGAACGACGCGTCTTCCTGAAAGACCACGCCCACCCCGTCGGGTACGCCGTTGACTGCGCGCGCCTCGAACATGACGCGTCCGCCGCTGGGTTCGGACAGACCCGCGAGCGCGTCGAGCAGCGTGGACTTGCCGCAACCCGAGGGCCCCACCACTGAGAAGAATTCGCCCTTCATCAGCGTCAGGTCGATCGGGCCAAGTGCATGAAAGAGTTCTTTGGATCCGTTCTTCTTGAAGTACCGCGTGACGCCGGTAAGCGTCGCGTGCGCCTCTTCTGGCTCCTGCGATGGCAATGCTTCGGGGATCTTGAGCGGCGCAGGTCTATTCAGTACGGTCATAGCTTTCCTTTAGCCTTCAAATCTGCGGGAAGGAAACTCGTGTCTACCAGCTTGGACCAATCCACATCACCATTGAGCTCGCCGATCAGCTTGAGCCCGTCTGTCATTCGATCGAGTTCTGTGCGATCGAACTCACCCTCGCTCCACATGCGCGACTTGACCATGTTGTCCACCGCCACCTTCGCCACTTCAGGCGTGAGCTTGAAACTTTCCTGCAGCAATGCCGCGGCGGCGGCAGGATCGGCGTAAGTCGCATCGACGCCCGCTCGTCGCCCGGCGATGATCGCGCGCAGGGTGTCGGGATGTTCCTTTGCAAACTCGCGGGTGGTGATGCCAACGGAAGTGGTCATTGGTTGGAGAACATCGCCGGCACGATAGACCGTGCGGTACTTGGTAACGCGAATGATGGAGAGCGGTTCGATCAGCACAGCTCCCGACACGCCGCCTTGTTCCAGCAGCGTCAAGCCGTTTACATATCCACCCGATGCGATCCGCGTGACCTTGCCTGCATCGATTCCCTTCGACTTGAGCACCATCAGCAACAGCATTTCAGACACGCCTTTCGGTGATGTGATCGCGACCTTTTTTCCGGCGAGGTCCCCAACGTTTTTTACATCAGAGCTGGGCATGGTCACCATCGACGCCTCCGCAACGCTACGAGTGCCTACGTTCACGATGACAAGATCGAGGCCCTGGCGCTGTGCGGCAAGCGCCGCCGACACTGCGACTTCGCCGTATGGTGTTTTACTCGCGAGAATATTGCGAACGGTTGTGCCACCACCGCCGGAGCTGAGGATGCCGGTGATGTCGACGCCTGCCTTCTTGAAAAGGCCATCGTGCATGGCGACCGCGTAGGGAAGACCGTACAAACTGCTGCCCCATTGAGTCACCGATATCTCGTCAGCGTGCGCGACGTTGAACCGTCCAGGACCAGCGGCAAGAAGTAGTGACACACCAAGCGACGTGATCGCACGCACGATGAATGAATTCATAGGCTACTCCGGACCGGGATAAAGTGAATCAGTCGCTCGAGCTTACACAGCCAAAAAGAGCGTACACGTCTTATTTTTAACTTTGACGCATGGAGTGTGCCAAGCCCTCTTTGATGGCGCAATAATTTTATATCAACTGCATAGCACTGTAATTGGTCGATATTCTTCGGTTTACTGAACGAAAACACGATCCCGTCAAGACGTTCGTAATGTGTTGGATAAGTAGCGTACACAACATAATTCCTTTGCGGTGCCAGTCTCCCGACATTGGTGCAATGACGCATTAAAAAGCGGCACGACATTGTCAGGCGATCGGCACCAATCCTTGCGACCGGTCTTCCTCTGAGCATCTCAGGTTCCGGTGAACGCCGTGAGGTTCAGCATTAAGGAACGCCTCCTTAGGGTGTGCAAGCCCCGGCTGAACCAGTTACTCACGATGACACCGCGCTTCGCCACCGAGATATCAACCCGTCAAACCTGAACCGCCCGTTCGCCGTCCTCGGGTGCACGATGTCATATCATGTCCCCTTCTCGACGATAATCGCCCAACAGGCAGATCGACATGACCGATCACAGCAATCCGCTGTTACAGGACTGGCAAACGCCCTACCAGTTACCGCCCTTCGAGCGGATCCGGTGCGAACACTTCGCCCCCGCCTTCGCTGCGCTTTTCGAGCAGCATCTGGCGGAAATCAATGCACTAGCTGAAAATTTGGCTGCTCCCACATTCGACAACACCGTGGCCGCGTTCGATGCCGCCGGCACCGGGCTGGATCGTGTCCGGCTGACCTTTGAAAACCTGTGTGCTTCGGAGTCACCGCCCGCCCTGCAGGCCGTGGAGCGCGAAATGGCGCCGCTGCTGGCCGCGCACGACAGCAAGGTCGCAATGCACGCCGGCTTCTTTGCCAGGCTCGATACCGTTCATCAGCAAGCTGCCACGCTAGACCTGAGCGAAGAGCAGCACCGTCTGCTGCAACGCCTGCATACCGATTTCATCCGCGCGGGCGGCACGCTACAAGGGGCTGCACGTGAGCGTTTCGCGGTCATCGCCACGCGGCTCGCCGATCTGCAGACGCAGTTCGCGCAGAACATACTCGCCGACGAATCGACCTACCAATTGCCGTTGACGACCGAAGCGGACTTGGCCGGCCTACCCGCTTCCCTGCGCCAGGCGGCAAGCAGCGCCGCCAAGGAGCGCGGTGTGGACGGCTACGTGATCACGCTCTCGCGTTCGCTCGTGCAGCCGTTCCTCACGTGGTCGACCCGCCGTGATCTGCGTGAAACCGCATGGCGCGCCTGGACCACGCGTGGAGAAACCCCGGCGCGCGACAACCGGCCGCTGGCTCGCGAGATACTCACTCTGCGGCAGGAGCAGGCGCGATTGCTCGGCTACGAAAACTTTGCCGATTACGCGCTCTCTGATCGCATGGCCGGCAAAGCCTCCGCCGTCTTTGAACTGCTTGGTCAGGTTTGGGAGCCAGCGAAGGCCAGTGTCGAACAGGAGCGGCAGGCTCTGGTCGAGCAAGCTGCCGCGCTCGGCGAACCCACCGACATAGAGCCGTGGGACTGGTATTACCTGGCCGAGAAAGTACGTGTCGCCCGCCACGCACTCGACGATGCTCAAGTGAAACCGTACTTCAGCCTGGACGCGATGCTTGCCGCCATGTTCGATTGCGCGGGGCGCCTGTTCGGCGTGCAGTTCGTCGAGCAAACCGGCGTAACGCTCTATCACCCGGACGTGCGTTTGTGGGAAGTGCACCGCGGCGATGAACGAGTGGGCATCTTCCTCGGCGACAACTATGCCCGGCCCAACAAGCAGGGCGGCGCCTGGATGCATATTTATCGCAGGCAAACACGCAATGGCGGCAAGGTGATGCCGGTCGTGGTGAACAACAACAATTTCGCCCGCGTCGACGATGGCCCAACGCTACTTGGTTTCGACGACGTGCGCACGCTGTTTCACGAGTTTGGCCACGGACTGCACGGCTTGCTCTCCGACGTCAGCTACGGCCGCCTGTCGGGTACCAACGTTCCGCAAGACTATGTGGAACTCCCTTCGCAATTGATGGAAAACTGGGCCACGGTGCCGGAAGTGCTGGCGAAGCATGCGCGTCACGTGACAACGGGCGAGCCGATCCCGGCCGCGTTGATAGAGCGCATCAGGGCGGCGCAGACTTTCAACCGCGGGTTTGAGACGGTTGCTTATACATCGTCGGCTCTGATCGATATGGCGTTGCATCTGCAGAACGATCCTGCCGGTATCGACATCGCCCGGTTTGAGGCGGACGAGCGCAAGCGTATCGGCGTGCCGAGGGAGGTGGGCATGCGCCACCGGCTGCCGCACTTTGGCCATATCTTCAGCGGCGCATGTTATGCGGCGGGCTATTACGTCTACATGTGGGCCGAGGTCCTGGAGGCCGAAGCGTTCGATGCATTCGAAGAAACCGGCAATGCATTCGATCCCGCGCTAGCCGAGAAGCTGCATCGCTACGTTTACAGCGCAGGCGACAGCCGCGAACAACGCTCCGCGTTTCGCGCTTTTCGCGGCCGTGATCCGCGAGCCGAGCCGATGTTGCGCAAACGGGGTTTGATTCGGGGTGAGTAAGCAGGCCTGAATGACCGGTTTCGCGTGCAGCTTGCGAGCTGCCGGCCTGCGGCTCCATCCAATAGAATGGATCGTGACGACTAGTTTAGCGGGCCTCGCGGAACATTCAGGTTGGTATCAAAGAACTTCAGCGCTGCATTTCCGATGTACTCGTGCAGTTTGGTGCGATCTATGCCAGGCGCATCGATACACGCTTCCGGCCACGTGTCCCTCCCCTCCTGGTCGCATTCGTTGGCGAAGATTTCGTGGTCGACAAGGCCAGGCATCACGTCCAGTTGGGTATGCGGAGCGTACTTGGCTGCGAACTCGGCATTCTCTTTAGGCGGAGCCTGAGTGTCCCTCGCGCCAACGATGATATAGGCAGGCACCTTCAACTGTGCAACCCCTTCCTCGTCCATTCCGAAACCCTGCAAGTCGCCCGGCGCCATCGCGAAGACCGCCTTGACACGACTGTCGTATACCTTGAGCGCCGGCATGGCATCGAGCGGCAAATCCTTGCGCAGTGACTCCGGCACCAACTGGTTGTTCTTCCAGACGCGTTGGTAGGCGAGGTACTTTTCAGGGTTCACCATTGCGCCACCAATCCAGAGCGACGTGAAGCCTCCCTGGGAATGACCGGCGACGCCAATCCGATTTGGATCGATATGCGGTCCCCAGAGTTTGTCGTTCAAAAGGAACGTGATGTCCTTGCTGATGTCGATCGGGCGTTGCCAGAGCTTGCTCCTCGTGTACATGATCGTTGCGTCGTAGGTGTTGGCACGATAGTGATAAAGCATGGCCACAATATAGCCGCGCGACGCGAGAAACTCTGCAAACCACGCATAGTAGAGTCCGTTGCTGCCATGTCCGTGTGAAAACATGACGAGTGGACGCTTCACGTTGTCGGACGCCACGTCAGCGTTCTTGTAAAGATGCAGGTTGGTAAAGAAGATCATGCGCTGTGGCACGGTCGAACTATTGACTACAGCTGGATAGAACAGCGTGAGCGCCAGGTGGCGATTGCCTTGCGTGGCGTCTACGTATTCCAGCTGTTTCATCCCGACTGGATAGGGAGCGCCAGGCTGTATGGTTTGCGCGAATGTCATCGTGGACCACGTGGTCATGAAGCAGGACAGGATCGCCATGGCGGGACGGATCAATCCACGTTTCGTCAGCAGAGCAGTCTCCATTTTTCGTCCTCCTGACAACCAGGTTTACCCACGTCTTCGCGGCGTCTGAAGGCAAATCTGCTACTCCGCGCAGAACCACGAGTGTGCGCCGAATCTGCGGCGCCCGTCAGCCCCGATCAGCGTGTGAGTACGCTGGCGCGCGGAAATTTCAGGTCTCAAGGCAGGAAGTGGAAAACGGACATTTACGCTCCGAGGCTGAACGCCCGAAGCGGGTCGGGTACGACTGGTCGCGATCCCCAGAAACCCGGAGTCCGGTCACCTTCGGTCATTCGAGGTACTGGCCCGATCCGCCGTTGCACATCTGTGTCGGGCGCCCGGATGGTTTATAACGTAATAATAATGCTCGTCGCAGGTGAGAAATATCGAACTGGAGAGACACTCATGAACCGCTGCTATGTCACGGCAGACGTATTCACAGACGAAAAATTCAAAGGCAATCCGGTCGCTGTCGTGTTGGACGCCGACGGTCTGTCAACGAACCAGATGCAGGCGATCGCGGCCGAATTCGCGTATAGCGAAACTACCTTTGTCTTGCCTCCCCGCGATGCTGCTCACACTGCCTGGGTGAGAATTTTTACGCCGAGTCGCGAAATTCCGTTCGCCGGACATCCGAACATCGGTACGGCGTTCGTGCTGGCTGCAAGAGCGGAATCGAGTCAGACACCTCTTCCGGATCAACTCGTGTTCGAGGAGGCCGCCGGCCTGGTTCCTGTTACTCAATTGAAAGAGGACGGGCGTTTGGTCGGAGCGGAACTCATTGCGCCGGAGCCATTGGCTCGACTGTCGCAGGTACCACAAGACCTCGTAGCGGCTTGTCTTTCCCTCGATTCCACCGACATCCTGGTCAACGCTCACGCGCCGCAGGTGGCCTCGGTTGGCCTCCCGTTTGTCGTCGTTGAGCTTGCGTCCCGAGATGCGCTGCGCAGGTGTACGCCAAACCTTATCGCCTACAAGGGCTTGCTACCGATTGACGGGGCCGTGTCCATCTACGCCTATACGCGCGATATCGGCCCGGTTGTGACTGGCACCGAATGCGATTTGCAAGCACGTATGTTCACGCCACGCATGACAGAAGACCCGGCGACGGGTAGCGCGACCGCAGCAGCCGCCGCGCTTTTAGCCGAGGTTCGAGGCGTGTCAGACCTGGTATTGCGTGTTGGTCAAGGCGTAGACATGGGTCGCCCGAGCATTTTGATTGCCAGTGTGGATACGTATAACGGCAAGTCAAGGGTACGCATTGGCGGCAAATGTGTCAGCGTCATGGAAGGCTCGTTTCGGCTCGATGCTGAATCCTGATCCTGTCACTCAAGTTGCTTTGCATCGGGAAAAAGACATCGGATGACGTGGAAGGCGCGAAGGTCCATGCTGAGCTTTCTCACATGTCCCGCACGATGAAAACTTCGGAGACGAGCAATGACCGCTATGTCGATGATGCCTTAACCATGAACAATAGGTATCCTGACTTCTATTGTTAGTGGCTCTGTGAAATGACATGTAAAACACGTCAGGACTCGGGCCGACGGCACAGAGTCCTGTTTAAGGCATTCGAGAATCAGCGACCGCGCGCAACTCAATGCCGATGATGCACCCACCAATGCCGTGCGTGATCAGCCGCGTGGCCGTGTCTTTGAGACGGCCAATGTGACTCGTGAATTAACAAGATAACAGCGACCAGAGCCAGACCGCCAAGCCCGACAAGCACATTGAGAAGATCAATCGCGGAACTGTGCAAAGTTAATCGCGACGCGGCTCCGACGAGGTCCATCACCGTATTGACAAACTGCTCCATGATGCCCTCCCGCGTCCGCTGCAATTACGTTTACATGATAGGTAAACAAAGGCTTAAGAGTAAGCCTCTTAGCATCGATTTTTCACCTTTCCCAGCGACGAATCCAGCGTTTTGATCAGGCACCGCGGCATTCATCTCAGCGTACAAACCCCAACCACTACCACCCGGCGTTCAGGACGCCGTGCATTCGTAAGCAGATAGGCGCCACGAATGAATCGACCGTGCTAGGCTATGCAAAAATTTTAGTGGGCTTCAGTCAGCATTAGCGCTACCCGTACCGAATAGAGCAAAAAAGGAATATCGGAAATACAGGTTGTTTGACTATGCGCGCCAGCTAGCCCGTCGAGGCCGAACGCAGGCGACCAAGGTGGATCGATGAAGGTAAATCGATGATTGACGATGATCAACGTTAAGCGGCCTATCCTGAAACTGCGCCTGTCAGTCGCATTTTGCGGCTGTGCAACATTAGCCAGTTGCATGGTCGGACCGGATTATCGAACGCCCTCGGCGCCGCCTACCGACACCTATACCACCGCGCCGTTGCCCGAGCGGACAGCCTCCGCGCCGGGCGCCGCCGGTTTGCCGCAACGCTTTGCTCCGGGCCAGGACATTCCCGCAGAATGGTGGGCGCTCTTTCATTGCGAACCACTCGATGCGCTGATTCGTCAAGCACTCGCCAACAGCCCGAACATAGTCGCCGCGCAAGCAGCATTGCGACAAGCCCGCGAGAACTTCTCCGCTCAAGCCGGTGGCACCCTGCTTCCGAGCGTGGACGCGCAACTTGGCGCTACCCGCGAAAAACTGAATGGCATTGCGTTCGGACAGCCGGGAGTCAGCGAGGAATTCAATCTCTACAACGCCTCGGTGAATGTGTCGTACAAGCTCGATATTTTCGGCGGCGCGCGGCGCCAACTCGAGGCGCTGCATTCACAAATCGATTACCAAAACTATCAGCTCCAGGCAGCCTATCTCGCGCTGACTGCGAACATTGTGACCGCGGCGGTCAAGGAAGCGTCGTTGCGTGCGCAGATCGAAGCCACAGAGCGTATTGCCACGGACGAAGGCGACCAGCTTAGTGTCCTCGGCCAGCAGTTCGATCTGGGCGGCGTGAGCCGCACAGCCGTGCTCGCGCAACAAACGCTCTTGGCGCAGACCCGCGCGACGCTGCCGCCGCTGCGCCAGTCACTCGATCAGGTAAGGCACCAACTCGCCGTGCTGGCCGGCATGCTGCCCAGCGACCCGACGCTGCCCGGATTCCGGCTCGACATGTTCTCGTTGCCTGAGACGCTGCCTGTAAGCCTGCCGTCAGCGCTCGTGAGGCAGCGGCCCGACATCCTCGCCGCGGACGCGGTACTGCATCAGGCGAGCGCGCAAATAGGCGTGGCGACCGCCGCGCTGTATCCGCAGATCACGCTCTCCGCCAGCTACGGTGCAGAGGCGCTGGCGCCCTCGCAAGTATTCAAGCCCGGCAGCACGATATGGAGCCTCGGCGCGGGCCTGCTGCAACCGGTCTTCCACGGTGGACAGTTGAGCGCGCAGAAACGCGCGGCCGAGGCAGCCTACGAGCAGGCCGGCGCGCAGTATCGCGAAACGGTGCTGCTGGCGTTCCAGAACGTGGCGGACTCGCTGCGCGCGCTCGATCACGACGCAACCGGCCTGAGAGCGCAGACAGACGCGTGGCGCGCCGCAAGCGACTCGCTGAACCTGACGCGCGGGCAGTATCGCGTGGGCGGCGTGAGCTACCTGTCGCTGCTCGACGCACAACGACAGTACCAGCAAACCGTGACGAGTCTCGCGCAGGCCCAGGCGTCCCGCTATGCCGATACCGCCGCCCTCTTTCAGGCGCTCGGCGGCGGCTGGTGGAACGCGCCACCCAGCGCGCCACCGCCACACTGAAACTGCAAACAACACACGCTGTCAGCAAACCAACGTTCGGCACTTTGCCCATGCCGTTCAAGGACATGACGATGATCGAAAAACGACGGATGGCGAAGCGAATGGTGATCATGCTGATCTGCGTCGGCCTGCTGCTGGCCGCGCTGGTTGGCTTCAACCTGTTCAAGGCGCATATGTTCGCCAAGTTCATGGCGGGCAATTCCGCTCCGCCCGCCACCGTGTCGGCCGCAGTCGCGGGCTACCAGTCATGGCAACCTCAGCTTGCCGCGGTCGGCAGCCTGCGTGCCGTTCGCGGCGTCGATGTCACCACTGAAGTCGCCGGCCTCGTGCGCGAGATTGCGTTCAGTTCGGGGCAGGAAGCGAAGGCCGGACAAATCCTCGTCAGGCTCAACGCCGACACCGACGTGGCGCTGCTCCATTCGCTGCAGGCAGCGGCAGACCTCGCGCAAACCGTCTACCAGCGCGATAAGGCGCAGTACGACATCAAGGCGATCGCCAAGGCGCAGCTCGACGCGGACGCCGCTGACTTGAAAGGCAAGCAGGCCCAAGTCGTGGGACAGGCCGCGCTCGTCGAAAAGAAGACTATCCGCGCACCGTTTGCGGGGCGCCTTGGCATCACCACGATCAATCCGGGGCAGTACATCAATCCAGGCGATGCGATCGTGACGCTGCAAGCTATCGATCCTATCTATGCGGACTTTACGTTACCACAACAACAACTCGGCCAGCTCGCGATCGGCCAGATTGTCGCGGTCGATACCAATGCATACAGCGGACAAACCTTCGCCGGCAAGGTCTTGTCGATCAGCCCGAAAGTCGATAGCGCCACGCGCAACGTACAGGTGGAAGCGACCGTGGACAACCGTGAGCGCAAGCTGCTGCCGGGCATGTATGCCAACGTGAAGATCGAAGCGGGTACCGAACAGCGCTATCTGACACTGCCGCAGACCGCCATCACCTACAACCCCTATGGCGCTACCGTGTTCCTTGTCAGACCCGGCACGCAGCCGAACGCGCAAGGCAAGACGCTGCCGGTCGCCCAACAGGTGTTTGTCACGCCCGGTCCTACACGCGGGGATCAAGTCGCCATCCTGAAGGGCGTCGACGCGGGCGTACAAGTGGTGACCAGCGGCCAGTTGAAGCTCAAGAACGGGACGCCGCTTGTCATCGATAATCGGGTGCAGCCGACCAATAGCCCGAACCCGACGCCTCAGGAACAATAAAGAGCCCGCGCGATGAAATTCACCGATCTCTTCATCCAGCGGCCAGTGCTCGCGTCGGTCGTGAGCCTGCTGATCCTCGTGCTTGGATTGCGCTCGCTGGCGAGTTTGAAAGTCAGCGAATATCCGCAGACCGAAAATGCTGTCGTGACCATCAGCACCGCTTACTACGGCGCGAATGCCGACACTATCGCCGGGTTCATCACGCAACCGCTTGAAGCGGCGGTCGCGCAGGCGCAGGGCATCGACTACTTGTCTTCAACAAGCAGCACCGGTGTCTCGACCATTACTGCAACGCTGCGCCTGAACTACGACGCCAATCGCGCGCTGACCGAAATCAATACGCAGATCGCGTCGGTGCGCAACCAGTTGCCGCCGCAAGCCCAGCAGCCGGTCCTGACGGTCCAGACGGGACAGACCACTGACGCGATGTACATGGGCTTCTACAGCAACGTGCTGCCGAGCAACAACGTCACCGACTATCTGCTGCGTGTCGTCAAACCCAAGCTCGATTCGATCGAAGGCGTGCAGACGGCCGAGATCCTCGGCGGGCGGCAGTTCGCGATGCGCGCGTGGCTCGATTCAACTCGCCTGGCGGCACACGGCGTGACAGCCGCCGATGTCTACACTGCGCTCGGCAACAACAACTATCTTGCGACGCTCGGCACGACCAAGGGGCAGATGGTCAGCGTCGACCTGAACGCAGGCACGGACCTGCATACCGTCGATGACTTCAAGCAACTCGTCGTCAAGCAGAAGAACGGCTCGATCGTGCGGTTGGAGGATGTCTCGAACGTCGTGCTCGGCGCCGACAGCTACGACTTCAACGTCGCGTTCAGCGGCAAGCGCTCTGTGTTTATCGGCATCAAGGTCGCGCCGGATGCGAACATCCTGGACGTAGCCAAACGCGTGCGGCGACTTTTTCCCTCGCTGCAGCAGCAGTTCCCGATCGGCATGACAGGCGATATCGTCTACGACGCTACGGACTTCGTGAACACGGCCATTGTTGAAGTAATCAAGACGCTGGTGGAGGCGCTGCTAATTGTCACTGCGGTGATCTTCCTGTTCCTCGGCAGTTTCCGAGCGGTCATCGTGCCCGTGATCGCGATGCCGTTGTCGCTCATCGGCACGTTCTTCGTGATGCAGTTGCTCGGGTATTCGATCAACCTGCTGACCCTGCTCGCGCTCGTGCTCGCAATCGGGCTGGTGGTGGACGACGCGATCATCGTGGTCGAAAACGTCGATCGGCACATGAAGCATGAAGGCAAGACGCCCTTCGAAGCCGCGTTGATCGCCGCGCGCGAACTGGGTGGCCCGATTCTCGCGATGACCGTCGTGCTCATCGCGGTATACGTGCCGATCGGTTTCCAGGGCGGCTTGACCGGCGCCCTCTTCACCGAGTTCGCATTCTCGCTTGCCGGCGCGGTGGCGGTATCCGGCGTGATTGCCCTGACCTTGTCGCCCATGATGTGCTCGCGCTTTTTCCGCGTGGAGCAGGAGTCCGGGCGCTTCGCGCAGTTCATCGACCGGCAGTTCGACCGTCTTCATCGCGGGTATGGGAGGCTGTTGCATGCAACGCTCGACACCTGGCCCGTGTTCGTCGTGATGGGCGCGTTGCTGCTCTGCGGCGCGGTCTACCTGTTCATGACATCCAAATCCGAGCTTGCGCCGCAGGAGGACCAGGGGATCGTGCTGTCGCAGATCCAGGGGCCGCCGAACGCGACCATCCAGCAAATGCAGATGTATGCGGACCAGGTGTTCGAGATCTCGAAGGCACTGCCCGAATACTCGCAGATGTTCCAGTTGACCGGCGCGCCGACCCTCAACCAGGGGATCGGTGGCGTGCTGTTCAAGACGTGGGATCAGCGCAGCAAAGGCGCGACCGCGTTGCAGCAGGAATTGCAGCAGAAGTGGAATCAGATAGCTGGAGCACGCGTGGCGGCGTTCCAGTTTCCGCCGCTGCCCGGCTCGCAGGGTTTGCCGGTGCAATTCGTGATCAGCACGACCGAGCCGTTCGAGAATCTCAACGAAGTGTCGCAGGCGGTCCTGCAAAAAGCGCGAGCGAGCGGGATGTTTTTCTTCGTCGACAGCGATCTCAAACTCGACAAGCCCGAAGCGTTGCTCGTGGTCGATCGCGACAAGGTGGCGTCGCTCGGGCTCTCGCAAAGCGATGTAGGGCAGACGCTTGGCGCGGCGCTCGGGGGCGGCTACGTCAACTACTTCTCGATCGCGGGACGCTCGTACAAGGTCATTCCGCAGGTGTTGCAGACGGATCGGCTGAATCCATCGCAAGTGCTCGATTATTACCTGCGTACGCCCGACGGCAGTGTTATTCCGGCGGCCACCGTTGCGCATATCCAGCACAACGTCGTGCCGGAATCGATCAACCACTTCCAGCAACTCAACTCGGCAACGATCTCCGGCGTGATTGTGCCGGGCGTGTCTCAAGGCGAGGTGCTCGATTTTCTGCGCACGGCGACCGCACAGGTTGCACCGGCCGGATATTCAGCGGATTACTCGGGGCAGTCCCGGCAGTTCGTGCAGGAATCGGGCGGTTTTGTCCTGACGCTGCTGTTCGCAACGATCATCGTGTTCCTGGCGCTGGCGGCGCAATTCGAGAGTTTCCGCGATCCCGTCGTGATCCTGATCTCCGTGCCGATGGCGCTCTTCGGTGCGCTTGTTTTCATCAACATCGGGTTGACGTCGTTGAATATCTATACGCAGGTCGGGCTCGTCACGTTGATGGGGCTCGTCAGCAAGCACGGCATCCTGATCGTGCAGTTCGCGAATGAATTGCAGCGCGCCGGCAAGTCGAAACGCGAAGCGCTGGAGGAAGCGGCCGGCGTGCGGCTACGGCCGATCCTGATGACGACCGCGGCGATGGTGCTTGGCGTCGTGCCGCTCGTGATCGCGTCCGGTGCCGGTGCGGCGGGCCGCAACGCAATGGGCCTGGTGATCTTCACGGGGCTGTCGATTGGCACGCTGTTCACCTTGTTCGTCGTGCCCGCAATGTATATGTTTTTGGCGGCGGATCATCATCGCGAAGTGATTCAAGAATGACGCTTAGCTCATTCTTGAATCAAATTTTGATTCGATGGGCTATTTTTGAGGTGAGATTGATTCAAGAATGAGGCGATTGATCTAAGATTGAGGCGAAGGCGATCACGATTGCTTCCGGTTTGGCCGAAAATCGCCGTCTTCACCAGTGCGCGACCTTCGGCAATTGCCACCCATACGTGACGGAAGCCACCCGCAAGGTGAAACAAGCAACGCCGCTCAAGAGCGCGGCCGCCATGGGTGAAAGACCGAACCGGCGGCCGACGACCAGCACGACCCCTCCCACGAAGGCGGCGCTCGCATAGATATCGGCGACCAGTACCATGGGTACGCGAGCCAGCAGGATGTCGCGTACTACGCCGCCCCCGACGCCGGTGATCGTTCCCATCAGCGTCGATATAAAAGGCCCTATGCCGTAGCTCAGCGCTTTCTGCGCGCCCGCGACAGCGAATAACGCAAGCCCCGCTGCATCCAGCGCCATGAGCAAAGGTGCCGAGAGATTGCGTGCTTCGCTGTGAAAGACGAAAGTCAGCAAGCCCGTGAGGAAAGCGAGCGCCGGGTAGCGCCAGTCGCGCACGGCATTAGGTGGCGTCGCACCGATCAGCAGATCGCGAATCACGCCGCCGCCAAGCGCGGCGACAAACGACAAGACCATCACTCCGAGCAAGTCGAGCCCGCTCTGCATCGCGGAGATCGCGCCTTCGGCGGCGAAGACGGCTGTTCCCGCCAGATCGGCTACCAGTACTATTGTTTCGATTTTCTTCATCGTTCAAGTCTGCGTTTGGTAATCCCCGAGCATTGAGGAAAAAGCGCCTTCAACCGGCACGGTCCAGATATCGCTTCACCTCCGTGCCGATCCATTCCATGAAATGCGTCTGCTTGACGCTTAGCACCTCACGCTGCTGCCAGACGAGCCAATACGGATACGGGTACGGCACGTGTATATCGGTAATCTGAACCAGTTCGCCGCGAGCAATCGCATCGGCCACGAGCGTGCGCCGCTCAAGCGCAATCCCTTGCCCGAGCAGAACGGCACCCAGCACGATATTCGAATCGTTTGCGGACAGCCCTTCCGCGTTGACGGGCTCGCGCACGTTTGCCGCCTGGCACCAGTCGGTCCACGGTGCATCGGAGCTTCTTATCAGCGGACACGACACGATCTCCTCAGCGGAGCGAGGAAGCTTACCTCCGTTGAAATGCGGAGAAGCCACGACCAGCAGTTCGTCGCTGAATAACGCCTTCTGGGCGAGTTCAGGCCAGTGCCCTTGGCCCATTCGAATACTGACGTCGGCGAGTCCATGCCGCACGTCCTGTATCTCAAGACTTGTCTGCAAGCGAACGCGATAATACGGATGGCGTTCGCGGAAGTTCACAAGGCGAGGCAGCAGCCAATACAGGGCAAACGACGGCAGCGTCGCAATGACCAGTTCGCTCTCTTGCGGGCGGGCCCGGGCCAGAAGGGTCGCGTTTGCGATGTCGCGAAGTGCCGAGCGTATTTCGAGCGCATAGAGACGCCCTTCTTCCGTCAAGCGCAAACCCCTGGCTTCGCGCACGAAGAGCGCAATCCCCAAGGTGTCTTCGAGAATCCTGATCTGCTGGCTGACCGCCGAATGCGTGACGTGGAGTTCGCGCGCGGCGAGCGTGACGCCACCGAGCCGGGAAGCCGCCTCGAAACATCTGAGCGCAGTTAGAGGCGGGATATTTTTCATGTAAGTTTTTCTTACGGAAGACGTTTGTTTATGTCGCTTTTCATACGTCGGCTAAATGCTAATCTGACGGAATAAGCCGTTTTATATCCTTGAACAAGCATGCGAGGCGTCGCGTGCGAACACGGCTGCATGATAGATATTCTAACGGGAAGCGTATGAAACTGATCGGAATGCTGGACTCGCCTTATGTGCGCAGGGTAGCCATTTGCCTCAAGCTGCTCGAACTCGATTTCGAGCATCGCCCTGTTTCCGTATTCAGTGACTTTGAAGAATTCCGCAAGCTCAACCCCGTCGTGAAAGCACCGACCTTGATCCTCGACGATGGTCAAAGCCTGATGGATTCAACGCTGATCCTCGACTATGTGACGTCCCTTGTCGGGTCAGACGCGACGCTGGTTCCACAGCGCGCGGACGAACGTTTGCGCGCAACCAGGCTGACTGGTCTGGCGCTGGCCGCGTGTGACAAGGCGGTTCAGATTGTCTATGAACGCAACTTGCGTCCGATAGAAAAACAGCACGAGCCATGGGTCGATCGCGTCAGCGCCCAATTGCTTGCCGCGCACGCCGGGCTTGAAACCGAACTGGCGTCGGGCACCCTGTCCGTGGACGCTGGCCGGCTTGGGCAAGCGGGCGTGACCGTCGCGGTCGCCTGGAGATTTACCCAGATGATGGTGCCGAAGATTGTTATCGCGGGGGAGTATCCGAACCTGCAATCGTTCTCGGTTTTCGCCGAGCAACTGCCAGCGTTTGTCAGCACGCCGCCTGAGTGAACGCCGGCGAGGGATCGTTGCTGCCTAGTCCACGATTCAACTGACACTGCCCTCGCCACCGCGTAACACAGATTACTTTAAGCATAAAAACCCTAATGTAGAAGTGGTTAACCGCCGTTATGTCCTGGTGACGCGAAACAAGTTCTCGCGTCACGTTCCAGATTGAAGAAAGGACACAACGAATGCGAAATAACCAGCCCGTCACGCAGCACGAGTACGACTTCCCGGCAGCGGACATGCTCGTTTCTGCCACGGATCTTTCCGGCAACATCAAGTACTGCAATCCCGCCTTTGTCGAAGTCTCGGGCTATTCACGAGAAGAGCTGATCGGCCAGCCCCACAATCTGATTCGTCACCCCGATATGCCAAGCGAAGCTTTCGGCGACCTGTGGACGACGATTCGCTCGGGTCGTCCGTGGACGGCCCTCGTCAAGAACCGTCGCAAGAACGGCGACCATTACTGGGTCCGTGCAAACGTGACGCCTGTCATCGAGCATGGCAAGGCAGTCGGTTATCTAAGCGTGCGCGTGAAGCCGGGCCGCGACGAAGTTGAGAGCGTATCCAAGTTGTATGGGCGGATTCGTGCCGGTGCCATGGGTTCGCTGGGTCTCAGAGAGGGCGCGCTCGTACGGACCGGACTGGCAGGCAACTCGGGGAATTGTCGCGCATGCCGGTGGCGTCACGCATCGCGATTGGCTATGCGGCCGGCCCGCTGGCGGTGCTTGCGACCGGGTTGATCGCGTACCAGGGGTTACTGCCCCTGCCCTTGTGGATAGCGTTCGGCGTGAGCGCCCTGATCGGCGCGTTCGGCTGGGCGACCGTCTCGCGTCATGTCGGGGTACCCGTGCGCACCATGTCCGGTTTCGCCGTGCGAATGGCGGCTGGCGATTTAACGGGAGCGATGGAACCCGGCGCTCGCGACGATCTCGGCGATGTCCAACGCGCCCTGAACCAGCTCAAGGCAAACCTCGCCGCCATCGTCCTGGACGTGCGTGGACAGATTGGCGGGGTAATGGACGCCACGCGGGAAATCTCCAGCGGCAACATGGATCTGTCGCGTCGAACTGAGTTGCAGGCGGCATCGTTGCAACAGACCGCCGCAACCATGGACCAATTGACGGCCACGGTGAAGGGCAACGCGGACGCGAGCGTGCGCGCTTTGGACCTCGTGAAAGACGCGCAGGCGGCGGCTAGTGACGGCGGCAAGATCGCGATCCAGGTGGAGCAGACGATGGCCGGCATCAACACGGCGTCGCAGCGTATTGCGGACATTACCGGTGTGATCGACGGCATCGCGTTTCAGACGAACATCCTGGCGCTGAACGCCGCGGTGGAAGCGGCCCGCGCCGGCGAAGCCGGCCGCTCGTTCGCGGTGGTCGCGACCGAAGTGCGCAACCTTGCACAACGGTGCGCGGCGTCGGCGAAGGAAATCAAGGCGGTGGTGGAAACGAGTGTTGCGCAGATCGCGGAAGGGACTGACCTGGTGTCGCGCACGACCAGCCAGATGCATGCAATCGATGCCGCCGTGGAGCGCGTTTCGACGATCATCGGCGAGGTGGCGAATGCGAGCAGCGAGCAGGCCGAGGGCATTCGCCAGGTGAACCAAGCGGTGGCGCATCTGGATGGCTCGACGCAGCAGAATGCTGCACCGGTCGAGCAGGCTGCGGCGACTGCGCAGCGCCTGGCCGAACGAGCAGATGTACTCGATGACGCCATGCGGCTGTTTACGGTCGGGACTGTGTGAGACCGGTGTTCACGCCAGTTTCACTATGAGTTCATCGCCATGAGATCTGCCTTAACCTGTTCGAGCACTGGCAGCCAGTCACCGTACTGTCGCTGCCGATAAATCCGCATCGACGGATACCATGGACTGTCGTCGCGCCCAAGCATCCACACCCAATGCGGGTTGACGTCGAGCAGTAGCCATGTAGGCACACCCAGTGCGCCCGACAGATGAGCAACCGATGTGCACACAGTAATGACCAGATCGAGATCGCAGACGAGCGCCGCCGATTCGTCGAACGACTTGAGCTCTTTCGTGCAGTCGATAACCTCCAGTCCGTCGGACGCCATCGCCGCAACTTCGTCTGCGCCGTCGATCTGCAGGCTATAAAACTCGACACCGGACAGCGAGCCAAACGCGCGCGCATAGAGCGCGGGTGGCACCGAACGGAGCGGATTGCGCTGGTGCGTACGACTGCCACTCCAGACGAGCCCGACTTTGAGACCACTGCCACGTTGCAGCTTCTCGCGCCAGTACGCTGTGCGCCGGGCGTCAGTGACGACGTAAGAGGACGGTGCCGGCAGGTTGTCCAGCGTGACGCCAAGCGCGAGCGGCAGGCTGCCGACCGGGATATGAAAGTCAAAGTCGGGTAGCCGGGCTGTATCGTGAGGCACGACGTCGACTTCGTGGTCAGACAGACTGCGCTCGAATAATTCAGATAGCGGCGCGAAGGCGCAATAGATCAGTTTCGCGCGTTCTTGCACGCGCCGCGCAATTTCCGGAATGAAGCGTGCGAACTGCAGAGCGTCGCCGAACCCCTGTTCGCCCCAGACAAACAGTGTGCGCCCGGTCAGATCCTCACCGCGCCACTGCCTGTCCGGATCCAGACGCTTCGCGCCGTTCAGCTCCGGCGAACCCGCCCATCTCGCCTCGTGGTTCGCCCAGCCGTTACGATAGTCGCCCCGCTGCAATTGCAGCATCGCGAGCGCCCACTGTACTGTTGTGTCGGCCGGAGCAAACTGTGATGCCCGCAACGCAATATCCAGCGCCTCGTCCGGGCGCTGTAGTTCCTTGAGCGCGTTGATCAGCGCCATCAGCGCCGTCAAGTAATTGGGGGCCAGTGTGCACGCGCGTTCCGCTGCGATACAGGCAAACCCGGGCTCACGCAATTTCAGCCAGATCGACGCTGCGTTGGTCCAGGCAAGATGGTTGTTGGCATCGGCACGAATCGCATCCTCGCAAAACCTGAGCGCTATCTGATAGTCCTGCATCGAATAGTGCAGTGCGGCCAGGTTATTGCGCAGCATCGGGTAGTCCGCGTTCAACGCCAACACGCGCCTGTACGCATCGAGTGCGCTCGACGTCGAGCCGTTCTGCTGATGCGCGAGCGCAAGTTGAAACCACGGGTCCGGCAAATCGGGACGCAGTTCACACCACGCTTCGGCGATTCGCGCGGTCAGTGGGTGGCTTTGCAGGTGCTGCAGCAGTTCGACCCATTCTCCCATCCAGTCTCCAGCCTCCGGCTCGATGCGCCAAGCCTGCTCCCACAATTCGTGTGCACGCTTCAATTGCCCTTGCTTGCGCGCAAGCCGGGCCATTTCGACCAGCGCCGGCGCAAAGCGGGGCGCCACGGCCAACGAACGATCGAGCATCGCGGCTGCATCCTGATAGCGCCCGCGTAGCCGCAGCAGATGTGCACACGTTGTAAGTGCGCCGGCATCGTGGGGCTGCAGACTCAGCCAGTGCTCGATTTCCTGCGACGCTGTAATCAGATCGCCGCAGGCCAGGCGCTGCTGAATACGCAAGAACGGAGTGTCGTGGAGGACCATGGCGGTGGACATGTGAAAGATGGCTTGAGACGTCGAGCAGGAGTTAAATGCCGCTCAGATTTTCTGCCAACGCAGCAAACAGTTCAAGTCCGAACCGGTTCGATCGATGAATCAATTCACTCATCGATTGCAGTCACCCTTTCACCACAATCGACACTCGTCGATCCGGCTGCAGGCAGTCGATGACTTCACGCGAAGATCCATCCGGACAATGCGATATCGGCCGACTGGAGCCCGCACCTTGCGCATGGACAAGACTGCCATCCAGCCCGTGTGCAATGAGATAGGCGCGTACGGTATTCGCTCGTGCAAGCGATAAACTTTGGTTGACGGCCACGGAACCAATCCTGTCCGTATAGCCGACCACGGTGATTTCGCTCACGCCTTCGTGAGTCTTGATTTGCTCGATTGCTTTGTCGAGCTTTGCCTTTCCATCTGGCCGCATAGAGTCCAGACTCGATTTATCGAATGCAAATAGTGTGTCGCTTTGCAGCGTAAATTGCTCGATCGGCTTCGTCTCCCCCTCAACGGGTGCGGACGTTGCAAAAGCCGTTGGCTCAAGAAAGCCAGCACAGGATGGGTCACGCCAATAGGCGCCGCTCACTTTCATATGGCTATCGAACTGAACCTGATACTGGCAAGTGACCGTCTCATTGCCGCGACGAAAACTGAATAGATAGTTCCACACATGAACCGCGACGATGCCCTCATGGAAATGGGGCGGCCCCAGCAGGTCGACCATCTGGTCCTTGGTCAGCCCGGGGCCGACGTTGCGCAGATTGTTCACGTTGACGAACGTACCGTCTGTCAGCGTCGTTGATTGAGGATCTGGAAACTTCGGAGGCGATTCGGCGGTCGTACAGCCGCCAAGCATCACTGCCGCGAAAAAACTGGAGAACATCGCAAGGACTCTTTGATTTTTCATTTCTGTGTCTCGCATCGAATGATTGGCAGGACATCCGCTATACGCTGGCAGCAGTTACGACGAAGTTGCATAGCTGTACGGGTACGGATGTCCATCGGAAGTCGCGTTCTCGTGATCACCATTGGTAACCTGCGCCGATGACCGCACCGTAGTTGTTGCGTGTGTTCGTCGACACCGCCGCCTTGTAGATCCAGTGGTTGTTTTCCGAGATCGTGGAGATGCCGAGTGCTTGTCCAGACTGGCTTCGATAAATGCTGCCCGCGATCGACACCATGCTCTTTCCGGGACCGGACGGTTGCGGCAATCCGGCGACGGCCATCGCCGTTGCTGCGCCCGCATCCGCGTCACGCCGGAGCCCCTGGATCTGACTATCCGTGTAACTGTTTGCCTGCGCGACGCCAGCATTTAACTGATTCAGATTGACCGCGTCCGTGCCGCCTGTTCCTGGGGCAATGTTGATAAGTTGTCGTGGCGCGTCGGCCGCTCCCACGGCAACCACGTTAGCGCGTCCTCCGTCGTTACTACCTGTGCCGATCGCAACGGAGTTGCTACCAGTTGACGTTGCTCCCTGACCCACCGCAGTCGATCCGTTACCGGACGCTGTGGAGGTGTTACCCACCGCCGTGCTGTTAGAGCCGGAAGCGACCGCGCCCTGTCCGCCCGCCGACGAATTCGATCCGGTGGACGCGGGTGGAGTCGAAGAACCCGATGTGGACGGGAAGCCACCGCCGCCCCCATTTTGATTATTTATCAGGGTGGCCAACTGCGTGCTGACCGCGTCAAGCTGGCTTACGTTCACCGCATCGGTGCCGGCCTTGCCGGCAGCCACGCCCGTAATCTGCCGGTTACCCACGTTGATTTCACCCGCCGAAGACTGCGGGGTGCTAAGCCCGTACGCGATGTAGTTGCTCAACGCCCCGACAGTCGTGACAGAACCCGCACCAAGCGCCACGCTGTTTGCGAGAGAAGCACTCGCCCCTGCGCCAATAGCGACCGCATCGATAGCGCTGCTTTGCGCGCCTGAGCCCAAGGCAACGCCGCCTGCGTTAGCCGCGCTCGCGTTCGCGCCTTGCGCGAGTGACTGCGCGCCGCTTGCGACCGCGCCGCTACCGATCGCGATTGCGTCCGCTTGCGCCGAATGCGCCAGCTCCCCCATGGCGACGCCGCCGGGCGCCGTCGCGTCGACCACGGCTCCGTTGCCGATACCTACGCCGTTGTCACCGTTGACAACGGTCGTCGGCCCGACTGCGATCGACTGCGCGCCCACCGCCAACGAGTCCGCCGCTGTCGAGTTCGCGTGAAAGTACAACTGCCCCGTTACGGCGAACGACGACAGAGCGCCGGCAAGCTGCCTGACGGTGACCGCATCCTGTGCCTTCGTTCCGTCGGCGACATTGATCAGCTGGCGATACGCATTTCCACTAGCACTGCCGAAGGACACCGCCCCTAGCAGAGTTTGATCGGAGGTATTGAAGGGAATCGCATGGGTGCCATTCGCAATTGAACCAATGCCCGACAGGACCGCGCGATCGGACACCGATCCCGAGCCGATAGCGACGCCTCCGGCCACCGAAGCGCTTGCCTGCGACCCAAGCGCGAGTGCGTTGTCCGCCTGTGCCTGCGCGCCGTTACCGCCGGCAAAGCTGCCTGCTCCGCTCGCCGCGGCGTTCACGCCGGCCGCCAGTGCGTTGGTGCCCGTGGCGCCGTCGTTGTTGTAGTTGCCGCTTGGCGTACCGCCATCGTTGATGCTGTAGTAGTGCGTCTTGCTGGCGGCCACCGTAGTCGCCAAGCTGTTGATCGCCTGGTCACTCGCGTATAACTGCGAGCCGTTCACCGCGTCAGTGCTGCTCGCGCTCACCCGGCCTGCTGCCACGTTGGTCACCGTGCGCTCGCTACCCGCGCTGCCCACGCTTACCGTGCTGGTCGGTGCCGTACCCGCGTACGTGTATGCGGTGCCGTTGATGGTGTCGCCAGTGGTCGCCACCGCCGCGGCCGTGGTCGAACCGCTGCCGAGCGCAACGGCATTGACGTTATTTGCCACCGCGCCCTGACCCAGGGCCGTGCTGCTGGCACCTGCCGCGCTGGCGGCCACGCCTGCCGCAAGTGCGTTGGTGCCGGTAGCACCGTCGTTGGCGTAGTTAGCACTCTGGGTACCGCCATCGTTGACGCTGTAGTAGTGCGCCTTATTGGCGGTTACGGTCGTGGACAGATTGTTGACCGCCTGATCGGTCGCATACAACTGCGAGCCGTTCACTGCATCGGTGCTGGTGGCGCTCACCCGGCCTGCCGCCACGTTGGTCACCGTGCGCTCGTTGCCCACGCTGCCCACGCTTACCGTGCTCGTCGGGGCCGTACCGGCGTACGTGTATGCCGTGCCGTTGATGGTGTCGCCGGTGGTCGCTACCGCCGCAGCCGTGGTCGAAGCGCTGCCCAGCGCCACGCTATTGGCGAACGTCGAACTCGCCCCTGCGCCAAGCGCCACGGCGTCCGTGGCGCTGCTCTGCGCACCTGAGCCCAAGGCAATGCCGCCTGCGTTAGCCGCGCTCGCGTTCACGCCTTGCGCGAGTGACTGCGCGCCGCTTGCGACCGCGCCGCTACCGATCGCGATTGCGTCCGCTTGCGCCGAATGCGCCAGCTCCCCCATGGCGACGCCGCCGGGCGCCGTCGCATCGACCACTGCCCCGTTGCCGATACCTACGCCGTTGTCACCGTTGACGACGGTCGTCGGCCCGACTGCGATCGACTGCGCTCCCACGGCCAACGAATCGGCCGCAGTCGAATTCGCGTGAAAGTACAGCTGTCCGGTAACGGCGAAAGATGACAGCGCACCAGCAAGCTGCCTGATGGTGACCGCATCTTGCGCCTGCGTGCCGTCCGCGACGTTTGTCAGCTGGCGATATGTGTTGGCGGTCGCACTGCCGAAAGACACTGCGCCGAGCAAGGTTCGATCCGACGTGTTGAAGGGAATCGCGTGGCTGCCATTGGCGATGGAGCCAACCCCGGAGAGAACCGCGCGGTCGGACACCGATCCGGAGCCAATGGCCACGGCTCCCGCTACCAAGACGCTGGACTGCGCGCCAAGAGCGAGGGAGTTAGCCAGCTGCGCGCTTGCGCCATTACCCGCTGCGAGACTGCTCGCTCCGCTGGCGACCGCGAGAGGGCCAATCGCAACGCTGTCGGCACCCGTAGCCTGGCTGTCGGCGGCGGTGGAATTGGCGTGGAAGTACTTGATTCCCAGTTCGGTACCACCACCGGTCACGGCGTTGACCAGGTTCTGCACTGAGGTATAGGTGTTACCGCCATAGCTCAGGCTGGTGGCTACCGTACCGGTCGTGGTGTCATAGGTGCTGCCACCACCCAGGCTGGAGGCCACACTGTTGCCCAGGTTGGTCACCTGCCCGCTCAGCGTATGGCCCACGTTGTACAACTGGCTGCCGTTCACCGCATCGGTGCTGGTGGCGCTCACCTCACCATCGGCCAGTTGGGTAATCTGGCGCTGCCCGACCGCCACCGCACCATTGGCCGGAGCCTGGTTCACGGTGAAAGTCTGGCCGTTCACTACGGCATTGGCCGTCGTGTAGGTGGTGGTCGCGTCCGCGCCGTTGCTGGTGGTGCCGTTACCGAGCGCGACATCGCCCGCGCCGTTGGCGACCGCACCCGAACCCACCGCAGTGCTGTTCGTACCGGCAGCCGCCGGCGCCGTGTATGTGCTCGGGTTACCGGTGATCCACCTATTTGCCGCCGAGGTGGTCGAGCTGGTCAACTGGCTGACGTTCACCGCATCGGTTGGATTGACTCCCGCGGCCAGGTTGGTGATCGTGACGCCGCCCGCCGGCGCGCCTGCACCGCCGGTCGCCCCCAAGGTAATCGTGTTACCGCCTGCTGCGTCGTACTTGACCGCGATATTCGCGGTGTTGTCGACATTCGTGTTGAGCGCTGAAAGCGCACCGGACACTGTGGTCTGCGCACTGGTTGCGCCCACCGCACCCGTGCTGCTGACACTGTTGATTGGCTGGCTGAAGCCGGTGATGCTGCCTGTGGCCGAACTGTAGGTGGCGCTGCCGCCCAGCGTTGCCGCCGTTGACGCACCTAAGCTGTTGACGCCGGTGACTACCGAGTTCAACTGCGACCCATTGATCGCATCGGTGCTGGTAGCCGAAATCACGCCTGCCGCCACGTTCTGGATCTGGCGTTCAGTGCCCGCCGCACCCACCGACACCACACCATTGGTCGAAGCAGCCGCCTCTACACCGGCTGCTGTCCCGCCGAACTGGGCAGTCGTCCCCGTGTGTGGCGCTGCCGTAGTCGAATGCGAACCCAGCGCTATGTCGTTGGTGTTATTGGCCACCGCAGTATCGCCCAGGGCCACTGCACCGGCTGCCGCCGCGTTGCTCGTGTTGCCAAGTGCGACGGAGCCCTGACCGGTCGATGTGTTGGCATTGCCAAGCGCAATTGCGCCCTGGCCGTTGGACGTATTGTTCGCGCCCATCGCTATGGCACCGGTACCGGTCGCCGAGTTCGGATCGCCGATGGCTACTGCACCATTGCCGCTAGCAGTATTGGCAACACCGATCGACACAGCCTGGCCTCCCGTCGCCGTTGCCGTCTGGCCGATCGCTACCGCGCCGGCCGAATTTGCCTTGGCTCCGCTGCCCTGGGCTATCGAATTGCCGCCCGTGGCCTGGGCTCCGTTACCCAAGGCAACCGCAGACGCTCCCGATGCCGTGGCAGCATTACCGCCGGCGAATGCCTGACCGCCCGTCGCTTGTGCCGATACGCCAACAGCCGTATCCCTGGTTACCGTCGTCGATCCGGATACTCCCGCGATAGCGCCGAGCCCCAACGCAGCGTCGGAATTGTTAAACGCAGATGCACTGGAACCCAACGCGATCGAGCCGACACCCGATGAGACGACAGGGCCACCTGAGCCATTTCCACCAATCGCGATAGAAGCAAAGCTCGATGCGGTGGCAAGAGTACCTATGGCAACAGCACTGACTCCATTAGCGCTGTTACTGGTGCCGACAGCGATTGCACTTTGCCCATTTGCTGTTGACGACGCGCCAACACCCACGGAGTTGAGGCCTCCAGCGACATTGTTGGTACCAAGCGAAACCGCCTGCCCTCCCGAGGCGGAGGCACCCAGGCCAATCGCGATGGCGTCGGCACTAGCCGTCTTCGCCGTAGTCCCGATCGCTATTGTGTTGATGTTGGCACCTGTCGACGCACCGTCGCCTTCGGCGATCGACGAGCTCCCGGTGGCGCTCGCACCTGCCCCGATTGCGATGGCGCGAATACCTGAGGCAGTTGGAGCAGCGGCCGCAACCGGCGTCCCTGCACCGCCCTCAGCGGTCGAGTCGGCACTACCGAGCGCCAGGGAACTGGCACCGGTTGCCTGGGCTGAAACGCCCAAAGCTGATGCCCCCGCTGCAGTCGTGCTTGCACCGCTGCCTATTGCCGTCGTATTAGCCTGATTTGCCGTTGCACCTTGACCCAATACCGAGCTTTGCGCGCCGGTCGTATTCGCGCCCGCACCGATTGACACGCTGTTAGAACCCGACGCGAAAGCATTGATGCCAACGGCCGTTGCATTTGTTGTGGCGGAGCTGCCAGCGCCTAAAGCCGTCGCGGAAACGCCGGAGGCATGGGTATTTAGACCAAGTGCCACTGCATTATCGGCGGAGGCGGTGGCGCCCGGGCCCAAAGCTGTCGAAGACGTGCCGGTGGAGAGGGCAAGGTCGCCCAGCGCAACAGCAAGCAAGCCAGATGCGGAGGCGCCCGGTCCAACGGAAACAGCGCCGCTATTGCCTGCAAACGAGAACTCACCAATCGATATTGCGTTAGAACCGGACGCCACCGCAGTCCAGCCCAGGGCGAGTGAATTAGTTGCTGACGCAGTAGCGGCCTGCCCGATTGCAGTTGCCAGACCTCCGGAAGCCACTGAAAAGACCCCCATAGAGACGGCATCCACGCCACTTGCAGTTGCGGTATTGCCGTAAGCCACGGAGCGTGTATTTGACGCTGTCGATCCCGGGCCAGCCGCTAATGAACCAGATCCTGTCGCAGTCCCGCCAGCGAGTTGTGCCCACGCATCGGTAACAAAAATACACGTCAACAAAACAGCGAGATGTTTTTTAGGGACGCGCTTCAACCCACGATCACCGAAACTTCCACTGTGGTCCTTGCGTGAATGTGCCCCGGAAGAAACCAGCGTCGCCCCACCCCTGCCTTTACTCCGCGCCACACATAACTCAGATACAGCCACAAAGGCACCTAGCGCCTTATTCCAGATCGACCGATATACCTTGTTCATGTTTTTTCCTGTTCTATATTGCTAGCGCCTACCCCTAATCTTTCATAAGGATAACTATACATATATGTCAGAAGGAAAGGATTGGCAGTGCATTTATCTATTGCGGGAGAACTGCATTTCCTTGCGCCCGACATCGATACTTAGACATCCTTAATGTGAACGTGCGCCATCCTCCTGCCGGGAGGATTCACATGAGGAAGGTATCGATGAGGGGCGGCTGGACCGTTTCTATTTTCTGGCATCCTGGCCGCGCAGACTGCAGCGGGCCGTTGGCTTATGAAGGGCCGAAGGGCCACGGCATATCGATGCCCATTGCGCAAAAGAGCGCTAGTTGCCTACCTAAAGGCGATTGTTGGTGTGCCAAACGTTTGCTTTGCACTGTCTTGCCCGGAATACTCATAATTACCGGCCCCCGAATGAAGTGCTGCGATCGTGCTCTCGGCGCGGCATGGCAAACGCTCTATGCCGCGCTGCAAGTGTCATATTTCTGTTTCAGCGACGTTTTGCGCACTATGTGAACTGATGACCGAGAAATGTTCGCGTCGACGTGGATTTCCGTGGCGCAGTAAGACAAGGTAAGTTCCCGTAAGTGCTGATGAAACTTTCGCATAATTGTTTTTGTTTGTCTACAGAAACAAATCGCCTATTCCGTCGCACAGTAGAGGTGTCTTGATTGGGTAATGTCGACTTCTAATTTTTTTATCGCGTCATATCAGGCAATTGTGTCGTCAACGTGATGGCGCCTGGCAGTGGGTCGCGGACGACACTCACGCGCTGACATAAAGTCGTTACTGGATCGTTAATATCCAGAGTAATTCGGAAGACCCGCTTTCGAGAAAACCGAACGAGTAAATGTACTCGACACGCCCGCGTCGACAGACGGATTGGACTACTGCCGGCGCGAACGAAAAGCACTCAATTACTCAGGATCCGCGTCCAGCGCCAGCACACTCACACCCACATCGACCCGATGCGACCCGCCGCCGAGAATCATCCCTCGCAGCAGCGACACATCGCTATAGTCCCGCCCTGTGGCAAGCGTCACATGCTCCAGATCGGCGAGCACATCGTTGGTCGGATCCAGATCGATCCACCCGCTCCCCGGGCAGAACACCGACACCCACGCATGCGACGCATCCGCGCCAATCAAGCGCTCCTGCCCCGGCGCCGGATCATTGCGCAGATACCCGCTCACGTACCGCGCCGGCAACCCAAGCGCGCGCATGCATCCGATCATCACCTGCGCAAAGTCCTGACAAACACCACGGCGCATTTCAAACGCGCGATGCGCCGGCGTGTCATAGGACGTTGCCAAAGGCTTGTACTTGAAGTCGCCATGAATCCGGTGCATCAAGTCGATCGCTCCCTGCGCCAGCGGCATCCCCGCCGGAAAACTCTTCAGCGCATAGTCCCGCAGGTCCTGCCCGAGACTGATATTCGGCGACGCGAAGCAGAACTCCGTCTCCGGGTGGAACGGCGCGCGGGCGCTGAAGCGCATGCTCTTCGCGACCTCGTCCCATGCCGGGGTCGCGGCCGGATCGAGCGAGGCCCATCGCGGCGTCAGTTCAACGGTCGTTTCGCTGATCATCTGCAATGACCGGTGCGGCGACTCGAGCGAAAAATACAGCACGTCGTTGCCGAAGGTATCGACGCGATTATTGATGTACAGCGGCTTCGGCTCGATGCTTTCGCTGTGGGAAATCACACGCTGCCACGCGCAGTTCTGCGGCCGGATAGTCGCGAGATGCTGGGCCGTCTCCACATAAGTGGAATAGCGGTACGTCGTCCGATGAGACACCCACAACACGGTTTTCGGAATCTTCACGACGACACCTGCAATGCCTGCGTATTCGCATGGCTGAAGTAGCGCGCGCTGATTTCATGTGCAGCGGCGCTCACGTGATCGCCCAGTTCCTCGCAAGCCTGAATGAGTTCGCCATAGTTGCCTTCTTCATCAGTCGTGCATAGTTGTTCAAGTCCTCGCAACGACTTCAGCAGCAGCGTCGCGTCGCTGAACGCGCCGTGGGTTGTGTTGCCGGCGGCAATCGAAATCTCGTTGAGCTTCGTGCACAGCCGCGAGTACACACCGTACAGCCCGCGCGGATTGGTCGGCTCGACCACCAGCAAGTCGATCAACGCAGGCACCTCGAAGCGCCCCGGATACAGAGATCGATACGTGAGCGTGCTGTCGAACAGTTGCAGCAGCAAATCGAAACCGGCCGGCGTGGCCATCTGCCCATGCTCGGCGATGACCCGCAGAAAGGTGGTCATGGTCCAGACACGTTCGATGTGCCTTCCCGCGAACACCAGCTTCCACGCTTCGTCGCGTGTCATGCGGTCGCCCTGTGCGCCGCTGATCGAGAGCAGCTGTGTTCCCAGCGTCTCGAGCGTGCGCGTGAGTTTCACGCGGTCATAACGCTCCACCCCCGGTCCCGGCTTGAAGATCTGGATGGCGTCGCGGAAATCGTTTCTAGCGGCAAGGATCGTGCGCCAGTGATCGGTCGAAAGACGTCCGCGAATTTCACCGCTCGCGCGCACCTGGCTGGCGAGATTCTGGCCGATGCTCGCCGCCGAGCCGTTCTCGCCTATGTTGGCAACCAGCAGGCGTTCCAGCCCCCGCGCGGTATGCCCCTGGAGCGGCGTTCCCGGCGGCAGCAGCCCACACTGCCACGCGAGATCCACCATAGTCTCCAGCATGCTCTCGGAGTCGTTGCTGTCGATCGAAGAAAGGATCACGCGCATCAGCCGCACGTTGTTTTCAGCACGCTCTCCGTAGCGTCCGGCCCAGAACAGATTTTCAGCGGCGCGGCTCGACACGGTCCGATGCTTGCGGGCAAGATCGGCGGGTTTCATCGGCGTGGGGAGCAGCGAGAGGCTCGAAGCCGGCTTGCTCGACAACACCCAGGTGTCAACGCTGCTGCTGCCGTATTGCATCGACACCGACGGTTGGCGCTCGGCCCCAAGCCGAGTGAATCCGCCCGGCATCACGGACCAGCCGCCATCGATATTCGCAATCGCATACACCCGCAGCACCGACGGCCGGCCTGTCAACGTGTTGTCTTCGTAACGCGCCGCGTGCGAACTCGGAAACAGGTTCTGGATAGTGAACGCGTCCGGCATGGTCTCGATCCGCGCGCGCCAGCCGGCCAGGGATTGCAGGCCGTCACCAAAACCGCGCGGGCTGCCGCCGTTGAGTTCCACGCCGGGCCAGGTGGGAATCACGAATGCCTTGTCCAGGCGCCCCAGCACCGCTTCGCGCGCGGCCTCTTCACCGCACCACCACGTCGGTACGCTAGCGAGCTCCAGGGGTTCGTTCAGCAACGCACGCGAGATGGCCGGCAGGAAACCATGCAACGCCGGCGATTCGACAAACCCCGAGCCCGGCACGTTCGACACCATCACGTTGCCGGCCCGCATCACCTGCAACAGGCCGGGCACGCCGATGCTGGAATCGGCGCGCAATTCGACCGGATCGCAGAATGCATCGTCCAGACGCCGCATCAGTACATGAACCCGTTCCAGTCCCGCGAATGTCTTCAGGAACAGCATGTCGTCGCGTACGGTCAGGTCCTTGCCTTCAACGAGCGTAACGCCGAGATAACGAGCAAGGAACGCATGCTCGAAGAAGGTTTCGCTGAAAGGCCCCGGCGTCAGCAGCGCGATGTGCGGCGAGCCCTCGCCCGACATCGTGGCCCGGCCGCCTTGAACCAGCGCAGCGATCAGTTGCGAATAAAACGGGGCAAGCCTCTGGACCTTCATCGAGCGGAACGGTTCGGCGAACACGTCCGAGACAATCAGGCGATTTTCCAGCGCATAACCGAGTCCGGACGGCGCTTCCGTCCGGTGCGCCATCACGGTCCATGTGCCGTTGGGCGCGCGCGTCAGGTCCACGGCAACAAGCTGCAGATACTGCGCGCCGGGCGGCACGAACCCCTTCACCGAGCGTAGATAGCCTTGATGCCCGAAGACCAGCGCCGGCGGCAGCAGGCCGTCGTGCAGCAGCGTCTGCGGCCCGTAGATATCGGCGACGATGGCATTGAGCAACTTGGCGCGCTGCGTCACGGCGCGTTCGATCACCGACCACTCGCCCTCGTCGATGAGAAACGGCAGCAGGTCCAGCGCCCACGGACGAGGTTCGCCCTTGTCCGCATAGACGTTGTAGCTGATGTCGTTGTCGCGGACCTGCTGCGCAATGGAAGCGGTCGCCCGGTCGAGATCGGCTATGCCGTCGTCGCCGAGCAGGTCGAAGAATTGCTGCCAGGGGGCGCGCAACTGGCCGGACGCGTCGCGCAGTTCGTCCCAATGGCCCTCCCGGGCCGGTACCGCGCGAAGGTGTGACGACACACTCGCGCGGTTCGTGATTGCTTCAAACGGAAGCGTTGATTGGAAGGCCAAATTGAGCTGTTTTCGTTGATGAGGCTACCGTCGGCGCAGATCGAGTGTGAACGGAAACTCCAGGCTCCGCTTCGGTTCCTCCACGACCATGCGCCCAGGCGTATGGCCGATTCTGAAAAAGCGCGAACGCCGCCGGCTTTCCGCCTCGTATGCGTTGACCGGATAGGTCACATAATTGCGGCCACCCGGATGGGCTACATGATACCGGCATCCGCCGATGGACCGGTTGCTCCAGGTGTCCACGATGTCGAACGTGAGCGGCGCATCCACGCCAATCGACGGATGCAGCGCCGTCGGCTGGGACCACGCCCGGAAACGCACCCCGGCCACGTGCTCGCTCACCCGGCCCGTGGGTTGCAACGGTAAAGGCACGCCGTTGACCGTCACCACATGCCGATTGTCGTTGAGTCCCAGCACCCGCACTTCGAGCCGCTCCACCGACGAATCGACGTAACGCACCGTGCCGCCGGGCGACCCCTGCTCGCCCATGACGTGCCACGGTTCGAGCGCGCTGCGCACCACCAGTTCGATACCGTTCGTCTGGACCGCGCCGACCAGCGGAAAACGGAACTCGAAATGCGGCGCGAACCATGCGGCATCGAAAGCATAACCGGCTTCATTGAGATCCGCGATGACATCGTGGAAATCCATTTCAATGAAAGTGCCAAGCAGGAAACGGTCATGCAGCTCAGTGCCCCAGCGCGTGAGGCGCGTGGTGTACGGCTTGTCCCAGAACCGCGCGACCAGCGCACGCAGCAGCAATTGCTGGACAAGGCTCATGCGCGCGTGCGGCGGCATTTCGAAGCCTCGCAGTTCGAGCAGGCCGAGCCGGCCGGTCGGGCCATCGGGGGAATACAGCTTGTCGATGCAAAACTCCGCGCGATGCGTATTGCCCGTCACATCGATAAGAAGATTGCGTAAGGTACGGTCGATCAGCCAGGGCGGCAACTGCGCACTGTCGCGCCCGCCCAGACGTTCGAGCTGATGCTCGATCTCCTTGAAAGCAATCTCCAGTTCGTAAAGCTGGTCGTTGCGCGCCTCGTCCACGCGGGGCGCCTGGCTCGTCGGTCCGAGAAACAATCCCGAGAACAGATACGACATCGACGGATGGTTGATGAAGTACGCGATCAAGCTCGCCAGCAAGTCGGGACGCCGCAGGAACGGGCTGTCCGCGGGCGTCGCACCGCCGAGCACGAAGTGATTGCCGCCGCCCGTCCCGGTGTGACGCCCGTCGGTCATGAACTTCTCGGTGCTCAGATAACTTTCATGCGCCGACTGATACAGGTACTCGGTGTGATCGACAAGTTGATCCCAGCTCGAAGCCGGATGGATGTTCACTTCGATCACGCCCGGGTCAGGCGTCACCTGAAGCATCTTCAGACGGGCATCGCGTGGCGGCGGGTACCCTTCTATCACCACCTTCATGTGCAGATCGGCGGCCGTTGCCTCGATGGCGGCAAGCAGGTCGAGGTAGTCGTCGAGTTCGGTCAGCGGCGGCATGAACACATGCAGCAGGCTCTTGCCGCTCCCAAACGACTTCTCTTCAACGTCCGGTCCCGCCGCACGCGCCGGATCGCGCGCTTCGACGCACAGCGCCGTACGCCGGATCCACGAAGCGGACTCGCCGCGCGATGGTTCGCGGGTGGACATAGCAGAGGTAGCAGGCCGCTGTCCTGTGCCTGCAGCCGCGCCGGCGCCAGCGCCCGTTGCGCCTTCACCCTCGGCTCGACCTTCACTACCGATCCCAGGCACCACGCCGCCGCGATACTGCATGCGCAATTCCATCGCCTCGCGCAAGGGCACGGGCGGTGCGAACGGATCGTGCGGGTGTTGATACGGATAGTCCCCGGCGCTCACCCACGGCAGCGATTCGAGCGGCAAGCGGTAACCCATCGGCGAGTCGCCGGGAATCAGGTACATGCGTCCATCGCGGAAGAACCATGGGCCGCTGACCCAAGTCGGCGCCTGCATCGGGATATCGCGTTCCCGCGCGATAGGCAGCACATAACCCGTCACCTGCGATAAACCCGCGTCGAACACGCGGCGCAACCGCATACGCTCCATCTCGTCTTCGAGTTCCGATTCGAACGGGTCCACGTTCACCGGCAAGCGGCGTTCACGCCACAGATAGTAGAAAGTGTCCTCGTAGCCGGGCTGGATATACGAGGGATCCAGCGAGACCTTGTCCGCCAGATGCTCGATGAAACGACGTGCATCTTCAGCGGTGTAATGGCCGGGATCGCGTTCATCGGCAAAGAGCGTCGGGTCTTCCCAGATCGGCTCGCCATCCGCGCGCCAGAAGAGCGACATGGCCCAACGCGGCAACTGTTCGCCGGGATACCACTTACCTTGCCCCAGATGCAGGAAGCCGCCCACGCCATAGCGCGCTCGCAGCTTGTCCATCAGCGACACCGCGTAACCGCGCTTCGTCGGTCCCAGTGCATCCGTGTTCCATTCCGCCGCGTCGCGGTCGGTCACGGCGACGAACGTGGGCTCGCCGCCCATCGTCAGGCGCACGTCCATGTCGTTGAGTTGCTGGTCGACCTGTGCGCCCATCGTCTGGACCGCGGACCACACTTCTTCCGTGTAGGGTTTCGTCACGCGCGGCGTTTCGAGCACGCGCTGGACTTGCATGATGTGCTCGAACTCGACTTCGCTTTCGTCGACAGCGCCGGAAATAGGCGCCGCGCTGCCCGGCTCAGGCGTGCAGGCAACGGGGATATGCCCCTCGCCGGCCAGCAGCCCGGAGGTCGGGTCGAGCCCGATCCAGCCCGCGCCGGGCAGGAAGACCTCGCACCACGCGTGCAGGTCGGTGAAGTCGACTTCGGTGCCGCTCGGGCCATCGAGGGACTTCTGATCCGGGGTGAGCTGGATCAGATAACCTGAAACGAACCGCGCTGCCAGCCCGAGCTGACGCAAGGTTTCGACGAGCAGCCAACCGGTATCGCGACACGATCCCAACGCTTTTTCGAGCGTCTCCTCCGGCGTCTGCACGCCGGGTTCCATGCGAATCACGTAGCCAATGTCGTGCTGCAGCCGCTGGTTCAGCTCGACCAGGAAATCGGCCGTTACTTTAGCCGTCTTGTCGATGCTGTCGACAAACTTGGCCAGCAACGGCGTGGGCTCACGCTTGATCAGATACGGCGCAAGCTCAGCCACGAGCTGGGGTTCGTACTCGAACGGGAATTTCTCGGCGTACGGTTCGAGGAAGAAGTCGAAGGGGTTGTAGACCGCCATCTCGGCGACCAGATCGATTGTTATTTTGAATTCCCGCGTCTTCTCGGGAAAGACGAGCCGCGCCTGATAGTTGGCGAACGCGTCCTGCTGCCAGTTGATGAAATGCTCGACTGGCTCGACCCGCATCGAATACGAGACGATCGGGGTACGGCAATGCGGCGCGGGCCGCAAGCGCACGACCTGCGGTGAAAGGCCGACGAGGCGGTCATAACGGTAGTGCGTGACATGGTTCAACGCGACGCGGATTGACACACCTGACTCCTGGACGAATTTTGGCAGTTTTTAAAAGCAAGCTCTATGCCCTTTGGCCGAACTGACCATAGGGCAAGGCTGACGGCTATTTCAATGCACTCGATGCTGCGTTTGAACCGCTTGCGCCATTCGGTCATGCACCGAAATGGCGCGTAAACCGCCCCCACCTCAAGACTGGCGCGTTTCCGCAGCGGCACGTGGCTTGCTTCAACGCCACCACGTACTGCATTCCAGCCTATCTCTTCAATATGAAAACATTCCACTGCGGCCGTTGTCAGCATCACGTTTTTTTCGAAAACGTGAAATGCGAATCCTGTGCGGCGCTCCTCGGCTTCGTGCCTGACCTGTCCGAGGTATGCGCATTCGAACCGGCCGGCGAGGGGCTTTGGCGCGCCCTGCATCCATCCGCAAACGGCGCGGTGTTCCGGCAGTGCAACAACTACGCGCTCGAGAATGTCTGCAACTGGATGATCCCGGCCGACTCGCCCGACGTATTGTGCCCCGCATGCAGCTTGACGCGGACCATTCCCAATCTCACCCAGCCAGAAAACCGCGTCTACTGGTATCGGTTGGAAATGGCCAAGCGGCGCTTGCTGTATGCGTTGTGGGCGCTGGGACTAAACACGGATTCGAGGAGGACCAACCCCGAAAGCGGCTTACAGTTCGAGTTCCTCGAAGACGGCAACGTGGGGCCAAAGGTCCTGACCGGCCACGACAACGGCCTCATTACGATGAACATAGCCGAAGCCGACGACGCCCTGCGCGAACGCGCGCGCGCGGAAATGGGTGAACCATACCGGACCTTGCTCGGGCATTTCCGGCATGAAATTGGCCATTATTATTTTGACCGGCTCGTGGCTCATTCACACTGGGAAGAGTCGTTCCGCGAAATGTTCGGCGATGAGCGCGTCGACTACGCCCGGGCGCTTCAGGCGCATTACAAGAATGGGCCGCCGGCCAATTGGGAAGAGTCTTATGTGAGCGCCTACGCCACGACGCATCCGTGGGAGGACTGGGCGGAGACCTGGGCACATTATCTGCACATCGTCGATACAGTCGACACCGCCGCCGCATGCGGATTCAAGCTCGATCCGAAAGCGCCCAACGAACCTTCGCTTACCGAGGTCGAGCCGATCGAGAGCACGAGCTTCGATAACCTCATGGAGCAATGGTTTCCACTGATGTATGCATTGAACAGCTTGAATCGGAGCCTGGGTCTGGCCGATGCATACCCGTTCACGCTGTCGCCGAAGGTCGTGGCGAAGCTGCGTTTCGTGCATAACGTGATCGCGAACGCGAATGCCCCGAAACAAGCGGAAGGCGGAGTTCAGCAACACGAGCAAGATCCGCAGGGCCCGCAGGCGGTCGCTGCTGGTTGAACCAGGGATTCATCAGGAGTTCGATGTTTCAAGCCCAATTTCCACGTCCGGATTTCCACGTCCGCTCAACCAAAAAGGTCAGTCCGATGAAGCTCCGCGTTGGTTACGAACTGGTCTATGAATGCGTGCAGCCGACCCCCATGCTGCTGATGCTGAACATGCACGCCTCGCGAGCAAAGGACATTCTTGTCCCCGACCTTCTGAGGGTCAACCCGCGGGTGCCCTTCTCGCAATATCACGATTCCTTCGGCAACCTGTGCAGCCGGCTGGTTGCACCGCAGGGCTGGCTCACGCTGTCCTCGCAAGGGTTGGTCGAAGTACCGGCTTATCATGAGGTGCCGGAGCCCAACGGTTATCAGCACGCTGTTGAAGAACTGCCTGACGAGTGCATGCAGTTCCTGCTCGGCAGCCGCTACTGCGAGACCGACCTGTTGTCCGAAGCCGCCTGGCAGATGTTCGGCTCCACGCCGCTGGGACGACCCCGGGTGCAGGCCATCTGCGACTTTGTTCATCGGCACATACGGTTCGACTACAACTGCGCGCGTCCGACCAGGACGGCGTTCGAAGCGTATCGGGAAGGCGTGGGTGTTTGCCGCGACTTCGCGCATCTCGCCGTCGCGTTGTGCCGCGCGATGAACATTCCGGCGCGTTATTGCACGGGTTATATCAGCGACGTCGGTTTGCCGCCGCCCTACGCACCTATGGACTTCTGCGCCTGGATCGAGGTTTATCTGGGCAACACATGGCAGACATTCGATCCGCGTAACAACGCGCCGCGTACCGGCCGCGTATTGATCGCGCGAGGCCGCGATGCCGCCGATGTCGCGTTGAGCAATACCTTCGGCACGACCACGCTGGTCAGGTTCAGCGTGGTCTGCGAGACTCAATAGAACTCAGCAAAGCTCCGGTACCGTACGCGCCAGCCGATGAAAGTGGCGACCGAAATAGATCAGGCTGTCGCCGTCGCCGCGCACCACGATGTCCGCCACTTCCACGAACATCACCGAGTGCGAGCCCACCGTCTTTGTATCGACAATACGACCTTCGAGACTCGCGAGTGCATCAGCGAGAACGGGCAGACCCAGGCGGCCAGCCGTCCAGGTCTGCTGCTCGAAGCGTGCGCTCATCGGCAAGTTGGTCATGCCGGCAAAATGGCGCGCCAGTTCCTGGTGATCAGCGGGCAGCACGTTGATGCAGACGTTACCGTTTCCAGCGAGCACCGCATGCGCCGAGCTCGACTGGTTCACGCAGACGAGCATGGTGGGCGGTGTGTCGGTGACCGAACACACCGCGCTTGCCGTCATGCCGCAGCGGCCGCGCGGGCCGTCGGTCGTGATGATGTTCACGGCCGCCGACAGGTACGCCATGGCCTCCCGAAACAGCTTGCGGGTGCTTTCGTTATTCATGTCTTGCTCCCCGGTTCACGGATACCCTGTATTCGCAGGCTCGATCCTGCGGTTCGCCGCGCTTGGGCGCTTGTTGTCGGGTCGGTTCGCCGGGAATGGCGTGCTGGGCGATGTTGGGTAACGACCGTGGAAAACGCGAACCAGGCGCTGCATCCGGTAATGGCGGTAGATTGCCGCGATACAGGTGCGCCGGTATGCCTGCTGGACCACATCCACGGATAGATGAGTGAAGTGCGCCAACGGCAGCGCCCGCCGGCCGGATAACCCGACGGGCGCCATTGCTCAGCGTTTATTCATTACGGGCCGACGTGATTATTGCGGGGCCTATTTTGCAAACAGCGAAGCGATATTCGCGAACGCCTTGATTTCCAGTGCATTGCCCGACGGGTCCAGGAAGAACATGGTGGCCTGCTCCCCGACTTCGCCCTTGAAGCGCACATGCGGCTCGATGATGAATTCCACCCCGGCCGCCGTGAGTTTGTCCGACGCCGCTTGCCACTGATCCATTGGCAGCACGACGCCGAAATGCCGGACCGGGACCGCATCGCCATCTACCGTACTCGTCTTGCGATGGCCGATCTCGTCCGGCGCCAAGTGGGCCACGATCTGGTGGCCGTAGAAGTTGAAGTCCACCCAGTCGGGGGCACTGCGGCCCTCCGGACAGCCAAGCAGATCGCCATAAAACTCCCGGGCAGCTGCAATGTCATGAACCGGAAAGGCGAGATGGAAAGGGGAAATGGCAACAGTGGTATCGCTCATGGGAAGGCCCGGATTTCGGTTGAATGGGTCGTACTCGACGAAAGACAGTTTAGGGGCAACGAGAATAGTTGAATAATGATAGTTTTTCTAGCTCAGCATCAATAAAATCGATCAATTCAAACCAATGAGATTGATCAATCCAGTCATGATGCGAGAGCTGAAAACCTTTCTGGCCGTTGTGCGTTTCGGCACGTTCGCGAGTGCCGGGGCGCATATCGGACTGACGCAATCGGCTGTCAGTGCGCAGATCCAGCGGCTGGAGGAGGACCTGGGTTTCCCGCTATTCGACCGCACCGGCCGCTCGGCCACGCTCAACGCGGCAGGCACGCAGACTGTCGATCTGGCTGAAGAAGTGTTGTCCGTCTACGCCCGTATGGCAGACCGCGGTGGTGAGGCCGAAAAGTCCGGTCTGCTTCGGGTGGGTGCTATCGCTTCGGCGCAGGCGTCGTTTCTCGTCAGTGCCATCGAACTGTTCCGGCAGACTTCGCCGGGGTGGCGGATCCGCGTGGTGCCCGGCGTGTCGCTCAACCTGCTCGCGCAGGTTGACTCCGGCGAGGTCGATGTCGCTGTGATCATCAAACCCCCTTTCGCGTTGCCCGCCGAATTGCACTGGCGCACGCTGCTCACCGAGTCTTTCGTCCTGCTGGTCCCGCGCAAGCTGGCAGACCGGCCGTGGCGCTCGCTGCTCAAATCGGAACCGTTTATTCGCTACGACCGGAGTTCTTTTGGAGGCCGCCTTGTCGACCGCTTTCTCAGGCGAATTCGCGTCACGGTGCAGGACGTGGTCGAACTCGACGAACTGCAGGGAATCGTCGGACTCGTGGCCCACGGGGTGGGCGTTGCGCTCGTCCCGCAGGCGGCCGCGCTGCACATGCCGGAAACCGTGAGCGCGCTGTCTCTTGGCGACGAGACCTTCACGCGTGAAATTGGCTTGGTTCAGCGCAACACGCGCAATGAGCAAACCGTCACTGTGCAGTTCGCCGGGTCTGTTTGCGCGGTGTTGCGGCGGTGAGCAACGTCGGGCAAGTGAACAGGAATGCTGACCTTCCAGGCTCGCAGAGCGGTTTGACGCAGGAGCGTTCCGGGCCACGATGAGATTACTTCGGCGCTCCCGCCAGTCCATGCATGAGTTCGACGCTCGATCCTTTCCAGCGGTTTGATACGGGAGACATAATCTTGCGGTATGCCGCAATCCTGTTTTTGCGCCCGTCATGTGGCGCGACAAGGTGCGCCTCAAAAGCGAAAGTTTGTTTGCCGGTCTATCTTTGCAGTCTCAAACTCCCCGGCATTTGGGAGCACATCGGCGCTGACAATCTCCCGTCATCGACAGCAGTCCTTTTGTTTCCGTCTTGATAGACTTGCGCTTTCAGAAAGAAACCGGGGGAAACGCGTGAGCCTCGACGAATACTACAGGCTACTGGAACTACCAGACACTGCGTCGCTGGCAGACGTCACACGCGCATACCGACGGCTGAGAGCAAAGTACCACCCGGACCGCAACAAGGGGCGCGAATCAATAGTCGAGCCGGTGTTCAAGCGCGTTCAGGAGGCGTTCGAGATTCTGATTGGCAAGCGTGAGCCGCGGGTGTCCGACCCGGTGGCCGCGTCGGCGTCGGCCGGGAGCCGCGGCAAAGAAGCCCCGTCACGCGAACACCGTGGCCCGCCGCCAACGCGCGGCGCGAGTTGTCTGATCAGACTCTTTGTGCCGCTCGAAGCTGCAATCCATGGCGGCGAAGTCGAAGTGAGCTACCCGGTAAACGGGCCGTGTCGCCAATGTCAGGAGAGAGTCTCGCAGTGCGCGCGCTGCTGGGGCAGCGGCCAGTCGGTCTCGGGTATGCGCTGCGCCGCCTGTGTCGGCACCGGGCGCCCGCTGGCGAGTGACTGGTGTCCAACGTGTCTCGGCACGGCTGTCATGACCTATCGGAAGTCCGAGACAGTCAGGATTCCCCCGGGTGCGTGGGACGGTCAGCGTCTCGTCGTCAAAGGCGCTGGCCATGCCGGGCCCAATGGCGGTCCGCCCGGCGACGCTACCTTCTCGGTCGTGATTGCGTGCGGCTCGGCCTTTCGTCGCAACGGGCTGAATCTCACTTGCGAGGTTCAGGTTGATTTCGTGACGGCCACGCTCGGCGGCAGCTTCGAAGCGCAAATCCTGGGCCGCGCGCTGCGGATGACGATTCCGCCGAACGCGCAGCCGGGCAGCACGATCCGTCTGCTCAGGCATGGGCTCACGGACCGCAACGGCTTGCGCGGCGACCTGACACTGCAACTGGTGCTCACGATGCCGGCCGCGGTCTCACATCTGACCGACAACGAGCGACAGAGGCTACGCGAGATGTTTGCGGACGCGGAGCGTCGGGGAACACACGCAGTTCCTCCACGCTCGCAAGACAATTCCTGAAGACTTTCTCAACATCTCGCTCATCTCAAGGCGAAGACGGGCACGGCCCTGATTCTCAACAACCTCTATTTACGCCACCGGGCTCAGCGCCTGGCTGCGGATTCGTAGAATCGAGCCGGCAACCCGCACCTCGTCCAGGCCGCGATGATCACGGTAGCTTCCAACCACCTCGAACGGCGCTCGCGGTACTGCGTCCCCATCAAGGCAGGCTATGGCCCAGACGACGGCAAAATTCGTGGCGGCATTATGCGACGCGAAGCGTCCGAGCGTGCCGTGCGAGCGTTGATTTCCATAGGGGTCCCGGATAATCACGGATGAATCAAAGGTGCCGTGCGAAGGCGCAACCATCGGTTGTATCGTGGATCCTCGGTATTGCATTTCCATATTCAGCTCTCCCTGTTCAGTTTGAGACAATGGAAGTCGATGTAAGGAATCAGAAACCTTTTAGCTGTCGAGTTATCGATCGCAGCGCATCCAGATCAATATTCCGAAACGTGAAACCAAACCCCGAATAATTGAATTCATGGCGCCATGATCAAACGGCCGTGTTCACACATTCGAGCATTCGCTGCACGCTGGCGTGCTGGATTGGCGTAAGTTCGGGAGAACGCGCCAGATCGACCACGCGCTTGCGCCAGTAAGCCTGCCCGAGAACCGAACAATTCCTTTCGTCAGTCCAGCGTGGAACGATCCGCGCCAGGTGCGCGATCTCCTGTTCGATCAATAAGGGATGTCGGGGGGCTGAGGGGACGATCTGGTCAAAGCTCACGGCTCATGCTCCACTAACAAAGCAACCGACATTACCGTGACTTCGCCAACAGCGAATCCTCAATTATGAGGATTTACGCCAAGCGGTAAGTTCCAGCAATTACTTTCAGCAAGAAAGTAATAAACCGGAATATACGGATGCACCGCCGAAGTGCGGCGAGTGGCCATTATTGGGAAAACATGGGGATAGACCAGATCGCGTGGCAATCGAACTGGATTCAAATCAATTGGCATGCCAGCACAGCGTTCTTAAGGGCATGTCGTTATACACAACGTCGCTGTCGCGCGACGACAGCGAGAAAGCTCGTTTA
>NZ_JALPRJ010000149.1 GCF_030464885.1 Caballeronia sp. SEWSISQ10-4 2 | reverse complement strand
CGGGGTCATGGCGCCTTTGAGGCGCTCACCCAATAAACCCCCGGCTTTGCCGGGGTCACTTAATTTGCCTCGTTCTCGCTCCATCAGCAAATACTGGACCTTGCGATTAAGGAACAGGTCACGACCGCCCATCTCTCCTTGGGTACACGCATGGGAGACGGAAGCGCGAGCGAGAGATCTGAGGCCGAGCGCTGTTAGACGCCCAATCAGGTGATTTGCTCAAGTGCAGTATTCATTGTCTACATAGAGAGGAGGACCCGTGACCGCCTTTGTTGTAGTTGTCAGGAGGGCGACCCTAGACGCAGCAGAGATTGCCGCCTACCTTTCCAAAGCAAGAGCCGCTTCCATCGGCCATCCCTTGACCATTCGAGCATTTCAGGGACGACACAAGGTACTCGAAGGCCCAGAGATCGAGTCGATAGTGATACTCGAATTTCCATCCTTCGAGGACGCGGAGCATTGGTACGACACCCCTGTCTATCGCGAAGCCCTGTCTCACCGTCTGCGCGGTGGAGACTATAGCGCCGTTATCGTTGATGGCGACATTCCGGAGCAACATTAGGCTGGAAAAAATGGCCCCGATTGTTCGCTGCTCGCGCGCGACGGCGACTATCGTTATGCGATGCGGCACGCCGAAGAGCGCATCGTGTTTTCGAATCCTACGGTGAAGCCGGGCTTGCGCGCCGGCCCGCTCGTGGTGGAGATTACGCAGGAGATCCTCGCCGCGCTCCCTTGTGGAAAGCCATGCCGCATGGTTGCGCATTGCCGGCCACGCGGCACACCGGGCCGCACAGGCATCGATCGAACTTCAGGCCGCGTCGGCCTTCAGCAACCCTTCCACCAGCAGTGTATGCGCAGTTCGATGAGCCGCAGAGGCAATTGCTGGGACAATTCGCCGACCGAGAGCCTGTGGGGGGCGCTCAAGCGTGCATGCATCCTCGGTCAGCGCTTTGCAACGCGTCGCGAAGCGATGCACGAAGTGGTCGATTGGTTGAGCTTCTACAATCATGGCCGTCTTCACTCGACGTTGGGCTACGTCAGCCCGATGCAATTCGCGCGGGACTGGTACGTCGCCAAAAACCAACGGGTGGCATAATTTCCGCTCAGTTAAGGGGTCCGAGATTCGCGGGCAACGTCAAACTGATCGTCAGTGAACTCATAGTGCTGGGTAACGTACGCCACGTCGAGATTGTATTGCGAACGCGGTCGAAGTTCGGGCGCCCCGGCATTAAGGTCTCCAATTTCCAGGTGCCGACTGATCACATAACCAGAAGCGCCCATCACTCCTGCTAATATGACAGCAAGGGTTGCACTTTTTCGCGCGGCAAAGAGCGCCAGCAGCCGCGCGAGGTGTCGCCCAATTCCTGTTTCCTTTGAATTCGCGCTCACGGACCTTGTCGCGGCCTCCTCACTCACTCCGATGTAAGACAGCGCCCCCCCCTGAATCACCGCACGCCTGCACCGGCCAACGCATCCGGAGTCAACCCTGATTTAAATGGCGCATCCGGCAAGACTCTATAAAAGCCACTGGGGGTTTCAATACCAGAAATCGAATAATTTCCCTTTGAGAAATCATAGACAATCTGACTAAGCGTCGATTGTTCCAAGAATTTCCCGTACTGGACGTAGTGCGCAGCAAAGCCAGCACGATAAATGCTGCCGGAGTGATCATATGCATCCGTGGCGACGATTGCCCACGAGTCCTCGTCCACATAGTATGTTCTCCGTAAAACAACATGACGCGCTGAGGGCTTCAAATCTGCCTGCACCACCCAGACCCGGTGAACCTCCCATCGCATCGCATCGGGTGAAATGAAGCGCTTTCCGAGCATCTGACTAACCGGCGTTTCAAAATGCAGTCGATAAGTATTGTAAGGAACTATCATCTCCCGCTTTCCAACAATTTTCCAATCAAACCGGTCCATCTTGCCGTCCCATAGTTGTAACTCGTCACCAAGCACCGCTCCACCAATAAAGGAAACGGGAGTGTCATAGGTAAGCTCCGGTGCGAGACGTACACGTCTAAGTCCTGGGGTATAGGCATAAATCGTCTCGTCATCTTTCTGATAATTCAACGGCAACCACTCCAGGATCTTCTGACCCACCGACGACGGCGGACCGACAAATGTGGAAGCCCATTTCTTGTGCCACTGTTCCGGCTTTGCTGCGGGATCATAGTAGGCGGAGTAGCACAACACCCGGTTGCGTCCGACTTCCGTCGCATTCCCGGAAGAGTCGACCAAATAGGAGCTGATGAGGGCGTCATGAGAGAGGTGTGTATAGGCCAGCGTGAAGTTCCAGATTACCTCCGCGCCACGCTTTGGGATTGGAAACGGAATGCCACCCCAAGCGTTCTCGACCTTTAAATTATCGGAGCTCAGACTCGCGGTGCGGGCCAGTTCCTTCGTATTCTCGAGTACCCATTGTGGGTAGACCATGGTCCGATGTGAAGGGTATACGTCGACGCGGAAATCAGGGTAGCGCTTCAGGAGTTCCTTTGTGCTCTCCGTCAACTTATCGCTATACTCCGCCATGTTCTTCTGCGTTATCGAGACCACCGGCTTCTCACTTGAAAACGGGTCGGGGTAGCGTCCACTCCCCTCCTGATAGCTAGCCGGCGGCTTGATCGGCTCGCCTGTATATGCAGGGACCTGGCCGTCCGCACTTGCCTTGGGATCTGCACCGAACGCCGTCAATGTTGTTCCGAGCGACTTAGCCTCGCTATCGGTGACTTCTCCGCAAGCGTGTCCCACAACAAGAATCGCCACCGACATTGCGACTGCACTCTTAATCAAACCCACGATTTCACTCCTCCTGTCAGAACGCTGCCTGAAGCGTTAGCAACACTTGCGCCCCATCATGGGCCGTGACCGCTCGGGAGAAAACACGCGCCACCGACCGTCGTCATGCCGGAAAAAGAACAGCTCGAAGGGCCCCGCTACCCGCGATGATTCGATGCGGATGCAACGATGATGAATGATGCCCGAATAGCTGTATCGCGTCGTCTGACTGACCGCCCGGGTTCGCGCGTCAACCATTTGTCGATCAACCACCGCAACGCCACTCCGCACCCATCTCCTGCCCCTCAAACGCATCCCGGGTTCGCCACATCGGACCCCGGTTGGCGTGCGTTCTGGTTCACGATCGCCAGTGGATCCGCCCTACCGCAGGCAGCTCGCCTATATAGGTCCATAGACCTACAATAGTAACCAAAACACTGAGATGCAAGCCGAGGCGCCTCGGGAAAACACCAATAAATTCGCCATTTCGTGGTACAAAATTACTAATGGATATAAAGATTCGCCATGCTTTACAGGTTTATTGACTTATAACATTTGGAGGAATGTGGCCGATGCTTGCCCGTTTGTGGCAGCTTTGCCAAGATCGATGCCGACTCAGCGAGGTTCCATCGGTGCTGCGGGTTCTTTGGCCATCGCGCGACGAGGAAGAGAAATGCAACAACTGACCATTACGGCGAAAAATATGTCCGCCACCAGTTCTGCTGGCGAGACAAGGCGACGGGGAAACCGAACCACGCGCGCGTGCCTGAAATCCTTGAGATCTCAATAAACGCCTTCGTCACCGACGGGTATGCGGCCTTCAACCAGCGGCGTGTCGCGAGGGAGGCCGGCCTGGACGCAGCAGAAATTGGCGCCTACCTCTCCAGAGCACGAGCCGCTTCCATCGGCCATCCCCTGACCATTCGCGCATTTCAGGAACGACACACGGTACTCGAAGGCCCGGAGATTGAATCTGCGGCACGCCGAAGAGCGCATCGTGTTTTCGAATCCCACGGTGAAGCCGGGCTTGCGCGCCGGCCCGCTCGTGGTGGAGATTACGCAGGAGATCCTCGCCGCGTTCCCTTGAGGGAAGACATGCCGCATGGTTGCGCATTGCCGGCCAAGCGGCACACCGGGCCGCACAAGCGCATCGATCGAACTTCAGGCCGCGTCGGCCTTCAGCAACCCTTCCAACAGCAGTGTTTCAAGGACCTTCGGCCGTGCTGCGACACGGGCCAGATATGCTTCCAGATGTGGATAAGGCGATAAATTGATCGCGAGCATCCGGCTCCAGTTGACGATCATGAACGCGTACGCATCGGCAACCGTGAATCTGCTTGTCAGATACTCGCGGCCGGCAAGCGCGCGGTCCAGTTCCGCGAATCGCGTCGCGAGCTTCGCGCGGCATGCGACTTTCGTCGACTCGGCCGTCTGCGCCTGCCAGAACCACGGGCTGAACGTCTTGTGCAGCTCGGTGCTGACGAACGTGAGCCACTCGAGCACCGCGAGACGCCCGGGCGAGCCGGCCGGCGGAATGAGCGCGCGTTGCGGATCGAGATCGCCGATGTACTGCAGCAGCGGTGCGGCTTCGGTATGCCGCGAGCCGTCATCGAACTCGACGAGCGGCACGTAGCCGCGCGGCGAGATCGCGTAGTAGTCTTCACCGTTCGCAAACTTGTGCGTCTGCAGATTCACTTTGATGCCTTCGAAGTCGATACCCGCTTCGCGCAACGCGATAAGGATCGACAGCGAGCATGCGCCGGGGGAGGAGTAAAGTTTCGTCGATGCACCGCCACGTGTGAGATTGAGGTTCCGGGCCATGCCGCGATAGCACGCGGCCATTCACGCTTCGCTTGTGTCTAACAGATCTGCGTATCGGCGAATATGCCGGTCAATTGTACCGAGGCAAAGATTAAGGGTTTCGATACGACGGAAGTGATGGCTGACGTCCAGTTCGTCAGTAATACCTATAGCACCATGTATCTGCACGGCAGACTGTGCCACCATTCGCCCAAACCGTCCAACAAGTGCCTTCGCTGCCGACACAGCCTTTTTCCGTTGAACCGGGTTAGCAGCAAGGTGCGTCACTGCGTGGTGGGTAATCGACGACGATTGACTACACCCTACTAGCATATCCACCATCCGATGTTGCAACACCTGGAATTTCCCAATCGGTGTCCCGAATTGCTTCCGCGTCCGTGCATATTCGACCGTTTTACGGAGCAGACTTCCCATGGATCCCACAGCGTCCGCGCATACCATTGCAGCAGCTTCATCGCGAATGCGTTCGACGGCCTCTCCGCTGTCGTAATACTCACCAATCCATGAGTTCAAGGGCACAAATGCCTTGTGGAGATGGACGGTTGAACTACTTCCACCATCAATTGTTCGGTAGTGGCACATCTCGACGCCGGGGGTATCCACGGGCAAAATAAATGTTCCAGTTGCGCGGTCAGTACCTTCGATCTTTGCAACCACCATCACATAGTCGCTCCAGATACCACCCACAACGCCGGTCTTATGGCCAGTAATCTCAAACCCGCCCGTACTCGGCGAAGCTGATGTCTTCACGTGACTGATGTCAATCACATCATTCGCCTCGTCGCATGCAAACGCGATGATGCTGCTGCCCTCGATCACGCTGGGCAGGTACTGGTCGCGCTGCATCGTAGTACCAAAACGAGCAAGCAGCGTAGCTGAGCAGATGATGGTTGACAGGTATGGCGAAATCACCAAGTTCTTCCCAAACTCGGACATGATCAACATTGCAGTCATTTGATCCGCCCCTGATCCACCGCAACTCTCTGGCAACGTGGCTCCGAGCACACCAAGCTGTCCCAACTCCTTCCAGAAGGGCCTATGAAAACCATCGTGGTCAAGTATTGCTGCCTGTCGGACGCCAAATCCGTATTTTTCGACAGAGACCCGCTCAACCATATCGCGCAACATACGCTGCTCATCGCTTAGCGCGAAATCCATCCCATCCATATACCCTCCTTCTTTGCAACCCCTATGCCGCCCGACGCATCAAGGAAGGCGCGCTATTGGCTCCACATAGGGGTGTAACGTAGATCTAAGCGTCATGCTATCCCGCTGCGGGCTCACAATTGCAGCGCCGTTTTTGCGAGAATGTTCCGCTGGATCTCACTGGATCCCCCGTAAATTGTTGCTGCGCGCATATTGAGGTACCGCGCCATCGCGACTTGGGCATCTCGGGAAGATATATCCGACTTTGCAGGGTCGTGGGCATGCAGCGACTCCGCACCGGCTGCTGTCACACATAGCTCACTTGCACGTTGCAATGTCTCTGTGCCGACTAACTTGAGCAAGGATGTAGTGACCCCTGCCCGCTGTGAATCGTTCTCGACAAGCATTCGCAACTCCGCTGCCTCAAGCGCATCGCAATCGATGCTCAGCTCTGCATACCGCCAACGAAAATCCGCGTCTCGCCAACAACCTTCGCGCTCCTCGGCAATCCGGCGAGCCTGGAGCAGCAACCGACGGACGCGTGGTCCGTAGACTCCGCTGCGCTCGAACTCAAGTAAGCGCTTCGCGACGGTCCAACCCGCACCTTCATCGCCGATTCGGTTCTCAGCCGGGGTTCGAACACTGTCGAAGAACACCTGATTCACCTCGTGCTCACCGGACATACTGATGATTGGATGGACCCCCACTCCCGGCGAGTGCATATCAACCAGCAGAAAACTAATTCCTTCCTGCGGGCGCTCGTGCGTAGAGGTTCGCACAAGCAGAAAGATCCAGTCCGCACAATGCGCATGCGTGGTCCAAATCTTTGTGCCCTCAACGATGTACTCACCTCCTTCACGGTGCGCTCGGCATTTTAGTGCGGCAAGATCGGATCCGGCGCTCGGTTCAGAGTAACCCTGACACCAATAATCTTCACCAGATCGAATACGCGGCAGGAAGCGTGTCTGCTGCTCCTCAGTGCCGAAGTGAATCAGGATGGGGCCGAGCATAAGCAGGCCCGCCGACGACAGCGTCGGAGCGTTCGCCAGCGCGCACTCCTGCTCGAAGATGTACTTTTGTGCAGGCCCCCAGCCCCGTCCTCCATATTTCGTAGGCCACGTCGGTACAATCCAACCTCGCTCGTAAAGTCTGCGGTGCCAGATGCGACCAATCTCTGGCGGCGCAAAAACACCGATTTGCTCACACCCTGCCTGTCGCAGCTCCGGTGTCAATGCTTCATCCAGGAACGCTCGAACCTGGGCGCGGAACCCGACTTGATCAATGCTTTCAAGAGAATTGGACATGGTTATTGCATCCATTGCCGCTAGACAAAATCGTCAGTGATAGTTCAGATGGGAGTATACGGCGGACTCGATGCACCGCATGGCTGCGCGTACAGCATTCTTCCCCAGCTCTCATCACCCCAGGCGCATTTGCATTAGCTTCGCCTGGCCGCTCAAAACGCTTTCTCCACCGTTTCCGACAGCCGCGCGCATCCGAGCGAAGTCAACGACCTGGTTCGCGAGCAGCTCCAACTGCCTTTCGACCCCAGCATCGAGGCACCTTCCTTCCGTGTCGAATGCTCTTGTGCTGCTATTGATTGCGACCCCCATGGGAGTTGGCCATCCGCGAAGTGCATGAACAATCGATCTCAAGGCGGCCAGTGTGCTACCAGTTGCCTGCCAGCCGAATGCGCAGGCTATGCACCCTACGGCGCGGCCATCAAGGTAGACGGCCTCATCATTGCGCATATCTTCAACGTAATCCAAAGCGTTCTTGATGAGACCCGAAACCGATCCATGGTAGCCCGGGGAGGCGACAACAACGCCGTGACACCGACGGAGCAACGCAATCATTTCCGAGGCAGTGTCGGAACGCTCCGAACGATCCGTCGAATACATCGGAAACTCAAGCTCTGGGCCAGCCACTAATGCGGTCTTTGCGCCAGCGCGCTCCGCCGCGCTCAGTGCAAAGCGCAGAGCCAATTCTGTCGAAGAGCCAGCCCTTGATGTACCACCTACTCCGACGATGAACGGAACAAACTCTTTCATGTTCAGCCCTTTGTCCTATGAACAGCCCACCGGAAATCGCCCGGTTTGAGGCACGCGCGTTGAGATGGATCCGAATGTGCATGTGCCCCCCCGCCCTACCCTGAAGCGTCAAAATTACCTACGATGCGCGGATGAACATTCGGTAAAACCAATAAGCCGACCTCACTGGGTCACCGTCCGGTCACTACATAACTTATAGCTGGCGCGCAGCGATTTTTTATCGATTTTTCCAACCGCAGTTAGCGGCAACTCATCAACGCATTCGATCACCTTGGGAACTTGCGCCGGACCCTTCTTTTCGCGGACCAGCGCCTGTAGAGATTCCGTGCAGTGTTTTTCACCAGTGTGCAATACCACGAACGCCGTTACAACTTCACCCCAGTAAGGATCAGCAAGGCCGACGACAGCGCAGCTTGCTACAGATGGATGACCGGAAAGAACGTCCTCAACTTCGCGTGGATAGACATTGAATCCTCCGGACACAATCATGTCCTTCTTACGATCGACGATGCGGAGAAATCCGCCTTTGTCGCGCACAGCAACATCACCAGTGTGCAGCCAGCCGCCCACAAGCGCATCGGCGGTCTGCTCCGGCCGATTGTGGTACCTCGCCATGACTAGTGGCCCCCGAACACAGATCTCCCCTGCAACTCCGTCCGGTACAGGACGCATCTGCTCGTCAAGCAACTCGACGTGCACCCACGGAACGGGACGACCGCACGATGCCAACCGCTCAGGGTCGTCAGAAACGTGATCGGCTCGACGCATCACACACACCGTCATTGGGGCCTCGACCTGCCCATACCACTGGAAGAACACAGGTCCCAGACGCGCGAGGCCCTGCCGGAGCCGAGCAGGAGACATAGCGGCTGCACCATAGAAGACTGTCTCCAGACTCGACAAGTCAAATTCAGTGAACCGAGGATGATCAAGCAACGCGTAAATCATGGTCGGCACGAGCAGTACACAAGTGATCCGGTGTTTCTCAATAGCTTGAAGCACTTTCAACGGATCAAAGCCACGCATTATCACCATCGCCCCGCCACGAAGAAGCGTCGGCAGGAACATTGCTGATCCTGCGTGGCTCAGGTGTGCACACATGAGTTGCTTGACTTCGGCAGGCCACTCCCACTCGGCCATGAGGATGCTCAACATGGCAGCGCCCACTCGATGGGTACCAGCGACAGCCTTGGGCTTGCCTGTTGTGCCACCGGAATACGACAAGCGATAGACATCTTCCGGACTGGTGTCCGGCGCCACCAAGGCCTCCGGTTCCATTTTGCCCGCCAACTCGCAAAGATTCAGACCCATCGAGGCCGGTCCAATAGAGAGAGCGAACAACCCATCCGTTGCCCCAGCCAACGCGGTCCCACGCTCGTTGTAACTCTCGGGGTCGAAGATGAGGGCCTCCATTCCTGAATCGCTTATTGCATACTGATGATCCTCCAGCGAGGCCAGCGGATGCATCGGCACCAACACATATTCGCCCAGAAGGCATGCCCCCGTAACTGCCAGTACCTCCGGCCGATTTGCAGAAAGCACACCAATTCGGGCACCGCGCGCGAGCCCAAGCGCTCTTAAAGATTGCAGATATTGGCTAACAAGATCCCGATAGTCGCCCGCGGTCATAATTTGATCGTCTCCGTAGTGGAGAAATGGCCGGTCGAGATTGTAGCTAAGCGCATGAACCAGCAATTGGGGCTGGAAAATCCCCCGATACTGCGCCTCAACAACAGTTGTCATTCCTTCCTCCAGCCTGCCTGATTGAATGTCTTTGACAGGGCGTCTATCAGTTCCGCTCAGTGCACAGATTGACCGCGAGTTCTATATGGTGGAGAAGACGCCCACAAGGGCTCGCACCAAGGAGTCTATGACTTCACGACTTCGGATCCGCAACCTTCGGCAATGACCGCAATGTAGTCAGCGCCCCGCAGTCGGTGAGGCAGTGCCCGACGGTATGCCGGAGCGTCGTACCAACGTTCGGCATCTTCGAAGGTCGGGAATTCCAAGATCGAGACCGCCTCTATTTCAGGACCTTCAAGTACCCGTTGTCGCCCGTGCAGCGCGCGAATAATCATTGGGTGATCCTTGCTCGCTGCTCGCGCCATCGGCCGATACGTGTCAAGTTCACGGGGATCCTTGGTCACTTGTCTAAGGAGCACAACGTACGCTGTCATTATTCACTCCATCCTGACGTCTAGAAAGCTGCATTCCATGCGCCGTGCAGCAAGTCAGAGGGCCATCGTTCTACCCGAGGGATCTAGTCCGTGCGATCGTTTTATCGAGCCCTCCAGAGCGAATATCCTTGTACTCCTGCGTCGTATGACATAGCTCATGCGTGTCAAAGTGCGCCTGAATGGCATTTCTGAAACCTTGCATGTCCGCTGTCCTGTTGAGCGATCTTTTTAACATCTTGATCGCAAACGGAGGCGCTTTTGCGACTTCATTTGCCAACATTAGAGCGCCTTCCTCCAGCGAATCGGTCGGGAAGACTCGGTTTACCATTCCAAGTCGCAGCGCTTCGTCCGCAAGCATCTTGCGGCCGGTGTACAGGAAGTCCTTCGCCGCCCGCAGCCCCAACACCCATGGGTGGATTAGTACTTCGGTCGCGGCAGCGGCCAAGGTGACACATGTTGGATCAACGAAAAAGGCATCATCAGCGGCGACGACCAGATCGCACATATTCGCGATCATGAAGCCGCCCGCAATGCACGCGCCTTGTACCTGTGCGATGGTAGGCTTCGGGAAATCCCAGAGCCGCAGACAGTAGCCGAGGTAGCGTTGCTCTTCGTACGCGTAACGGCGCTCGACCTGATCCGGACGGCCCATCGCTTCCTTCACATCGTGACCTGCCGAGAAGTGCCCCCCCTTCCCTCCAACAATCACGACATGGATGTTGTCATCATCCGCACAACGTGATAACGCGTCGTCAAGTTCATCAAGTAACAGCGTTCCTTCCGCGTTACGTCGATCTGGGCGATTGTGCGAGATTCGTGCAACCTGACCAATGATCTCAAATGCGATATCGCGGTATGGAATGTCCTTCATCTGTCGACTCCCTATTCTGCGTCTTGAAACAATGCGAAACCTCCGCTTCCAATACGTGGCACTTGCAGAGGGCGTGCGTCCGGCTAGACGATCATCTGATACGTTCTATTCGCATACCAAAGTTTTTTCACTTCATTTACCAACACGTGCGTCCGTTCCTCAAGAAATCTGCGCGCATCTCATTGATTGCTCACAACCACAACGTTCCCTTGTTCTGCCTCCGGTATAGTCCTTTGCTCTTCGCCGGCCCGCCCCATATACAGACCAGTACTCTCGTTGCGGCTAGATTCGGACGAGAGACGGATCATTCTGGATAAACCTGCTCAATCCCGAGATTGCGATTAGCAATCAGGAAGCGTCCGATTATTGTCAGTCCGGCAGCAATGCCTTGCCGTTATCGATGAATACCTTGCGCAGGATCTCC
>NZ_JALPRJ010000148.1 GCF_030464885.1 Caballeronia sp. SEWSISQ10-4 2 | reverse complement strand
ACGGGGATCGAGCGCGATGAGACACGACCCGGGCGCAAGCCGAAGATCGCCGCGCAAGGTCAAGACCGTTGTGGCACTGACCGTTGTACTGGAACCTGCGCCGCCTGTACTTCCACATCGAGAACAACGCCGGTACGCTCGTGAACTATGGCATGCGCTATCACAAGGGGCTACCGATCAGCAGCATTGCCGAGTCCGCGGTGAACTTGGTGGTCAGCCATCGCATGGCGAAGAAGCAACAAATGCGATGGACGGACGAGGGAGCGCACTGCCTGGCACAAGTCAGAGTTACTGTTCTCAACGATGAATTCTCGATTGCGAAACTTGCCCGTGTTGACCAAGACTTCTGTAGCTGCAAACTCGCCGAGTGCACGACGAGCGGCGTGAATTGACCTCCCATGGTTTGGTTCACTCTCCACGTCGCACCAATAAAGTCGTCACCAGCAGCTCGTCGACCAGCGCTTCGATGTGCGGCCGCAAAGCCTGCAGCACGTCGGGCCGGAAACCCGCATGCAGCACGCGGCGTATGCGCGAGTGATCCGGCGCGTCCAGGAACAGCATCGCGCGAGCGAACAGTTGCTGGAACCCGTTGAGCTCGTTGCGCGCGCCTCGCCGCTGTTCATCACCCAGAGACCGGTACGGCGCGCCGAGAAGCGCGGGTCGCGCAACATCGCCTCGACGTCCTCGTGCCGGGTGAGCAGCCATGCGCCACCGAAGAACTCGTCGCTCCAGTGGATCGGTCCGGCATCGCGCAACACCTCGTACGTCGGATAGGTGTTCTCCAGAAAGTCATCGTCGATCATCGGGCGCCCGAGCGGCGACGCGCCCCCAGCCAGCAAGGGCAGCGTGCTCATATCGCACCTTCGCTCTGGATACGCAGGCCCAATCGGTTGAGCAGTGCGCGGTCTCGCGTCGCTTGCGGATTGCCCGTGGTCAGCAGCTTGTCGCCATAAAAGATCGAGTTCGCGCCCGCCAGAAAGCACAAGGCCTGCAGCGCATCGTCCATCTGCTCGCGCCCCGCGGAGAGCCGGACCATCGCGCTCGACATCGTGATGCGCGCCACCGCGACGGTCCGCACGAACTCGAACGGATCGAGCGGCTCGGTGCCGGCCAGCGGCGTGCCCTCGACCTGCACCAGATTGTTGATCGGTACCGACTCGGGATACGGATCAAGGTTGGCGAGCTGCGCGATCAGGCCCGCCCGGTGCAAGCGTCCTTCCCCCATGCCGACGATGCCGCCGCAGCACACATGGATACCCGCTTCGCGCACGTGGGCCAGCGTATCAAGGCGATCCTGGTAGGTCCGGGTACTGACGATGCGTCCATAGTATTCGGGCGCCGTGTCGAGATTGTGGTTGTAGTAGTCGAGTCCTGCGTCTTTCAATGCGTCGGCTTGGCTCCCATCGAGCATGCCGAGCGTCATGCAGGTTTGCAGCCCCAGCCCCTTCACCTGCCGGACCATCTCGGTGACGGCCGCCATGTCCCGCGGCTTCGGACTGCGCCATGCGGCCCCCATGCAGAAGCGTGTCGCCCCCTGGTCCTTCGCCATGCGCGCGGCCTCGACGACCTCCGCCACCGGCATCAGCTTGCCGGCTTTCACGCCGGTGTCGACATGTGCCGACTGAGGACAGTAGCCGCAGTCCTCGGCGCAACCGCCGGTCTTGATCGACAACAGCGTCGACAACTGGATCTCGTTGGGATCGAAATACTGGCGGTGTACCTGCTGCGCGCGATGCAGCAAATCCATCAGCGGCCAAGCAAACAGCGCCTCGACGTCTTCGACGCGCCATCGCGCATTGGACAGCGCAGCGGGCTTCTTCAGGGCCGACAAAGGAATGGTGGCGACAGTGTTCATGCAGCAACTCCAGAAAAGGAACGCCGGCCCGGAACGACGTGCAAGGCAACGGCATCAGGATATGCAGCGATCTCGTCGAGGGGGGGCATGGACATCTTGACCTTGGCGATGTCCGTTCCGGCGCCGTTGCTCATCACGCGCACCTTCACGTTGTAGTCAACCACTCGCTTCAGGGACATGAGAATCTCCACTGTCGCCTCCTTCACTTGATCAAGCACGCTTGGAAAGAACGGCCCGGCCGACCCTGGAACCGTTGTCGCGGCCAAGTTGAGCCGAGATCCAGGCGCCGCAGTCCACCAGCGCGTCCAGATCAACACCGGTGTCCGCGCCCAGTCCGTGCAGCAGATACACGACGTCCTCGGTCGCCACGTTGCCGGTCGCACCCTTGGCGTAAGGGCAGCCGCCCAACCCGGCGATCGAGCTGTCGAACACCCGGAGCCCGAAGTCGTACGACGCGTGGACGTTGGCTGCAGCCATGCCGTAGGTATCGTGGTAATGCCCCGCCAGGCAGTTGACAGGCACCCCCGCCGCTACCGCCTCGAGCATGCGAAGCACCGAGCCCGGCGTGCCGGCGCCGATCGTGTCGCCGAGCGACACCTCGTAGCAGCCGAGTTCGTGCAGGCGCGCGGCCACGTGCGCAACCTTCTGCGGCGCGATCGCGCCTTCGTACGGACACGCCACCACGCAGGACACGTAGCCCCGGACCTTGACGCCCTGACGCTTGGCGGCGTCGAGCACGGGAACGAAGCGGTCGATCGATTCGTCAATCGAGCAGTTGATGTTCTTCTGCGAAAAGCCCTCCGACGCGGCCGCGAACACGGCCACCTCACTCGCGCCTTCGGCCACAGCGGCCTCGAAGCCCTTCAGGTTCGGCGCCAGCACCGGATAATTCACTTCCGGTCGGCGCCGCAATCCCCGCATCACTTCGGCGTGATCCGCCATCTGCGGGACCCACTTCGGCGACACGAACGATGTGACCTCGATATCGCGCAGGCCGGCCCCGGCCAGGCGTTCGATCAGCTCCAGCTTGATCGCGGTCGGGACGTTCTGCTTCTCGTTCTGCAGCCCGTCGCGCGGACCTACTTCCACGATGCGCACGTGTTCCATCATTCGACTCCTTCGAAATCCAGCAGCTCGGCCCCGTCGGAGACCTGGTCGCCCGGCGCGAACCGGAACGCCTTGACCACGCCCTTGCGCGGCGCGCTGATCGTGTGCTCCATCTTCATCGCCTCGAGCACGAGCAGCGGGGCGCCCTTCTCGACCCGGGCGCCGGGCTCGACCATCAACGCGACAACCTTTCCGGGCATCGGCGCACACAGGCCGGATGCCACCTCCTCTCCCGCGCCGCCGACGTGCAGCGTATCCACGACCGCCAGCGGCCACGCGCGCCCCTCGAAGAACACGTGTCGACGTTCGTTGCTGGCAACAACCGCGGCGCGCAGCCTTCGCTCGCCGATCTGCGCCTGCAACTCGCTGTCGGCGCCGAGCGACCCGCGCGCAAGGATCTGCTGGGCGCCGAGCGTCAACCAGTAGCCGCCCGCGACGACCGCGACGCCGACATCCTGTGCCACTTCGCCGGCTCGGAACATCAGCCGCCGGCCGGCGCGGCCGTTCAGGCGCCAGCCGTCGAACGTGTGCCAGGGCGAATCCGGGTCTGCCGACCGCACGGCCTTCTTCTGCGCCAGGCGTTGCTCGCGCAACAGCTCGGCGAGCGCCGCGAGCAGCCAGACCTCCGCCGGCACGTCCCCGGCGGGCGGGAACAGCAGCGCGTGCTCGCGCTCGATCAGGCCGGTGTCGAGCTGCGCGTTGGCAAACGACGGCACGGCGACGAGGCGCGCGAGGAAGTCGACGTTGTTCGACACGCCGACGATGCGGTACTGCGCCAGCGCCTGCCGCATGCGATCGAGCGCCTGCCGGCGATCCTCGCCCCAGACGATCAGCTTCGCGATCATCGGGTCATAGTGCGGCGAGATCTCGTCGCCCTGTTCGACGCCGGTGTCCACGCGTACGAAGTCGGTCACAGGCGGTGGCGACAAGTGCACCAGCCGGCCGGTGGACGGCAGGAAGCCGCGCTCAGGATCTTCCGCGTAGATCCGTGCCTCCATCGCGTGGCCGTTGATTTCCAGTTGCTCCTGGCTGAGCGGCAGCGGCTCGCCGCTGGCCACGCGCAGCTGCCACTCGACCAGATCGAGCCCGGTGATCATCTCCGTTACCGGATGCTCGACCTGCAGCCGCGTGTTCATCTCCATGAAGTAGAACTTGCCATCCTGCGTGGCGATAAACTCGACCGTCCCCGCACCGACGTAGCCGACTGCCTTGGCCGCTTCGACCGCGGCCTTGCCCATTGCGGCGCGGCGCTCGGGCGTCATACCCGGAGCGGGCGCTTCCTCAAGTACCTTCTGGTGCCGGCGCTGCACCGAGCAGTCGCGCTCGAACAGGTACACGCAGTTGCCGTGCGTGTCGCCAAAGACCTGGATCTCGATATGGCGTGGCTGAAGGATGTACTTCTCGACGAGCACGTCATCGTCGCCGAACGCGTTGCGCGCCTCGCGCTTGCACGAAGCGAGCGCGGCCTCGAAGTCGGCGGCGGCGTCGACGCGCCGCATGCCCTTGCCGCCGCCGCCGGCGCTCGCCTTGATCAGCACCGGATAGCCGATTGCGTCGGCTTGGCTGGCGAGAAACGCCGGATCCTGGTTGTCGCCGTGGTAGCCGGGCGTCAACGGCACTTGGGCTTTCTCCATCAGCGCCTTCGATGCCGACTTCAGCCCCATCGCGCGGATCGCCGAAGCGGGCGGCCCGATGAAGACGATGCCTTCGCGTTCGCAGGCATCGGCGAAATCCTCGTTCTCCGACAGGAAGCCGTAGCCGGGATGGATCGCTTCGGCGCCGGTCTTCTTCGCGACTGCCAGGATGCGCTCGGCGACGAGGTAGGACTCGCCGGCCGCCGGCGGACCGATCAGCACGGCCTCATCGGCCATGCGCACATGCCGGGCGTCCGCATCCGCCTCCGAATACACAGCCACCGTGACGATGCCTATGCTGCGCGCGGTCTTGATTACGCGGCAGGCGATCTCTCCGCGATTGGCGATCAAAATCTTGTTGAACATGTGTCGTCTCCTTCAGGCACTTTCTGCGGGAGGCGCGGGCACCCATGCCGCCGGACGCTTCTGGATGAACGCGCTCAGTCCCTCCCCGGCCTCGGGCGTCGCGCGCAGCGTGGCGATGCGACGTGCGGTGTCCTCGACGACATCGTCGTCGACCGCCCGATGGGCGACCGCGCGAATCAGTTCGGTAGCGCCCGCCTGCGCGAGCGGTCCGCCGGCGAGCAGCGCATCGATGACTTCCTGAACCTTTGCATTCAGCGCGTCGGGCTCGGCCACCTCGTGTACCAGTCCGATTTCTCTCGCGCGCCCGGCGCCGATGCGCTCGGCCGACTGGAAGTACCGATATGCCTGGCGTTCGCCGATCGCCCGCACGACGTAGGGGCCGATCGCCGCCGGGATGATCCCCAGGCGCACTTCGGAGGTCGCAAACTGCGCCTTCGTCGACGCGATGCAGATGTCGCACGCCGACGCCAGCCCCATGCCACCGCCGAGTGCTGCGCCGTGCACGCGAGCCAGCGTTGGCGTGGCGCACATCGAGATCGTGCGGAACAGCGTGGCGAGTTTGCGAGCGTCCGACAGGTTCGCCTCCAGCGCAGCAGCGCCCTGGCGCTTCATCCAGTTGAGGTCCGCGCCGGCCGAGAAGCTCTTGCCCACGCCAGCCAGCACGATCGCGCGCACCGCCGGGTCGCGATCCAGCGCCGCGAACGCGTCGGTCAACTCGGCGATCAGCGTCGCGTCGAATGCGTTGTGAACGTCGGGACGGCTCATCCACACCCACGCGGCAGCACCGCGGTGCTCGATCTTCAATGTCTCGTAGCTCATAGCGGCCTCACATCCGGAAGATGCCGAATCTCGTCGGCAGGATCGGCGCATTCAGCGTCGCCGACAGCGACAGGCCGAGCACGCGGCGGGCTTGCGCGGGATCGATCACGCCGTCGTCCCACAGCCGCGCCGTCGCGTAATACGGGTGACCCTGCGTCTCGTACTGGGCGCGGATCGGCGCCTTGAACACTTCCTCTTCGTCTGCGCTCCACCGCGCGCCCCTGGCCTCCATGCCTTCCCGCCGAACCGTGGCGAGCACGCCGGCGGCCTGATCGCCGCCCATCACGCTGATGCGTGCGTTGGGCCACATCCAAAGAAAACGCGGCGAATACGCGCGCCCGCACATGCCGTAGTTGCCCGCGCCAAAGCTGCCGCCGATCAACATCGTGATCTTCGGCACTTGCGTGGTGGCGACCGCGGTCACCATCTTCGCGCCGTGCTTGGCGATGCCGTCGTTCTCGTACTTGCGTCCGACCATGAAGCCCGTGATGTTCTGCAGGAAGACGAGAGGCACGCCACGCTGCGAACAGAGTTCGATGAAGTGCGCGCCCTTCAGCGCCGATTCGCCGAACAGGATGCCGTTATTGGCGACAATCCCCACCGGCATGCCGTACAACCGCGCGAAGCCAGTGACGAGTGTCGTGCCGTAGCGCGCCTTGAACTCGTCGAAGCGCGAGCCGTCGACGACGCGTGCGATGATCTCGCGCACGTCATACGGTTTGCGCGTGTCCTGCGGGATCACGCCGTAGATCTCTTGCGGGTCGTACAGCGGCTCCTCGCTGGCCTCGAGCGTCACCGTCGCGGGCTTGCGGCGATTGAAGTTGGCGACGATGCGGCGCGCGATGAAGAGCGCGTGCGCGTCGTTCTCGGCCAAGTGGTCGGCCACGCCCGAGATGCGCGAATGCACGTCGCCGCCACCGAGATCCTCTGCACTGACGATTTCGCCGGTCGCGGCCTTCACCAATGGCGGGCCGCCGAGGAAGATCGTGCCCTGGTTGCGCACGATCACGGTCTCGTCGCTCATCGCCGGCACGTAGGCTCCGCCCGCGGTGCATGAGCCCATCACCACCGCGACCTGCGGAATGCCCAAAGCGCTCAGGTTCGCCTGGTTGTAGAAGATGCGCCCGAAGTGATCCCGGTCCGGGAAAACCTCGTCCTGCTTGGGCAGGAACGCGCCGCCCGAATCGACGAGGTAGATGCACGGCAGGTGGTTCTGCTGCGCGATCTCCTGAGCACGCAAGTGCTTCTTGACCGTCATCGGGTAGTAGGTGCCGCCCTTCACCGTCGCATCGTTGGCGACGACCATGCAGTCGACGCCCTGCACGCGGCCGATGCCGGCGATCACGCCGGCGCTTGGCGCGGCGCCGTCATACATGCCGTGCGCCGCTAGCTGGCCGATCTCGAGGAAAGGCGTGCCCGGGTCGAGTAGCTGTTCGACGCGCTCGCGCGGCAGCAGCTTGCCGCGCGCGGTGTGTTTGTCGCGCGCAGCGGGGCCGCCGCCCTGTTCCACCTCCGACGCCTTTGCGCGTAGATCCTCGACCAATGTGCGCATCGCGTCGGCATTGGCCCGGAACTCGGCCGATTGCGGCTTGACCTGGGTATTCATGACCTGCATGTCTCGCTCCTCGATTCCTTGGGTACAAGTCTCACTTCAGGGTCTGCAACGACGCGTGATAGCGCTCGTCCCACGGCTGTCCGCCGCTGACGCTCACGCCGACGCGCCGCAGCAGTCCGTCGGCCAGGTCGTAGACCAGCCCGTGCACCTCGACGCGCTGGCCGCGGTACCAGGCGCGCCGCAAGATGGTGGTCCGGCAGACGTTCGCGACCTGCTCCACCACGTTGAGCTCGACCAGTCGCCGGCCGCGGTTCTCGTCGCCTTGACCCTCGAGCCGCGCATCGTGCTTGTTCGCGATGTCCTCGATGTGGCGCAGCCAGTTGTCGGCGAGTCCGGTTGAGCGGCGCTCGGCGACCGCCTGTACACCGCCGCAGCCGTAGTGGCCGACGACCATGATGTGCTCGACCTTCAGCGTCTCGACGGCGTACTGCAGCACCGACAGGCAGTTCAGGTCCGAATGCACCACCACGTTGGCGATGTTCCGGTGCACGAACACCTCGCCGGGCGCGAGCCCCAGGATCTCGTTGGCCGGTACGCGGCTGTCGGAGCAGCCGATCCACAGGTAGCGCGGCGACTGCTGCCGCGCGAGCCGGGTGAAGAAGTCGGCGTCCTCGGCGACGCGCTGGTTCGCCCACGCGCGGTTGTTCGCGAATAGGGTGTCAAGGGTGCACATCGCGGCCTCACGTGGTTTCGGCGTACAACTCGCGCCCGGTCAGCATGCGCCGAATCTCGCTCGTGCCGACGCCGGTCTCGTACAGCTTGGCGGCGAAAACCCGTACGCTGTCGCCCAGCATCTGGATGATGTCGCCGAGGTCGAAGGTGAGCGCGAATACCTGAACCATGAGAGGAGTCTCCTTCCCGTTAATAAATCGAGATCAGCTAGTGGGGGGGCGCGGAAGCTTGAGCTTGTCGATCATGCGATCGCGCATCGCGAACTTCTGGACCTTGCCGGTGATCGTCATCGGCATCTCGTCCACAAGAGGGTACGTCGCTGCAGGTGCTGAAGGATGCGGTCCGACGCGAACAGGCCATCGAACAGTTGTGCCGCACCACTCAGCCGATCAAACAGATTGCGCTGTCGCTCGGTTTCGCAAGCGAAAAGACGTTCGCCCGAGCATTCCGGCACTGGACCGGCGAGTCGCCAAGCGAGTATCGACACAAGTCCAGCGCCACGACACGGTGAATGCAAGTGCGGATCTCTGCCAGGAAGCACGCTGGAACTCATTAAAGCTGCGGTCGCAGCACTACCTTGCTAGTGACTGACTTGACGCCCGGTATCTTGCCAGCGGCTTCCGTTGCGATGTTTTCCTGGTCTTGTCGATCGATAAACCCCGCCAGAATCACCTCACCTGTACGCGAATTCGCAAATACCGCGATGTCCGCACCTTCGAGGCCTTTGGTCTTGTTCAACGCCTGGTGCACTTTCCGCGCAAACGAGCGGTCCGCGCCGCGCTGGGCTTTCTTCGAGACGTCAGGCTGAGACGCTTCACTCGCCACCGCGGCGCCGTCTTGCGCAGCCGAGCTGGATGCCGGTTCCTGAGCAAGAGCAACCGTTGACAGCCATCCCGCTAACGCCCAAAACGCCACTCTGTATGTCGTTCTCATTGGCTCACCATTGTGTTTCAAAGGTTAAGGTCGTTCGACGCATGGACCAGAACGTCTTTCATTCAGTGCACACGGCCAACTCCGATGTCGTACACGCCCGTGTCGGGGCCCTTCTTCAGTTCGTGGAAAAGGCGCGTTCCATGAAGTCTCGGTTTCAACATGCTTCGTAGCATTAATTAAAACAAGCGTCTCTTTCGCCCTAGAAAGGGAACAGAGTCTGAACGCTGCGTGAATCGATCCAGATGGCATCGCTGAAGTCGGCCAGGTCGTCTGGGCCGGTGCGTCCCCAGCCGCTGTCCCGAACGCCGCGAAACCTTGGGACTTGCTCCCTTGCCATTTCGTTAGCATACGCTGGCGCTGGCACCGGATGGATTGCCCCGAGCGCCACCTGCAGCCCCGCCGACCGAACCTTAGTGACTTATTCCGCGTCTTGCGGCCCGGAGCAAGGCGCGGCCAACAGCGCCTATTGTGCGAGCACGCTGCGCATGACGCGGCGAAGCTCAGCGGCCGGATCAGCCACCACCTCGAAGCTCCGCCAAGCCACATGATGGTCCGGGCGGGTCAGCACACAGCCACTGTCGCTGATCTCCCTGACACGAGCCCATTCGCCGGCATGGTCCGCATACTGCTGTCGCGGGCCAATGACGTGCACGTCGATTTCCACTCCAAGTTCCTCGCCGACCTCCGCGGCGGCCGCGGCCCATGCCTCGCCTCCGAGTCCGGTAAAAAGAGCGAACCGTCCATGCCCGGCCAGGTCCAGCGTCGATTGTTGCCGTCCCCGTTTGTCGAACACCCAGGCGTGCGGCAATCGAGCGCCTGGCCACGTCGTCGACTGGTAATGCAGTTCGGGATCGCGCTCGAAGGTGGGTTCAGCTTGACCGTCAGTGACAACGGCACTCGAGCGATAGCGTTGATTCATCTCGACCCCGTGGGCGTCCAGTTCATATCGCTTGAACGTCAACGCATCGCGAATTTCCTCCCGTTGCTTTTCCGCCGCGGCAGTCGCTTGGCTGCGAGCATGCATGTTGGCCTGCATGACCTCCGCATCCGTCGTTTCGGCAATCCCAAGCGCTTGATAGAGTGGCGCAAATTCGGCAATCGATTGATTAGCACGGTTGACGATCTGCTTCGCGATCGGGGCGCGCTCCATTGAATAGCTATCGAGAAGCGCTTCGCCCGCTTTCCCTTTGATCACCGCCGCCAGTTTCCAGGCAAGATTGAACGCGTCCTGAATGGAAGTATTGGAGCCCAATCCTCCTGACGGCGGGTGCCGATGCGTAGCGTCGCCCATGCAGAAAACCCGCCCATCTTGCATACGAGTTGCATACATATTGTTGACTGTCCACGTGTTCGCCCCCAGCAACTGAATCTCGAGATCCGGCTTGCCGACCAGCTGACGCGCGATCTCAGTGGCCTTGGCCTCATCGACAACTGGAGTCGGTTCGTTAATGTCATAGCCCCAGACGATCAACCATTCGTTCCACGGCCGCACCATCCGTATCAGGCCCATTCCAATACCGCCGACTTCCGCACCCGGTTGCATGATCGGGTAGAGCACCGCAGGGCGATGCGCGACAAATTCAGAGAGGTCAGCGCGGAACCAGATGTTCATTGAGCCGCGCACACCCATCTTCCCTTCGAAAGGCAGTCCCGCGTTCTTTGCCACCGCGGAATTCCCGCCGTCCGCGCCGATCAGGTACCTGGACCTGACCGTGAACTCCTCTCCGCTCAATCGGTCGCGGCATAGCGTGACCACACCGTCATCCGTCTGCGTGTGGCTCAAGTATTCCGTGCTCATCCGCGCCTGCGTGCCGCGTGCGCAAGCCGTCGTGAACAGAAGCGGCTCCATGAAGGTCTGCGGCAAATCATTCATCTTTGTGGGACTCGCCAATCGGCGCTCCCCTCTCGAGGTGGGATGCAAGCCCCAGCTGGGCGCCCGGCCAATCTCCTCGCCCGTCAGACTCTCGCAGAAAACCGTTCCACCCATGAGATCCTCATCGGTCGCGTGCAGGTAAGCCTCCTGCTCGACTTCCCGGCCGAGATCGCGAAGGACCTCCATTGTTCGCTGATTCGTAATATGTGCCCTCGGCGTATTGGCTAGCCAACGGTACATGTTGACGACCATATTCTCAACACCGTACGTCGAGAGCAACGCGGCACAGGCAGAGCCCGCCGGCCCCGATCCCACGATAAGCACGTCTGTAGTAATTTCTGGCATATCGAATCTCCTGATATTAAAACCTCGTCATCCTCTGGCACAACATTTTCTTATGGATAACTGATTACATTGAAAAAAGGAATGACCTGATTGATGGGTCTACTCAGATGTCATGCACCTATCATGCGGACCTGTTCTCGCTCAAATTCAGAACCCGAATCATCTCCTCGCGCATCACAAACTTCTGCA
>NZ_JALPRJ010000147.1 GCF_030464885.1 Caballeronia sp. SEWSISQ10-4 2 | reverse complement strand
CCGTCTCCTTACCTCCCCGGCCTGAAGTCCGGGGTTTCACGGAGACCCTGATGAACGCGCGGGCGGGTTTTATCGTGCCGAGAAGAACGCCCGGACTGCAGTCAGCGCGGTTTCAACCGCCGCGCTGTCCACGTCCAGATGCGTGACCCAGCGCTGTTTCGTGGCGCCATACGCCGACGTAATGCCGATCCCGCGCGACGCCAGATGCGCCTTGAAGTCGGCGGCAATCGTGCTGTCGACTTCCACGAACACGATGTTCGTGTCCGGCATCGTGACCCTCAATTGCTCGAACGCCGACAGGCCTTTAGCCAGGGTTGCCGCGTTGGCGTGATCGTCGGCGAGGCGCGCTACGTTGTGCTCCAGCGCGTATAGCCCGGCCGCAGCGAGAATACCAACCTGCCGCAAGCCGCCGCCGACCATCTTGCGCGTGCGCCGCGCCTTCGCGATCAACGGCTCGCTGCCGACCAGCACCGAGCCGACCGGCGCACCCAATCCCTTCGATAAACACACGGACACCGTATCGAACGGCTTCGCCAGCGTGGCCACCGGCGTTTTCAGCGCCGTGGCTGCATTGAATATGCGAGCGCCGTCCAGATGAGTTGCAAGGCCGTGGCGACGGGCAAGCGCTGTCGCCGCTTCCATATAGTCCTGCGACAAAACCTTGCCGCCAATGGTGTTCTCCAGCGCCAGCAGTCGCGTGCGCGCGTAGTGCGAATCGTCGGGTTTGATCGCGTCCTCGATATCCGCAAGCAGCAGCGAGCCGTCCGGCTGATTGTTCAGCGGTTGTGGCTGGATGCTCCCAAGCACGGCCGCGCCGCCCGCTTCCCATCGGTAGCAATGCGCTTGCTGCCCGACGATGTACTCATCGCCACGTTCGCAATGGGCCATCAGCGCAACGAGATTCGATTGCGTACCCGACGTCAGGAACACTGCCGCTTCCTTGCCAAAACGCTCGGCCATCACGGCCTCCAGCTTCGTGACGGTCGGGTCGTCGCGGAAAACGTCATCACCGACTTCGGCCGATGCCATCGCGGCGCGCATCGCCGGGCTGGGTCGGGTGACGGTATCGCTGCGGAAATCGTGCTGAATTGGGGTGCTCATTACGGCTCCTGGTCGGGAAGCGGCTATTTTGCCATCAGGAGGCGGAAGGTGCTGTGCGGCGGGATGGTGAATCAAGGGTATGCGGACGGTAGTTCATCTGCTTTCGAGCTTTAAAGCTGCCGAGATTTGCATGGTAGGTGTCAAAAAACTAATAAAATCAAATGGATACATCACATATTCAATCTAAATTATTATAATGTTATTTTTCTTCAATAAAATCAAATGTTTAGTCTATTTTTTTCTAGTTAAACAAGAACATGAAGAAGATTTGAGGCAGCACTTTAAGATCCAGCATCTTTGGAGCAATTCTTTTTTCGCAAAAACAGACATTTACATCCATTTTTGACGGTGATTTCGAGATTGAAAAAATATCACATGTGTTACGAAAAATAATTATTTAATATCAGTTAGTTAGTTACATTTTTAAACCTAATATATGAGGTTTTTTAATGCCCGAGCCACGACCTCGAACAGTCCACCACCCCAACCCTCAAAAAACTCCCTTCGCACGGGTCACAATTTCGCCATCTCCCTAAGCCGCGCCCCTCGACCGTGTAGAGTTTCGAACATCCGGCTTCATCCATTCACCCTTCATCGCGCCGATGCCCGAAATCCAATGAACGCGCCCGAATCCAAATTTCAAGACGATCCTCAAATTGGCCGCTACGAGCGCTCGACGGGACAAGCCACCGAGTGGTGGCAGGTAACGCTCTCCGACCGGCCACAGATGTATCGGATCGAACATGGACACGGCGATGGGCCGGCCAATATCGACACGGTCGTCGATCTGGAAAACCTCAAGTCGAAGTTGCAGAAGTGGCATCGGGAGGGGTTTTTCCGCCCCGGCGATCCCACGCTTGCATCGCTGCCGGCCGCCGGAAGAGTGAGCTTTCTGAAGGGGCTTCGGCACGCGGTGCTCCATCCGTCACAAGCCTCGAATCGGGTCGCAAACGGAGCAACGACGGTCATCGGCACGGTGGAAATGCCTGTCGGCCAGGCTGGTCCGCTCGTGCCGCCCCTGAACACTGCGTATCTCTTCCCCGAGCGTTTCAGCGACATCCTTCAGGACATCGTGGAGAACCGTCGCGTGCTGCTGATCGGCCATACCGGCGCCGGTAAAACGAGCCTGATCGAACAGGTCGCGGCGCGCACGCAACGCGGCGTCTTGCGGGCGAACATGAACGGGCAGACGACCATCGGCGATTTCGTGGGTTTCTGGACCGTGAAAGGCGGCGAAACGCTCTGGGTGGACGGCGTGCTGCCGACCGCGATGCGCGAAGGCCTGTGGCTCGTGGTCGATGAAATCGACTTCGCCGAGCCATCGATACTCGCGGTTCTCACCGCCGTGCTCGAACCCCATGGTCGTTTGCTGTTAAAGGAAAAAGGCAACGAACTGGTCGCGCCGCACCCGTCTTTCCGGCTATTTGCTACGGCGAATGCGGTTGGCGCGATGAGCGTTTATCGGCATTTGTATCAGGGCGCCAACCTGATGAACGAAGCGTTCCTCGATCGCTGGCGTGTGTATTTGCTGAATTACCTGTCGCCGGAGGAAGAGGCGGAAGTGTTGATGCGCACGCTCGGCGCCCGTGTCACGCGGCCAATGGCGCAAACGCTCGCCGCGATCGCCGCCGATTGCCGGGCGGCGTTTGCCCGCGAGGATCTGGCGAGCGCGTTTTCCACCCGGCGTTTGCTCGACTGGGCCGACCTGATGCTGCGTTCCGGCGACCCGGAACGCGCCGCCGGCCCCGCGATCTACGCGAAAGTGAGCGTCGAGGACGCCGCGCTGATCCGCAGCATCATCCGGCATCACATCGCGTTCGACGAATGAGCGCCGTACTTATGCTAAGTCACGCAAGCGTTGGACCATGTGTCCGGTGTGGGGGGGCGGCGTTTGGGCACGCTCGAGGACTTCCAGGCGAAGCGGAAAGCAGCGTGAACCTTGACGTCATCCGGTGACCGTCGTGTCCGCCCCTAACGTCACCCATTCAGACGCCGCGCTCGGCAAGATCGCGCGCGTGCTGACGGGCCGATACGGCGTGACGGTGACGTTCGATACAAGCGGACCGCGTGTGGAACGCGACCGCATCGTGTTACCGGAACTCGCCACGGAGGCCGCAGGCGCGACTGATCTGGACGCACTCACCGGCCAGCTCGACTTGCTGGTGGCGCGCTCGAAGTTCTCCGCCATCGATGAAATCAACGTGCTCAATCCCGGTGTAACCCGGCAGATCGCGCAGGCGATTGAGGACCGGCGAGTGTGTGAACGGCTGTTCAGCGACTATCCGGGTGCGCGCGGGTTTGTCGGGAAACTGCGCGAACAAACGGCGCAAAACACGCACGACCGCTGGCCGGAACTGGCCTGGCGCGACAAGCTGATCTGGTTCATCGATCAGACGCTTTGGGACGAAACGCCCGCCGTGACCGAGCGAACGCCTGCCCTGATCGCCACGCTCGGCGCCGTGAGCGAGCTCCTGCAGACCGCCCGTGCGAGCCGCTCGACGCGCGACAGCGTAGCGGGCGCGCAAGCGCTGGTTGCGCGGATCAGTTCGCTTGCCGCCGGCGATGTGAACACCATGATGTTTACCGCCGATGCCGACGACACGCTCGACGCCGAGCGCGTGTCGGGCGATCCGGATGCGCTGGACGCGGCTTCATCGCAGGAAACGTCCGACGCAACTTCCGCCGATGCCGCCAGCGCGGCCCAAGCGCCGTCGAATGCCGCGGAGGAGGCTTCGGAAGCACGATCGCCAGCCGCGCCAATGGCGTTTGATATCGACATGATCGACAGCCGTCCTCGCCTGTCAATTCCGCTCACGACCGAATTCGATCTCATCACTGACCTCACAGGCCTCGGCGATGCCGGCGCATGGCGCAACTTGCGCGCGCTCGCGCGTGCAGAAACCGCGCCGCTTACGGCACGTCTCGAGCGCGCGTTAAAAGCCGATGAACAGACGCACTGGAAACGCGAACAGGAACGCGGAGAGATTGACCGGCCGGCGCTGGCGAAATTGGTGGTGTCGCCCGGCTACCGGACGCCGTTTCGCGTCAAGCGCACCACTGAAGGCCGAGACGCCGCCGTCACGCTTCTGATCGACCGCAGCGGCTCCATGGCCGGCCGAAAGATCGATCTCGCGCGGCTCTGTGCCGCCGCGCTCTGCGACGCCCTGATGCAACTGTCCTTTGCCTGCGAAGTACTGGGCTACAGCTCAGTCGAATCGCCGGAGATGCGCGCACTTTATGAGCAGAAGCTAGCAGAAGGTGCAGATCTCAGCCGCTACAACCGCCGCGTCGAACGGCTGGACCTGCAAATCTACAAGCATTTCGGCTCGAACAATCCGGTAGGTTTAAGCGCGATCGATTGCGGTCATGAAAATCCGGATGGCGAGGCGCTGGCCTGGGCCGCGGAGCGCCTGGCTGCGCAACGCGCCGGCCGCCGCATCCTGATGGTGCTGTCCGACGGCTACCCCGCTACGGGCGACGGCCATCCGGTCATATTGCGCACAGACTTGCGGGCACGTATTGAAGAAATCACAAGCTCGGGCATCGAACTGATCGGTGTCGGACTTCTCGACGACGCCGTAGAAAAGTTTTATGCGCATAACATTGTTGTGCGCAAACTTGATGAACTCCCCGCAATGGCGTTCGCGGTGCTGAGCAAACTCCTCCTCAAGCGCGGCCACGCGCGATAAGCGCCCCCTCCAAACGCCGCTCCATCCCGCCCCAAAAAATTAATTCAGTAGCTTGCTAACGAATTGTCGTCGAAATACAATGCGCGCCATGCCCGCCATCGAAGCCCTTCGTCAATCCGTCAGCAGCGCGCTCGTCATTTCTGCCCGCCAGTGGCGGCGAACGAGCCAAGACGTCATCGCAGCCTATAACGTCTCCGAAGCCTGCGCGACACCGCTACTCATTGCGGCACGGCTGGACGCACCCGTCCGGCAAGTTGCGCTCGCGGAACTGACCGGCATCGAGGGACCATCGCTGGTGCGCCTGCTCGATCAGTTATGCGCCGCCAATCTGGTGCGTCGCGACGAGGACCCCGACGACCGGCGCGCAAAAATCATCTCGCTCACCGACGAAGGCCGCACGGTGACCGCCAAGATCGAAAGAGAGCTGATCGGACTACGCGCCGACGTGCTGAACAATGTGACCTGCGAGGACCTGGAAGCGACCCTGCGGGTATTCGCTGCGTTTAAACTTGGCGCGTCCAGTTCGGCGCAACAAGCTTCGATAGAGCTTTCAACGTCAGCGTCACCCGAAGCCAAAGCCGGCACCCCTAGCGACACCGATACGGAAGAAGGCGTCTAGCGCACCATGACGTACCCCACTTCGCGCGACTGGATATTCTCGGTCAAGACCTTCGCGGCTTCCATGCTGGCGCTGTATATCGGCCTCAAGCTGGAGTTGCCGCGTCCTTACTGGGCGATGGCGACGGTCTATATCGTGTCGAATCCGTTCGTGGGCGCGACGCGTTCCAAGGCGCTGTATCGTGCGCTCGGCACCATGATCGGCGCGTCGGCGGCCGTGCTGTTCTTGCCGCCCTTCGTCGAGTCGCCCTACCTGTTCAGCGCAGTAGTCGCGTTATGGACAGGCACGCTGTTGTTCCTCGCCATCAACGAGCGCACCGCGCGCAGTTATGTGTTCATGCTGGCCGGCTACACCATGCCGCTCATCGCGCTGCCCTCCGTGATGGACCCGACGGGCATCTTCGATCTCGCCGTCTCGCGGACCGAAGAGATCGTGCTCGGCATCGTGTGCGCTAGCGTGGTCGGCGGCTCCATCTTGCCGAGCCGCCTTGCGCCGACGCTCATCGAACGGACCGATGCCTGGTTCCGCGACGCCGCGTTCTACGCGAAAGAAACGCTCTCCGGGCGGATGAGCGGCAAGACCATCTCGGCGTGCCGGCAGCGGCTCGCGGTCACCGTCAACGCGCTCGAATTCCTGTTGAGCCAGCTCGCCTACGACCACACGCGGCCCGACGTGCTGGCGCGGACGCAGGCGCTGCGCGGCCGGATGCAGTTGTTGCTGCCGATCATGTCGGCGATCGGCGACCCGCTGGCGGCCTTGTTGGGCGGCAAGAACCCGCCGCCCGGCCTCGAACCGCTGCTCGCCGACATCATCAAATGGTTCGACGAACCCTTGTCGACGCGCATTGACGAAGCATCGTCCGCCGACGCCGATCCGCAAGCCGATGCGCTGCGCAGCCGGATCGCAAGCCTGCAACCCGATCCGGACGGGCTGCGAACCTGGGAAGGCGCGCTGCTGTCGAGCACGCTGTGGCGGCTGAAACAACTCGTGGATGTCTGGCAGGATTGCCGCGCGCTGCGAGTGATCATCACGAACGAGCGAGGTCGCTGGAAGCCCCAATACCGGCATTGGCGGCTCGGCGGCACGCAGCAATACTTCGATCGCGGCATGTTGCTGTTCTCGGCGGCTTCCGCGGTGCTCGCCATTTTCATTTCGTCGAGCCTCTGGATCGCGTCCGGCTGGAACGACGGTGCGAGCGCGGTCGTGCTGGCGGCGGTCGCGTGCTGCTTCTTCGCCGCCCTCGATGAACCCGCGCCGCAAGTGTTTGCGTTCTTCACCTACACCTGTCTTGCCGTGGTGCTCGCCGGACTGTATCTGTTTGTCGTCCTGCCGACGGTGCACGATTTCCCCATGCTCGTGATCATGTTCGCCGTACCGTTCATCCTGATCGGCACGCTGATCCCGCGCCCGCAATTCAACCTCGCGACCATGCTGACGGCCGTGAACACGGCCACCTTCATCAGCATCCAGGGGACCTACGACGCGAACTTCCTGACCTTCATGAACAGTGATCTGGCCGGCCCGGCGGGTCTGTTGTTCGCGTTCGTCTGGACTCGCGTGACGCGGCCGTTCGGCGCTGAACTCGCGGCGTCGCGGCTGGTCCGCTCAGCCTGGCGCGACGTGGTGCTGAGTGCATCCACGCGGCCTGTCGCCGATCAGAAAAATCTCACCGCGCGCATGATCGACCGCCTGATGCAGATCATCCCGCGTCTCGCTGCCAGCGATGACCAGCGTCATCCGGCCATCGACAGTTCTCGCGATCTGCGTATTGCCTTTAACGCACTCGATCTGCGGCGTTTGCGGCGGCGTCTGCACGACGCCGATCTCGCTTCGGTGGATCGCGTGCTGGAAGGCGTGCATGGCTATTTCCAGCAGTGCGTGGAGCGTGGTGTGCGCCAGCCGGTGCCGGCGAGCCTGGAAACGTCGATCGATCTGGCGCTGGACCGCATCACGCGGCGCGGCGGCGCGGTTCAAGCTGAAGCGGAAGCACAAGCCCACGCAGCGGCGGTGCAGCCGGGTCGGACTCGCCCTGTCCCCGAGCGTCAGATTCGCGATGCGCTGCATGCGCTGGTCGGCATGCGTTTGTCGCTGTTCCCGGAAACACTCACGCCCGGGCTGCCGCCCGAACCGGAGCCCGCTGCATGAAACACCGCTCCCTCCGCTCCTTTTTTGAAGGCCCCTCGCGATGATCGGTGAAATCGATATCTACGGTGTCTTTCTGCCCGCCGTGCTGATCCTGATGCTGGTCTCGTACCTCTTCTGCCTGGTCGTCACCCGGGTGTTCGCACGCGTGGGCATATACCGTTTCGTCTGGCATCGTTCCATTTTCGATCTCGCGATCTACGTGATCGTGCTCGGCATCGTGGTCATTGTTTCGCATCGGCTATTACCGTGAAAAAAACCTGGTTCTCCGTTGGACAGATTCTCTTTACGCTCGTCGTCGTGGCGATCGCCGCGTTCGTGTTGTGGCGATTGGTCGGCTACTACATGTTCGCGCCGTGGACCCGCGACGGCCACGTGCGCGCCGACGTCGTGCAAGTGGCGCCCGACGTGGGCGGCTTGATCGTGAGCGTGAACGTGGCCGACAACCAGCCGGTGAACGCGGGCCAGGTGTTGTTCGTCATCGATCAGGCGCGTTATGCGCTCGCGCTGCGACAAGCCCAGGCGACAGCATTGCAACGCCGCGCAACGCTCGATCAGGCGCGCCGGGAAGACGCCCGCAACCACGCGCTCGGCGATCTCGTCGCGCGTGAAGTGACCGAGGAAAGCCGCTCGCGCGTGCAGCAGGCGGAAGCGGCGCTGGCGGATGCGGATGTTGCTATCGATACCGCGCGGCTTAATCTGCAGCGCACGACGGTGGTGAGTCCCGTCGACGGTTATCTCAACGATCGCGCGCCGCGTTCCGGCGAATATGTCACCGCGGGACGCTCGGTGTTGTCGGTGGTGGACATGCATTCGTTCCGCGTCGACGGGTATTTCGAAGAGACGAAGCTGCATGGCATCGATATCGGGCAGCAGGTGGACATCAAGGTGATGGGCGAGCCCAAAACACTGCGTGGGCATGTGCAGAGCATCGTGGCGGGGATCGAGGACCGCGACCGTTCGCAGGGATCGAACCTGTTGCCGAACGTGAATCCGGCGTTCAGCTGGGTGCGGCTCGCGCAGCGGATTCCGGTGCGGATCGCGCTGGACGAAGTGCCCGCCGACTTTCGCATGATCGCGGGGCGGACCGCGACAGTGTCGGTGCGCGAGATCGCGCCGCTTGCCAAATCGAATCCAGCGGCGACGGGTGGCGCGAGCGGTGTCGTGGGGGCGTCCGGTGCGTCCGGTTCAGCAAGTGCCCCGGGCAACGCCAGCAGTGTCGCGCCGGCTAGCGGCACGGCCAATGCCTCCAACACCTCCGCGCCAGGTACGAACCGATGAACATGCCGCGCGCCCTCGTCCTGACGCCGTTCGTGCTCGCGCTCGCCGCGTGTTTCACGGTCGGGCCCGACTATTTGGTGCCCAAAGACGCTGCGCTCAACGCGCCGTTCACCAACGCCCCGCTCGACGGCGCAGAGGGTCAGAAAACAGTATCGGGCAGCGCCGTGCCCACGCACTGGTGGCGTCTCTACGATGACCCCGTCCTCGACGATCTGGTCCAGCAAGCCATGGCATCGAATACGAACCTGCGCGTCGCTGCCGCCAATCTCGGCCGCTCGCGTGCCGCCCTGAGCGTGGCGCAAGTGCAAGGCGGCTTTTCAGGCGGCACATCGGCCGCGTTCAAACGCGCGCAGGAATCGGCTGAACAATATCTGCTCACGGAAAAGCTTCCAGTCACGAACGAAGGCGATGTCAGCATCAACATTTCGTATGAGATCGACCTGTTCGGTGTGATTCGCCGGGGCGTGGAAGCTGCTCGCGCCGATAGCGACGCAACCCAAGCCGCTGCCGATCTTGCCCGCATCACGGTGGTGGCGGATGTCGTGCGCGCGTACGTGCAGAATTGCTCGGCGGCCGAAGAACTCGGCATTGCGCAGCGCTCGCTGGACCTGCAGCGACAGCGCGTGTCCGTATCGCGGCGGCTGCAACAGGCGGGGCGCGGCAATGTACCCGATGTGACGAGCGGCCAGACGCAGGTCGCCACGCTCCTGGCGAATATTCCGGTCTTCACGGCGCGCCGTAAGGTCGCGCAATACCAACTCGCGACACTGCTGGCGCGTGGACCCGCCGATCTGCCCAAGGGCGTGTTTGCCTGCAACAGGACGCCGACGATCGCGCAGCCACTGCCCGTCGGCGATGGCGCCGCATTGCTGCGCCGGCGTCCCGACGTGCGCGAAGCTGAACGCAAGCTGGCGGCATCGACGGCTCGGATCGGCGTGGCGACTGGGGCGCTGTATCCGACGGTCAGTATTGGCGCATCCGCCGGCTTGACCGGGATTCTCGAGGATCTCGGCACACAGCCGACAGCACGATGGGGTTTCGGTCCTCTGATTAGCTGGACCTTCCCGGTGAACGGCGCGCGCGGGCGGATCCGCGAAGCGCAATACGGCGCCGATGCTGCGCTCGCTCAGTTCGATGGTGTCGTGCTGAAGGCGCTGCAGGAGACGCAGTCCAGTCTCGCCACCTATGCCGCCGATTACACACGCGCCGATGCGTTGCGGGCCGCGCAAAAATCCGCGGCTGAATCTGCTGATCAAACGCATCGGCTCTACGTCGCTGGACGGGAATCGTTTATTGCCGATCTGGATGCTACGCGCACGCTGACATCCACGAATGCGCAGCTGGCGGCGGCAGAAGGGCAGATCGCGCTCGATCAGGTCAATTTGTTCCTGGCGCTGGGCGGCGGTTGGGAGATGAGCCCTGCGGCGGCCGCGCCAGTGGCGGCGAGTGCCGGCGCGCAAACCACCAGTCGTTAAAACGGCCTCGGGAATCCATTTCCCTGGCGGCATGCAAGGTGCTGCGAAGAACATTCAGCGCGCTGGCCCATACTAGGGGAACATGCGCCATGTACTTCGATACCCGCGGCCTATGAAAACGTTCCACTGCAATCATTGCAATCAGTTGGTGTTCTTCGAGAATTTTCGCTGCGAACGCTGCGAATCGCTGCTTGGTTTCATCCCGGAAATTGCCGAAATCAGCGCTTTCGAAGACGCCGGCAATGGTCTCTGGCGTAGCCGGCACCCGGAGCGCCGCGAAGCGCTGTACAAACGCTGTCATAACTACGAAGTGGAAAAGGTCTGCAACTGGATGGTTCCAGCCGAATCAGCCGACCCGCTCTGCCACGCCTGCCGCCTCACGCACACGATCCCCAACCTGCGCGTGGCGAACCGCCGCTATTACTGGTTCCGCCTGGAAGCCGCGAAGCGCCGCCTGCTCTACACGCTCGGCGCGCTGGGGCTGCGCGTGGAATCGCGTCAGGTCAACCCGAAAACCGGGCTTCAGTTCAAATTCCTCGAGGACAAACGCGGCAAAAAAGTGCTGACCGGTCACGATAACGGCCTGATCACGATGAACATCGCGGAAGCCGACGACGCACAACGCGAACGTGTCCGGCTCTCGATGGGCGAGCCGTACCGGACGCTGCTGGGTCATTTCCGGCACGAAATAGCTCACTACTATTTCGATCGCCTGATCGCCAATACGCCGTGGATCACGGGTTTTCGCACGCTATTCGGTGACGAGCGAGCCAATTATCGTGAAGCGCTGGTCAAGCATTACAAGGACGGAGCGCCGCCGGACTGGGGCAAATCCTTCGTGAGCGCGTACGCGACCACGCATCCGTGGGAGGACTGGGCGGAAACCTGGGCACATTACCTGCACATCGTGGATACCATCGATACCGCCGTGGCCTGCGGCGTCGCCCTCATGCCGGGGAATTCGCTCGACCCGACGCTGGAACTCCGGGCCACCGCTGGCGAAGCCACCTTCGATCATCTGATGAAACAGTGGTTTCCACTCACCTACGCATTAAACAGCCTGAATCGCAGCCTCGGCATGCCGGACGCCTACCCGTTCGCGCTCGCGCCGCCCGTCGTCGAAAAACTGCGATTCGTGCATCGCGTGATCGCTGCCTCGGGACACGTCGAATCAGCAGCAACTAGCTAGTACCACTGTGTTACAAAATAAGGCATGATTCGCTTATCTTCAAGCACATTGTGAGGAGAGCGATGGAAACTACTTCGAAGAGA
>NZ_JALPRJ010000146.1 GCF_030464885.1 Caballeronia sp. SEWSISQ10-4 2 | reverse complement strand
ACCGTGCTATCAGGTGCCAGAAACTGGGGCCTGCACGCTGGGGACACTAACTTGCCGGTGGTTTGAAAGCGCTTTCTCTGCTTCGTTTCTTTGCGCGTTTGCAGAAATGACGTGCCGCCACGCACAGTGGCTAATAGCGATAAAAAAATCAGCTAACTCAAGCAGACCACTAACGCCGAAAGCACCAACCCGGCATCACCCCCGACCGCCAACTCCCAAACCCCACCAAACAGAACCCCGAGTGCGAACGAAAACCAACTCAGATCACACGCTCACGAAGCCAAGCCGATCCAAGGTCGATCAAACTCACGATCACGATCACCATCAACAGCACGGCCGCAGTCTGCGCATAGTTGAACGAGCGAATCGCTTCATACAGCACAACGCCGATACCGCCCGCCCCCACCATGCCGACCACCATCGCCGAGCGCACGTTCGATTCGAACCGATACAACGCGAACGATATCCACATTGGCATGACCTGCGGCAGCACGCCGTAGAGCACTTCGTCGAAACTGCTTGCGCCCGTTGCGCGCACGCCTTCCGCAGGCCGCGGGTCGATCGCCTCGACCGCTTCAGCGAACAGCTTGGCAAGCACGCCCGTGGTATGCACCCAAAGCGCAAGCACGCCCGCGAACGGCCCGAGCCCCACCGCGACGATGAACAACATCGCAAAGACCATCTCGTTGATCGCGCGGCAGGCGTCCATCATCCGCCGCACCGGCTGCGCGACCCACATCGGTGCGATGTTATACGCCGACAGCAGCCCGCATGGCACCGCGAACACAAGCGCGAGCGCCGTGCCCCACACCGCCACGGCAAGCGTGACGATCATCTCGTGGACGTACGTGCGCCAGTCGGAAAAGTCAGGCGGGAAGAAGTCCTTGCCGAACTGCACCATGTTGCCGGGATCAGCGAAGAGATCGAGTGGACGCATGTCGGCGCTGTGCCACGACAGCCCAAGTATGGCCACCACCGCAACCCAGCCGAACACCGACAGCCAGCTTCGCTTGGGCTCGTGCAGCTCGGGTCTCATGGGCAGCGGACGCGCCTTTGCGCCGTCGAGCGGATAAGCGTCGACGGGGTGCTTCACTTCGCCGCTACCTTGTCCAGCTGCGACAGCTTCTGATCGAGTGCGGCGAGTTGTGCTTTCTTATCCGCGTCGGACATATGCTCATCGTTCTGGACTTGCTGCTTCTTTTGGAACAAGGACATTTGACGGATCGGCACGAGTTGTGTATCGGAGGAATCCTCAAAGCCCGACATGCCCGTGATCCCCGCCATGATCGCCTGCTCGCGCGGATCGCTCTGCGCGTAGTGATCAAAGAAGTTGCGCAGCTTGTCCTTCGTCGCCTGCGGCAGGTCGCGACGCCACACCAGCGGGTCCGACGGAATCAGCGGCGACTTCCACAACACGCGCACTTTCTCAAGCAACTCGGGATGCGTCTGGCGCAACGTCTCCACCATGTCGGTATTGTTGGTCGCCACGTCAACACGGTTGTTCACGACAGCCAGCATGTTCGATTCATGGCTCGACGGCAGCACGCTCTTGAAGTCGCTGCGCACTGAGATGCCGTTCTTCGCAAACAGGTAATACGATGGCACCAGCGTGCCCGAGGTCGAGTTCGGATCGCCGAAACCAAGGTTAATATCGTGCGTGTTCTTCAGCACCTGATCGACAGTCTTCCACTTGCTGTTCACGTTCGTGATCAGCAACGAGTAATAGCCCGCTTCGCCGCTCTTGTACTTCACCTTCGCGAACACTTCGCCATTGCCGCGATCGACCGCTTCGATGGCGGAGGCATTGCCGAAATAGCCGATCTGCACCTTGTTAAAACGCATGCCTTCGATAATGCCGGCATAGTCGGTCGCGAAGAACGGCTTGACGTCGAGGCCGGTCTGCTTGTTCAGATCGTCGATCAGCGGCTGCCAGCGCTGCTTGAGCGCGGACGAGTTGTCGGTCGAGATGATGCCGAAGTTAAGCGTTTCGGCACGCACTACCTGCGTGACGAAGCAGGCAGCAAGGGCCACACCGGCCAGAAGAAAACGGGCTGATTTCATCGAATAAGTCCAGGTTTGGGGGATCAAAAAAGTGATCAAAATTGAATGAAGGCGCCGGACCCGTGACTTCAGGAACTGGCGGCCGACGCGAATGCGGCGGATCGTGCCGAAGCGCCATCGGGGCGCACCGCGGCCCTGTCTGCGACACGTTGGGCTTGCTTCGCCACGTCGCGCTGGGCGCTCTCCGCGTCCGTCAGCAGTTCTTCGGCCGCCGCGCCATACAGGTCACGCAGAAGAGATGGCGTGAGTTGGGCAGACGGTCCGTCGTAGACCACGTGCCCCTCGCGCAGCGCGACCGTTCGCGCGCAATATTTCATCGCCACATCGATCTGATGCAGGGACACCACCACGGTCAAGCCATGGTCCTCGTTGAGCGACTGGAGCAGCTCCATGACACGCCGCGACGACTCGGGATCGAGCGATGCGATGGGCTCATCAGCGAGAACAATACGTGCTCGCTGCACGAGCGCACGCGCCAATGCCGCGCGCTGTTGCTGCCCGCCGGACAGCGTGCTTGCGCGCTCGTTGACGTGGTCCCCAATGCCCATGGCACAGAGCGACGCCATGGCAAGTTCATGCTCGGCACGCGGAAACCGGCCGATAAGACGCCGCCACAACGGCACCCGCGACAACGCGCCGAGCAGCACATTGGTGCGCACAGTGAGACGCCCGACGAGATTGAACTGCTGAAAAACAAACGCAACGTCGCGGCGGATTCGACGAACCTCGCGTGCGATCTTGCCGTTTTGCTGGATAGGCCGGCCGAGCAGCGTGATATGCGACGGCGCGAGATCGGACGCCGTAAAGCCCGCAATGTGCCGCAAAAGCGTGGACTTCCCCGAACCCGATGCACCGATCAGCGCGACCATTTCTCCTTCACCGACTTTAAGGTCGATGGAGTCGAGCGCCTTTCGGCCGTTATTGAACGTCTTGCAGAGACGTTCAATGCGAATTGCATCCATGGTGTCCTCGCGATCGTGTTCAAAGCGTTGCAGCGTCGGACGGATTCTAGGAATGCAACATGACGTCGCGGTGACGCTTGCAAGACGTCTAGATGAATACACGAATTGGCCATGTCCGAAACGACGATGCCGCTGCAATGAATCGTATGATCGTGCGGGCGCTGCTGAACCGATATTGAGGGCACGACCCGTACTGACGAGGTGATGAATGTTTGTCTCGGCGCGACCTGCCCAAGCTTGCATATGAAGAAATAAAGCTCGGATTACGTACGCGGTGCACGGGACGCGGCACATTGCGAAAAAGGGCATTGCGAACCGCTTGTTGCATCTCATTCAACAATGATTATTAGTCCGCACTCCCCGATTCCGGTCTGGTGCACGCCTTCCCTTAAACGCAGACACTCACTCTGGCCCATGCCTATAAACAGCGTGTTTATAGACGACTGCATCGGCAGCACCTGCCTGACGAAAGCAAACTGAAATATGCTTTCCCCCGTTCGTTCCGTCAGACGCAACAGATCTTTCCGTCTGACGTGACAGATTTAGTTTGATGTATCGAATCAGTGCACGATATATTTACGTGCAACAGTGGGCTATCCGCTGGCAACCACCAACGCTCGAACAGCGACCGATGCGGGATGTAATCCTCGACGAAACGGCTCGGTCCAATAACCCGCTAACCGCCATGTCTTGTCAGAGCAAGACATGGCACCGATAGACGCAGGGGAACCGCATGACCTGGACGCCGCTACCCGTTACCGAATGGATGCTGATTATTCTCTGCTGCCTCTCATCCTTCTACATAACGGTCGCCGCACTCATGCGTCACGGCTCACGGCCCTGGCGGGGGATGGCGCAGGACGGACAGCATCCGAAGCCCGTGAGCATCAGCGTGCTCAAGCCTTTATGCGGCCTGGAGCCACGCCTCTACGCAAACCTGGAGACGTTCTGCCGGCAAACGCATCCGCAGTTTCAACTGCTCTTTGGCGTGTCGTCGGCAAGCGACCCGGCCGTCGGCGTCGTGAACCGGCTGCGTGAAGCGTATCCGGAGCTCGACATCACGCTCGTCGTCAACGACTCCGTGCACGGCGTCAACCTCAAGGTCAGCAACCTGATCAATCTCGCGCAGCACGCGCGCCACGAGGTCATCGTGATCGCGGACAGTGACATTGCGGTCCCGCCGGATTATCTGCATACCGTCTCGGCGCCACTAGCATCGGGCCAGGTCGGCGTGGTCACCTGTCTCTACCGCGCCCGGCGAGTGGGAGACGTGTGGGCGCGGCTCGGCGCTCTTTTCATCGACGAGTGGTTCGTGCCTTCAGTCCATGTCGCGCGGGCGGTCGGCACGAGCCGTTTTGGTTTCGGCGCAACACTCGCGCTGCGGCGCGAAACGCTCGATGCAATCGGCGGCTTTCATGAACTGAAAGATTGCGTCGCGGACGACTTCTGGCTGGCCGAATATGTGCGCGAGCTGGGCTTGCGCACGCATGTGTCCGAGCTCACCGTCACAACCGACGTAACCGAGCGCGACCTGCCCTCGCTCTGGCTGCGCGAGACACGCTGGCTGCGCACCATCCGCTCGATCAATCCGCTTGGTTTCGCCTTTCTTTTCATCACCTTCACCACGCCGTGGCTAATTGCAAGCTGGCTGCTGGGCATCGGCTTCGACTGGAGCGGAGGTGCGATTGCCAACTCTACCGCCGACATGATCGTCGATCTGAGCACCTCGTTCGGCCTCAGTGCGCGGCTGCTCCTGCACTGGAGAAACACGCGCGACTGGCGTTCATTCTGGCGCGACCTCCCGCTTATTCCGCTGCGCGACCTGCTGTTGTCCGCCGAATGGATCGCGGCGGCGTTCGGCTCGCACGTGATGTGGCGCGGGGCGCGCATCCGGATCATGCCGAGAGTCGTCGCGCCGGAGGCGAATTTGACGGACGTGTCGGACGACCGCTGAAACACCGCGCCCGCATCAGGATGCAGGGTGAGTCGTGAAGAAAAATCAATGAAGCGGTACCATGCAGAAAGTTTCAGGAGCCCCACATGAAAACGCTGTTCTTGCAGGCACCATCGTTCGATGGCTTCGACGGCGGTGCAGGTTCGCGCTATCAGGCAAAGCGCGAAATCCGCTCGTTCTGGTATCCGACCTGGCTCGCCCAGCCCGCTGCGCTGGTGCCTGACAGCCGGGTGCTCGATGCCCCCGCGGACGGCTTGTCCGTCGACGAGACGCTCAAGATTGCCGAGGCTTACGACCTGGTGATCATCCATACGAGCACCCCGTCGTTTCCAAGCGATGCATTGTTCGCCGAGAAGCTGAAGGAACACAAACCCTCGCTCCTGATCGGCATGGTGGGTGCGAAAGTCGCAGTCGATCCGCACAATTCGCTGGCGGCGAGCGATGCAATCGATTTCGTCTGCCGTGAAGAGTTCGATTTCACCTGCCTGGAAGTGTCCGAAGGCAAACCCTTCGCGCGGATCTTGGGCCTGAGCTACCGGCTGCCCGACGGTTCGATCGAGCATAACGCGGCGCGTCCCATTCTCGAGGACATGGACTCGTTGCCCTTCGTCGCACCGGTCTACAAACGCGATCTCAAGATCGACAATTATTTTATCGGCTACCTGTCGCACCCTTATGTGTCGATCTACACGGGCCGCGGCTGCCGCTCGCGCTGCACGTTCTGCCTGTGGCCCCAAACGGTGGGCGGTCATCGTTATCGCACCCGCTCGGTCGAGAACGTGCTGGAAGAAGTGAAGTGGATTCGCGACAACATGCCTGAAGTCAAGGAGATCATGTTCGACGACGACACCTTCACCGACTTCAAGCCGCGCGTGGAAGAGATTGCGCGCGGACTCGGCAAGCTCGGCGTCACGTGGTCCTGCAACGCGAAGGCCAACGTGCCGTATTCGACCCTCAAGATCATGAAGGAGAACGGCCTGCGGCTGCTGCTGGTGGGCTATGAATCCGGCGACGACCAGATCCTGCTGAATATTAAAAAAGGGCTGCGCACGGACATGGCGCGGCGCTTTAGCGTTGACTGCCGGAAACTCGGCATCAAGGTTCACGGCACGTTCATTCTCGGGCTTCCCGGCGAGACGCGCGAGACGATCGAAAATACCATTCGCTATGCGAAGGAAATCAATCCGCACACCATCCAGGTGTCGCTCGCTGCGCCCTATCCGGGCACCACGCTCTACAAGCAGGCCGTGGATAACGGCTGGCTTGAGGAGAACAAGGTCATCAATCTGGTGAGCGCGGAAGGCGTGCAACTGGCTGCCATCGGTTATCCGCATTTGTCGCGTGATGAGATTTATCACGGGCTCGAAAGGTTCTATAAACAGTTCTATTTCCGGCCATCGAAGATCTGGGAAATCGTGCGCGAAATGCTGATGAGCTGGGAGATGATGAAACGGCGCTTGCGCGAAGGCGTCGAGTTCTTCCGCTTCCTGCGCACTCACGAAGCATGATCGGAGCGCTTGCGGCGACTCGACCGGCACGGCGCGCATTGATTGTCACCGCAGACGATTTCGGCCTCCACACACGCGTGAACGAGGGGGTGGAGCGTGCTCATCGGAATGGCGTGCTGACGGCGGCCAGTTTGATGGTTGCAGGGGATGCCGCCGCGGATGCCGTCGAGCGCGCGCGACGCTTGCCGACGTTACGCGTAGGCTTGCATGTAGTCCTGGCGGATGGCCGGGCGATGTCGCCGCGTAGCGAGATTCCACAACTCGTCGATGACCAGGGTCGGTTCGGCGACGCCATGGTGCGCGATGGCATTCGTTTTTTCTTTCTTCCACGCGTACGTGCGCAACTCGCCCATGAGATTCGCGCGCAGTTCGAGGCGTTTGCCGCGACCGGGCTCACGCTCGATCACGTCAATACCCACAAGCATTTCCATCTTCATCCAACGGTGCTGTCGCTCTTGATCGAGATTGGCAGCGAGTACGGCATGCGGACCATGCGCCTGCCGTACGAGGCTGGGGGATCGTTGGCGCTGCGTCCGTGGATCGCGCTGGTGCGGGCCCGGCTGGACCGGCACCACATTGCGCATAACGATCACGTAGCGGGTATTGCCGGGAGCGGACGGATGGACGAAGCGGCCTTCATCAAGGCGCTCGCCACCCTCCCCGCTGGCGTGAACGAGATCTACTGCCACCCGGCGGTGCCGGGCAACGGTCCAATCACGCCTTCGATGGCCGACTACGTGCACGCCGACGAGCTCGCGGCGCTGGTCTCACCGCGCGTTGCTGCCGCGATGAACGCCACCGGCATCCCGCGCGGCGGCTTCAGCGATATCTTCCCGAGCGCCGCCTCATCCGGCGAACCCGCGTTGCGCACCCTATGACCGCAGTGCTGCGCTGGCTTGCATGGGCGCGCTGGCCGCTCGCCATCGGCATCCTCGGCGCGTTCGCCGTGCACGAGGGTTTCGCCGATGTTCTGCGCGGTATTCCACAAGCCGGTGTCACCATGCTGTGGCTCGTCCCGTTTCACGCGCTGCCCTTGTTACTCGATGCATGCGGATGGCGCGTTCTTCTCGGCCGTCTCGCGCCGCTGCGTGTGCTGTGGTGGATTGCAGCCGTACGCGAGTCGGTCAGCCGCCTGCTGCCGGCGGCGGGCGTGGGCGGCGAACTGGTCGGGATACGGCTTGCCAACTGGTATATCGCCGACATCAATCGGGTTAGTGCGTCGGTCATCGTCGAAGTGCTGGTGACCATAGTCGTGCAATACGCGTTCTCGGCACTTGGCCTGTTGTTGCTGGTCGCGACCACCCAGGCATTCGCAGGAGTTCGGCTGATTGGTCTTGCGCTGCTGCTCTCGTTACCTATTCCGATTGTGTTTTTTATCCTTGTCCGGCGTGGCGGGTTGTTCCAGGCGCTCGAAAAGCATGCGGCCCGCTGGCTCGGATCGTCGCACCGGTTGCTGTCGAAGCTGGATGGCGCGCAGCTCGACCGGGAAATAGATACGCTGATGAGGCGCCCCGGTTTGCTGGCCTGCGCGTTCGCGTGGCAGCTCGCCGGTTACATGCTCGGTGCGCTCGAGGTGTATTGGGCGCTCGCCTTCTTCGGCCACTCTGTATCGATTGCCAGCGCCCTTGCTGTCGAAGCGCTTACGCAAGCTGTCCGGCACGCGGCGTTCTTCATGCCGGCCGGGCTAGGTGTGCAGGAAGCCGCGATCATGGTGCTCGCGCACATGGCCGGCGTAGACAGGGAAGCGGGTATCGCGCTCGCGCTCGTGAAGCGGATGCGCGAAGTGCTGTTTGGCTGCATCGCGCTCGCCGGATGGCAACTGGCCGAAGTGCGCCGCAACGCCCGCTCCCGGTTGACCTGAGCTCTGACCTTGCCCGCTTTAGCGGGTCTTGTCCAGGAGGCCGCGTGGCGTGAATGCGGCACGTTGAGTTATGTCACGGAACTGCGGCCACGGAACAGCAGCGCACTAAACAGCGGCCATGCAACTGCGCGACGGAGTTGTGCGACGCACAACTCAATGGCCGGGTCAGGGTAATCCTATTGGCTGCTCAAAACCATCCCGGACAAAAAGACCGGCTCATGTTTTTTGGGATTCCTGCCGTTAAAGATGCCATCGTACTGATGGCATCGAGTTCAGCTTTTGCCCCTTTATTCGCACCTAAACAGTCTGCTATACCGGACACCTGCGGCACGGCTGCGACGCCACTAACTGGTCGGTGGATCCCTGCGCAAAAGTAGACCATGGTTGCCGGGATTCAGCGGGAATGGCGTCTTTACGCATCCTGCGTGTCGCTCCGGCATTCGAAGCGCGTGTGGGCTTATTCCGTCAGTCGGCGAACTTGAATGAACATTTCCTTGAGCCTGATCGCGCAAGGTAAGACAATCCATTTCATCCGACGATAACCGGACCATGTGATTCTCATGTGATTTTAATAACTGCGGTAGTTCTAACAACTCGGCCCGGCGCAGCCGACAGCCTCAAAGGTCAATGAGGCTGCTAAAACTTACCCGAGAACATGCTCACATCCCTGCTTCCGCCAACGATCACACCCGCGCTCCGTCTCTGTTTTCACCGCCGGTCGATGGAGCAGCAACGGCCACTGTCGACGGTCACGATGGCTTTTACCGTGGTGGCGTTCCTGATCTTCGTCACGGCGCGCTCGCACGTGACGGGCATGGACCTGGCGCTCTGGCCACGCCTGCTATGCGCGCTGGCAATGCTGCTGCTCGTCGCGGCCATTCCCAAAGCACCCTCTACTTTCATATTCGGCCTGATCGGCGTGCTTTATATCGTCGTTCTGCAAATTGGGGTGGTGATCAACGTCGAAGGCGTCGAAAAACCGCTCTTCTGGATGCTGCCGGCCGGCATGGTCATTCCGATCTGCGCGGCACCGCTCTGGCTGACGCCACGGCATTTCATTCTGGGAACCATCGCGTTCTACCTGGCCGGGGTGCCCTTTGTCCTGTCGGTGCCCTTCACGCACGACGACTACGTTTTATGCGCCATGTGGGTGGCCATCGGCATCCCGACTGCGACCACGTTCCATTTCTGCTTCTACTGGTTCCGGCTCAGCCACTTCCTACTGGAAGAAAAACTGCTGGCGCTCGCCGAGACCGATCCCTTGACCAAACTCCTGAACCGGCGCGCTTTTCTCGAGCGGGCGGAACAGATGCTGGACGAGACGCACGCGGACGGAGAAGTCGTCAGCGCGATCTTCCTGGACATCGATCGCTTCAAGTCCCTGAACGATCAGTACGGCCACGCACGTGGCGACGACGCGTTGATGGGAGTCACGCAGGTCCTGAACGACGCCGTGCCGTCCAGCGGGGTGATCGGACGGCTTGGAGGCGAGGAGTTCGCGGTCCTGATCAAGACACCCGGGCCGCAACGCGCGGCCGAGCTTGCCGACACGCTGCGCATACTCGTCGCGACGATCCTGCGGCCCGACGGTTTTCTCACCGCCAGCTTCGGCGTGGCCCATCGCCGGCCGAACGAGAGCGCCATCGAGTTGCTCGACCGTGCCGATGAAGCGCTGTTGCGCGCGAAACATGCGGGTCGGAACCGGGTGTTCGTCGAGCAAGCCAGGCGGGTCGAGCGTGTGCGCGCGACTGCTATCGATGAAGAAAGCGACACTCGGGTCGACGAAGAGCCCGTTGTTGCGACCCGCTGGGGCGCCTTCGATCTGTTCACGCACTATCAGCCGGTCTACAGTTTGTCGCATCAGAAGCAGGTGGGGTTCGAAGCCCTTCTGCGCGGATTCGACCGGCATGGCACAGCGCTTCAGCCCGACACCCTGTTCGCCCCGCAGTCGAATCCCGGCGTCACCGAACTGGATTCGCTGACGCATCATCTTCACCTCGCGAACGCCGCCAAACGCCTGCCGCTGGACACCTGGCTGTTTCTGAACGTTGCTCCCTCCACCTTCATCCAGGCGGGTTACGAGCAGACTCTGGCGGCCATCGTGTCAGACGCTGGACTCGATCCCGGCGGGGTTGTGCTCGAGATTCTCGAGTCCGAAGGGGTGGACGTGGAGGAACTCGCGCTGGCCGCCTGGCGGTATCGTGGCTGCGGTTTCCTGATTGCTGTCGATGACTTCGGTGCGGGCCACTCCAACCTCGACCGGCTGCTGCGTATTCAGCCCGATTTCGTGAAGCTCGATGGCGAGCTGATCCGCGCCAAGAGCCGCGCCTCCGATCAGCCTCTGCTCCCTACCATTGTTTCGCTGCTGCATCGGGCCGACATGCTGGTGGTGGTGGAAGGCATCGAGACGACCGAGGAGCTTATATTGGCTGTCGAATCCAACGTCGATTTCGCGCAGGGATTCTTGCTCGGCAGACCGAGTGCCACGCTGCCGTCGTCGGCGGCGGTCATGCGGCGGATCGACCATGCGTTCGATGTGATCGCCGAGGGCCGAACGGTGCGGACCGCACGTTTTGAAGCGCAGTTGGCGCCGTATCTCGCGATGCTGACGAGCGCGGCCAACGCGTTGTCGAACGGCGCGGATATACAAGAGGCCATCGCGCCCATGGCGAAGCTGGACCTCTGCAAACGCTGCTTTGTTCTCGATGAAACCGGGCGCATCATCGGGCCCGAAATTATCGGCCGTGCGGGACCGGGCTCGGACTTCCGGCTTGGCCCGTTATCCGGCCCGCAGTCGGGGCGATGGGATCACCGGCCGTATTACTGGAAAGCGGTCGCGAGCATGGGAACGGCCGTGTTCTGCCAACCGTATTTGTCGCTGACTAGCGGGCGTGCATCGGTCGGCGTGACCATGGCCTTCATGCGCGACGACAAGGTGATGGTCGTGGGGGGGGAGCTGGACTGGACGTCGCCGCATTTGGCGTGGCCTACCGTGGAATAGGTTGGTGGACGGGGTTTGGGGGCGATGTGTTGCGGGGTTAGCGGTCAGGGTCAATGCCGGGGTGGTGCTTTCGGCGTAGTGGTCTGCTTGAGTTAGCTGATTTTTCTATCACTATTAGCCACTGTGCGTGGCGGCACGTCATTTCTTTTTCCAACGCCGAAAGCGACAAAGAAACGAAGCAAAGAAAGAGCTTTCCAACCACCGGCGAGTTAGTGTCCCTAGCGTGCAAGCCCGACGTTTTTGGCACCTGATAGCACGGCGCTCGCCAGACTCACCAATGTTTGAACCCCT
>NZ_JALPRJ010000145.1 GCF_030464885.1 Caballeronia sp. SEWSISQ10-4 2 | reverse complement strand
GGAGATCCTGCGCAAGGTATTCATCGATAACGGCAAGGCATTGCTGCCGGACTGATCCACCACTTCCACGTTCGAGGTCCTAACATTATGTTCCTTTCCGAAAAAGAGCGGCTTGCCAAGATCAAGCCACTGCCGATCGACAAGAGCGGCCATTTCTTTGACGGCGCCCATATCGCGCGCTTCAATATGATCCCCTGGACGCCCTTCAATCTCATCGGCAGCGACCAGGGTCCCGTCTTTAAGCTGATGACGGTGAACTGGGAGCGCGACATGTTCGTTATGATCCTCGACGTGCCGGGAGGCATGAAAGTCGAGCCGCACTACCACCTCGGCGAGGCTTACGGTTTTATCCTCAGTGGCAGCTTCGACTACGAGTACGGCAAGATCGTCGCGAACAACTACATCGGCGAGGGTGCCAGGATCGCTCACAGCGCTGAGATCGGTCCCGACAACGTTCTGCAGCACTCAATCCTGTTTGGTGGCTTGTGCGGTGCGAAGCCGGACGGCTCACCGGACCTGTCGGTTATCGTTGGTTGTCGCGCGGTCTATGAGATGGCCATGCGCAACAATGCAGCCGATCACATTGCGCCACCGCCGCCGGGCTGGAAGAGCCAGTGGGAAACGCCGGAAGCTATCGCCGCGGTGACCAGTGCACCTGTGGCCGACTGATCCTGCCCGAAGAATCCAGCAAAATTCCCAGAGGAGATACCGACCATGTCTGGTTCCGCCACCGCTGCACAGGCCTATACCGAGATCCACCTGCCCTCGGTCGAGGCCTACATGAATTTCAGTCAGAACATCCCTCGCGCCCGATCCAACGTGCTCGATCCGAGCCAGACCTATCGGCCGCTGGAGGCGCACAAGGTCACCATCCACGACGCGCGCCCGATTCGCGGCCAGCTCGATCTGGACAAGGAAGGTTTCATCCTGGTGGACCATGTCAGCAGCGTCTCGCACCTGCGTGACGCCAGGCAGCTGGAGGGCACCTACCACGACGAGATCAAGGAGGTAATCAAGAAGATCTCCGGCGCCGACTACGTCCTTCCGTACCGCACCTACTGCCAGGTCCGCCTGTCCCAGCGCGCACCTGGCGAAAACGGCGACGACACTACCCGGCCGGCTGGCTTCGTGCATGCAGATGTGACTCAGAGGACCTTCCACGACTGGGCCAAGTGGGTCCAGGAGGATGAGAAGATCAAAGTGCCGCCGTACAAGCGGGTGGTGATGTACAACACTTGGCGGGCAGTGTCGAAGCCGCCTCAGGATTTCCCGCTGGCCCTCACTGACGGCTTCAGCATCAAGCCCGGCAAGTGCGTGATAATGGACAACGTCACCAGCATGGAGGCGGAAGGGCACACCGTCGAAACACGCCTGGGCCTCTACGATCCGGACGACAAGTGGTATTACTTCTCCAACATGCGCGAGGAGGAACTGCTGATCTTCAAGGGCTACGACACGAAATTCAACGACGACCAGACCGTCTGGCACAGCAGCTTCAACAACACCGAGATCCACCCCGATGCGACGCCCCGGGAAAGCCTTGAGGCGCGCTTCTTCGCCTTCTGGGTCTGAAGGCGGAACCTTCCGGGCGGTGCTGCGGCGTCCGCCGGGAAGCAGGTTGACCATTACAGGAAAGGAGGTGCATCAATGTCGGTAAAGGGATTGGGCCGCCTGCAAGGCAAAGTAGCCGTCGTAACCGGTGCGGGTTCCGGCATCGGTGAGGGCATCGCCACTGTCTTTGCCCGCGAGGGCGCTAAAGTTGTTGTTGTCGACGTGGATCCAGTCGGTGGCGAACGCTGCACGGCGGCGATCAAGGCTGCGGGCGGTGAGGCCGAGTTCGTCAAGGCGGATGTCCGTGTGGAATCCGAAGTCCAAGCCATGCTGGAACGCGCTGTCGCGCGCTTCGGCGGTCTGGACGTGCTGGTCAACAACGCCGGCGTAGGCATCGGCAAAACCGCCGAGCAGACCAGCGAGGAAGAGTGGGACCGCATTATCGACATCAATGCCAAGGGCACCTTTCTGGCGACCAAGCATGCCATCGGGCATTTGCGTAAGCGCGGCGGCGGCAGCATCATCAATATCGGCTCGCTGTTCGGCCTGCGTGGCGGCCCCAGTTTCGCCGCCTACCATGCGTCCAAGGGCGCAATCCGCCAATTTACCAAGTCCACGGCCTTGGCGCATGCCGGCGAAGGCATCCGGGTCAACGCCGTGCATCCCGGAATCATTCGGACGCCAGCGTCGATGCAGAACGCCGAGGCGCAGGAGTTCGCCGCGGCGAGTCTCGGGCCAATTGGGCGCTGGGGCGAGCCAGAGGAAATTGCGTACGGTTGCGTGTACCTCGCCTCCGATGAGTCCAAATTTGTGACCGGAATCGATCTCGCCATAGACGGTGGACTGTCCGCCTGACCCGTATTGCGGTTTCTGGTCGGTGTCGCCCACCGCGCCAGGAGGTAGTCGTGCGTGAGCGCGAGATTTGCCACACGTAGACTCGCGCGAGATGTCGGTGCAGCAGATGTCCACCTCAACATGGTGGGCATCTGCGTGCCCTCATAACGTGCGGGGTGCCCAGTGTGTGCGGCCGCCATCGCCATCACCAGATCGTGCTCACGTGAGGACGTGCAGCCCAGCAACGATTCGAACCAGGCGCTGCATTGCCAACTCGACGGCGTGCACATGCTGGTCTCCAAGTCCAGGTCGAAGATGGCTGAGATGACAAGACCGACAATGGCGGCGATTAGGCGGTCGGCGACGTGCTCGAGGTCGAGGCCAGGCTTCAGCAGCGCGCGCGGTCATCGAGTTCAGAATGACAACCCAGCGCTTCCTTTGCTCCTTGGTGAAGTCCCGGTGAATCGAAGAAATCTCGGGATGTGAGTCGAGCTGGGCAATATAAGCGAACCAGACGCGCCACCATTGGATGCTGTGGTCTTCCAGGAGCATCACCGACGTCATGAAGGCTTTGAGGTCGCCGCCACTTTTCCGTAACGCCTCATTGGTGATAGTGACGAACCGGGCGTGGTTGTATTTGAAGATGAGGGTCAACAACTCATCCTTCTTCTTGAAATGGTGCATGACGATTGTCGTGCTGTAACCGGCCTCGCGCGCCACGTCGCGAACGGTCAGTGCACCCAGGCCCGATTTGGCGAGCAGGCGCGAAGCGACCTCGATGACGCGCCGGCGCTTTTTGTCATGATTGACCGGATGGCGGCATCCGAGAGCACCGTCTCCGAAATGTCTGTCTCGTCTTGGGCCAAACTCACGTCGGTTCACGAACCCGCGAAACTGAAAACAATCTTCCCGGAAACATTTCCTTCCCACATCATCCGCATCCCTTCGGCGGCTTCCGTGATCGGCAGCACCTTGCCAACCTGAGGCTCCAACCCGTATTCGTCAACGAAGGTGATCAGATCCCTGAATTCGCTACGCGTTCCAGCAAAGACGCCGGTCACTGTGATTTGGTCGAATGTGATGCGAGCCAGTTCCGCGCCCGGCTGATCACCGGTTGTCACCCCGCAGATCACCACAGTACCCCCCGGGCGCACGGAATGAATCGAATGTTTCCAGGTTGCAGCCCCGACCGGTTCGAACACCGCATCGACCTTCTCCGGAAGCGATTCGTTGGACGCAAAAGTCCGGTGGGCGCCGAGACTTTCCGCGAGAGCACGCTTCTCCTCCGAGCGCCCCGTCGCCCATACCCGCAAGCCGGTCGCACGGCCAAGCTGAATGAGCGCGGTAGCGACGCCGCCGGACGCGCCTTGGACAAGGACCGTCTGTCCGGGCCGCAGCCGCACGCGGGTGAACATCATCCGATAGGCGGTAAGCCACGAGGCCCCTAAAACGGCGGCCGGAACCGACGCAAGGCTTTGTGGCAAAGGCAACGCATTGCGCCGCGGCACGACCATGTAGTCGGCGAATGATCCGTGAAACTGCTCGCTGAACACATTGCGGTCGGGATCCAGCGTCTCGTCGTCTCTCCAATCGGTATTGCCGATGACTGGATAGATGGCGACCCGCGTGCCGTCGTCCAGAGTGCCGATCCCATCGCAGCCGAGGATCATGGGGAAAATCTCGGGTCGGCCGGCGGCGGCGCCCATGCCTCGCAGTGTCCAGATATCGTGCCAGTTGAGACTGGCGGCAGACATCTTGACCCTTACCCACCCTTCTGGAACCCTTGGTTCCGGGTGCTCGCCAAGGATAAGCGCCGACAATGGGGAGTCGAAATTGGGCTTTTCCACATAAGCTGCGAACATGACTTTCTTTCCTCCGAATTTTCAGACGAGAACCGATTGATCAATCTTGCCGCGGCTTATATATGGCCGGCGCAGGCCGTAATCTTCCAGAATGGGGAGGACGTCTTTCGTCACCCGACGGATGTCCTCGAGCGGCTTGACCCAGGTGAACAGAATGCCGTCGATACCGGTATCGGAAATCGCCGTCATCTTGCGCGCCACCGTCTCGGGAGAACCTACGATCGGGTAACCCATACAGACGCTGATAATCCAGCGTGGACTTCTTTCCGGCGCACTGCGTATACCGCATCAGGCAGGCTCTGCGCCAGCGGATAGAAGAAGGTCGGGACGCCACGTTCTCGCGCAGCAGCTGCGCGATTTGATCCTATTTGATAAACCGGCTCGCCAGGCGGATTGAAAAAGTACTACTCATTGAAGGAACCATTGGCGAGCGAAGGTGCTGAGCTCTTGGATCAATTCGGGCTTGCCCCCGATTACAAACCCAAGGTTTTTAACGCTCCCATTCGGATATTCCTCCGGCTGCTTGACTGATACTTCTGCGGCATGAAGGGGGAGGTCGGCTCAAGGCCTGGCCAGTTCCGCGTCAATGGCCTGCAACAGGCGCGGATCGTCGGCGACCGTATCTGGGGCGAAGCGCGCCACGACCTCGCCGTATCGATTGACCAGGAACTTCTCGAAATTCCATAGCACGTCGGGCGGGGCGCCAGTGTCAATACCATAACCCTTGAGCACTTCTCGGAACGGACCGTCGCCGATCGCCGTCGGCTGCGCCTGTGTCATCACAGCGTACAGCGGATGTCGGTCCGCGCCTCTCACGGAAATTTTCGAGAACAGGGGGAAATGCACGTCGTAGTTGAGAGAGCAGAACTCGCTGATTTCGGCGTCGGTACCCGGCTCCTGTCCATTGAAGTTGTTGGCGGGGAAGCCGAGGATTTCCAGCCCTTGGGCGTGCTTAGCCTGGTAGAGCTTTTCCAGTCCTTCGTACTGCGGAGTCAGCCCGCACTTGGAGGCGGTGTTGACGATCAGGAGTACCTTGTCACGATAGTCGTCCAGACTTGCTTCGGCGCCATCGGTGCGCTTGAGGGGGATGTCGTAGATCGTGCTCATGCCGATTCTCCTTCAATGGGCCGGGATGCTTAAACTGCGAAGGCGCGACGAGCGCTGAAGTGCCGTTGTGCATCGGCATTGGAAGTGCATGCCGCCAGTCTGCTCATCTTGAAGTGTCTCTATGTTTTTACGGCCTGCTAGCTTGACGCCCACTTTAGGAATCGCTTGGGTGCTTGTCAAATAGGATATGAATTTGTATATATACAAAACGGAGCGAAGTATGAGACGAATCCTCGAGTTACACCTGGCGGCATCAATGTTGCCGCGCACAGTATTTGAGGCCGAGCAGGCAGCATGGGCTGCGACGGCGATCTTACCCTTTGTAGCCTGATCGACACCGAGGTTCACTATCAACCAGAATCCGTACAAGTTTTCGAGAATCGAACACTGCACTAGCTCACATGACCCTGACTGCACGAAGTTTCGCCTATCCGCAAAGCTCGATCGCCCTTTGCTTCAATATCAACTGTCGGCATCAACGCAGGACAATTTGGCTGCTCAATCATCGTTGCCTTGCTGACGTCCGTGCGTGACGATTTTTAGTACCGCCGTCCCGGCTGCTGCCACACCGGTTCCAACTCGTAGTTCCCCTTGCGCGAAAACGAGTTCGCGCGTTTGCCGAATGACGGATCCGCGTGCTTCGACGAACGATCCGCTAGGTACAGCGGTAAGGTATTTCGTATCGAGTTGAATCGTCACGCACGGGGTGCGATTCGCCGCCTCCCAGGCAAGCGTGCTAACTACGTGGTCGAGTAGGGTAGCGAGCAGGCCGCCATGAACGAAGCCACCGGGATTCAGATGGTCGTCGCCAGTGATCACGCCCAGCATCAGCCCGCCATCCTGGTCTCGCCGGCTCCACAGTGGCCCGACAAGTCCAGTGAAACCCTTTCGCGCGTGGAGCCGCCAACCCGCGTTCATTAGTTCGACTGGAGTGAGGTAAGCGTTCATGATCAGCGAAGAGAGGGTAGACGCGAGGTAAGTTCCATGGCCGCATCGACGAGCTCGGTGGCCAGCATGCCAACGCGTGATGCGTTCAGGTGATCGGTAAGACCTACGGCAGCGAGCCCGAAGGCCATATGCTGCTTCGAATCCAGAATTGGAACGGCGATGACAGTAACACCAGCGATGTAGTTACCACGATCCACGCCGAAGCCGCGTTTGCGGGTGGTGTTGACCTCTTTCAACCACGCGTCGAACGACAGCGGGTTTTGCCACCGTAACGAATCGAACCCGCTCCTCAACTCATCGGTGCTGAAGTTTCCGAATGCGGCAACGCAGCGGCCCGTTGCGCTGATTAGCGCAGGAAATTGGCTTCCGAGCTCGACGTGCAGGCTGATGGGCAATTCGGATGCGGCAAGGGATTTCACCACCATGTGCTTCAAGCCGCTCGGTTCTACACCCATCGCGGTGACGCCGAACTTTGCAGAAATGTCGTCCAGATACGGTTGCACGACGTCATTGAAACCCCCGCGCTTCAGCGCGCTGCGCGCCAGCGCCAGCATCCCGGGCCCAAGGCTATAGCGCTTGGTCGCGGGATCGACCTTGAGCAGCTCTTCGTCGACGAGGACGCGCAGGATGTGGAGGCAGGTGCTCGGAACCAGGTCAAGTTCGTCGGCAATGGCCTTGACTCCAAGCGGCGACGGACTGGCGCCTAGCAACCGCAGGATGGCGATCGATCGCGTGACCGCTGGCACCGGCCGCACACGGGGGCCCGCCAACTTCTTTTCCGGTTCGGAGTTAGCCTCCTCGAGGATTCGTCTCATACTTCGCTCCGTTTTGTATATATACAAATGTACATCCTATTTGACAAACGAACAAGCGACTCCTAAAGTGGGTTTCAAGCTAGCAGGCCTTAAGAACATGGAGACACTTCAAGATGAGCAGACTGACGGCGTACACTTCCTTTGCCGATGCACAACGGCACTTCAGTCCGGATGCATTGTGGGACCTCGTCGACGGGGCGCCGCCGCTTCTGAACATTGCGCACGAGTGCATCGACCGGCATGCCCTCGACGACCGGACGGCAGTGATTGTGGCCCATGCCGATGGCCGGGATGAGATCCTGAGCTTCAGCCAGATCGCGCAAACATCATCACAGGTCGCGCACTACCTGCACGCGCAGGGAGTGCGCGCAGGCGACCGGGTGGGAATCATGCTCGATCCGTCGCTTGCTTTTTATGCGTCTCTTTTCGGAGTACTGAAGCTTGGTGCGATTGCCGTTCCGCTTTTCACGCTGTTTGGAGAGGACGGGCTGCGTCTGCGGGTGGAGGACTGCAAGCCATCTGCGCTGATCACCCACGATGAAAAGGCGCAGGTCGTTGGTTCCACCCAACGCGTCAACCTGATTTTCGCGAATCAGGCGTGGTTCGAATGTCTTTCCCGCTATCCCACCCGGTTCGCGGCGGCGACGCAGAGCGACGATCTGGCGATTTTTCAGTACACCTCGGGCACGACCCGTGAATTGCCCGATGCCGTGCGCCATACACACCGCTCGCTGGTCATGGTGCTACGTGCCGCGTTGTACGGCACAGGCGTGAGGCCACGTGAGCGATTCTTCTGTCCTTCCTCGCCGGCGTGGGGGCACGGCCTGTGGCATGGCACGCTTGCACCGCTCGCGCTGGGCGCGACGATCGGCGCCTACGCCGGGAAGTTCGTGCCGGAACGCCTGCTGCGCGCACTCGCTGAACACCAATTCACGAACATGTCCGCTGCTGCGACGCATTACCGGATGATCCGGAATTCCGGCGTCACCGATCAGTATGTCTATGCAATCCAGAAACTGACGTTCACCGGAGAGCCGATCGACAGCGAGAGCGCGGAGTTCATCAGGAAGACCTTCGGCTGCGCTGTGTGCAGCATGTACGGCACGACCGAGGTCGGCGTGATTCTGGCGAGTTATCCCGGTGCGCCGGATTTTCCGGTCAAGGATGGTTCGCTGGGCAAAGCCGTGCCGGGAGTTCGGGTTGCGGTGCACGACGCCAACGGACAACCGTGCGCGCCAAACGTTACGGGCGAACTCGTGGTCTGGCGCGGTGGCAGATGGCTGCCAACGAAAGATCTCGGACGGATCGACGAAGAAGGTTACTTCTTTCACCGCGGGCGGGCGGACGACGTGATCATTTCGGCGGGCTGGACCATCAGTGCCGTGGAGGTGGAGGACGCCGTTTTGAAGCATTCCGATGTCCGTGAGGCAGCGGCAATCGGCGTGCCCGACCCGTTGAGAGGTCATGTTGTGAAGGCGTTCGTGGTTTCCACGCGCGAGGGCAGCGAAGCGTTCGCTCATGAAATTCAGGAGTTGGTGCGGGCGCGTCTGAGCCAGCACGAGTACCCGCGCCTCGTCGAGTTTGTCGGCGAGCTTCCGAAGAATCCCGCCGGCAAAGTCAATCGCAGGGCATTACGCGAGCGCGAGCGATCCAGCTCGGCCGTTTCACATTGATTTCACCAAGGAGGAGTGTATGGCAGAAGATCAGGTCACGTTCCCGAGGATCACCGACGAGGGACTGGAGGAACTGAGCAAACGTATCGGGATGAAGATCGGCGCCACTGTCGAGCCCTGGTGTCACGAGGCGACGCGCGACAACGTCCGCCACTACGCACACGGCATCGGCGACGACAACCCCCTGTGGTGCGATCCTGACTACGCCGCGACGACGAGACACGGTGGCCTCATTGCGCTTCCGAGTTTTCTGTTTGCGACAAACCGCATCGTTTCCGGGTATGTGGGTGGCTTGCCAGGCGTGCATGCAATGTGGTCCGGCGCGGACTGGAACTGGCACAAGCACGTCAGGCGCAACGACGTGATCACGACCGAAGCGAGGCTCAAGGATCTGATTGAGCACGATACGCGCTTTGCCGGCCGGGCAATCCAGCAGATATACCACGTCGACTTCTACAATCAGGAGGGGGACCTCGTCGCCGACGCCGATAGCTGGTGTTTTCGTACTGAGCGCGATCATGCGCGCGAGCGCGGCACAAAGTATGCGGAAGTGAAGTCGCGTGCACCCCGTTACTATTCCGAGGAGGAACTGGCGGCAGCCTATGACCTCTATCGCAACGAGAAGGTGCGTGGCGCGGAAACCCGCTACTGGGACGACGTGACGGAGGGTGAGGCGTTGCCGGTTATGTTCAAGGGGCCAATGACGGTGACGGGTTTCATCGCATTTGCTCAGGGCTGGGGCGGCCTCTACATCCGGGCGAACAAGCTGGCGTGGCAACTGATCGACGCACATCCAGGGGTTGGGATCAAGAACCGTTTTGGAATTCCCGATTGCCCGGAACGCGTGCACTGGGAAGAGGAGTTCGCGCTGCGGGTCGGTGCACCGGGCGCGTACGACTATGGCCCCGAGCGCTGTTCCTGGTTGACGCACCATCTCACCAACTGGATGGGCGACGACGGTTTCCTGCGCAGCGCGAACTGCAAGATTCGCCGCCATAATCCTGAGGGCGACATGTTGTTCATCAAGGGCAGAGTCAAGCGCAAGTTCGTGGAGTCGGGGCGTCACCTGGTCGAGATCGAACAGGAAGCGACCAATCAGGACAATGAGCTTTCTGTAATTGGGGGCGGTGTCGTGGAGCTTCCTGCGCGAAGCTGAACGTGAAGCGGAAACGGCCGTGCGGCGGCCGCAAAGGACAGAGCATAACTGCGCCACGAAGAGAATCAGGAGACGCAAGTGACGGACTCAGCAGTTCATGATGCAGGATGCGACGGCGTAGAGGGCGGAGGCGCGTTGCAAGGTCTAAAGGTGCTCGATTTGTCGCGAGTGCTTGCCGGCCCGTATGCGGGGCAGATACTTGCCGACCATGGCGCGGATGTCATCAAGGTTGAGCCGCCACAAGGCGACGAAACCCGCGAACTCGGGCCGCCGTTCGTCGACGAGAGCGCCGCCTATTTTCACGGCTTGAACCGTAACAAGCGCGCTATTTCGCTTGATCTTTCGCTGTCGCGCGGTCGTGAAGTTCTGCTGGAGATGCTTGCCAGCACCGACGTGCTCATCGAGAATTTCCTGCCCGGCACGATGCGCAAATGGGGTATCGGTTATGAGGAAGCGCTCGCCGAGCGCTTCCCGCAGCTCATCTACTGTCGGATTTCCGGCTACGGCGAACAGGGCCCGCTGTCCGGCCTGCCCGGCTACGACGCGGTGCTGCAGGCATTTTGTGGGCTGATGAGTGTCAATGGGCACGCGAATACCGGGCCGACACGGGTTGGTGTGCCAATCGTCGATGCCGCCACTGGCCTCTCGTCTGTCATCGGTATCCTGCTTGCGCTCGCTGAGCGCAACCGCTCGGGCCGCGGGCAACTGGTGGCGACCTCACTGTTTGACACCGCCTTGGGCCTGTTGCATCCGCATCCTTCGAACTGGTTTGCGTCGGGCAATGCGCCAAAGCTCACGGGCAATGCGCATCCCAACATCTCCCCGTACGACGTATATCACGCGTGCAACGGCGTGGTCTTCATCGGTGTGGCAAATGATGGGCAGTTCCGGCGTTTTTGCAGCATGTTGGGCCGTCATGACCTGATCGATGATCTGCGATTTGCAACGAACCGCGCCCGGGTAGAGAACCGCGTCGCCTTACGCGAAGAAATCGAGCACATTCTGTGCGATTTCGACGCGGCAGTGCTGTGCGAGCGACTGACCGAGGTGGGCGTTTCGGCTTCGAAAGTCAATTCTGTCGAAGACGTGCTGCAACACCCGCATACGCGTGCCCGAGGAATGGTGGTCGAACTGCCTGGCTACCGCGGGATTGGACCAACGGTGCAGCTGTCGCGAACACCCGCACGCGTTCGAACCGTACCACCTACCTTCGCCGCCGACCTCGACACCGTCATGGCAGAGGTCGGCTATCGACCCGAAGAGGTCGAGATCTTCATCCAGGCTGGAGCAACACCGAGACAAAAGAGAACGAAAGGCTAGGCGAGCACGCGGGTCGCCGCGCATCGGGCCGACCGCAAGATCGCTGGCAACTGGTGACTCAACAGGAGACAGATTATGGCTATCAGCCAAGGCCCTGCCTCTCGTATCAGCCGACGGGACCGACGTGTGCTCATTGCTTCGTCTCTCGGTGCGGTATTCGGCGTCCACGATTTCTGCATTGCTGGCTCAGCATCAGCCAATACGTCTTTGCGGGCGTGAATCCGGCTGCGGCCTCGTGTTCATGCTGCTGGGCTTTCAGGACGGGCCTGGTGCGGTGCTCAATGCTCTCCAGACTACCTTCGTCATAGTGTGAAGCCCGTCGAGATCCGGAGTGTTCTTGCCAGCCCGACGTACAAAGAGGAGCAAGCCCTGCAAGTTTGATGTGAGCAATGCGCCTCGCAGAGTGCAGTTCTCTGACGACAATCCTGGATTGATCTTCGAGACCAGGCCTGCAAATATCTCCAGGTTTTGTCCGGTGATTT
>NZ_JALPRJ010000144.1 GCF_030464885.1 Caballeronia sp. SEWSISQ10-4 2 | reverse complement strand
AGGTCAAACCTTGGTGAGTCCCCCGGCAGAGCCGGGGGCTTACCTCACTGAGTTAGGTCAGTTTACGCGAAGGCTATCAACAGCATCAGGGTTATGCTCCCACATCTGAATCATATTTCCATCGGGATCGTAAAAAATGAACGTTCTTCCCAAATTGGCGGCAGGCCAAACATACTCCGTTTGAGTCTTGTAGCCGGCCGCGCGCACCTTATTGTAAAACGCATCGATGCCTTCAATCGCGAGGGCAATCTCACGAATTCCGCTATCTTTATAAAGTAACTTATCAGCTGGTGTCTTCTGAACTTCTGGCACAATCGGTGCAAGCAGCTCCATGATTGCGCCCTGTTCTGAGACCATGACCGCAACGTCTGCCTTTGCGCCGGGTGTCTTATAGAGATCCTCTAGCAACGCGCGAGGCGCCAGGACGGTCGGCGCCCAATTCTCCCCATCTGGGATGATCGTCCGTACCCTAAGACTAAAGCCCATAATGTTTTGCCAAAATTCCACCTGCCGATCGAGATCGGTCGTAACAATGCAAATGTGATGAAATAACATCCCTGGCCTCCAGTCTTCAGATGAATTTTTCCCACGTCCGAAGCCGTGTGGTTCGGCTGTATTTGATCTTCCAAACTCCGTCAACCTTCACATATCGCTCGTGATAGTGACCCCATCCTTTAAATTCGCTGGTCGGCATCTGCACCCAGTCATGCATCGCCCAGATACCTTCTGCGGTTGTCGGACTAGACAATGTAATCTCAGGGAGAAAGGCCTGATGTACGGTGCGAGCTCCTTTGAGCAAAACCGCCATCCCTCCGATGAACTTATCTCGGCCCTCGATGGTCGCCGTATTGGACTCTTCACTGGAGGAGCGTGGAATGACCTCATACACGCCTACGAAGTCCTCCGTGAAGAGCTCACTAAATTTTTCCCATTGCTGGGTATCGCCGTAACGGACATATTTGGCCTTCAATTGTTTGATTTCCTCAATGTCTCGCCAGCTTTCCTCTTTTTGCATACATCCTCCTAAATATAAGTGAGTTGCCTTTCCGCCGACATGACGCCGATACACCCAATGCATCGACAAGTCCGTTAGACGCCAGTCGATCACCACGATTTCACATCAACGCATGTCGATCCGATCAGCCCGCGCGTTAGACGCTCCAGGTCTGCCCGAGACGACGTCGCGAAAAAACCAGCCCCCACTCTTCGCACCCCACGATTCAGCTAGATCGACTCGCTGGCTCCGTCAACACGGCATCATCCACCGTGGTGTCCAAGCTTCGGCCCTTATCCGAAGCGGGTGCGTCCAGTGGTTGATTCCTCTTCTGTACAACCCCTCTCAGCAAGAAATGCGATAGTGCAGGAATCAAAACGAGAGCGCCGACCATATTCCAGAGAAACATAAACATCAGGAGGATTCCCATATCCGCTTGGAATTTGATCGCAGAGAACCCCCATGTCGCCACGCCAGCTGCGAGCGTCAGAGCGACAAGCACTATTACTTTTCCTGTGAATTCGACTGCTCCTTGATATGCTTCCGCGAGCGTCGCACCTCGCCGCTGCAGTGCCAACTGGATGCTCAGAAGATAGAGTGCATAGTCGACTCCGACGCCAACCCCCAAAGCGATGACCGGGAGCGTCGCTACCTTTACACCGATCCCGAGTACCACCATCAACGCCTCACAAAGCACAGAAGTCAGGACAAGTGGCAGTACCGCGACCACGACTGCGCTAATACTTCGAAACGTTATAAAGCACAGCACCACAACGGCAGAATACAGAAGAACCAGAATCAAATGATTTGCCTGATCAACTACGATGTTGGTGGCCGCCTCTATCCCCGCAGAGCCTGCCGCAAGCAAAAATTTTCTGTCAGGAGCATCGTGCTCCAATGCGAAGGCCTGAACCGTTCGCACCATTCTCCCTAACGTCTCGGCACGATGATCCGTCAAATGTGCAATGATCGGGACAACGGAACAGTCACTGTTAACTAGCTCCGGATAGTTGGCGATGACCTGCTGCATCGCCGGTGCAATCACCAACGGATCGCGACTTATCGTCATCCATTTCGGATTCCCTTCGTTGTTGGCCGCGGAAATGCCTCTAACGAGTGCCGCTGGAGAGGTGACACCCTCCACGCCTGGTGTATTCATGAGCTGTACGCCCAGTCGATCTTCTTCGAGCAGCGTCTCGAATTTGCTGCATCCTCCGGAAGGCGTCTTGACCATAACTGCGAACTGATCGTCTGTGAACCCGTAGTGCTGAGTAACGTACGCCACGTCGAGATTGTATTGCGACCGCGGTCGAAGTTCGGGCGCCCCGGAATTGAGATCCCCAATTTCCAAGTGTCGACTGATCACATAACCAGAAGCGCCCATCAGTCCTGCCAAAATGACAGCGACGGTTGCGCCTTTTTGCGCAGTAAAGGGCGTCAGCAGTCGCGCGAGGCGTCGCCCAATTCCTGTTCCCTTCGAGTTCTCGCTCACTGACCTTGTCGCGGCCTTCTCACTCACTCCGACGTAAGAAAGCGCCACAGGAACCAATATCAACTTCGTGCAAATGAGTACGCATACACCAACGCTTGTCGCTATTGAAAGCTCCCTTATTACCGGAATGTCAATTACCATCAGCACTGCGAATCCAACAACATTTGTCAACAATGCAGTAAGACCTGTCGCGAACAACCTACGGAACGTGTATCGAGCCGCCACATACTTGTGAACGCCGCGCCCAATGTCCTGCATGATCCCGTTCATCTTCTGCGCCCCGTGACTGAGACCGATGGCAAATATCAGAAACGGAGCCAATATCGAGTACGGATCCAACGTGTATCCTAAAAGCCTCATTAGACCGAGCATCCAAATTACGCCGATCAAGGAAGCTCCCACTAATATAGTCGTACTGCGCCAACAGCGGGTATAGCAGCGCACAAATGTCGTAGCGATCGCCACTGAAATGCAAAAAAAGAGGAAAAATTGCCGCAGCCCCTGAATTAGATTGCTCACAAGCTGCGCGAAACCTATAACGTGAATTTTTGTATCACTGTCTGCCTGACTAAGCACCTGCTTGCTGATTTCATTCGAAAAGGATACGTAATCCAGAGGCTTACCGGTTGCGGGATCCGTATCAACTAACGGCACTACAATCATCGTCGACTTGTAGTCTTTCCCAACCAGACTTCCAAGCAGACCGGCGCGCACAATATTGACCGCCAGGGCCGAGCGCGCTTCCTTGGATCCATCGTAGTGGTCCGGCATCACGGGACCTGCCTGAAACCCTTCCTCGGTAACTTCAGTCCAGCGAACGGAAGGCGTCCATAGGGACTTCATCCATGACCGGTCGACACCGGGAAGTAAAAACAATGCGTCATTTATTTTTTTTAGCTTTCCTATATAAGTGGCGTCAAAAATCGTCCCGTTTTTCGATTCAACTATGATGCGCACCGAATTGCCTAGTCCTCGTAGTGCGCCCCTATTATCAAAGTAGTTCCTAATATAGGGGTGGGACTGAGGAATCATACTTTCGAAGCTTGCATTAATGGATAGCTTGCTAGCACTAAGCGTGAGAAGCGCGGAAACTATCAGAAATGCGAGCACGATCCACCGCCGATGATTGAAAATCATCCGCTCCAGAGGGCCGCCACTGGCGGTATCGAATTCCTCCAGTTTGCCCACAACTGGAAAGCTGCCGGAACTATCAATTATCGGTCCCATTTACGTCCTCATAGCGACAACCGTTAAGAACCGCTGCACAGTTGGTGTAAGATTCGCTTCGCGTAAACCGTCACGGAGCCACGTAGGCATCCACGACCTGATTCCCCGCGACTCCTGTAATTACTACCCAACCTTGCCGCTTGGGCGAGGCTATTCCAGTGAGCATCGGCATACGTACTCTTGACATAAGCGAAAATCGTGTCATGCCGATATCACTCTGGGTAACCGAGCCAGCAACGTCGACCAAAGCCAGTCGTCCGTTAGGCAATGCAGTTCCTGCGGTAATAGTCGCGCCCGTCCCAGTCTCGACCGCTAACCACGTTCGCCCACCATCAATCGACCTGAATGCCGTGCCGCGTAGCCCGTAGGCAACGACGACGTCTCGGACGCCGACTACCCCGAAGAGGCTGCCTCGATAGCCCGTCAGCTCGCGGACGAACTGCTGCTCTCCCGGTCGCCGTACGAACACCGTTCCCTTCTCTGACGCCATATACAAACTGCCGTTCAGCTCGCATATGCCGAACAGGTGAAGTCCCTCCGGGTTATCCATGTGGTCACTCCAGGGCAGCCAATGCCGGCCACCGTCTGACGTGTGCATTGACAAGCCGAACGATCCAACCGCGAATCCCTCTCGGGCGTCCAGGAAAAGAACCGACAGGAGCGGGATACTCGCGTTATCCTTCTCGTGCGCTCGCGCATCCTCGAGCAGCGAACGTGCCCGCTGGTCTCCCTCCTCGACTTTTTTCTGGTAGTACGCGATCGTCAGCTTGCTCGCTTCCACGCCATCCATTTGTTTGTGCCAGGTCTTGCCTGCGTCGTCGCTATGCAATATGAGGCCATCATGCCCAACCACCCAACCGTCGATTGGAGTCGGGAATGCAACCGCCGTCAGATCCACGGAGACAGGCACCGAAGATTGCCTCCAGGATTTGCCGCCATCATCGGAGTACATGATCAGCCCGCGCCACCCTGCTGCGACCAGCCGGTCTCCAGCAGTGGTGATCGCAGTTAACGGCGAGCGTGAAGGACGCGATACGCTGAGCGCGGCAGTAACAAGCGGGTCAACAAAACCCGTGGTCGCCGACGCCCAGAAAGAGAAGGTGAGACCCACCACGAATAGCAAGAGTCTAGTAGGCATTTGACATTCCCGTTTCTTCACCAGGTACTGTTTGTCAAGAGTCTGCTCCCGTACCACTTGCGGTTGCGTCTCACAGACACTTCAATCACCGTACGCCTGCACCGGCCAGCGCGTCCGGAGTCAACCCCGACTTAAATGGCACGTCCGGCAAGACTCTATAAAAGCCGCTAGGGGTTTCAATGCCAGCCATCGAATAGTTGCCCTTTGAGAAATCGTAAATGAACTGATTAAGAAATGGCTGATCCGGAACGCCTCCGTACGGAACGAAGTGTGGCCCAAAGCCGGCGCGATAGATATTGCCAGAATGGTCATATGCATCCGTGGCAACGATTGCCCACGAGTCCTCGTCCACATAGTATGTTCTTCGTAAAACAACATGACGCGCTGAGGGCTTCAAATCTGCCTGTACCACCCAGACCCGGTGAACCTCCCATCTCAGCGCATCGGGTGAAATGAAGTGCTTTCCGAGCATCTGGCTCAACGGCGTTTCAAAGTGAAACCGATAAGTGTTGTAAGGAATTATCATCTCCCTCTTTCCAACAATTTTCCAATCAAACCGGTCCATCTTGCCGTCCCATAGTTGTAACTCGTCACCAAGCACCGCTCCACCAATAAAGGAAACGGGAGTGTCATAGGTAAGCTCCGGTGCGAGACGTACACGTCTAAGTCCTGGGGTATAGGCATAGATCGTCTCGTCATCGTTCTGATAATTCAACGGCAGCCACTCCAGGATCTTCTGACCCACCGACGACGGCGGACCGACAAATGTGGTAGTCCATTTCCTATACCACTGGTCTGGTTTCGCGGCAGGGTCGTAGTAAGCCGAGTAGGCCATCACCCTGTTTCGTCCGACCTCCGTCGCGTTCCCAGAAGAATCGACCAAAAAGGCGCTGTTCAAGCCGTCGTGAGAGAAATGTGTGTAAGCAAGCGTGGAGTTCCAGATTACCTCCGCGCCACGCTTTGGGATTGGAAACGGAATGCCACCCCAAGCATTCTCGACCTTTAAATTATCGGAGCTCAGACTCGCGGCGCGGGCCAGCTCCTTCGTCTTCTCGAGTACCCATTGTGGGTAGACCATGGTCCGATGTGAGGGGAATACGTCGACTCGAAAATCAGGGTAGCGCTTCAGGAGTTCTTTTGTGCCCTCCGTCAACTTATCGCTATACTCCGCCATGTTCTTCTGCGTTATCGAGACCACCGGCTTCTCACTTGAAAACGGGTCGGGGTAGCGTCCACTCCCCTCCTGATAGCTAGCCGGCGGCTTGATCGGCTCGCCTGTATATGCAGGGACCTGGCCGTCCGCACTCGCCTTCGAATCCGCACCGAACGCCGTCAACGTTGTTCCGAGCGACTTAGCCTCGCTATCGGTGACTTCTGCGCACGCGTGTCCCACAACAAGAATCGCCAACGACATTGCGATCGCACTCTTAATCAAACCCATGATTTCACTCCTCATTTCAGAACGCTGCCTGAAGCGTTAGCAACACATATCCTTTATCGTTGTACATATAGGGGCCCGCTCCGGTCGTTGTCGCCAGGGGAGCACCTGCGGCACTCGTCTGTTGATATCGGCTATGAAAGCCGCCGTAGTACAGCGCGACCGTGTACTTCTGCCGGATCACCGCCGATGCACCGACCTGCCACGACCAGCTTTGCTGAAAACTCGAACCGTTGGTCGGCCCGGTGCCGGCTAGTCCGGTCGAGACGGTTATCGGAATAGTCAGGTCCACACCGGGCAACACCTGAAGGTATTGCGGAGCGAAGTTGACTGTGAGTGCGACGGCGTTGCGAGTCGAGCAACCCGTGCTTGTCCCGCCGTTCTGGCACGCAACAGACCCAACTCCGTTATAGAGCTGCGGCTGAGCTGTAATCCGTTGCAAATGCGTATAAGCCAACTCGGCGGCTACTGAGCCGGTGCTCCATAGAGGAGTCCGCGGCAGGATATACGTAGCATTCAATAGGCCATTGATGACGTCGCCGATAGGACCTTGCTTCGTTGCCCGATCAATACCGACATTCGCGAGAGCTGTATGAGCTCGATAGCTAACTTCACTGCCTACGCTGACGTCGCCGATCGACTTGCTCAGACTGATGCCGTATAGCTTGACGTTGTCGTTATACACAAGCCGGTAGCCAGATGAACTGACTAGCGGCGCCTCGTAAGGCGCCGTCTCTGCCAGACGACGAAAGTAGACGCCGATGGTACCGCCCGAAAGCCAGTCCGGCCGCCAACGCGCGTTCACACCAAAGTTACCCTGATAATGGGGCGTCAGAGCAGGCAACCGAGGCAGGAACGGTTGCTGCGACGATCCCGTAAAGAGCCGGTCAGGCCCATTAAAAAGCAAGTCTGCGACTCCGAAATAGGTCCCACCTTCGGGATAGCGGTTTGGTATCCAGTCCAGGAAATACTGACCAGCCAACGACAATGAGGGGGTTACCTGGGCGGACATAGAAAGTTGGCTGACCGGCAGGAACAATTGATTCAATTTGGCGCTTGGACTCGTTATTGCTTTGTTGATGTCAATCGGTCCTTGCGCATACGCAATGCTGTTGGCGGTATTGAACAGTGCTTCGCCCCAATAGACAGATGTCTGCCCCAGTCTTACGCTGATTGGTACGGAACCAGCGTCGAACGTTCCGAATACAAAGGCGTCGAGCAGTTGGCCGCCGGGTCCACGGTAATACTTGTCGATATAGCTGGAATATTTGTTGTTTATGTACGTCGATGGTATTCCAACTGACGCAGGCCCGGCAGCGGGTCCAACCGATGTGTTGTGGTAGGCTGCATCGTACCAACCCTCTGCACTGACCCTGAAGCCATACCGATTCTTGTAGATGAGCTCGAACTCGGAGAGCACGTCGGCGCGATTTTCAAACAGGTCGCCCTTGCCAAATTTGTTATCAGATATCCCAGAATTCGGATTGTTCAGAATTGCGGGATTCTGGCCCTGTACGCGCACTCCACCGTTGTAGGACACTGTATTGTCCCAGTGGATTTCCAAATCAGGATCGGAAGTTTCAATTTGAAATGCGTGCGATTGCGTTGCAACCGCAAGTGGCAATGCGATAAGAGTAACCGATTTGACAGAGCGTATTACCGATGACCGCTTCATGGCGCACTCTCGCACTTGTCCAGTTGCTTGATATCCCGAAGGTGCGAAACGCTGCTGGTGTGATCCAGCAGCACGAAGCCTTCCCCGCCCAGGTCCAGACTGCCCCGGGTGGAGCAAGCGTCCCAGATCTTGGCCTCACGGGTCTCAAGCGGAGGACAGGTCTTGGATGGATCAAGCGGATTCGACGTCGCACTTGCGACGTTCCAGGTGAAATTCATCTTGCCGCGCACATACGGACGGTCGACTACATCCGGTTCACGGGGAGCCGTTGGGGGGGTGGCCATGCTAAGCATCTCCTGTCTGTCTTTCTCTTTTTAAAAACCGCCGGTCTTTCCACTATCACTGATGCGGTTGCTACTGGCACTTCCAGCCAGACGGAGGTGATGCGACATGGTTGGCTGGATTGTTCGCCCAGACCATGTCATAAGCAGCCCTGACACCTGGAAAATCACCGAATGGCTCTTCAAACATAACTAAGGACAACTTCCTAAATAAAGTCTGCGATAACCAACGGTAGCTTGTGGCGCGCAGGCACAATTGCGAACTTATAGGTGCATCAGTGGCCCAACAACAACCACCGAACGGACGGCATCTTGTTCCTTGTCAACGACGGAATGGCAGTCTCTCTGACACTGTCGCCTGACAAGGCGGGACACTCTCGATGCCGGTCGATCAGCTGACATACCAGGGTTCAAACAGCCCCACCAATGTATGGCAACACAGCTATGCAACCCGACCGTATCGTCCCATCATGGGCCGCTCCCGCCCGGGAGGAAACACGCGCCACCGACCATCGTCATGCCGGAAAAAGAACAGTTCGAAAGGTCCCGCTGCCCGGGATGACTCGATGCGGATGCAACGATTATGACCAGTGCCCGGATAGCTGTATCGCGTCAGTCTGATCGTCCGCCCGGGCGCGGGCGTCAACCATTTGTCGATCAACCACCGCAAACGCCCCTCCGTATCCATCTCCTGCTCCTCAAACGCTTCCCGAGTTCTCCGCATCCGACCCCGGGCGGCATGCCTTCTGGCTCGTGATCGCCAGTGGGTCCGCTCGACGGCAGGCAGCTCGCTTCTATCGGTCTATGGACCTATAATAGTAGTCAAGAGACTGAGATGCAAGCCAAGTCGCATCGGGAAAACACCAATAAATTCGCCAATTCACGACGACAAATAATTATCAGACATGAAAATTTGACATGTTTTACAGGTTTCAAGACCTATAGTATAGTGAAGTATGTGGCCGATGCTTGCCCGTTTATGGCATCTTTGCCTGGCTCAATGCAGGCTCAGCGAGGCTCCATTGGTGCTTCGGGTTCTTTGGCCATCCCGCGACGAGGAAGAGAAATGAAACAACTGACCATTACGGCGCAAGATATGTCCGCCACCAATTCGGCAGGCGAGACCAGGCGACGGGGAAACCGAACCACGCGCGTGCCTGAAATCCTCGAGATTTCAATAAATGCCTTCGCCACCGATGGGTATGCGGCGTTCAACCAGCGGCGTGTCGCGAGCGAGGCCGGACTTCGGTTGAGCACGCTCCAGCACTACTTCCGCACAAGGGAGGACCTGCTGCGGGCCACCGTCGAGGCAATGGGCGACCGCTACCTCGATTTGTATCGCAAACTGTCCAGGGATAGTTCGCTTACGCCTTTGGCACGTCTGTACAAGATTGCCGATGAGACATTTAACGCGCTGGCGCGGCCGAATAGCCACTTCAGCGCCTTTGCGATTGAACTCTGGAGTTTGGCTGAGCACGAGGACTTCGCTCGTGATCTGCTCGAGGAAATCACCGGACAAAACCTGGAGATATTTGCAGGCCTGGTCTCGAAGATCAATCCTGAATTGTCTTCAGAGGACTGCGCTCTGCGAGGCGCATTGCTCACATCAAACTTGCAGGGCTTGCTCATCTTTGTACGTCGGGCTGGCAAGAACACTCCGAGTCTCGACGGACTTCGCGCTATGACGAAGGTAGTCTGGAGAGCACTGAGTACCGCACCAGGCTCCTCCTGAACCACCATAAGACTCTATCGCCAGATAACCTGCCGGGTATCTACTCTCTCAACCACATAACCAATTCTGCCTCCCCCGAAGCGAGAAGTAGTGACACCACTTTTAGAAGGTGAGCCTCACGCGAGAACCGGCCATGTCGAATGCTACCTCTATCGAATGTATATCCCCTCGTTGGACTATCCTGGGGCTTCATGAATGGCCATCCCTACGCCGCTGATCCTCGAGGCTGAAACCCCGTGCGACGAAATGATTCAATTCGACACAGGACGCCCAACTCCAGATCTGATGTTCCGAGGTGTTCTGCGACTCCCGCGATCTGCTCATCCGTCGTGGAGCAGGATGCTGCGTGGTATCAATGACTCTCGCCCGGAAATTGCACCCTATAAAACTCGCGCGTTAGTGATCGGGGTTGCGCCAGGAGCGTCTCAGTTGCCGTCTCCGTAATAAGAATGAATAATATTAAAAACTAAGGAATACAAATTATTGCCTTGATGAAGCAAGTACTCTACATTGTTATTCTATGACGTCTTCGAGCTGAGGTCCCGTTGTGCACCCGCAGAACCTTCAGCGACAGGGCGACTCTTACGCAAGCGACCGCCGGGAACACAGGTTTGACTGGCCACCGGATACGGTGCGCTTTCGGTAAGCGGTTAAGAATTGATTTCTCCCGCTTCGCGCCCATCCACAGGATTGCCAACTATGTGCCCCGAAATATTCTCTGAAGCTTCCATTGCAAGGGTGGTGCCCGCAGTCCCTTTTCTTGTCGTCGCACCGGATGGCCGCGCACATCTCGTCGGCTCGCGCTGCATGGATTGTGGGGCCATCATGCCAGGTAGACGCATCGCGTGCGCCGCCTGTGGTGCGCGTGGGCGTCTGGAATCCATCCAGTTGGCTGAAAGCGGTCGCCTCTGTAGCTATACGGTTGTCCACCGCAGCTTTCCGGGAGTGATGACCCCATTTGTTGCAGCAATCGTCAATTTGGATGGCGGCGGAACACTTAAAGGTACGCTAACGGACGTTACACCGGACCCTCGTACCCTGCCTTACGACATGCCAGTGGAAATTGTCTATCGCGATTCCGGCCAGAAGGCGGCGGACGGCTCCACCTTCCTCTCCTACTACTTCGTCCCATCCCGCCGAGGTCACAGATGACTGACGTTTATATTGTCGGGATCGACATGATCCCATTTGGCCGCTATCCGACTCGCACGGTGCCCGAGCTCGGCGCGGAAGCCGCCTGGCTTGCACTTGACGATGCTGGGCTCGGGATCCGCGACATGCAAGCACTATATTGCGGCAACCTGATGGAAGCCCATTTGATGGTCGGGCAGCGCATTCTGCGTGAGATGGGCCTTACCGGCGTTCCTGTCACCAACGTGGCCAATGCTTGTGCCACCGGCGCCACCGCTTTCCGAGAGGGGGTGATCGCCGTGAAGTCCGGTCTATACGACGTCGTGCTTGCTGTGGGCGTAGAGCAAATGGGCCGCGGACTGCTAGGCGGAAGTGGCCGTTCCGACGGCTTTGTTGAGGAAGGCGTACTCGGATCGAACACCATGCCAGCGATGTTCGCTCAGATTGGAGTAGAACACGCACGCAAGCACGGCACTACCTTCGAGCAGTTCGCCAAGGTAGCGGTCAAGAACCACCACCATTCCACCATGAATCCTAAAGCGATGAGTCAGCGTGAGACGACGCTGCGGGAAGTAATGGAGGCGGAGATGATCTCCTGGCCCAACACCAAGTTGATGTGTTCCATCAACGTAGACGGAGCAGCGGCCGCAGTGATTGCTTCGGAGCGTGCTGCACGGCGGTTAGGCTTGTTGGCGAGATCGGTGCGGGTGCGCGCTTCGGAGATGACTTCTGGACCGTATACGGCGAAAGAGTTTGCGATTCCCGACTTCAACGAGGTCACCCGTAACTGCGCACGTCTCGCCTACGAACACGCTGGAATAGGTCCTGATGCACTGGACCTTGTGGAGCTTCACGACTGTTTTGCAACGGCCGAATTGGTGCACTACGAAAACCTGGGTCTGTGCCAAGAGGGGGAAGCGGGCCGAATGATCGATGCGGGGGAAACCGCTCTCGGGGGACGAATTCCAGTCAATGTGTCAGGTGGTCTTCTGTCAAAGGGCCATCCGCTCGGCGCAACGGGCATCGCCAATCTCTATGAGGTGGCGACTCATTTACGAGGTGCAGCAGGTGAGCGACAGGTCGTCGGCGCCCGGATGGGCCTTACCCATGTTGTCGGTGGCTCTTTTGGGCGTGGCTCAGCATGTGTAATCCACGTTCTCGAAAGGGTTTGAACCTGGAAAATAGCGGCTCACCGCCATCTGTCCCAAGACATGCCACGGGTTTGGCCGGTTGTTTTCCCGAAAGCCGACTTCGCGATGCTATCTCGTATCTCGCGACAAACTCAGAAGTGTCGACCTGGTCATTTTCCTGGAGACACGCTCCATTGCCATACTCGTCTCTACGGGTCCAATAACTCAGTGAGGTAAGCCCCCGGCTCTGCCGGGGGACTCACCAAGGTTTGACCT
>NZ_JALPRJ010000143.1 GCF_030464885.1 Caballeronia sp. SEWSISQ10-4 2 | reverse complement strand
TTGGAAAAAGAAATGAAGTGCCGCCACGCACAGTGGCTAATAGTGATAAATAGAACAGCCAGAATAGACCAGCCACGGACGCAGAAAGCAGCAACCCGGCATTGACCCAGTCCAACGAACATAGAACAAAAAGCGCCGCCACGCACAGTGGCCAATAGTCCTAAAGAGAACAGCCGGCGCATAAGGACAAAAAATCCTGACCACCCCTCACCCCCGCGCCAGCACCCCCACCCTACCACGCTCCTGCACGCAAACCCACGGCGACACCACCACCGCCCACAACTCGGGATTGCGTGCCGCGAGATCGGTTGCGGTCTCGGCCGTCGCGCGCTCGACCAAACCGGCCGACAGCCACTCGGCGACTTGCGTCGTATTGTCGCTGGCAACGGCTTCGGCCACGCTCACCAAATCGATATCGCGCGCCACTTTCAGCAACACACCACGCGCGAAAAAACGCTGAAGTTCAGACCATTCGATCTGCGCGGTTTCGGCGAAAAGTTTGAGATACAGCGGACTAGGGGACTGTGCGTCTTTCATAGGGGAATAGCAGGCAGGTTCGAGCGTCCGACATCATAAACCATCGGGCCGGACGCTCTGAGCTTCCCCTCAAAGATCGAAGAAAACCGTTTCCTTCGGCCCTTGCAGATGAATATCGAAGCGATAAATCGTGTTTGACGTGCCTGCTTCGCTTTTGGCGATCAGCGTGCCGCGCCGCGCCGCAGGAACCAGGGCAAGCACATCGTCACGTCCGTTGGCTTCGGTTTCATCGTCGAAATAGATGCGCGTGTAGGCGTGCAGCAGCATGCCGCGCATCAACACGATCACATCGATATGCGGCGCCGAATCGCCCCCTATGCTGCCCGGCTTGACCGTATCGACTACATAGCGAAGTTCCGGGTCCGTACCCGTGCCCACGCGCGCGAAGCCGCGAAAACCCGACTTGAGGGTCTCGTCGCGCGTAGTCGCATAACGGCCGGTGGAATCGGCTTGAATCATCTCGATCACCGCGTCGCCGACCACTTTCTCTTCACCGTCGAACACCTGCCCCACGATGCTGATGTGCTGCCCCGCCGATTCCCGGTCCGCAATCGACGGCGTGAACAAGCTCTTCAGATCGAAGTTATATTGCTCGGGGCACAGGCCATAGGCGAAGTACGGTCCGACCGTTTGCGACGGCGTTTGTTTATACGTAGTCATGTTCAAGCCTCCGTCGGGGTCTGGTTCGCGCCGCGCAGCACGATGTCGAACTCATAACCGAGCGCATATCCTTCCTCGGTCGTATCGATGGAAAAGCGCGAGATCATCCGGTTGCGCGCATGCTCCGGCGTGCCCTGGAAGATCGGATCGAGGTCGAGCAGCGGGTCGCCGGGGAAATACATCTGCGTGACAAGACGCGAGCCGAAGTAGTCGCCGAACAGCGAGAAGTGAATGTGATTGGGACGCCACGCGTTCGAATGATTGCCCCACGGATACGCGCCCGGCTTGATCGTGAGAAAGCGATATCGTCCTTCGTTGTCGGTCAGGCAACGGCCTGCGCCCAGAAAATTCGGATCGAGCGGGGCTGCATGCTGATCGGCCTTGTGAACATAACGCCCGGCTGCGTTCGCTTGCCAGATCTCGACCAGCGTATTGCGCACCGGCCGGCCGCCTTCGTCGAGCACACGGCCCGTCACGATAATGCGTTCGCCCAGCGGCTCGCCATTTTTAGCGGCGTTGCGCGTGAGGTCGTGATCCAGCTTGCCGAGATCGTCGGCGCCATAAACCGCCACCCGCCGATCCTTGAGCTTCTCTTTCAGCGGAATCAGCGGCAGCGACGGGCTGCGTAATACCGACGACTTGTACCCCGGATGACAATAGGGCGGATGCGAATCCCAGTCGCGCGGCGTCAGGATGAGAGAGGAGGAATCCATTTTTTGTGTCTCCGGCATTTTAAAATGTGAATCAACACTTTATCGAAGCGATGAAGTTATGGAAAATGACGTTTTATGCATTCAGACATAACTGATCGTCATGGATAACGACCCACCCTCGCCCGTCGCGGCGCTTGCAAACGTGACCAGCGGCCGGATCAAGTTCCGGCACCTGCAGTGCTTCCTGGCGGTCACGCAGTTCGGCAGCGTGCAGCGCGCCGCCGATAGCCTGTCGATCACGCAGCCGGCGGTATCGAAGACGATCGGCGAGCTTGAATCCATATTAGGCGTCCGGCTGTTCGAACGGGGCCGCCGGGGCGCTGCGCCGACGCGCGAGGGCAGGTTATTTGCGCCGCACGCCGCGGCCTGTGTCGGGGCGTTGCGCGAAGGGGTGGATGAGTTGTCGCGGCATGGCGTCGACGTGCCCGGCACGGTCGCGCTAGGTGTCCTGCCGACGGTTGCGCCCGCGTTGCTCCCTCCCACGCTCGCCGCATTTCGCTCGCATTGGCCGGATGTGTCGGTGCGGGTATGGACCGGGTCGAATTCGCAGCTGCTCGAACGCCTGAAATCCGCCGATACCGATCTGGTCATCGGACGTCTCTCCGAACCCGAAGGCATGGTGGGGATGACCTTCGAGCAGTTGTATCGCGAGCCGTTGACGGTTGTCGTGCGCCACGATCATGCCCTCGTGCATGAAAGCAATATCACGGCGTCGGTGCTCGCGCGCTTTCCCGTAGTGGTGCCGCCGTTCGGCACGCTGATCCGCCAGTCCGCGGAAAGCGTGCTGACGGCGTTCGGCGCGCAGGCACTGAGTTCGCTGATCGAAACGTTATCGGTGTCTCTTGGGCGCGCTCTTGCACTGCACAACGACGCGGTATGGTTCGTTCCATCGAGTGTGGTGGAACATGATATTGCGTTGAAGCTGCTGGCTCGCTTGCCGATGCCCTTCGCCAGCGCCGATGAACCCATCGGCCTGATCCTGCGGCACGACCGCGTCAGATCGCCAGCGCTGGATAGTCTTATCGATGCGATCCGTGAGGCGGGCAGGCAGCGAGAAGCGGTTCGTATCGGTATGAAATAGCCAGATGCGAGCCGGATGCGCGCCTGCTTCAGGCACTTGTTACCGCAAATGCGGCATCGGCAAAACCCCATTAGCATACGTGCGGTAAAAGCTATATAAGTGGCCCAAAGCAGTGGCCCCACGCGGCGGCGCAAACACGCTCACGTTGACGATGCGTGAAAACCGTGAGGGCTGCAAACAACCGCACTGTAAGCAAGCGCAACAGAATTCGCGTGCAACCAAAGCTTGCTTTCTGCTGTCTGACTCCGCGACTCTTCCATCACCTGGGACATCCATCAAAGCCGCCAGCAAGATGAAAACCGTATTGCTCGTCGACGACGACCCCGCCACCATCGAAGCCTGGACTTTGTGCATGCAGTCGCAGGACTACAAGGTGCTGTCCGCGTTCGACGGCAACGGCGCGCTGGCGTTGCTGAATGAGCACAGCGTGGATATCGTGGTGTCGGACTGGATCATGCCGGGCCTCGGCGGCGCGCTGTTATGCCAGACGATGAAGACCAACTCGGCCTTCGCGCACATCCCTTTCCTGATGATCTCGGGCCATCCGCATCCGCCGGCTTTTGTTCACTACGATGGCTATTTACAGAAGCCCGTGGAGACGGAGGCGTTGTTGTCGGCAGTGGACCGGCTGTGCGCTGCAAAGCTCCGCCGGCCTTTCTAAGCGCGTGGAGCTGTTGCTTACCTTGCGTTCTGCACATTGCAGTGCGAGGCTCAGGCGAGCCGCGCCAGTTCCTTTTCCATCCGGTCTTGCGCAAGCCGGTTCAGCTCTTGCGGCACCACACAATCGGCGGGCAAGGGCGGCAGCACGATCACGCGGATATGGCCGGGCTGATCGGGCCAGCCTTTCGCCGGCCAGTATTTTCCGGCGTTATGCACGACCGGCACCGCGGGCACCTGGGTGGAACACGCAAGCCGCACGCCGCCCGATGCGAGCTTGAGCGGCGCATCGTGTGCAACCCGCGTGCCTTCCGGAAAGATCACCACTACGTCGCCCAGTGCAAGCTTTTCAGCGCATTCACGCGTGACGGCCTGATGCGCCTGACGCGGCGAACCGCGATCCAGGCTTACCATATCGAGACCTTTCAGCACCCAGCCGAAGAACGGGATGCGCTTGAGATCGCTCTTGAACACGAAGCTGATGCGGCGCGGAAACAGCGCCATGAACGCGAGCGTTTCCCAAGTCGATTCGTGCCGGCACAGCATGATGAAAGGCTCGTTCGGCAGGTTCTCCAGCCCCTCGACCGAACACGATACGCCGGTGATCACGCGCATCATCTTGACCATCGCGCGGCACCATTGTTTGGCGAGCCAATAACGGCCGCCGCGGCCGACGAACGGAAACAACGGCAGAATCAGGATCGACCACACCGTGCCGCTGCCAAGCAGGTAGGTGGCGAACAGCCACTTGACTAAGGTTCGATGCATTAAAAAATGGGCGGTGGTAAAAGTGTGGTCAAAGTAGTGCGGCGGGTTGCCGGACGTCTTGCGGTACGGTGACCGGCATAACGCCTGGGCCCGGCGCGCGAAACCCGAAGGATAGCCTGTGCGGCGGTCCATGTCCCGGTTCGTGTCCTTGGGTTCTTGTCCCGCACACCCGGCCGATGACAGTCAGAGAGGCACAGGCCTCTCTTTAACGGAGTTCCAATGACGGACGAAGCAAACAGCGAAGTGAAGGCCGGTTTGACGAGTGAGGCATCGGCTAGACCAGCCGGTGAGACGGCCGTTGCATTCGAGGACGGCATGCTGGACGTCGGCGATGGCCACGCCGTTTACTGGCGCGCCCAAGGCCCGAAGGATGCTCCCGTGATGCTGATCGTCCACGGCGGCCCGGGTGGCGCGATGAATCTCAAGTGGGGGGACGTGCTCGACACGTCGAAGTGGCGCATGGTCTTCTTCGATCAGCGCGGCTGCGGCAAATCCACGCCGTTCGGCAAGCTCGAGCACAACGGCACGAACGATCTCATCGGCGACATGGAGAAGCTGCGGGTCGCGCTCGGTATCGAAAAGTGGGCGCTGTTCGGCGGCTCATGGGGCACCACGCTCGCGCTCAGCTACGGCGTGACGCATCCCGAACGCTGCCTCGGCTTCCTGTTGCGCGGCATTTTCCTGGCGCGCAAGGAGGATATCGACTGGTTCCTGTGGGACGTGCAGCGCGTGTTTCCGGACGCGCACCGGGCCTTCCTGGATGCTATCGAGACAGCGAGCGGCAAGCGTCCGCGCAATGCCGCCGAGATCCTCGCGCTGACCGGCGAGCCACTCGCCCGTTTCGACGACGCCGGCATCAAGCTCGCACGCGCGTGGTCCGGCTTCGAAGCGACGTTGTCGGTGGTGAATAAACCTGCGCCGAAGAAGGGCGATGAGCAAGCGCGTAAGGACGAGTCGAAAGGCGAGGCTCCGGTCATCGGTGCCCAAGCCGCCGCCACGCTACCCGAAGCGGCCCAAGCCGATGCAACTCCGGCTGACCCGGCTACCCCCGAGGCAACCCGCGAGGCCAACGCCGCCGCGATTTCCATGTCGTTGCTGGAGCATCACTACATGGCGCACGAGTTGCCGCCGGAGCCGCTGTTGCCGCGTATCGGCAGGATCTCGCATCTGCCGTGCGTGCTTGTGCACGGCCGCTTCGACATGGTGTGTCCCGCCGACCAGGTGCTCGCTCTCGCCGATGTCTGGCCGGGTGCGCAGCTATCCATTGTCGATGCCGCGGGCCACTGGACTTTCGAACCCGGCAACGTGACCGCGTTGAAAGTCGGCGGCGAGTATCTGGCGCAAGCGCTCACGCCAGCGTCGAGGTCAGGCTGAAGGCGGCAGCAGCCCGACCGCCGGCGCAGCGAGGCGTTCCCAGTTGAGATCCGCGCCGAACACAAGCGGCTCGCCGCGATAGTTGATGAAGATGGAGAGCGTCACGCAAAGCCCGGCACCAGTCGCCGACAAATACGGTGCGCTCACCATCAGCCGTTGCGGTTGCGCGAGGGCATCGACGAAATACGGTCGGTTGTCCCAGCGTCCGATCGGCAGCTTGCTCAGCGGCGCGAGGTGGGAAGCGACTGCGACCGCGCCGGCACCCTTAATCATGGGGATGCATTCACGGCCGCCCTGGTCCAGGAAAAAGCAGCTTACCGTACACGGCAGCGCCCGCAGATCCTCGCAGGCCCTTTCGGGCAACGCACCGGCCCACATTCGTTCGGCTGCCTCCGCGAAGAGCGTCCGGTACGGCATCAGCAGTAGATCGATGGCGAGCTGACTGGTCTTGCGCGTGTGGGCGAGGGTGTCGAAGACGGCTTCGATCTGCCGCGTTGCCTCGTCCTCGGGCGAATACCCGGGACTCGGCTGGCCAAACAGGAAACCCTGCACGAAGTCCACGCCCGAGCGCGCGGCCAGCAGCAAGTCTTCCTCGGTCTCGATCCCTTCCGCAACCACCAGCATGCCGGCCTCGTGCAGCAAGCTCACCAGCTTCGGCATCACCGACTCGCGCAAATCTGGCTGATGCGCATGGATGAGACTGCGATCCAGTTTCACGATGTCCGGCCGCAAGGTCAGCAACCGGTCCAGGTTCGAGTGCCCGGCGCCGAAGTCATCGACTGCGACCAGAAATCCGTGCGACCGGAACGCCTGCGTGGCCTGGGCGAATGCGCAGACATCGCTGCCACCCGATTCGAGCAGCTCGATCACGATTTCTTCCGGCCGTATGCCCGATCCACGCGCAGCGTCGGCGAGTTGCTGCGCATACCCCGGATCGATGAAACTTGCCGGCGTCACGTTCAGGAACAGCCAGGTCTGGCCGGGTAGCCATTTGGCGGCGTTATGCAGATGGGTGACATGACTCAGGCGGTCAAGCGTGCTGGTCGAGCTCTCCACAATCGCCTTGGCGAAGAGTTCGAACGGGGCAAGTAGAGCTCCGGCTGACGGAACGCCGCGCAACAGCGCCTCGTAACCGACCTGGCGCTGGTGCGGCAAGCTGTAGATCGGCTGGAAGAGCGAGCAGAGCACGATGCCGTCGAATGCGGCCTGCGGCGAAGCTTTCCCGAGTGCGCGCCGCATCAGGAAGCCGCGCAGTGGAGAGCGGTGTTACCCGGCGGCGTGGCTATTGCCGCCGGTGCCGCCGGTGCAATACGTTTCGCGACGAGCATCGAAAACGCGAGCAGGATGGACGTCACGAGCCGCGCGGGCGGTGATTCGGTCAGATCGGCTAGAAGATCGCGAGCCAAAAACAGTTCGAACATGATGTTGGTCTGCGCGTGAGTGGGACGAGGCTCGGCAACGCTTGAGGCCGGTCAACATATTATCGGAACAAAGCCCGGCTGACTTGAGTGCGGAGTCATCATGCCACGGCTCGGCCGAATGGCGGTTGCTTTGATGGGCGGGCGTTTGCGGCAGGCCGAAAATTTCAGGGCAGGGCGGCCGAACGGTAAATTCGGGACAGGAATGGTACGATCGCGCCTTGCAAGCCGGCGGGCGACGCCCGTCGAATAGTGAATCAAGATACGGAGGCGGACCGATGGCCCAACAGAAAACCAACCCGAAGCTGGAGCAAGCGCTGACGCGCGGCGATCTCGCGATCCGCCAAGCCAACTCCGGCCGCGCGACGGCCGTTCTGCGCGCGCTTGGCAAGATGATTGTGGAGGCTTCGGCGACCATCGGCGTGGAAGCGTTTGTCGTGATTCACGACGGTGACAAAATCTACGATCCCGCCGACGGCATGTGGCCGCAACAACTGCTGGTGTCGCTCGACGGCCCGGTGGAAGACGCGGACCCGGACGAATTGCGCACGGTCACCTTGATGGCCGACACGCCGGCCACCGTGTTTCGATGCGAATGGCAACGTGCCGACGGCAAGATCGGCCGTCAGGAAGGACGCCCGCTTGCCATGGTGGCGTTCATCACCGACGTGGACATTCCCTGGCTCGACGACGAAGACTGAGGAAAGGCCTGCGTCCTTATCCTGGACAATCCGGCGGATGCGCCCTGCATCCGCCCTTCTAATCTTCTCTATCCGGCAGAACTCGCCACTGACTCCTCGCTCAGCCGAAATTCTCTTCCTATTCCTTACTCGGTAACACCCTGTAACACAATAGGAGGCCGAATTGCGTCTGGTTTTCAAAGCGGAATTCCATATTGATATAAGGGCTTATTTGCATAAGCCCACATTCATCAGTTTAATAGCCGGCACTCTCGCGAGCGAGTCATTTTTTTCCTGCCGGGCTAGTCGCTTTGCCTGCGCGCTAATTGTCCGCGATATAAAGTCCGCGATAAAAAATCCGTTATATATACATAAGCACGGTAATGGTGCAGTCCTGGAGGCAGCGTAAGGAAAGGCATGACTTTGGAATACTGCTACCCCCTATTAATGGAAAAAGAAATCCCGTTTCACGTACTCGACACCGGCTTACTCTCCAGAAATTTTTCATGATACGAAATGCGAGGAGGTGATTCGGGTCGTCGGACATGAAAAGTACTGAAAATACAGAATTTTTTGACGTTTCTATAAAGATTTATTTGGTAGCGCGCACCCCATCAATTGCCTTTGGGCGAGACTAAATCTGTCGTGTGTGTCGTTTGCGTGAAGTCAAACGTTCCGCGGCATCCTCCTTCTCGCCAAAAATGGGGTAGCACAAATGGAACAGCTTAATAAAGCAGGTCAAAGCAGTGTTTTTCACAGCGGACATATTGAACATCGTGAACGCGCAGAGCGGCTGGAACTATCAGCTGTACAGGCACTCAAGAAGCCTGAGTCGATGCCGTTTACGATTCGTATCGTGTCGGCGGATCATGATCTTCAGAAAGCCATACAGATCCGGCGCATGGCCTATGGCCGCCATTTGCCGGCTTTTGCGCAGAAAATGGCCGTCGAAGGGTGTGATCGCGATCCCGGTACGGTGATTCTGCTGGCGGAATCGAAACTTGATGGCGCGCCGCTTGGCACCATGCGTATTCAAACCAACGAATATGCACCGCTCGCTGTGCAGGAGTCGGTCGAGTTGCCGAGTTGGTTAAGTACGGGGCGCCTTGCGGAAGCTACTCGTCTTGGTGTGGCCGGCGGGATGATCGGCCGCGTGGTAAAAATGATGCTGTTCAAATCGTTGTTTTTATATTGTGAGCAGCACCAGATCGACTGGACGGTGATTACGGCGCGCGCGCCGCTGGATCGCGAATACGAAGCCATGCTGTTCGAGGACGTTTTCGGCGATCGGCAATTCATTCCGATGGCGCATGTCGGCAATCTGCCGCATCGGGTTCTGGCGGGCGAAGTGAGCATCGCGCGTCAACGCTGGGAGGAAGCGAAGCACCCGTTATTCCAGTTCGTGTTTCAAACGCATCATCCTGATATCGATTTGCGGACCGCAGATTTATCTTTCGAGCGAGAAACGGTAGGATGCCCGGAAGCTCCGCAGGTTGCTTATGGCAGGTAATAAACAATAAACCATAACCCGGTCGTACGTGTGCGTGGGACAGAACGAGGCGATGGCGATCCATGACTGGCCGCCATCGCCCGTGCGACATGGGTTCGTGCAACCAGGGGAAACACCAGGTATGGCGTCGGTTGCTTTATTTTCGCGATCAAAGTACAGGCGCGCCGCTTCGTTCATGGATCGGCTCCTGTACACCTTCTCCGTCTTCGTCGTCCCGGCGCTGATTGCGGTGGGTACGGTCGCAACCCTGCTGTGGGCGCCGCATCAGTTCGAATCGAACGGGGCCGTTCCGCTGCCGCTGCGTGTCATTAAAGACCCCCGCGGCGCGCTTGATCCCGCAGGCGCCCTGAAGGCGCTCCAACATGAGGCCGAGGTCGGCCGCTTCAGCACTCAACTGGCGGAAACGCCGGTCTGGTTTTCATTCAACGTCCCCAACATGAGTTTCGAGCAGTCCACCTATGTGGAACTGCCGTCGCGCCACGCGCAGACGCTTGCTTGCTGGATAGCCTCGACGCTGCAGCCGCTGGGCGTGGCGAACCGCCAGAGGACCACCAACGAAATCAGTCCCGTCAAGGCGGGTTTTTCTGTTCATCTTGGACATCTCGCGCAACCGGTTCCAGTCTTGTGTCGGGGCACGTTCTCCGGTCCGGCGCAGATCAGCGCGCTCGGGTGGGACGGCCAAAGCCTGCGTACTTCTGCGCTCGATTTCCAGGAAAGCTCGGGCATGATCGGCGGCGGCCTGCTGACGCTCGCCGTATTCGTGTTCGTCACCGCGCTGATCAACCGCGAGTGGACCTACGTGATCTTCGCCGCATGGCTGGTCGGCAATCTGCGACTGTGCGCGAACGCGATGGGCTGGGACATGCAGTGGACCGGCCGCACAGTCCCAGCTGACTTTCTGCAGCCACTGCGTCAATTCACCTTCGCTGCCTACTATCTGCTGACAGGGGCGCTTTTTAGCCAGTTATTCCGTCGCGAACTGAAAGTGGTGGGATATCACTGGCTGCTTGGGATCGGACAATATATCGGTATCGCCTTGCTTGTGTGCTCCGTTGCGCTGCCCTATTCGCGCTTCATTCCGGCGCTCTGGCTGCTGGGCGGGATCGGCATAGGCGTGTTGATCTTTTTGCTCGCCCGCATCGTCTGGCTCGCCCGCTCGCGCACCGTGCTCTGGTACGTCGGGTCGCTCGCGATCGTATTGTTCGCCACGTTCTCCGATGTGCTGGGGGCTGCGTTCAGCATCAAGTCGCTCTCGGGCGGCGTGAGCACGGTGATGGCCGCGTTGTCGTCGAGCATGATGGCGGCCTTCGCGATTGCCGAGCAAATGCGCGCCGAGCGCGAGCATCGGCGGCAGGCGCAAACGGAACTGCGCAACACCTATGACGTCACGCCCATCGGTCTCTTTACGCTCGACAGCGCCGGTCACTTCGTGCGCGCGAATCCGGCGTTGCGATCCATGCTCTCGCTGCAGAAGACCGAGTACAAGGTGCGGCACTGGAACGACTACTTCGAATCGGGCGCGTGGGGCGCGTTGCAGGCGCTGGCATCGAAGGGAAGTGAAGGCGAACTGGAAATGGGCGGCGCGGTAGCGCGCGGCAACGGCGAGCGGCGCTTCTTGCTGAAGGCTACGCGTTCGAACAACTGGATCGAAGGCTCGCTGCAGGACGTGACAGAACGCTCGAAGGCCATCGAACGATTGCGTTTCCTGGCCGAACACGATCCGCTCACGGGATCGCTCAACCGGCGCGGCGTGGAAAAGGCCATCGCTGCACAGAGCGAGGAAGGGGCGGCCTGGGCGCTTGCTTATGTGGATCTGGACCGCTTCAAGCTCGTCAATGATTTGTTCGGCCATCGCGCGGGCGATGAAGTCCTGAAGCAGGTCGCCACGCGCACGCGGGCGTTGTTTTCGGCCGGTTTTCCGTTCGGGCGGATAGGCGGCGATGAATTCGTCTGCGTGATGAGCGGCATGTCCATAGACGAAGCCATCGACTGCTGTCATCACCTGATCAACGCGCTGAGCGACACGCCCTATCAGGTCGGCAACCGTGCGTTCCAGGTCAAGGCGTCGGTCGGTCTGGTGGAGTGCTCGCACGGCGTGCGCGTGCAGGATGCGCTCTCGCATGCGGACCGCGCGTGCCGCGAGGCCAAGAAGAGTTCGAACACGCGGATGGTGACGTATCGCAAGGGAGCGGCCGCGTTCGAGGAGCGTGCAGAAGAATTGAAGCTAGTTGAAACGCTGGGACGCAATCGATTGCCTCCCGGTCTTTTCCTCGTGATGCAGCCGATCATGTCGCTGACTGCGCCCACCGAGTCGCTCAATTTCGAGGTGCTGCTGCGCATGCGCGCGCCCGATGGCGCAACGTTGCCGGCCGGCAAGGTGATTGTGGCGGCGGAGGAGTCGGGCAATATCGCCGCCATCGATAAATGGGTGATTGCCACGTTGCTCGAATGGGTCGAGAAACATCAGGCGTCACTCACGAATACCCGATTCATATGCGTCAATCTCAGTGGCGGTTCGCTGAATGACGAACAGTTCATGGAAGACGTCTTTGCGTTGTTCGCCCGCTTTCGGCATATCGTGCCGTATCTTTGTCTCGAGATTACCGAGAGCGTCGCGTTGCATGATCTCGGCAATACGCAGCGCTTTATCGCGCGGGTTCATGAGATGGGCGGCAAGATCGCACTCGACGATTTCGGCGCGGGGTACACGTCGTTTAAATATCTCAAGGATCTTTCCGCCGATGCACTCAAGATCGACGGCGAGTTTATTCGGACGATGTGCGCTCATCCGGCTGATATAGCCATTGTCGAAGCTATTGTCGCGCTGGCTCGCAATCTTGGAATGCGCAGCGTAGCCGAGTGGGTCGAAGATGTGGATACGCTACGCGCGTTGAAGGAAATAGGCGTGGATTACGTACAGGGATATCTTATTGCCAAGCCACAGGAAAGCAGTGCGATTCTTGCCGCTTCGTCGGCGGCCAGTTTTGTGAAGGATCCAGCAGTGGTGCAGTTTATCGACAGTATTGTCGTGCCGGATACGACACTGGCGTTTACTTACGATGTCCCGGCTAAAGCCGGTTTGCATTGAAAGTGGACGGGGTTTTCGTTCGCACTCGGTCGGGGGTGATGCCGGGTTGGTGCTTTCGGCCTTAGCGGTCTGCGTGAGTTAGCTGTATTTTTTATCACTATT
>NZ_JALPRJ010000142.1 GCF_030464885.1 Caballeronia sp. SEWSISQ10-4 2 | reverse complement strand
CCACGCACAGTGGCTAATAGTGATAAAAAATACAGCTAACTCACGCAGACCACTATAAAGGCCGAAAGCACCCCCGGCCTAAACCCCAGACCACCCCCTAAGTGCGAACGACCCCCCCGCCCGAAGCAAATTTTTAAACTTCCAGCAATTCCACTTCAAATACCAACGTCGCATTCGGCGGAATCACGCCACCGGCGCCGCGCACGCCATAACCCAGTTGCGGCGGAATGGTCAGCTTGCGCTTGCCGCCCACTTTCATACCCTGCACACCCTCGTCCCAGCCCTTGATGACCATCCCGCCGCCCAGCACGAAGGCGAACGGATCATTACGGTCATGGCTGGAGTCGAACTTTTGGCCGTCCGTGAGCCAGCCGGTGTAATGCACGCTCACCGACTTGCCGGCGACGGCTTCAGCGCCTTCACCTACCGCTAAATCTTCATACTTGAGGCCTGAGTCAGTCGTCACGATCGCCATGTAAAACTCCTTGGAAAGCCGGCACCGCCAGCTGGTTTCGAAAGCGGTATTGTAGGGCTTTCGGCCAGCATCGTTACACTGGGCGAAGCACGCACGACGTTTGCTGCACGCCCTGGCCAATATCTCGTTAATGGGGAGAAGGGGCGGCCGGCCCCGCGCAGAGCGCCCGGAAACACTTCCCTATAATGACCAGTCATCTCGATAACACCGGGCAAGATACTCGCATTCATCAACGCTCAAGGACTTCCAATCGTGACAACGTCTTTTTCCGGCACGGTCGAAACGGGGCGCGCTCCGCGTCCTGAAGCGCCGGTCGCGGGCACGGATGGCGTGCTCGTCCTGGATACCGCACAGCGCTGTCTGTCAGCCGATACCGTGCTCGCGCATCTGTTCGATCTCGACGCGGGTGCATTAGAAGGCCGCGCGCTCACCGATACCGCCTTACCCAAACCCCTGATTGCCGTACTCGCCGAAGTCGCCGACGCCGCGCTTGCCGCCGGCAGCGTGCGGCGCGCGAAGGTATCGATTGACGAGGGCGAGGGGGCGCCGTCGCGATCGCGTGCGTTCGCCGTTCTCGCGCTACCCGGCAGCACCGGCGGGGCCGATACCGTGACGCTGATCGTCTCGCCTTACTGCCTCGGTGCGTCGGCATCGGGAGGAGCCGGGGCGCACACTGACGAACGCACCGCTCATCTGCGTGCCGAAGCGGCGTTGTTCATGCGCGATCATGTGCTCGGAGTCGTGTCGCACGATCTACGCGGTCCGCTGAACGCCATCCATAGCTGGGGTTACGTGCTGGAGCGCAAAGTCGATGCCGCCGATGCCGCCGCCCAGCGCGCGCTCGGCGGGATTCGCTCGGGCGTGGAACAGCAGGTGAAGCTGATCGAGCAATTCATCGATACCACCCGCGCCGAGACCAGAACGCTCGCGCTCGACCGCGCGCCGCTTGCGCTGCGGCAACTGCTTGAACACGCCGCCACGCAGGCGCGCACCAGTCTCGCGAACGCGCGGCATGTGACGCTGCACGTGGAATCGGCGCTGGTGGAGGAGCAAATCAGCGCCGACAGCGAACGTCTGACCCAGGCGCTCTGGCTGATGTTTGCGTTCGCTGCGGAGGCGAGCGCGGCGGGATCGAAGGTCGTGTTGGACGCTCGTGTCGAGGGCAGTTCGTTCAGCGCGGTCGTCACGTTCACCGCATCGCAGAAAGCGCTTCTCGATCCCGAACTCCCCCACGCGCTCGAAGGATTTGCCCGCAAGCAGGCGACGTTAGCCCGGGAAGCAGCGCGCATCGCGTGGGCGCTGGCTCTATGCAAACGCGTGGCCGAAGCGCACGGCGGCACCTTCGAACACGACGATCTCGCCGATGGGGCAACCGTCGCGCTCAGGTTTCGCGTGCCGTTGAGCGCCGCCTGATTTAACTTTCGATCAGCTTGCACCTCTATACTGGCGGTTTCATTTTGCGGAGCAGGTCGCTTTGAATCAGGTTGTCGCGCTAATTGGTGCCTTGTTGCTCGTCGCGTTGAACGGGTTTTTCGTCGCGGCCGAGTTCGGACTCGTCAAGCTGCGCGCCACGCGCGTTCAGGCGATTGCACGGTCGAACGGCATGCCGGGGCGCTTGCTGGCGAAGGTCCACGGCAAGCTCGACGCGTATTTGTCGGCGTGTCAGCTCGGCATCACGTTGGCATCATTGGGGCTTGGCTGGCTGGGCGAACCGGCGTTCGCCGCATTGCTGCATCCGTTGTTCGCGCTTGCCGGTATCGAATCGGCCAAGCTGATCGACGCCATCTCGCTGTTCTTCGCGTTCTCCTGTATTTCGTTCCTGCATATCGTGGTGGGTGAACTCGCGCCGAAATCGTGGGCGATCCGGCGTGCGGAACAAGTCGGCCTGTGGGTCGCGATGCCGCTCTACGGCTTCTACTGGGCGATGTATCCGTTCATCTGGGTGCTGAATTCGAGCGCGAATTTCGTGCTGCGGCTGTTCGGGCTCGGGGCGGAACACGGCGGCGACGCGCACTATTCCACCGATGAGCTCAAACTGATCCTGCGCGGCCGGCGCTTGAGCGGGGCATCGAAGGCTCCTTTGCCATCCGCAAGCGGGTCTGCTGGGTCTGCTTATAACGCCGATGAGTGGAACACCATTGCTCATTCGCTTGATTTCAGCCGCATGACGGTCTCGGACCTGATGCGCCCGAATCACGAAATGGTCGGTCTGCGCAACGATGTGCCGATGCGCGAAAACATGCAGGTGGTCGCGCGCCATCGTTTTAGCCGCTATCCGCTTTTCGCCGACGCCTCCGGCGAACGCGTGCTCGGTATGATCCACTTGAAAGACCTGCTGCTCGCACGAGATGGCGCCGGGCGCGGCCTGATGCAAGGTTTGACGCGACAGGACACGAAGCAGGACGCGCTGGCCCGGCATGTGCGGCCGGTTCAATACGTGGCGGGTAATCTATCCGCGCTGGAACTGTTCCGGCGCTTTCGCAAGGGCGCGCCGCATTTTGCGCTGGTCGGGCGCAAGGGCCAGAAACCAATCGGATTCCTCACGCTCGATAACTTGCTGGGCGCGCTGGTCGGCCAGATTCACGACGAGTTTCGCCAAGGCGATGCAGACTGGTCGCGCATGGACGATGGCACGCTGATGGGCAAGGGCAGCTTGCCGGTGGTGTCGCTGGAACGGGCGTTGGGGATCGATATCGACGAAGGGCAGGCGGAATCGGTCGGCGGGCTCGTGATCAATGCGTTGGGCGACCTGCCGAGCGAAGGGCAACGGATCGGCTTCGATCGTTTCGATATCGTGGTGAAGAAGATGAACGGGCCGCGGATCGTGCTCGTGCGCGTGTATCCGCATGAAGAGGTGGCGCAGGAAGCGGAGTGATTTTTGCCCTGCTTTTTGGGGGCCTGCGCCGAGCTTAAACCCGTGGCACCCCTTCCTCCATCAGCAACGCAACGGGCATCGCCACCAGCGCGTCACGCATGAACAAGCGCTGGCCATCGGACTTCGGCGCGCTCGGGCTCAGCCAGTCGAACAACGCGCGCGAAGCCAGCGCTTCTGGCAAAAGGACTGCCGTATCGCCCCACTGCGCGGCGTCGACCAGCGGCAGGCCGGTATCGTTTTCAGCCAGCAGCGAGTCGGCCAGCCGCGTCGCGATAACCACCGCGTACGCGCTCCCCGCATGCCGCGCGAACGCGATCACGCTATCCGCATGCGCGCCTTCCACCTTCAGCGGCACGTAAGCGCCCTGTTCGAACAGCGAATGCGCGTGCGCCCTCAGCGCCAGTGCACGCCGCACGATACCCAGCTTCACCCGGCCATCGCGCCAATTCTTCAACTGCTCCGATGGCGCGCCTTCAGCCTCGCCTTCAGTCAGCCACGCGCGCCGCTGCTCGAAGTCGACCGGCCGCCGGTTATCAGGATCGACGAGACTGAAATCCCATAGTTCGGTCCCCTGATAAAGATCCGGCACGCCCGGCGATGTCAGCCGCAACAACGTCTGCTGGAAACTATTGATCGCGCCGGTCCGCGAAACGCGCTCGACGAACGCCGGCAATTCGCCGAGAAAACCGTCGCGGCGCTGGGGCGCGAGGATATCGAAGAGAAAATCGCGGCAGACGTTCTCGTACGCCTCGTCGGGAGCGAACCAGCTCGTGCGTAACTTGGCCTCGCGCAGCGCTTTCAACTGCCACGCGCTCACCCGTTCGGCGAGTTCTTTCACGCCGGCCTGGTCGTCGGGAGAGAGCGTCGGCGGCCAGCAGCCCACCAGCGTCTGATACAGCATGGCTTCGGCCGCAGCGCCCGGCGCCCAACCGTTGTCATCGCTGTTCAATACGCGCCGGTGCGGCGTGTTCAACGTCGACCAGCTTCGCAGCGTCGCGGCCCATTCGCCGGGAATTTCGCTCAATCCCGCGATCCGCGCGCGGACGTCTTCACCGCGTTTGTGATCGTGCGTCGCGGTGGCGAGCATCGCGTTCGGGAAGCGTTTGGCGCGTTCGAGATTGCCTGCGTGGAACGCGTCGATCGACAGCGAAAACTCGCCTGGGTCGGCACCCACTTCGTTGCGTGAGATGAGGCGGCCGTATCGATAACACGCGGTGTCTTCAATCGCCTTCGCCGCCACCGGCGACGTCAGTTGGGAGAACAAAGTTTGCGCGTTCCGCCGATGTGAACCGCTCGAATTCGAGCCGGCGCTGTTCGCCTGAAGATTCTGGTTCTGACCATTTGCGGACTGACGGTCACGCTCACGATCCCTTCCGCGGTCGAGCAAACGCTCGCGTTCACGCGGTTTCTCTTCGACGGCTTCTTCGCCGCCCGGACCGCCGAGCCATTGCGCGATTTGATCGAGGATGGCTCGATCGGCGGGTGCCAATGCGGCCTTTGCGGCGTCATAAGCCCGCGAGAAAAAGCGCTCGTCGTCTTCGTTGCGCTGGCCGCCGACCGGATAGATCCGGTATACGGGAAAGTGCACCACAAGCTCAGCCACCACTCGCCGCAGCGATGAATACGTGAAGTCGCGGGTAACGGGCGTATCGCGGGCAATCCGGTGCAACGCACGCGCGACGCGGTCGAGTTCCGCCGACAAGTTCTCCGACAGGATCTTGCGCCGCGCAACTTCGGCTTCGACGGCAAAGTCGGCTGGACGCCCAGATAACTCGGCCCAGCTTTCTGCCAGCGGTTCGGCGCCGCGCGGATCGTGCAGCAACGCGCCGACGTCGTTCATGAAGTCGTAGCCGGTGGTGCCGTCGATGCGCCAGTCGTCACGCACGGGTTCACCGCGCGCCAGGATTTTCTCGATGACAAAATACGTGCGGCCGTTTCGCAAATTCTCCGGCCGATATTCCGCGAGTTCTTCAAGCCGGCTGCGCAAGCGCTGGCAATATTCGCGTGGTTCGGCGAGGCCATCGACGTGATCGATCCGCACGCCGTCGATCAGCCCTTCCGTGAACAGCCGGAAAATCAGCGCATGCGATGCCTCGAACACTTCGGGGCGCTCCACGCGCATGCCGCCGAGCGTGCTGACGTCGAAGAAACGCCGCCAGTTCACTTCGTCGGCGGCTGTCCGCCACCAGGCGAGCCGGTAATGCTGCCGTTCGAGCAAGCGATGCAACCGGTCTCGGCCGACGGGGTTGTCGCCGGAATGGGCTTGCGCGGCGGCATCGACGGCTTGTTTACCTTCAGCCGTTGCCGCGAATTCTTTCAGAGCCGCTCGCGCTTCGTCGGCGCGCGGCTGGTCGCCGGGTTGCGTCGAGAGGCCCGTGAAGCGCCGCGCCATCTCGGGCGCGTGATCCTGCAACACGGACGTGTAGTCGAGCGGACTCACCGGAAACGTGTGCGCGTAATACTCGATCTTGAAGCGGCCTGCTTCGGCGTCGAAGACGAGTTTGATCTTGCCGCCCTGCAATTCCTCGCCGTACGCGGCTCCCAAAAATGGCGCGAGCACTTTGCCACGCAACGCGGGGTCAGGCGAATGCCAGTCCACGTCGAAATAGCGCGCATGCGCCGCGTGACGTCCCCATTCCAGGATCTCCATCCACCAGAGGTTTTCCGAACCTCCCACGCCCATGTGATTCGGCACCACGTCCACGATCACACCCATCGCGTGCGCCCGCAGCTTTTCTACCAAGCGCCTCAAGCCTTCCTCACCGCCAAGTTCCGGATTGACCCGCGTGTAATCCACCGTGTCGTAACCGTGCGTCGAACCGCGGGTCGCGGTCGTGATCGGTGACAAATACGCGTGGCTGATCCCCAGCGCCGCCATGTAGTCGACCTGGCGTGCGGCGTCGTCGAAGGTGAAATCCTTGTGTAGCTGCAGCCGGAGCGTGGAGCGCGGAACGGTCATGGTGTCAGTCGGTGGGTGAAGCGTTATGCGTGGCAGCCTTCGCCCGGGCGGATTTCTGTCGTGCCTGGTCGATGGCGAGCAAGCGGTCGACGAACGAATCGTCGTCGAAGAGTTCGGATACGGGTACAGCGAGCCGCCGGCGCCAGTTCGGATGTTCGTCGATGGAGCCGGGCAGGTTCGGCATCTCGGCGAGCGCGAGCAGATCTTCCAGCGGATAAATCGCGAGCGGCGCAGGCGTGGACGCCACGAACGCGAGCGCTTCGTCGACTGGTGCGGTCAGCGGGGAAATATCGGCGGACACAGGGATATCAGGCGCGGCGACACCGGCTTCCTGAAAGGCAGACCACAGCAATTTACGGTCCTCGCCACGTTCCGCTTGCGCCAGTTTCACCGGATCCTGCCCGTCGGCCCTCGCCGCAGTCTGGCCAATCTTCGAGCGCCACACGATGTCTTCGCCGATCCACCAGCCAGTAACGGTCGGCAGGTCGTGCGTGGTGGTGGTCGCGACCACGCTGTGATCCCAGTCGGCCGGCGCTTTGAAGCCCGGCCCTTTTTCCGCGCCTTCGAACCAGAGCACGCGAATGCCGAGTAGACCATGTTCTTGCAGGCGTTCGCGAAAACCGGGCGGAACGGTGCCGAGATCCTCGCCGATCACGATGGCCTTATGCCGCCACGATTCGAGCGCGATCAGCCGCAGCAGGTCGTCGAGCGGATAACGCAGATACGCGCCGTTCTTCGCGGGTTCACCATCGGGCACGAGCCAGAGACGCCGCAAACCGAGAATGTGGTCGATGCGAATCCCGCCCGCGAGCGTGAACGCGGCACGGAGCATATCGATAAACGCCGAAAAGCCCTGCGTGCGCATTGCGCGCGGCGAAAACGTGGTGAGACCCCAAGATTGCCCGGCCTGGTTGAACAGATCGGGCGGTGCGCCGACGGACACGCCTTGCAGCATTTCATCGCGATACGACCACGCGTGGCTGCCCGCGCTGTCGCAGCCCACGGCCAGATCCGCGATCAAACCGATCGCCATGCCCGAGTCGCGCGCGACGTGCTGCGCGTGCGACAAGCCTTTGGCGGCGAGCCATTGCGCGAACAGGAAAAAATCGACTTCGTGCTTGTGCGCGGCGGCGAATTCCGCAACGGCCGCGCTGCGCGGATCGCGTAATTCATCGGCCCAGTTGCGCCAGTGGCCTTCGTTGGCTTCCTTCAACTGCGCTGCCTGCAGCGCTTCGAAGCGCGCATGGTCTTCCAGTGCGCGTCCGCCGCGCTTGACGAACCGCGCGAAGTCCTTGTGCAACATCTCGTTGTCTTGCGCGTTGAACTGCGCGAACAACGCGCGCAGCACAGCCAGTTTCGCCGTCACCACGCGCGGCCAGTCGATCAGCTGCAGCGTTTCGAGTTCGGCGAATTCATCGGCGACACCGGCTGTTTCGATGGCCGCTTGCGCCGCTTCCACTCCCATCACCGCCGCCGGATCGATGTGCGCGATGTTCAGGAACAAGCGCGACGACGGCGAATACGGGCTGAATTTATGCGGCTGGGCGCTGAACATCGCGTGCATGGGGCTGATCGCGATCGCGTGACTGCCGCGCTGCGCGCTTTCGGCGGCGAGTGTCGCCAGCGCGGAAAAATCGCCCGCGCCGCCATCGCCCGTGCGCCGCAAACCGTAGACTTGCGCGGCGATGCCCCACATTGGCGGCGTTGTTTCAGCGGCAGGATCGAGCGCGCGCCAGGCGTCGTCGATGGTGTAGCAGCTCGGCGGCGCTACCGCGAGCGTCGTGTGCTGCTCGTTGATCACGAGCGTGTGATAACCCGGTTCGGAGATTGGCGAGAGCAGCGCCGTTTCCCCTTTGGGCGAGGTAAACCGCCCGTCGATCACCGCACCGCTTTCCAGTTCGATCCGATATCGCGCGCCCGTTTTCACGGCTGCTATCGGCAGGGAAATGCCGCGGTCGATTTCAGCGGTCATCAGCGGCGGCAACTTTCGCCCGGACAATTCCGCGTCGAGCGTGGCTGTACTCTGCTTGAGTTGCGTGGCGTTGCCGCAGGGCAGGCCGAGGCGTTCCAGCAGGACTTTCAGCGTGTTTTCCGGCACACGCTGGATCTGCTTGTGCGCGTCTCGCCACTCGACCTCGAAACCGGCCTTGATGGCGAGCGCCTCGATGGCGCTGGGGGTTTTATCCGGCGTAGCCGGGGTGTCGATGGTCGTGCTCACGAGGTTTTCCCCGAAGCTTTGACGCGGCGAGCGTCGTGATTAAACGCGGCATCGGCGAAATCGCCCGTCAGCCACGCGATAAAAGTTTCTGCGCCAAGCTCGCCGCGATCCGCCGCATCGCGGGCACGAGCCGGCGTTTCGAATACGACCTTACCTGGTGGATGACCGGTGAGCGGAACGGCTTCGCGGCCCAGGTTCAGCGCGATGGAATAGGTGCTGCCGTCGCCAAGCCGCCAGTTCGCCAGCACCGCCTTCTCGCCGATAACCTTGGCGCCGAGCACCTTCGCGCCCTTCAGGTGCGGCATCAGCAGCTTCGTGCGCACGGCGAGCGCCGAGCGATAGAAGTGGAGCCAGTCCATGTGATCGGCGGCTTGCTTGCTTTCATCCGGCGACGACATCCTGAATGTTTCGATGCCGTTAGGATCGGGAATCTGGGCGCGGCGTTTTTCGTCGGAGAAAGCGGAGAACTTGGCAAATTCCTTGCGACGGCCTTCGCGCACGGCATCGGCGAGTTCGTCGTGATAGTCGGTGAAGAACAGGAACGGCTGCGTGGAGCCGTGCTGCTCTTCCATGAAGAGCATGGGGATTTGCGGCGTGAGCAACATCAAGCCCGTTGCCGCGTAGAGCGGGTCTTCGCTGCAAAGCGAGCGCAGGCGCTCGCCCATCGCGCGGTTGCCGACTTGATCGTGGTTCTGCAAAAACATCACGAAAGCAGTAGGCGGCAAGTGAGCGCTTGGTTCGCCGCGTGGTTTGCCGTCGTGAATGGGCGAGGGCTCGCCTTGATAGACAAACCCTTCGCTCAGCACGCGCGCGAGTTTTTGTATCGGCTGGTCGCTGTACGCACCGTAATAACTCTCGTCTTCGCCGGTCAGCAGCACATGCAGCGTGTTGTGCGAGTCGTCGCTCCATTGCGCGTTGAAATGCGACTCCAGCAAATTCGATGTGTTGTGCTCGTTCTCCAGCACCAGATGCACATGCCGCCCCGGTTCCACCGACGAACGCACGCGATCCGATAGTTCGCGCAGCCATTCGTCGTCGTTGATGGCGTGGACGGCGTCGAGGCGCAGGCCATCGAAGCGATATTCCTTCAGCCAGTACAGCGCGTTGTCGAAGAAGAAGTCGCGCACTTGCGGACGTTCGAAATCGATCGCCGGACCCCACGGCGTATTCACGCTTTCGCGGAAAAACGACTTGGCGTAAGTGCTCAGATAGTTGCCGTCCGGGCCGAAGTGGTTATAGACCACATCGAGGAAGACCATCAGGCCGAGACCATGCGCGGTATCGATGAGCGTCTTCAGTTCGTCCGGCGTGCCGTATGCCGAGTCGGGTGCGTAGGGCAGCACGCCGTCGTAACCCCAGTTGCGGCTGCCGCTGAAGTCGTTGAGCGGCATCAGTTCGATTGCCGTCACGCCAAGATGCGCGAATTCCTTCAGGCCGCGCGTCACGCCGGCATAACCGCCCAGCGCGCCGACGTGCACTTCGTACAGCACGGTTTCTTCCCACGGCCGGCCGTGCCAGTGCGTGTTTTCCCAGCGAAAGGTGCGCGGATCGATGACTTCGCTTGGACCGTGGACGTCGTCGGGCTGGAAACGTGAGGCCGGATCGGGTACCGCCAGATCCGCATTGATCCGATACCGGTAGCGTGTGCCCGCACCACCCTCGGCGAGCGCTTCGAACCAGCCGTCGCCGGTGGGCGTCATGTCGATGAGCGCGGGCTTCTGGTGGTTGCCATAAAGCTCCAGTTGCACCGTCTTAAGCGAAGGCGCCCAGAAGCGATACCGCGAGTGACCCGCATCGGTGAGATGGGCACCGAAGGGCAGGCAATAGGCGTGGTGATGCTTGTGCGGATCGATCGGGGTTTCGGACATGATGTGTGTGCCTTCAGTGCGCTTTCGAATACTTGGCTTGGAAGCTGCCCGGTGTCTTTGCATGACGTCCTTGAGCCCTTCAATTTTCCTCCTTTGCGGGCGGCGCAGGCTCGTGCGCTTTCCAGGGTTCCGCCGTCCGTCTCGATCCGATCGTACCGGGGTCCGGCGGCAACGCCGTCAAGAGCCGCGGCCCTTCGTGGGCGCCGGCCATCCATACAGCCTGCCAGTCAGCGTCCCCGGTCGGCTGCGCCAGCAGCACAGCCACGCTGTGCGCCTGAATCTCCAGTTCCCCGCCGATCAGCGGGTACTGCAAGCCGTCGGGCGCAGCGCTATCCATGAGCACATTCCATTCCAAGTGCGGCGCGGGCGGCGTGAAGGTCAGCGCTTGTGCCGACCCGTTCATCATGATCAGGATGACATCGACTTCCCCATTGAGGCCGGGCCCCGCGCGACGCAGCGTCAGCGCGCGTCCTTCGGGATCCTGCCACGCGTCGATGGTCAGCGCCGCGCCGCGCTCGTCGAACCAGCTGACGTCATAGAGCCCCGGCAGCACTTCGCGATCGCCATGGAGAAAGCGCATTTCCCGCAATATCGGGTAGTTTTTGCGCAGTGCGATGACGCGTGCGACAAACTCCGTCATCGTGCGGCCAGCAGGGGTTTCCGCCAGGCTCCAGTCCATCCACGAAATCTCGTTGTCCTGGCAGTACGCGTTATTGTTGCCGCCTTGCGTGCGGCCGAATTCGTCGCCGCCGAGCAGCATCGGCGTACCGAGCGAGAGCAGGTTCGTCGCGATCAGCGCGCGGGCCACGCGGCCGCGCGTTTCGAGGATCTCGGGATCGTCGGTCGGGCCTTCCACGCCCCAGTTCGCGCTGCAGTTTTCGTTGTGGCCGTCGTTGTTGCCCTCCTGATTCGCCTCGTTGTGTTTCTGCTCGTACGACGTCCCGTCCACGAGCGTAAAACCGTCGTGCGACGCGACGAAATTCACCGATGCCCACGGCTTCCTGAATCGCCGGTGGAACAGTTCGGCCGAGCCGGTAAGACGTGCGGCGAGATCGGGCCGCACGCCTGCGTCGCCACGCCAGAAGCGGCGTATTCCGTCGCGGAATTTATCGTTCCATTCGGCGAAGCCGGGCGGGTGATTGCCGACCTGATAACCGTCCGGGCCGATATCCCAGGGTTCGGAAATCATCTTGCGCGTATTGAGGATCGGGTCCTGGCGGATGGCGTCGAAGAAACCGGAACCGGGGTCGAAGCCGTGGCCTTCGCGGCCTAGCGTCACGCCGAGATCGAAGCGGAAGCCATCGACGTTAAATGCCGTTGCCCAGTAGCGCAGCGAATCCATGACCATTTGCAGCACACGCGGATGCGACAGGTTCACCGTATTGCCGCAACCGGTGTCGTTGATGTAGCGCCGTTCGTCGCCGGGGATCAGGCGGTAGTAGCTGGCGTTGTCGAGGCCGCGCCATGACACGGTCGGCCCTTGCTCGTTGCCTTCGCAGGTGTGGTTGTAGACCACGTCGAGAATCACTTCGATGCCTGCCGCGTGGAGCCGGCGCACGGCGATGCGCATTTCGTTAAGCCGGTTGGTCGACAGATACGACGGTTCCGGCGCGAAAAACGCCGCGGTGTTGTAGCCCCAGTAATTCTTGAGACCGCGTTCGACGAGGAAGCGGTCGTTGAGAAACGCGTGCACCGGCAGGAATTCGACGGCTGTCACGCCGAGCTTTTGCAAGTGTTCGATGAACCATGGTGAGGACAATGCCGCGAACGATCCGCGTTCGTGCTGGCGGATGTCGTTGCGGAGCATGGAGGTGCCGCGGACATGTGTTTCGTAGATGACGGTTTCGCCCCAGGGGACGTTGGGGCGGGTGTCGCGGGACCAGTCGAAGGCGTCGTCGGTGACAACGCATTTTGGGGTGGCTGGGGCTGAATCGCGTCGATCCATTGAGAGGTCGAGCCGGTTCGAATGCACGCGATAACCGAACAGCGCGTCGGACCAGCGCCATTGGCCGACGAGTTTTTTGGCGTAGGGGTCGAGGAGTAGTTTGTGCGGGTTGAAGCGATGGCCGTGGTGCGGTTGGTAGGGGCCGTGTGCGCGGAAACCGTAGACCGTGCCGGGATGTGCGCCGGGGAGGTAGCCGTGCCAGATTTCATCGGTGCATTCCGGCAGTTCGAAGCGCGCGAGTTCCTTGCGGCCGGTAGTGTCGAAGAGACACACTTCGATTTTTTGTGCGTTCGCGGAGAACACTGCGAAGTTGACGCCTAAACCGTCCCAGTTGGCTCCGAGCGGGTAAGCCGCGCCCGGGAGTAACTTGTCGGGGAATGAATTAGCCATGGGTTTTTCGTTCGCACTCGGGTTGGGGGTTTTGGGGTTTTGGGGTTCTTGGTGCGGTTAGGGTTGGGCTTGGGCTGCTGATTCAGGGTTAGCGGTCCGGGTTTATGCCGGGTTGCTGCTCTCGGCCTTAGCGGTCTGCAAGAGTCGGATTTTCTCTCCATCACTATTAGCCACTGTGCGTGGCGGCACTTCATTTCTTTTTCCAACGCCGAACGGCGAAAAAGAAACAGAAGCAAAGAAAACGCCTCCCAACAATCAGCAA
>NZ_JALPRJ010000141.1 GCF_030464885.1 Caballeronia sp. SEWSISQ10-4 2 | reverse complement strand
CACGCACAGTGGCTAATAGTGATAAAAAATACAGCTAACTCACGCAGACCACTAACGCCGAAAGCACCAACCCGGCATCGACCCTGACCGCTACGCTACGCTCCGAACCCCGCCCAAACCCCGAGCGCGAGCGAAACCCACCTGGTCAATTTCGCAACAGCTTCTAAGCGGAAGGCCTCAGCGACATCCGTGAACTTTCGCCAAGTTCAATCAACGCGTGAGTAGCTGGCGAATCCCCAACGCCACGATCAAACCGCCGCATACGCGATCAATCCAGGCCCGGTATCCTCGATAGGCCGACGCAATCCCGCCGTGCGACAACACGAGTGCGACGAACCCGTACCACGTGGTCGCGACGACGGCGACCATGGCGAGCATGGCCGCGAACGTGACCGGCGACATATGCGCCGGTGTGGCCGAAGCGAAGATAGCGGCAAAAAACGCTACCGACTTCGGGTTCGTGATGTTCGTCGCAAAGCCTTGCACGAATGCCTTGCACAATCCACCGGACACGCCTGCCTGCGCCATGCCCGACTCGCTGGCCCGCGCCTTCATGATCAGGCGGAAGCCAAACCACATGAGATAGGCCGCGCCGGCAATCTTCACGACTAGCGCCATCCACGGGAATGCGGCGAACACGATGCCCACGCCAAGGATGGCGCAAGTCGCCCAGAACAAGCTGACCAGGACAATGCCCGCAACGACCGCCAGAGCCTCGGTGCGTGTCGACGAGACCGCCTTGTGCGCCACAGCGACGAAGTTCGGCCCGGGAATAACCACGCCGGCAATGTAGACCGAAAAAACAGCTAAAACCGCGGATGAATCGATCACGCGCCGCTCCTCTTTCATAGATAGACGCGCGAAAGCCGCGGTCGTTTTACGCATTATCGCCGACAGCTGTTCCGGCGATAGTTAACCCTGCGCATTGAATGGTCGCTTGTTTTGCGGCGCGGCTTGGCTCAAACCTGATTCTCTAATCAAGGCGCATTGCGCACCGCGCGTGGGCATCGATGCCCGTCAATGCACCATTTCTCCGCCTTCGGTCTCAAGCCGGCCACACCCGTATTTTGTCCGTTATCAACCTCTTGTACCGATCCGGACATCAGACCGGGGCAATCGAGACAGAGCACGTTTCGCTAAAGCCGCCTGGCAAAACCGGGCCTGGTACTCGCTCTTTACAAGGCCAACATCCTTCAGGCCTCCGTCGAGATCAACCATGCACCAACCCCGCCGCAAGATTCCCGTGACCGTGATTTCCGGCTTTCTAGGCGCCGGAAAGACCACGCTGGTCAATCACCTGATGCAGCACAACACGGCCGGGCGCATCGGCGTTGTTGTGAACGAGTTCGGCGAAGTCGGCATCGACGGTCAGTTGATCGTCGCCGAGGAACAAGCGCTGATCGAAATCAACAACGGCTGTGTGTGCTGCACGGTGCGCGCGGATCTGGTGGCCAGCATCAAGGAACTATTGACGCGAACTCAAGGAAACACGCACGCAAAGATCGATCGCCTGATCATGGAAACGTCGGGACTCGCCGATCCAGCGCCGGTGTTGCAAACCTTCCTCGCCGATCCCGATCTGCGTGAAGCGGTCGAACTGGAGTCGGTTGTCACCGTGGTCGATGCACATCATTTCGCTCAGCAACTCCAGGACGAAATCGTGCGCGAGCAGGTCGCTTTCGCCGACATCGTCGTCATCAACAAAGTAGATCTCGTCGATGGCCACGCACTGGACCAACTTGAGCAGCAGGTGCGCGCACTGAACCCGACGGCGGCCATCACCACCGCCAGCCATTCGCGTGTCGCGGTCGATTCGCTGGTTGGCGTGCGACGTTTTTCGTTGCCCGCGCTACTCGAGATCGAGCCCGATCTGCTCGATGAAAACGCCCACGATCACGAACACGATTCGTCGATTCAATCGTGTGCGTTAGTCGAAAGCGGCGCCCTCGATCCCGACCGGTTCAATCGATGGATCAATCAGCTCGTGCAGCAGCGCGGCCCACAGCTCATGCGGATGAAAGGCGTACTGCACTTCCAGTCCGAGCCGCGGCAATTCCATTTTCACAGTGTCCACATGCTGCTCGAAGCGCGTCCGGGACGCGTGTGGCGCACCGATGAAACGCGTGACAGCAAGTTCGTATTTATCGGTCGCGACCTTGACATGCCGCGCCTGCGTGAAGCGTTCCTCGATTGCCTGCATCAGCCCTGAATTCCCACCCTCAAGGAGCCTGCAATGAAAAAGTCTGAAGCCTTTACGGTCAGCATCGGTGTATTGGCCGTCGTCGATACGTACATCACCGCCACCCTGTTTCCCGTCCCCGTCTGGGTGACATTCATCGCTTGGGCATCGTTCTTCGTGGTCGGCGGCGGCTCGGCCGGGTTCGTGCAAAGCGTCGCGTCGAACCTCACGGGTCTCGTCATTGCGTCGCTGTCGCTGCTTGCCATCGCGAGTTCGTCGGAGACACCGGCCATCGCTGCGATTTGTGTCGGTATCGGCAGCGCGGCAATGGTGCAGGCGTCGAAACTCAAATTGCTGAACGTGCTGCCTGCGGTCGTGTGGGGTTTTGCGTCGACAGTCGGGACCACGGTCGCGACCGGCCACGCCATCACGACGGTCGGCATTCACAATCCTGCACTCGTTGCAGCGGCGGCGCTGATCACGGGAGCGCTGTTCGGCATCGTGTCCGAAGTACTCGGCGACGCACTGACCCGCAAACCCGAACCGCAGCTTAACTGAGCATCAACCCATTTTATTTCGTCCGGGAACATCGAATGAAACTACAGCACAGCTTAGGCGGACTGGAAAACCTCGGTCCGGTGAATGTGGACACGCAAGTGTTCGTCGAGCCGTGGGAGAAACGCATCTTCGGCATCCATACGGTGATGATGGCCGAGAGCACGCATCTGGCCGACGCATTGCCGCGTTATCCAGTCGCCGACCTGCCCACCACATTCAGGAATACGTGGACCTGGGCGTCGTTACGCACCGGTGCTGAAGGCATGCAGCCGTTCGAGTATTTCAAGTACCGCTATTACGAAAAATGGTTGATGGGCATCTCGCAGTTTTTTATCGACGAAGGTTATGTGTCGGCTGAGGAACTCGACGAAAAGACCCGCCATTACCGTGCCGATCCACAGGCGGCGCTTCCGGACAAGCCTAATCCGGCGATTACCGCGCAGATCAACGCTTACCTTGTCAAGGGAGATTCCGGTTTTCACGCGTTCACACAGGAGCCGCGTTTTTCCAAGGGCGCGCAAGTGCGCGTGGGTGACCCCGACGCCGTCGATCACACGCGATTGCCTGGGTATCTGCGCAACAAACCCGGCACGGTGGACCTCGTTTATCCCGGTGCGTTTTCGTATTTCGTTTCGACAGGACCTGATGGTATTGGCCATGCCATGCCCGTGTATCGCGTGGCGTTCGATGCTGCCGACATCTGGGGCAAGGAGAAGAGCGAGCCCAATACGACCATCTACGCCGATCTCTTCGATGCCTATCTGCTTGCACCCAACTGATCCATGCCAGGAACCAAGACCATGAGCGAACTATTCAAATACGACGACGAACGGGAAGCGGCCAGCGCCGCAAAAGTACGCGCGCTGGAAGCGCTGCTGATCGAGAAGGGCGTACTTGGCAGCGACTCAGTCGATACCGTGCTCGGCCATTTCGAAACCGTGGCGGGGCCGTTCAACGGCGCGCGTATCGTCGCGCGTGCGTGGGTCGATCCCGCGTTCAAGCAGCTTCTGATCGAAGACACGCCCAAAGCTATCGCAACAATGGACTTGCCGCAGGGCATGGATGGCGCGGAGGGCGAACACATGGCCGCGGTCGCAAACGGCGATGGCGTGCATAACCTGATCATCTGCACGCTGTGCTCGTGTTATCCGTGGCCGGTACTTGGCCTGCCGCCGTACTGGTACAAGGACCCCGTGTTCCGCGCGCGTGGCGTGCGTGAACCGCGTGCGGTGCTGCGCGAATTCGGCGTGCCAGTTGCGGCGGATACCGAGGTCAAGGTGTGGGACAGCAGCGCGCAGATACGCTGGTTCGTCGTGCCGGAACGTCCCACGGGAACGGACGGCATGAGCGAAGGAGAACTGGCCGCACTCGTCACCCCCGAGTCGATGATGGGCGTTGCTCTGGTGCCCTCGCCCTCGTCGACTTCACTTGCCGCGGGCTAACCATGTTCACTCGTTTCGAGGAGTACGCCGCATCCAGCATGCTCGGCCAACCTGATTCGCCGCCGCGCCTGCAAGGCAAATTTCTAATCGATAAACCGTGGGAACGCGAAGTCTTTGGCGTTGCGCTGTCGTTGTCGAAGGCCGGTTATTTCGAGTGGGAAGCGTTCCGGCAGAACCTGATCGAATCGATTGCCGAATGGGAGGACGGTTATTGCGCGGGACAACCGCGCTGGGACTATTACGAACGCTTTTTCCTCGCGCTCAAGAAAACCCTGATCGAGGCCGGCGTACTGTCGGCGGCAGAAATAGCGGCTATCGATACGGCGTTCGCCACCGCCAACGCTTAAGCCGGGCCGTATTTTTCTCAAAGTTCATATGTCTGGGCCAACGCCCTTTGGAGATCCTCATGATGACCGACGCTGTTCTCGATTCAACCGTCATGCCATTACCGCTTCCCGTTCGCGAGCTCATGCCGTGGGCGATTTTCGGTGGCTTGCTAATGCTGCTCGCGATCTATTTCGTGGGTGCCGAAGAAGGCGCGACATCGCTGATTCCTGGCATGTATGTGCATGAATTCGTACACGACGGCCGGCATCTGCTCGGCTTCCCTTGCCACTGATCCGGAGAATCCCATGGTCGGCAAATTATTGGTGCGCGGCATGCTCGCGGGAATCGCGGCCGGGCTGCTTAGCTTCGGTTTCGCGAAAATAGTCGGCGAGCCTCAAGTCGACCAAGCGATCTCGTTCGAGACAAAAGCGGATGCGGCAAAAGGCGAGGCGCCCGAGCCGGAACTCGTCAGCCGTCACACGCAGGCGGGCCTCGGCTTGCTAACGGGTGTCATGGCTTACAGCGCGGCCATCGGTGGCCTGTTCGCGTTGACCTTCGCGGCTACGGTCGGCCGGGTCGGAAAGGTCAGTGCGAATGCCTTGTCGGCCTGGCTTGCCATCGCGGGATTCGTCGCTTTAGTGATCGTGCCCAACCTTAAGTATCCATCGAATCCACCGTCGGTCGGAGACCCTGAGACCATCGGGTACCGCACCGGCCTGTTCTTTTTGATGATCGTGATTTCGTTAGCCACGATGGTGTTTTCGCTGAAGCTTCGCCGGGCCGCCGTTGTGCGGGTCGGATCATGGAATGCATCAATTGTCGGCGGTGCGGTATTTGTCGTGATCATTGCTGCTGTGCAGATCAGCATGCCCGCGATCAACGAGGTGCCAGCCGCATTTCCCGCCGTGCTGCTCTGGAAGTTCCGCGTGGCGGCTATCGGCATGCAGGCGATCATGTGGACCACGCTGGGCCTGCTATTCGGCAACCTTGCGGAACGTAGCCTGCGTGCCGGCTCGCGAATGGCGAACGTGTCGTCCTTTCATAAGGCAGTCTAAGCGCCTTGTCAAAAACAACGCGTGGTACGGCGCATTCCAAGTGCACCGCCGCCCTCATCCATCAAATCGCGCTACGTCCTGCTGGTCATTGAAATTATGCCACCTTAGAATAATTGTTCTTGGCGCCGGCCCTGGGCCGACCTATCTTTCGGCGTAGTTCCATCGTGTGAACGGAGGCCGCTGCGGTGTCAAGCTCCGCCTGCCCGAAGCCAAATTCATCGGATCCGCATATGCGCAAGGTCACCGTCGCGATGGTGTTGTTTCCCGGTTTCCAGTTGCTCGATATCGCCGGGCCGAAGGATGCGTTCGCCGAGGTCCGCATCCTCAGCCAGGGGCAGTGTGAATACGAAATGCTGACCGTCGGCACGACTCGCGGGTCCGTGTTGTCGTCCAGCGGTTTGACGGTCGTGCCGGACCGGACAATCTTCGATCCGTGCCCGGAATTCGATACGGTGATCATCCCGGGCGGTCTCGGGATTTTCGAAGTCCTGGAAGACTCCACCCTCAGCGAATGGCTGGTAAAGCAGCGCCGCATCAGCCGTCGTATTGCCGCCATCTGCAACGGCGTGTTCGCCTTTGGCTCGGCCGGCATGATCGATCACAAGACCGTGACCACGCACTGGATGGATGCGGCAAGACTCGCCGCCATGTTTCCTAAAGCGAAGGTCGAACCGGATCAGATCTATGTAAAGGACGGCGGTCTTTATACGACCGCCGGCGTGACCGCCGGCATCGACCTCGCGCTTGTCATGATCGAGGAAGACTTTGGCAAGAAGATGGCGCTGGACGTGGCGAAGTATCTGATCGTGTATGTCCGGCGAGCGGGCGGGCAATCGCAATTCAGTCCGCTTCTGGAAATGCAAGCTGCCGCCGACTCGCAGATCCAGCCAGTTCGGCAATACCTGCTCGATAACCTGCATCTGCCTCACACCATGGCATCGCTTGCTCAGCGGCTGAACATGAGCTCGCGCAACCTGTCCCGTGTCTTTAGCAAGGAATGCGGTGTCAGTCTGATCGCCTTTCTGAATGACGCGCGAATAGACGCCGCCCGGCGATATCTGGAAAGCACCGACCACGCCGTTTCAACCATTGCGCGTCGATGCGGATTTGAAAGTGCCGACACGCTCAGGCGGACCTTTAGCAGGCGCCTTCATATCAGCCCGATGGAATACCGGCAGCGGTTCCGTTCGAACGATATGTCCAATCCGGGAACCGCTCTCAAGCGGACCAAGGCCACGGAAAAAGTTTGATTCTACGGATTCACGCAAACATCCGCTCGTTCGCTGAAGCCGCCGACGATCCCGCCTTGACCGTGAACACCGACACGGTCCCGCTCAATCGGATCGCCTGCTCATCGAGCGACTGCGCCGCGGCAGCCGCCTCTTCAACAAGCGCCGCGTTCTGCTGCGTGACTTCATCGATCTGGCCGATAGCCTGATTCACCTGCTCGATCCCATGCCCTTGTTCGTCGGATGCCGCAGCGATCTCACCGACAATCTCCGCCACCCGCTTGATCGCGCGCTGCACCTCCGCGGTCGTGCGCCCTACCTCCTCGGCTTGACGTGAACCCGATTGAATCGTGGCCACGGAGCGCTCGATCAGATCCTTGATCTCCTTCGCCGCCACCGACGAACGCTGCGCCAGGCTGCGCACTTCCGATGCCACCACGGCAAAACCGCGTCCTTGCTCGCCGGCCCTCGCTGCCTCGACGGCCGCGTTCAGCGCGAGAATATTGGTCTGGAACGCGATGCCTTCTATCAGCGTGGTGATCTCGGCGATCCTCGCGGAGCTCGACGCGATCTCGCTCATCGTGCCGACCATCCGCTCGACGGCCTGATTGCCTTCGTCCGAGATATGGGTTGTGCTCACCGCCAGCGCGCTCGCTTGCTTGGCGTTGTCCGCGTTCCCTTGAACCGTGGCCGTCAACTCGCCGAGGCTTGCCGCCGTTTCCTGTAAAGAGGCGGCCTGCTGCTCGGTGCGCGCGGACAGATCGATGTTGCCGGCCGCGATCTGCTTCGATGCAACACCAACCGCATCGCTCGATACCCTGACCTCCGCCACGACCCCTGCCATGCGCTTGAGCAAGCTGTTCAGCGCGACGGCGGTATGACCGATCTCATCCATGCGATCGACACGCGTCTGCTGCGACAAATCCAGTGATGTGCTGATTCTCTGCAGCGTCTCCTGCAGGCGGCCGAGCCCACGACTGATCAACCGGTAAAGCTGGCTCCCGAATACACCCGTCAACAACAACGCGCCCACCACGATGGCCAGCATCAGGCCGAAGGCCGTCTTATAAGCCGATGTGTTTTCGTTACGCACCGCCTCGCCGCGTTCGATGTTGTGGTTGAGATGGCCATGCAAGCCGCTGTTCAGCGCGACCGCCGCCGCATGCACCGCGCCGTCGTCGTGCAGCATGGCGAGCGCGCCGTCCTTGTCGCCTGCCCGGATCTTTTCGAAGAAACTCGAGCGCGCGGCGCGATACGCAGCAATGTGCGCCCGGTCGGCATCCAGCATCTTTTGATCGGTCGGATCGGACACACCGCGCGATTGATAGTCGGCGACGTGGTTATCGAAGCGTTTATCCGCATCGCTTATTTCCTTTTCGATCGCGCTGCGGCTTGCGTCGTCGATTCCATCCACCACATAGCGGTACACGTTCAGTCGCATGTCGGCGACATCGTCGAGCGTCATGGAGATCGATTTCAGGCCGGGGATCGTGTGAGTCTCAAGGCCCTCGATGCGCTGAAAAGACCCGTTTAGCTGAAAGAGTCCGTAGCCTCCCACAAAAGCCAGCGCCAGTAACGCCATCCCGAGCGTCATCACCAGCCGTCGAACGATAGTCATAAAGTTGTTCTCGTTTTGATCTTCGGCGACTGCTCTGTGGAACATTGCCGATGGGTTATGGCCGGGCAAGCGTGCGACATGGCATCGAAAAACCGGCTTGTCGACGGGTTTACGGGCATTGCCCGGAAAACTTGAGAGCGCTGTTCAAGGCGGCAAAGCACGCGATGAAGCATCACTCGACCTGAACATCTGCAACGCCGGGTTTATTCCATCCGCTGCCATCGATGACCAGAACTCCCCGCCTCCCGCACCATGTGCTTCATGACAAGACTCCACATCGGCCTTACTTCACCTCGCACAAAATTTCATTTAATTGCTCGCACGAGCCGAAACCCCATGCGGCACAAGGCTCACGAGATTAGATATTAGGACTTTCACCAACTCCCTTATTTTTTTGGCTTGGTAACCTGCTGCGGTTCTATTGCGGACACAATCCGCGGAATGCAAGCTGTCTGGCGCGAGGGGCCTCGCTCCGGACGAACCTGGGTACCGACCTATCCGGGATGTACTGACCACCTATGGAGTAAAAACAGTGAAAAAACTGCTCGCGGCTTTGACGATTTCCTTGCTCGCCGTCACATCGATCACCTCCGTCACCGCCAATGCGAAGGATTACTCGACCATCCGTTTCGGTGTCGACGCCAGCTACGCCCCGTTCGAATCGAAAGGTCCGGATGGCAAGCTGATCGGCTTCGACATCGATCTCGGCAATGAAATCTGCGCACGCCTGCATGCCAAGTGCGTTTGGGTGGAAAACGATTTCGACGGCATGATTCCGGCCTTGAAGGCGAAGAAATTCGACGGCGTGCTGTCGTCGATGTCCATGACGCCGCAGCGCGCGGAACAGATTGCGTTTTCGAGCAAGCTGTTCAACACGCCTACGCGCCTGATCGCCAAGAAGGGCAGCGGCATCCTGCCGACGGCCGACGGACTGAAGGGCAAGACGGTTGGCGTTGAACAAGGCACGATTCAGGAAACCTACGCCAAGACCTACTGGGCGTCGAAGGGTGTGACGGTCACGCCGTACCAGAACCAGGACGGCGTCTATGCCGATTTGACGGCTGGTCGCCTGGATGCAGCGCTGCAAGATGCGGTGCAGGCTGACGTTGGCTTCCTCAAGACGCCGCGCGGTGCGGGTTACGACTTCGTGGGCAAGGACCTGGTCGACGAGAAGATCCTCGGCAACGGTGCTGGTATTGGCCTGCGCAAGGAAGACACCGACCTGAAGGCACAGATCGACAAGGCGATTGCCTCGATCATCAAGGACGGCACCTACAAGAAGCTCGAAAAGAAGTACTTCAACTTCGACGTGTATGGTGGTTAAGCAGCAGCTGAGCCTAAGACTGGAACGTGTTCCGGCCTTAGCTTGAAAAACGGGCTCCGCGACAAACGCGGAGCCCGTTTTGTTTTGGGGGGTGCTTTGCGCCTGGCGCGGCAAAACAGCCGTTTTCAGCTAAGATCGACGGTCTGGGGCAGGCGGCGGCGCAGGTATCAAAAGTCCGTAGCAAACCTGGCGGCCGTCGCGAACGCTCCGCCCCGCTCTCCTGAACACGCCGAAACTTTTCCCAAGCGCGACGCCTTTCTAGCGCGCCGTGCACCGAAAATCATGCAAACCAAAACGCACACCCTGATTTCGCCGTCTATCGGCACTATGCGCAATATCCTGAGTTTTCACTATGGCCCCGGCGGGGGGGAAAAGATCTATATCCAGTCGTCGCTGCATGCCGACGAACTGCCTGGCATGCTGGTCGCATGGCGGCTGCGTCGGCGTCTGGCCGAATTTGAAACGGCAGGCAAGCTGCGCGGCGAAGTGGTGATCGTGCCCGTATCGAACCCGATCGGGCTCAATCAGAACATGCACGGCACGTTGCTCGGGCGCTTCGAACTGAACAGCGGCCACAACTTCAACCGCAATTTCCACGACCTCGCTGCACTGATCGCGCCGCGCATAGAAGGCCGGTTGTCTGGAGATAGCGACGCAAACAAGCTTGCTGTGCGCAACGCGATGCGTGAGGCGCTGGACGAGCAAAAGCCGCAAACCGAGCTTGAGTCGCAGCGGCTTGCATTGCAGAAGCTCTCTTATGACGCTGACGTCGTGCTCGACCTGCATTGCGATCTCGATGCGGCGCTGCACATCTACACCAACCCAGACATCTGGGACGAAGTGGAGCCGCTTGCGCGTTATCTGGATTCGAAGGCGTCGCTGCTGGCGCTGAATTCGGTGGGCAATCCCTTCGACGAGATTCACAGCTTTTGCTGGTCCGATTTGCGCGCGAAGTTCGGCGATCGTTTTCCGGTGCCGAACGGCGGCATTTCGGTGACGGTGGAGTTGCGCAGCCAGCATGACGTATCGTATGAATTCGCCGATACCGACGCGCAGGGGATCGTCAATTACCTGATCCATCGCGGGGTGATCGACGCGTCCGCGCCTGCCATGCCTGAGTTGTCTTATCCGGCGACGCCGCTTGCCGGCGCGGAGCCGATCGTGGCGCCTGTGAGCGGCGTGCTGGTGTTTCGCACGAAGGTGGGGGCGATGGTGAAAGCCGGCGACGCAATAGCCGATGTTGTGGATCCTTTGACCGATAGCGTCACGTCGTTGCATTGCACGACTTCCGGGGTACTGTATGCGCGGCAGATTGCGCGGTTTACTACGGCGGGGATGGAGGTGGCGAGGATTGCCAGCGCGACGGCTTATAGGACGGGGTCGTTGTTATCGGCATAGGTTTTTCGTTCGCACTCGGGGTTCTGGTTGGGGGGGTTTTGGGGGTAGTGGTCGGGGGGATGCCGGGTTGGTGCTTTCGGCGTTAGTGGTCTGCGTGAGTTAGCTGATTTCTTGTGCGTGGCGGCACTTCATTTCTTTTTCCAACAACGGCGAAAAAGAAACAGAAACAAAGAAAACGCCTCCCAACCATCAGCAAGTTAGTGTCGCTAGCCCGAAGTTTGAACACCTAAAACACTGCTGAGCAAGAAGTGGCGCCCATTTGCGCCATTTTTTGTGTTTTAAATGTTCCCATGTAAATTGGAGATCTTTAGCGATATTGCATCTTGATTTTATGGGTTCATTGTCTATTATTTAACCCATGTATATCGAGACCGTCCCGAACCGGAACTCCCCGCCCGCGATCCTCCTGCGTGAGGGCTATCGTGAGGGCGGCAAGGTCGTCAAACGCACTCTCGCCAATCTGTCTCACTGGGATCCGCAACTCATCGAGCACTTGCGCATTCTGCTCAAGGGCGGTGTCGCCGTTGAATCAACTCAGGCGCTGATGAGCATCGAGCGGTCGCTGCCGCATGGTCATGTGGCCGCTGTGTTGGGTATCGCACGGCGCTGCGGCCTGGCCAGGCTGCTTGACTCGGCACCTGCCCCGGTGCGCTCGCTGGTGCTGGCTCTGGTGGTGGCGCGCGTGTTGGAGCCGGGCTCTAAGCTCGCTACCTGGCGCAGCTTGCAGCCGGAGTGTGCAACCCATTCGCTGTCGCAGGTGCTGGGACTCGACGCGTTCGAGGCCGAGCGACTCTACGCCGCGCTGGACTGGCTCGGCGAGGCGCAGCCGCGCATCGAGCGTAGCCTGGCAGCCAAGCATCTGAGCGACGGCGTGCTGGTGCTCTATGACCTCACCTCGACGTGGGTCACCGGCCGGCACTGCGCGCTCGCCCACTACGGCTACTCGCGCGACGGCAAACGCGATGACCCGCAGATCGTGTTCGGCTTGCTGTGCGCCGCCGACGGCTGTCCGGTGGCAGTCGAAGTGTTTGCCGGCAACACCGCCGATCCTGCCACGTTGGCCGCGCAGATCGACAAGCTCAAGCAGCGCTTTGGCCTGTCACAGGTGGTGTGGGTGGGGGACCGAGGCATGATCACTAGCGCGCGAATCGATCAGGTGCTGCGCCCGGCGGGCATGAGCTGGATCACCGCGCTGCGCTCGCCACAGATTGCCGAGTTACTCGAAGAACGAGGCCCCTGGCAACCCTCGCTGTTCGACGAGCGCGGCCTGATCGCACTCGACAGCGCGCGCTATCCAGGCGAGCGGCTAGTGGTCTGCCGCAATCCGGCGTTGGCCGAGGAGCGTGCCAGAAAGCGCGCCGAGCTGCTGGCGGCCACCGAAGCGGAACTGGCCGCGATTGCGCAGGCCACCGCGCGCGCCCGCAATCGCCTGCATGGCCAGGACAAGATTGGCTTGCGGGTGGGTCGCGTGATCGAGCGCTACCGCATGGCCAAGCACTTCGAGCTGGAGATCACTGAGACGAGCTTTACGTTCACCCGCAAGCAGCAACAGATCGATGCCGAGGCCGCGCTCGATGGGCTCTATGTCCTGCGGACTAACGTGCCGAGTGAACGGCTCTCCGACGCCCAGACGGTCCTGGCCTACAAGAGCCTGGCGCAGGTCGAGCGTGCCTTCCGCTCGATGAAGACTGTCGATCTGCACGTGCGTCCGATCTATCACTTCAGCGAGTCGCGTGTGCGTGCCCACGTGTTTCTGTGCATGCTGGCCTACTATGTCGAGTGGCACCTGCGCGAAGCGCTCAAGCCTCTGCTTCATGACGATGAGGACCTGGCAACGCGGCGTGATCAGCGCGCCAATCCGGAGATGCCGACGCCGCGCTCCGAGGGGGCCAAAGCCAAAGCCGCGCGCCACCGTAGCGACGATGACCTGCCGGTGCATAGCCTGCATACGCTGCTGCAAGACCTCG
>NZ_JALPRJ010000140.1 GCF_030464885.1 Caballeronia sp. SEWSISQ10-4 2 | reverse complement strand
GCTAATAGTGATAAAAAAATCAGCTAACTCACGCAGACCACTAACGCCGAAAGCACCAACCCGGCATCACCCCGACCACCCGCCCCCCGAGTGCGAACGAAAACTAATCTCGCGGCTCCCATGCCAGCTCCATGAACACCCGGCAAAGCGCTTCCATTCCCTTGGCATCGTCCGCGTCGAAGCGATCGATTGAAGGGCTGTCCACATCCCAGACACCGGCTAAACTGCCATCCTTGGCGACAAGCGGCACGACGATCTCGGATTGCGATGCCGAGTCGCACGCGATGTGTCCGGGGAATTCGTGAACGTCTCGCACAAGCTGCGTCAACCGGGTTTGCGCGGCGGTGCCGCACACGCCTTTTCCCAGCGCGATGCGAACACAAGCAGGCTTGCCCTGGAACGGACCGACGACGAGTTCGACGCCATCGAAGAAATAAAAACCGCTCCAGTTCAGATCAGGCAGCGTGTGATACACGAGCGCCGAAAAGTTTGCGGCATTGGCAATGCGATCGGTTTCATCGCTGAGAAGCGAGCGTGCCTGAGCGATGAGTTCGTCGTATTGCGCCGCTTTCGGACCTGTTGATTGCTGGACGGTGAAGGACATGATCGCAATGGTGAGCAATGAGCGCCGTGACCGTCTTGGTCATGGCAATTGAAAGAACGACGTCTTTCGACCATAGCACAGGGGGTGTAATTAGTTTTGAACCGGTTCAAACCTGCGATAACACCCACTCGCGAAATTGCTTCAAAGCCGGCCGCGTCTCAATGCGCTCCGGAAAATAGCAAAGATAATGTCCCTGCTCGACATCGATAGGCGCGCGCAACGGTTCCACCAGCTTGCCCGTCGCAAGGTTATCGCGGACTAAAAATTCCGGCACAAGCGCAAGCCCAAGACCCGCCTGCGCCGCCTGAATCAACACCGAATATTGCTCGAACCGTGGTCCCGCCAGTGCGTTCATATTGCACACGCCATGGAAGTCGGCCCACTGTGCCCATACCAGCCCAGCTTGCCCATGCAGAAGCCGCGCTGCATCGGCCACATCCTGCAAGCAGCGGAGCGGCCGCCGCAACTGATAGTCGGGCGCGCATACCAGCACAAACGTGCGGCCGTCGATGTAATCACAGACCACTCCATCCCACGTGCCGTCGCCATATCGAATCGCCGCGTCCAGATCGAGCGGGAACGAATCGCCATGCGCCAGATGCCGGCTAAAGCTGATCGTGACCCCCGGCGTACTGGACAGGAATCCGGGCAATCGCGGAATCAGCCATTTCGTCGTGAACGTCGGCACGCTTGCAATTGTCAACAAATCGCTTTGCCCGCCCGCGCTCATCATTTCGAGAGACGCGTTGCCTATGTCGTGCAACGGACCGGCGACGCGCTCGAGATAGCGGCTGCCTGACTGCGTAAGCGCGAGATTACGGCCATCGCGAACGAAGAGCGGCACGCCGAACAGGGTCTCAAGCCCCGCAATTTGCCGGCTGACGGCGCTAGGCGTCAGGCCCAGCTCGCGCGCTGCACGGGAGAAATTCAAATGCCTGGCAGCACTGGTGAAAGCGAGTAATTCCGTGACGTTCGGGTAGTGATGTTTCATCGGCGGTCCAGCGGTTTGCGTCGAAGTGTTCCGAATGCGCACAGCGCAGTGCGAGCTTTGTACGTTTTTTTCATGACGATGCCATGTCGTCTCTGCACACTTGCAAGCAATCCGAAACCTCCCGCCCAGTTAACTCAAGGCGCATTGGCTTCGATCCGCTTTCAAATAAGTGCTCACATGCAAACTCGCGTCATACCCGCTACGCAACCAGGTGTTCCCATTCGTCGTAACTCCCGGCGTTCCCTATCGCCCGGACGCGTCATACTTCAGCTCGTCGTAGTGCTTTTTTCGATCTACATGCTGCTGCCGATCGCACTGTTATTGATTGGCTCCTTCGGTCAAACATGGACGAACACCGTGCTGCCAACCGGCATCACAGGACACTGGTTCGCCGATCTTGCCGCCGATACGAGCTTCCGACGCGCCTTCGGTGTGAGCCTGATGGTCGCGCTGGCCTGTTGCTGCGCGAGCGCTGTGGTAGGCCTTCCGCTCGCTTATGCCCTGCACTATCGCTCGCTGTCCGGGCGCGGCCTGACCGCGCGGCTCGTTGCGTTATTACCTGTAGGCGTGCCTGGGCTCACGCTCGGCTTTGGTTACATCGCCATCTTTAGCGGCGACACGCTGCCCTGGCTCGGATCGCTGCCGCTGCTGATCGCCGCCCACACTGTGCTTACATTGCCCTACCTGACGCAGACGCTGCTGAGCGACCTGCGTCACCTCGATATCGAACGCCTCGAAGCATGCGCCGCCACGCTTGGCGCAACACCGCTGCGACAGTTCATAACTATCGTGCTGCCCAATCTCAGGCAAAGCCTGTTCTCGGGACTCGTGATGGTGGCGGCGCTGTCTATCGGTGAATTCCAGGTCTCCAATCTGATCGCGGGCTTTCGTTACCGCAACTATCCGGTGGTGCTGCTGCAGGCGTTCTATGGCGCGACTGGTATGGCATGCGCCGCGACCGTGGTGCTCCTGTGCCTAGCGGTCATCGCGACACTCGTGTCAGTCAACACTGTTCAAAGGCTGAAGTAAAACGATGAGCCTCCATTTCGAAAACGTGAGCTTTACGTATCCCGGTGCACGGCACGGTATTGAAGCGGTCACGCTGGCGGTTGAACCCGGCGAACTGCTGGCCGTCATGGGCCGGAGCGGCTCAGGCAAGTCGACCATCCTGCGGTTGACCGCCGGACTCCTGAATGGTTACGAAGGAAGGATCGCAATCAATGGCAAGGACGTGGCCGGTGTCCCCGTATGGCGCCGCGAAGTTGGCATGGTGTTCCAGCAATATGCGCTTTTTCCGCATCTGAGCGTGGTGGACAATGTGGCCTACGGGCTGCGGATGCGCGGCATGAGCGCGGCGAAACGCCGGACGCGCGCGCTCGACATGCTGGAACGGGTCGGACTCACCGACCATGCCGGGCGCCGCCCCACGTTGCTTTCCGGCGGCCAGCAACAACGTGTTGCACTGGCTCGCGCACTCGCGTTTGAACCGAAGGTGCTGCTGCTCGACGAACCGCTTGCAGCCCTCGATGCCGGCATCCGCCAGCAACTACGCGACGAGATTCGTTCGCTGCAGCGCGCATGCGGCGCCACCACGCTTCTGGTCACGCACGATCAGGACGAAGCGCTGAGCCTTGCGGACCGGGTGGCGGTAGTCGATGGCGGCCGAGTGCTGCAAGTGGATACCCCTGAGCGCCTCTACACTCAACCCATATCGACACAGGTCGCACGTTTCGTCGGTCATTCGAGCGTGATGCCAGGACGTGTCGTCGGCACCGGCGCCGTCGATGTTTCCTTCGCCATGCTCTTCGCCGATACCCGTGCGTTCCGCCCCGGCGACAAAGTCGATGTCCTCGTGCGTCCGGAACACGTGCAGCCCGATCCGCCCGAAGCCGCGATCAACCGGCTGGGCGGACGCAGGACCGAGGTGCGTTACTTCGGCGCGACGTGCCGTTACGACTTCGTCCCGGATTCAGCGCAGCAGCCGCTGTTGTGCGAAGGGCGCCAGCTCGCTGAACACGCCATTGCCATTGCACCCGAACATCTGCGTGTATTGGCGGCATAGACCTGCCGACTTTCCTCATTCACATCGCTTCACGGAGAACCACAATGCTTGCAAGGCTTGATCTTTTGTCGCGAGTCCGGCTGGTCGCCGGATTCGTTTTCGCGCTGTCGGCGCTAAGCGCGGCGTCGGGTGTTCATGCCGCTCCCGCCGCACCGCTTTATCCCGGCGAAGAAGCGTTGTACGCAAAAGCGGCGGACGAGGGCCTCGTGGTCTCGTTCGACACCGGTCCCGAATGGGCCAACTGGAAGTCGCTGTTCGCCGAGTTCAAGAAGCGTTATCCGAAGGTCGAGATTACCTATAACGATATTGGCTCGGCCGCGACCGTGGTAGCACTCGACAAGGCCCATCGACGCCCGCAAGCCGATACCGCGTACTACTTCGCAGCGTCCGCACTGGAGGCGGTCAACAAGGACGTCGTAGCGCCATTCAAGCCGCTCAACTTCGACAAGCTGCCGCCCGTGTTTCGTGAACGCGATGGCCGCTGGTTCACGGTGCATTCGCTGAACATCGCGTTCCTCGTCAACACGAAATTGGTCAAGGACGTGCCGCACGGCTGGGCCGATCTCCTCAAGCCCGAGTATAAGAATTCGGTCGTCTATCTCGACCCGCGTTCGACCGGCCAGGGACAAGTCGCGGTCTTCGCTGCAGCCTATGCGTTCGGCGGCAGCGTCGACAACCCTAAACCAGGCGCCGACTTCTTCGGCAAGTTGCGCGAAGCAGGCAACGTGATGCGCGTGGAAGGCACCACCCCTTACGCGAAGTTCGTCAAAGGCGAAATCCCGATTTTGATCGGCTATGAAAACGACGGACTGAAAGCGAAATACACCGACGGCATGGGCGACGCGGCCGAAGTAGTCATCCCGAAGGAAGCCACGGTGTCCGCACCGTACGCAATGAGCCTGGTCAAGAACGGACCGAACCCGGACGCAGCGCAACTCTGGATGAACCTCGTGATGAGCGACGTCGGCCAGTCGCTTTTCGCGCAAGGGTATGTGCGTCCTTCCGTGCCGGGCGTGCCGCTGTCGCCGGAGATCCGCGCGAAGATGCCCGACGTGCCGCAAGTTCATCCGCTCGATGTGGTCAAGGCCGCTGAGAAAAAGGCCGAGGTCGACCAGTTGTGGGCGCAGGCCGCGCTCGCCAAGTAAGGGGCACACAGATGGATGTTTCATCAATGTGCGAAGGCGGCCTCGTGCGCCGCTTCGGCGCGGTCCCGGCCGGACTTATCCTCGCGCTGTTCTTTGCGCTGCCGCTCGGCGCGCTGGTGGTGTCGGCGGGAGCGGATCATGGCTCCGCTTTCATGCGGCTGGCACAGGACCCGCTGGTGCTCAGCGCATTCGGCCACTCGCTTGCGCTCGCGCTGGGGGCCGGCACGATGTCGCTTGCTATAGGCCTGCCGCTCGCGATGGTGCTCGCCGCGCAGTCGCCTGAACGCCGCCGCTGGCTGCTCGCCATGCTCGGCGTGCCGCTGGCATTTTCGGGGCTGGTGATCGCATACGGATTCATTCTCGCCTTCGGCCGTGCCGGGTTTGTCACGAGTCTCCTCGCGCATATCGGCGGCGATCCGGCCAGCGTGGGTTCGTTGATCTACACGACCGCGGGCCTGGTCATGGCGTATGCGTATTACCTGATCCCCCGCGTCGCGCTGATGCTGTTTCCGGCTATTGCCAACCTCGATCGCCGGCCGCTCGAAGCGGCGCTCACGTTGGGCGCGTCGCCGCTGCGCGCGCTTGTCGATGTCGCGTTGCGTGAGCTTTGGCCATCGATTGCCGCGGCATGGTGTCTCGTGACATCGATTGCGCTCGGCACCTATGGCACCGCGCTCGCGCTGGCGGGAACGCAAATCAATATCCTGCCGCTCCTGATGTACCTGAAGCTGTCCGACGGACAGACGGATTTCCCGCTAGCTGCCGCCCTGTCTCTGGTGCTGACCGCCGGCTGTACCTGTGTGCTTGCGTTAGGAGAATGCCTTGCACGGCAACGAAGAAATTGATTGGTCAAACGAAGCATATCTCGCGCTACAAAGGCTGGCCGCTCGCCAGACCGGTCCGTCCCGGTATGCAACACCTGTCGGACTGATCGGCCCGCGCGAAGCGACAGCAGAGCAACTGACGGCAGCCAGGGGCATCGCGTATGTGTTGGCCCGTGCCGGCATGGCGCTTCTTTGCGGCGGCAAAGGCGGAGTGATGGAAGCGGCCGCTTACGGCGCGAAGGCGGCGGGCGGCGTAGTGATCGGATTACTGCCCGAAGACGATGCAGCCGCGGCCAACGAATATCTGACCGTGGCGCTGCCGACCGGGCTGGGGATAACACGCAACGCGCTGATCGCGCGTGCCTCAGTGTGTTTGATTGCGGTCGGTGGCGGGCTCGGCACGCTGTCCGAAATGGCGCTTGGCCTGCAATGGGGGAAGCCGGTTTTTACGTTGCTCGGCGCACCGCAAGTGCCGGGTGCAGAGGGCTTCGACAATGCAGACTCGCTTGCAATCAGGGTGGCGAACTGGCTTGCATCGGAGGGTAAGTAGGCAGTAACCGTTGAAGGTTGAACCCGGTCTCGGACGCTCACCGCAGACTCGCAGGGCTGCATCGCAGGTATCCCGGCAGGATGGTTATCCGAATCACGTTTTCGGTTTTTACTTAACTAATAGGTATCCTAATCATGATGAAGAAAACAGCATTTGCATTCCTGGCGCTGAACGGCGTCTTTCCTGCCGCTTTTGCGCAGGGCAGTGTCACGCTATATGGCATTGTCGATGCAGGTCTCGGTTACACAAGCGGCCAGCGCGTCGCCCAGTCCACTGGCGCGGCAGGCAAGCCGATCGTTTATGCAAATGCCTCCAACTATTCGTTTGCAAGCGGTACCTGGTCGGGCGACCGCTGGGGCCTCAAGGGCAAGGAAGAACTGGGTGACGGTCTCGCAGCCATCTTCCAGTTGGAGAATGGTTTTAATATCGGTACTGGTCAGCTCGGTCAAGGCAGCCGTGAATTCGGCCGTCAGGCATGGATGGGTCTGTCGAGCACAAAATTCGGCAAGGTCACGCTTGGACGCCAGTACGATCCGATCGTGGACTTCGTCGGCCCGATCAGCGCAGGAAACTTCCTCACGGGCATGGGCGCTCATCCGGGCGATCTGGACAACATCGACAACCAGGCCCGCGAGAACAACTCGATCAAGTACACCAGTCCCTCTTTCTCAGGTCTTCAGTTAGGCGCGCTGTACGGTTTCGGCAATCAGGCCGGCAGTATCAAGAACCAGAGCACGTGGAGTCTTGGCGGCCAATACGCGAACGGCCCGCTAGCCATCGGTGCGGCGTACATGCAGGCGAACAACACCTACGGAGCCAACGGCGGCGCGTGGACTGGTTCGTACGACGGCACGTTCTCGTCGTCGATCAATGAGGGGTTTGCATCGGCCAGGAATCAGCAGATCATTGCTGCGGCCAGCACGTATCAGATCGGCTTGGTGACGCTCGGGCTATCGTATAGCAATACGCAATACACGGCCGGCAGCTTCTCGCTGTTCAAGAGCAAGGAAACGTTCAACTCGGCCGGCTTGACGGTGTCATATCAGGCAACGCCGACGGTGCGGGTCGCCGCAGGTTACGACTACACGCGAGGCAGCTCGATCAACGGCGCATCGGCTCCCAAATACAACCAGTTCAATCTTGCCTCGTTCTATAGCTTCTCGAAGCGGACGTCGCTCTATGCACTCGTCGGTTATCAGAAGGCGAGTGGTAAGACGCTCGATGCATACGGCAATACGGTGAACGCGACCGCATCGGTTGGCGACGTCGGCAATGGCATCTCGTCTGCGACCAATACACAGACGCTCGTGCGCGTAGGTATCCGTCAAACGTTCTGATGTTCTGATGTTCTGATTTAGCGCCCGCGCGCTCGCGCTTGCCCGACACCTGGCAACAAGCGCGACGCGCCGGACGGACATCCCATATGACGTTTGCCAGTGCGCGCCGGACGCTCCGGCGGAGCTTCATAGCTTAGCAGCGCCCTTGAACTTGTTAAGCACGCCCGGTCACCGGGCGTTCAACTCACAGGAAAACAAGCACGCACTTAGTTGCCTTGCTAACTATTATGTGATTTAATGGCCTCATGTTCGATCACTGCCTTTACTTTAATTCTGCCGCCCTCGCCCGTCTCGTAGAGCGGGAGTGGACAGCTGTCTATGCAGAATTTGGACTGACCCCGCCGCAGGGATTTGTACTTCGGGTTGTGCTGGCTTCCCCCGGCTGCCTCAGCAGTCAGGTGGCAGAGATCCTGGGTATAGCACGCCCCACGGCAACAAGGCTTATTGACAGTCTCTGCGAAAAGCAATTAGTCGAACGCCGTCAAGCCAAGGAAGACGGCCGGGAGTGGACAGTCCATGCAACTCCAGCCGGGTTGGCACTCGATCGGCCAATCAACAATGCCAGCGCCAAGATTGCCCGGACGTTGCGCGCGAAGATCGGCGCGGAATTGTTCGAATCTGCGGTCACTTCCATGCATGGTGTGAGAAAGGCGTTGGTGTAGATCGACGCCTCTTTTCAAAATTAAATAGTTGTCTTGCTAATTATTATAGAGGCGATCGAATGAATAATGAGTTCCGCCAGATGGCAGCGATTGAAAGGCGCGCGCGGTGGCGAAGTTCGTCGGCACAAGCCGTCAACGCTGCTATTGCGGTCCTTGGAGTCACACTACTGCTGGTCGCGCTTTCCTGCTCTGTCTCAAGCACTCGCGCAAATAACGCTCGATGTCTTCAGGCATTCGCAAACGATCAACACCGTACTCTCGAAGCATTTCTCCAGGACCCGGCGCTACAGGATTCGCTTGTTTCAGCGATTGACCACTGTTCGCGGTGAACGGTAATCGATTGTTCTCCTTGAGGATCGTGCGGCGTCGCGGGCACCGGACAACTGCTCAGATACCAAGCATATAGTCGCGGTCTTCGGCGGGTAGAGACGAAAGCCAGTTTTTTTCTGAGCCTGGTTCAGGCAAAACATGTCCGTATTCGCTCATCTGCGCCGGAGGCAAGTCCGATATGTACGCCCACACATACCGCGGAGCGACGGAAGCAGCTTTCGAAACCGCATCGACAATGCCCTCAAGCAGTTCACGCTTGACCTCTGCACTGCGCCCCGCGCGAATATGTCCGTGCACAAAAATCTGCTCGGAGCGAAGTGGGCTGCCACCCACAAAGTGATTGCCTTGCGGCACATCGTTGAAAATCACTTGAGCGAAAAAGGATTGAGCCCCGGTCGTCTCATTGTGAATCCGGGTGATTTCTTCCGCGATGTGTTGTTTGGCATCTGCGGAAAGGCGGCCGCTAGCAACGGAAACGATATAGGTAGGCATGTCGCCCCTCCTGTTGAACAGTAAAAAACACGTGTTCGTTGTTTTATTGCATAGATTGCATATACAACTATTTGACGAAGAAATGCCCAGAAACACATTCTGTTGTAGCTACAACTATCTGAATAATTGGAATCGGAAACTATAGTTGTAGCTACATCTTATTGCCTGAAAAATCGGTCAGATACACGTGTTTACCCGACGATCGATGCTACCAGCAGCGGCTAGGCGTTAACTGCCGGTCGAACCGCATAAGCCAGGCGTCACACCTCGCGTCCTACACCCTGAAGCGTCTCGAGTGCCTCCAACAGACGCTTGCTCGCCGGTCCCTTCATGAACTTTTGAACTTCGCTTTCAACCTGTTTCTGAGCGACCTGCCAGTGAGGCTCCGCTCGCCGAAGCATTCTCAGTCCTTCCTTACTTAACGTGGCCACCTTGAAGCGAGCATCTTCCTCAGTTCCCACCTTGACCCAGCCGGCGTCGATCAAGACTTTAAGATTTCTCGAGATGGTTGTCTTATCCAACGCCGCTTCTACCGCGATTTCAGTAAAGGTCGCCGATCCAAGGCGCTCAAGCGCGCGAAGAAGCGAGAACTGCGTGATTTTCAAGCCGATCGGGCGGAGCGCATCGTCGTAGACGCTCGTCAAAGCGTTTGCGGAACGACGAAATTGTGTGCAATAGCAGTCCGTGAACATGACATTCCAGAGTCGATTGGCAACGAATGAACGCAAGATCTTTCTACGTTCAAGATCGTGAGTTGCCGCAATTAAGCACCCTTTTCGCACCGGGGAAACCCAGTTAGCCCGAAATCAGATGCATATGCAACTGCTTAAGTATAGTTTGCATCACGTGTAGGTGCGTCAATGCCCGACCACTGGACGTGTTTCGTCTATCCGAACGTTCAACGCGCAACGTGTCAGTTCGCCGGCACAGCGCGCGATGACGTGAATGCAGCAATAGATGGTATTACGTGGCGCTCAAGTTCTTTCGCTCGACGCCTGATACCGCTCAAAGATACCGGCTCAGGCGCTCACGAGGAAATCGTCACGGTTTTTGTCAGCGATCCAGTGAGGAGCCCGACCGCGTCCCGACCAGGTCGCACCGCTCTTTGCATCGCGATATTTTGGTGTAGCAGCTACCGCGGCAGCCGTCTTTACCTGATTGTTGTGCCCCATCAGTTCCGCGAGCGAGATCTTATATTCGCCCATCTTCGCGACTATTTCAGCGAGGACGATTTCGGCTTGACGTTGTCGAGCGACGTTCAATTGGTCTTGAAGCGCTTCGCGTTGCGCGAGCAATTCTTTAAGGGTGGGCATTTCATTTTGCATTATAAAAGTCGTTCTTTGAAGTTGTATGAGTGTTCGATAAACGTATTGCTCGACGAAGGTCGGCGCTGGGTGATCGCTTTTTAATGGCTTGTTCACCGCTGCGTCTCGTGAGACTGTCCAATTAGGGAGCAGGTTGCGCATGCCGGAGCAATGGTTGCCGAATTAGCGGCATTCCGGTCAGCACCCTTCGTCGGAGTCTTAAGTAGCAGTAACGCCATGGACGGCAACATGCCACGTCCATTGGCGATTGAAGAAGTGGTATGCGCACGCGGGAGTTTCCCGACAGGCCTCTTCACTGAAACAGCGGCTAGTGTACGCGCATCAAGCTGCGGTTCGCCAAGAACGATCACATTCGCGGTTCGGTAGGACACAAAAACCACTATCCGGCCCAACTGATCCAGACCTTGATATCAACGATACCTTACACACGGCGGTAAACTCTGAACCTGATGAAACGATTCGTTCGCGGCCGCTTCCGAGTCGTTAAACGAAAATGATTCGGAGAGCATGTACTCATTCGACTTGCCAAGTGTAACGTATCGCTGAAACGGTACGTACGAGGCATGTCCCACGAGCACTAGTTACCATCTCCTCCGTTAGCTACGCCCAGGACGGAAGGAAATTGAAAGAATGTGCCTTGAGCGCTGGCATTAAAGCGAACGGACTAACGAATTCACACGTTCGCCAATCGCTCGATAACCAGATCAAGCAGTGCTCTCAACCTCCGAAGCCGACGCAAGTCGCGATGGTATCCGAACCAGACATCGCGGCCGGGCGGCGTCTCTCCAAGGTCAATACGATGTATGCCTGTCGTATTGTCCCCGAGCGCGCAAGGAAGAACCGCCAGGCCACCGCCCTCCGCACACATCCTCGCTTGTGCGCCACGGTTGTTACTACCGAACACCGCATGAGCTTTCGGTAACACGCGTCTTACCCAGTCGACGTCAGGCAGCGTTCCAAATGCGCTGTCCATCGTGACGAGCTTGTAGCCCTCGCCGTCTCCAACCTGCGGGGGAACCATGTCGATGGGTCCGTACAACGCGTAGTCCATGTGCATGAACTTTCGTTGAATCACGTCGGCTTCATCAAACTGCGTAATGCGGAACAGCAGGTCCGCGTCCCGCCTTGCCAGATTGAACCGGCGGGAATCGGTAACAAGCTCAATGCTCACCTGTGGATTTGCGCGCAGGAAATCGGCGAAGACTGGCGTCAAGACATGAATGCCAAACCAGTCCGACGATGAGACCCGAAGTACGCCAGTGAGATGCGGCTCCTTGCCGGCCAGCGAGCGCTCGAACGCGAGCGCATCCTCCTCCATCCGCTCCGCGTGCATCAGCACGCCAGCTCCTTCGTCCGTCAGAACAAAGCCTTCAGTTGTGCGTTGAAACAAGGTCTGCCCTACCGCTGCCTCGAGGGCTCGCAGCCGCCGACCCATTGTCGGTTGTGTCTGACCGGTCTGTTTTGCGGCCGCGCCAAGCGAACCCGTGCGGGCAATCGCCAGAAAAATTCGAACATCGCTCCAGTCCATTTTCCCTCATGCAAAAACGTTCGGCCGTCGTGCAATAACGTCGATTGTCGTAATTTCCCGCATGGACGAAGATGAATCAAGCAAATTCGCTCGATCATCAGGATAAAGATCATGAACATGCAAGCGCTGGTTCTGCGCCGCTATAACGGCCCGCTTGAACTCACGGAACTCTCTCGCCCGACTGCGCAACCCGGGCAGGTATTGGTCCGTATTAAAGCGAGTGGTCTGAACCCGCTGGACACGAAGATTCGCTCAGGCAACGCCGCACACGCCAGGCATCCGCTGCCGCTGGTGTTGGGCATCGATATTGCTGGGGTGGTCGAAACGGTCGGGCAAGGCGTCACTCAATTTAAAGTTGGCGATGAGGTGTACGGAATGACTGGCGGAGTCGGCGGCATCCAGGGCTCGCTCGCGCAGTTCGCAGCGGTAGATGCCCGGCTGATTGCGTTAAAGCCTTCTAATCTGTCGATGAAAGAAGCCGCGGCGCTTCCGCTCAGCTTCATCACTTCGTACCAGGGCATGGTGGACAGGGCACAGTTGAAAGCAGGTCAAACGGTTCTTGTGCAAGGCGGAGCAGGTGGAGTCGGACATGTGTCCGTACAACTCGCGCAAGCCTTGGGCGCTCGCGTTTTTGCAACGGTAAGCCCGGGTGACGCAGAACTCATAGCGCGTTACGGCGCGACTGCAATCGACTATCACGCACGGTCGGTCGAGCAGTACGTGCACGACTATACGGGCGGAGAGGGTTTCGACTTAGTGGCGGATACCGTTGGCGGAGCGACGCTGGACGCGTCATTTTCAGCGGTCAAACAATTCGGACATGTTGTAAGCGCACTAGGCTGGGGGACTCATGCACTTGCGCCATTATCATTTCGTGAAGCAAGTTACTCAGGCGTGTTCACACTCTCGCCGCTACTGACCGGTAAGCACCGCGAACATCATGGAGAAATACTCCAGGTGGCAACGCGGCTGGTCGAAGACGGGAAACTCGTGCCTAAACTAGACCCGGGTAGCTTCGATCTGACTAGCGCCGACCTCGCTTATCGGGCCATTACAGCGGGAAATGCGAAAGGAAAAATGGTCGTCGACATTCAATAGTGGCTTCAGTCGTTGGTGCGAAATTGACCGAATGGGGCGGGGGGGTTTCGCTCGCGACGGTGGGCGGGGTTTGGGGTTGTTGGGCGGGGGTGATGCCAGGGGTGATGCCAGGGGTGATGCCGGGTTGCTAGGTTCCGGGGTTAGCGGTCTGAGTCAATGCCGGGTTGCTGCTTTCTGCGTCCGTGGCCGGTCTGTCTTAGCTGTTCTCTTTATCACTATTAGCCACTGTGCGTGGCGGCACTTCATT
>NZ_JALPRJ010000013.1 GCF_030464885.1 Caballeronia sp. SEWSISQ10-4 2 | reverse complement strand
GACAGCTTCCAGCTCTTCTCACCTAATTCGAAGGCGACATACAGCCGCCCGACGACCGTTGTATCCTGCCCTTGAAGGGCCATGTTAGGCGCATCCATTTGCGAGCTCCTTTCGAAAAACGGGTACTCGAATCCTCGTTTTACTCCAGGGGGCTTACTTTCGCGGCCCTTCCATAGTATCTAGCGCACCACCCCATCTCGCTTCATGCTGCTGGTCAGCATCTGGATCTTGATCCAATTGCTCTCGCTCAGCACTATGGCATTCCAACGGGATACCTTGATCTCACGGATGACTTCAATGTCAGCGCATTCTTTGCAACTTGCTACGAAACCAAGAATGGCTGGGAACCTGTCGATACGGGCACGGGGGTAATTTACCGAGTCCACCTCAAGAAGATTGAGAATCCCTTTGACCGCTACATACCGCTTGGGCCGCAGCAGTTGCCTAGACCAAGTGAACAGTGTGCTTGGGTTACCGAACTCCCCCTTTGTCATTCATTCGAGGGATGGCCGGGTGTTGAGATGCTGCAATTCCATCATGATCGGCATGTCGGCCAATACTTTCTAGAAATGTATGCAGGTGGAGAGCGATTGTTTCCATCAGACCCTCTTGCCGAGGTTGCTGCGGAGATTCTTGCTTGTCGTGAAATTCCGATCGATCTTGTTGAGGCGGCGCTAGACTCGTTCGCAACCGATCCGTGTGGAATTCTTCCGGAGCATTTGCCTGCTTTACGCAAGGAGATTTCCACGCTGGCAAATCAGGTAAGTTATAGAAGACTACTGACAGATCAGCACGTTGCTTCCCTTCTTGCCGACCAAGAGTGGGTCAAAAAAATGCTTGGCAACGTAAAGGCTAGATAGGTTGCGGTTCGCCGTGTGCGAATTTCGCAGGTGGAAACAGCTCCAAAGTCTGACACCCCCGGCTGATACTCCTCATCGTTTACGGCGACTGCCAAGTGTTCGCTTGGCTTGCGGCACCCCTGCGTTTATCGTCCGCTTTTGCAGTAGCGCAACTTCCGCTTTGGGTCAGAGACTTTCGACCGCATACATTGGGCGCGCCAAGCACGCCCAATTGCCGGTCTTGACATGCCCTCCTGGGAAGAATTCCGGGTCGCTTATGCGGCGGCCTTCGGCGTCTTGATCGAATACGGATTGAAGCTCACAACCTCGTCGCCTATCCAATCGTTGAGCTGCGCGAATCGACTTTGCAACGGTTCGATTTCATGGCGCCCGAATACCTCGGCGGCCGTGTCGGCCGCGCCAAAGCCGCCGGTATTGCTCGGCACGATCCCCATGAGCTGCGGCGGTACGCGGTGAGCTGCGAGCAAGTCGTCGCGCGTCACATTCTTGACGTTGAAAAACTCATCCTTCGCCGTGACCTCTGACACGGGTATGAGCTGGATACCGTCTTTCTTGCCGTTCGGCGCGTACATGAAAAGGTTTCGGAAATTGCCCGGTCCCTTGCTGTTCTTCAACGCCTCGCGCATGTTATCGACATCGCTTTGACTCTGCGCCGCATCCGTCATGTACAGGATGAAACCCGCGTGCGAGCCGTTCTCGTAATACCGCCGGCGAAAGAGCGTCGCCGACTCGTTCAACCAGTCCGCATGCAAGGCGCCGAGATATTCAGGCAAGCCATACACTTCCTGGTTAATGTCCGGTTCCATCAAATGATGGATCGAGCCGACCTCGAACTCGTGTTGCTGCTGCCACCCGTTGACCTGGTAAAACTTCTGCAAGTCTGTCGACCGGCGCAAGTATTTCGACGGTGCGCGTTTGAGCGCGAGGGTTCCGCCAAGCCTGTTCTTTTGTCGCTCAATGTATCCATTGCCGAACACCAGGAAATCGAGCGACCACTTATCGAATTCCTCGCGCGTGAGCAACTTGTGAGGAATGCACGTCGCCGATAGCACATTGCGTTTGAAGTAAATCGCCGAGCTGTGATGTACACCAGCTCGAAAGGATTTCGCCAGGCCGGCGAGCGACACCCGCGGCTCGAACCACTGGCCGGCCGACCAGGTTTCGACGTAATCAAGTATCTCGGCGCGGTCCATCACCGGCATGGCATCGCCGAACGTGAAGGCCTCGGCCTTGGGCGGGTTCGAAGGGACGGCCGGCGGTGCGGCGTGCGTGTACTGTCTGCGCTTGCTCAATTTGAGAACTCCATAAAACGGGTATTGTTTGCGGTGATGCCTTCTAACGGCTCGTTGCCGAGCGCGCGCAGACACGCCCACGCTAAGTCTGCGTGGCCTGTTTCCTCGTTCCTGCTGGCCTCATACGTGACTTTTCTGCCGCTCGCCGTCATCGTCTTTCGAATCGCCATATCCTCGGCGACCTGGGCGAAACACTCGACGAGTCGAAGAAATTCGAAGTCGAAGCGATGCGTATTAAGACGCTCGGCCTGGGCGATCACGCGACGGCCGACGCGGTGAAATACGCGAAGGCTATGAAAACGTATGGCGTGAGCACGACCGATAACCTCACGCTCATGCGCGACTCGATAACGATTTTCGCTGACGAGCATCACGCTCAAATGGTGATGCCGACGCTTGGCAAAATGAAGTTTGCGAGCGAGGCGCTATACGGCGCCGAGGACGGCCACGCCAACGAAGAAAAGTTTATGAACATGCTTAAGGTGATCGAGCTGCGCGGCGGCACCAAGAGCGAAGAGGCGTTCAAGAACGAGGCGAACATGGTTCAAAACGTCATCACGGCCACCGGCGGCCGCGTTGGCGGCGACCAGTGGATGCAGTTCATTCAAACCAGCGGCGTTGCGGCAAAGCAAATGCGCAATGACGCGTTTTATAACCAGATGGAACCGCTCATTCAGGAAATGGGCGGGCACGCGGTCGGCACCGGGCTTATGTCCGCATACAGTAACGTCTACCAGGGCAAGACGACCGTGCGCGCAGCTCGGCTAATGATGGACCTCGACTTGCTCGATAAGAAGAAAGTCGAATTCAATAAAATCGGCATGGTCAAGCAAATCAAGCCCGGCGCGCTCGCCGGCGGGGATCTGCTGAAGGCCTCGCCGCTCGAATGGCTCGAAAAGGTTCTATTGCCAAAGCTGGCCGCCAAGGGCATCGCGGACCCGGACAAGGTTAAAGACATGATCGCGACGATTTTCACGAATCGCACCGCGTCGAATCTCTTTACGACCATGTACATGCAGAAGGACCAGATTCACAAAACCGAAAAGCTCAACGCCGGCGCCGATGGCATCGACGAAGCGATCACGGGCGCGGCCGATAGTACGGTCGCATGGTTCAAGCAAAAGCTCGGCATTCATAGCCCCTCGCGCGTGTTTGGCGAGCTGGGCGGGTTCATCACCCAGGGCGCCGCGCTCGGCATGCAAAGCGAGCAAGGGCGCATCGCAAAGGCCGCGGTCGGCCTGTCGACGCTCGCTTACCAGGAGCTGCAACGGCGCACGAGCTGGAAGCATGCGAGCACGTCGCGCGTCGGCGCTCGCAACGCCCGCCAGTTCAACGGCCCAGGCGATGAACCGCGCGAAACGCAGTCAAGCGACGCTCGATTACACTCGCTCTCGGCCGCCCTGACCTTTACCCCGAGCTGCCGGTTTATCTGTCGGGCTTCAAACCTCAAATCGATGACGAGTCATGGCTCGTTAAACGCGTTAAGCATTCGGTAGGCGATGGCGGATTCACGACCGGCCTAGAACTCGAAATGCGCGACGACCCGACAAGCGATCGCCATCGCTCGCACTTCCGAAGGAGCGGAAAATAAAACCTTATATCCTCCCTTGCTGCAACCTTATATTCGACTTATAATTGCGCTCATGAACAAAATCAACTGGACATCGAAAGCAACGAAGCAGGCGCGCAAGCTCGATAGGCCCGTTCGTGTTGCGATCGTCGACGCGGTTGAACAACTGGCCGCGATGCCGGACTGTCAGAACGTGAAGGCGCTGACAAACCACCTCTACGGCTACCGTCTGCGAGTTGGCAATTACAGGGTACTTTTTGATTGGGATGGCTCAATCAGAATCGTCGAAATACAGGAAGTGAGGAAACGCGATGAACGCACCTACTAACATTCAAACGATCAACGGCCCGGACGGAAAACCGGCCTTTGTCGTGATCCCCTACGCCGAGTACGTCGCGCAGCATGCGCGCGACAATGACTTGATCCCGCATGAAGTAGTGCGCCGCACGCTCGCCAATGACATACCGCCGGCGCGTGCATGGCGTGAACACCTGGGGCTAACGCAAGCAGAAGTCGCCGAACGGCTTGGCGTCTCTCAGTCGGCCTATGCACAGCAAGAAGGCAGCGCGCGCTTACGCGCTTCGTCTCGCGAGAAGATCGCCGGCGCGCTGGGCATCACGGCCGCGCAACTTGATTTTTGATCGGCACCGCGAACAAGTGCCAACTTACGAAGAGAGCATCGCGGACACGGAGCGCGCCCTACGCCGTCGCATTAAGGCCGTGCACGAATCCTTCGAACCCGGCTCGGATCAATTCAATGCGAGCCTTGGCACCTGTTACACCGTGCTCGAAGGCGTTTGCCGGAACGTTGCCATCACCCCCGCCGACGAAGCCCGCTTGCGGGCGCTTATCGAGCGCGAGCGCCAATAACCTATCAAACATACTCAAGGGGAAACAATGTCAGCACTAGATGACTTCTTGGCTCTAATGCCTAGCGAACGGGTGGTAGCCGTTCTCAAAGCAAAGGATGACTTCCCAACCGACCCACATCCTGCAATGCGCTGCGTAGCAGCCGACCCGCTGGCGACATTCCCGACCGTTGAGGAAGGAGTCGCCGACGAAATTCGGTCATATATCCGCCTCCTAACCCACTTTCGCTACATTGACCCTAGCGATATAGAAAGCGTAGCGAGCGCTGGTGAGCGATATATCCTCGCACTCTCAGTAATGCGGCTACGGGCCGTATGACAACAGGACGGCCCGAGCCGGCGAATATGCTGCGCCCGGTGCGCTAGGGCGGCACGTTGATCGTATGGCCGGTCGATCGCCCTCTACCTCGCCGGCCGAGGCATTAGTGACGCCGCGATCGACGCAGCGATCAAGGCCAAGACCCTTGGCTACAACGACTACACCAGCTCCACGAAGAAACCCGGCGAAGTCGGCTTTTGCGGACCCTCGGCTGCTTTTATCGTCAGGCCCATGAACAGTGCCGACGTGGTCGCCGTCGACATGCGGTTTATCGACCCCGCCGTCAATGGAGATGTGAAAACGCAAACGCAAGGCGAAAAAGACGGCCACGGCTGGACGGCCGACCCGCGCAAGCTCGCCCGCGCGCAACGCGTCATCCTGGTCGAAAGCTCGATTAATGCCCTCTCGATCGACACGTGCGACATGCCCGGCACGGCCGCCGTCTCGATTCGCGGCATCGGCAACGCCGAGAACATCGACTTTTCGTTTCTAATCGGCAAGCAGGTTGTGATCTGCATGGACAACGACGCACCCTTTCCAGAAGGGCATCACCGTGCAGGGCTGCGAGCCATCGATCGGGCGATGATCCATACGATCGCGCATGCCAAACGATCCGAGCAGCAGGTGGTGCGCACCCGTCAAGGCGAAAAACCGCGTGGCAAGACGGTCAGCGCCGGCACCGTGAATCGCGTAGTCGGCGTGCTCAATGCGGTGCTGAATGCGGGGGTCGAATGGGAATGGATCGACCGGGCACCGGTTGTCAAACGTGCCAAGGTGCCGGCGAAACGCATTCGCTGGCTCACGCCCACCGAGGCGGCGGTGTTGCAGCAACATTTAGCCGACATGGCGCAGTTCAGCCTTGAAACGGGATTGCGCCGTTCGAACGTGACTGGCTTGCAATGGTCGCAAGTGGATCTCGTTCGACGCCTCGCCTGGATTCATCCCGACCAGGCCAAGGCGCGTCGGGCGATCGCGGTGCCGCTATCGGATCCGGCCGTGGCGGTGTTGCGCAGGCAGGTGGCGAAAAAGCGCAAGCCGGAATACACGGCGAGCGTGTTCGTGTATCACGGCAAGCCGATGTACCAAACGGCAACCCGGGCTTGGCACGACGCCTGTGAGAAAGTCGGCATCCGCGACTTTCGATGGCACGACTTACGCCACACCTGGGCGAGCTGGCACGTGCAGCGTGGCACGCCGATGCAGGTGATCAAGGAACTCGGCGGCTGGGAGACGTTGGAGATGGTGCAGCGGTACGCGTACCTGTCGGCTGACCACCTGGGCCAGTGGGTGCAGTCGATGACGGAGATGCCGGCCAAGCCGCAACTGGTCGCGGTCTAGGCACTGCCTAGGTGCAATTTGGCTGCAATCTGAGGGTGGCGGGACCGGGTGAAATCGCGTAAACCCTTGCCAGTATTGGTGCGCCCGGCTGGGATCGAACCAGCAACCCCTGCCTTCGGAGGGCAGTACTCTATCCATTGAGCTACGGGCGCGTATGAGCCGTGGCACCGCGTTCCATATACAAAACAATGGAGGCAGGGCCGCTGCGAGTCCGAAACAATACCTGTTTTCCGCCGATTCGTCCACCGCAAGGACCAGGCCACCCGATAACCAACCCTCCAAACTCCCTCACCAGAATCGCCGAAATCCGGGTTAACACGCGCTGCGACAGGCCTCGCCGGGCACGCCGCCACGTAAACGTTCCGTCTATAATCGACCGTGCTGGTGAAAACGATCACGAACGCCCCAGAAAGTCGTTGTTGCTGTCACGCTGTTGCTGAACCGACTCACAAATAAAAGGGAGACGAGACGAGCATGAGTGAAGCACCCCACGGAGTCCCGATCAAAACGCCTGGCCAACTCATCGCGGCAATCATCGCCGGGTTTGCTATTCCGATCGTCGTGATCGTCCTGCTGGCCGTCTACGTCAATAACACGACGCGCGTCGGCGCCGGCACCGATTCCCTCTCCGACACAGCCGTCGCCGCCCGCATCGCCCCGGTGGCGCAAGTCGACATACGCGACGCCAACGCCCCGCGCGTGTACAAAACCGGCGAGCAGGTCTTCAAGGCCGTCTGCACGACCTGCCATACGGCCGGCGTAGCCGGCGCACCCAAGTTCGGCAACGCCGGCGACTGGGCGCCGCACATCGCGGAAGGCTACGACACCCTGCTCCACAACGCGCTCACCGGCAAAGGCGGCATGCCCGCACGCGGCGGCACCAGCCCCGACGACTATAGCGACTTCGAAATCGCCCGGGCAGTCGTCTATATGGCCAACGACGGCGGCGCAAAATTCGCCGAACCGGCGCCGGGCGCGGCAGCGGGCGCATCGGAGGCAGCACCTGCGAGCGGCGCAGCAGCGGGCGCGGCCTCGACCGATAACGCCCAGGCCGCCGCAGCAGTCGCGGCGCTGGCGAACGTCCCGCAAGCGAGTTCAGGCCCGGCGGCAGGCACGGAAAGCGCGGACGCATCGCAGGCTGGCAAGGCGCTGTACACACAGGTCTGCCAGGCGTGCCACGCAGCCGGCGTGCTCAATGCACCCAAATTCGGCGATAAAGACGCCTGGGCGCCCCGTCTGAAGGAGCCGATGGACACCGTCTACAACTACGCGCTGCACGGCAAGGGCGCGATGCCGCCGAAGGGTGGATCGACTGCCTCCGATGCCGACGTCAAAGCTGCCGTCGATTACATGGTCGCAGCGTCCAAATAGCCGCTCTCCACCAAGCGATGCCAACAAAAACCCTGCGCAAAAACGCAGGGTTTTTTAATGCAGCACGAGGCCTGCCGAAACAATCAAGCCGGCTTCTGCAGCAACTCTTTCAGCCGCGCCATCCGGTCCTTCGGCGACATCGGCGCTTCCTCTTCCGTCGGCGGCGGGGCATCGTCGAGAAGCATTTCCGGGATAAACCGCGACGGCTCGCACACCACCGTCTCGCGCGCCCGCTTGCGTTTCTTGCACCAGTTCAGATGCAAACTGCGCTGCGCCCGCGTGATGGCGACATACATCAGCCGCCGCTCTTCCTCGATCCGGCCGGTGTCGACGGGCGCATCCGCGTCCGCGTCGGGATTGCCCCGGTGCGGCATGATCCCCTCCTCCACGCCGACCAGAAACACGTGCGGATATTCGAGTCCCTTCGATGCATGCACCGTCGATAACCGCACGGCATCGGGATTCTCATCCTTACCTTCCAGCATCGACATCAGCGCGACGGTCTGGATCAGGCCGAGCAGGTTCTTGCCTTCATCGCCGAAACCATCGGCGTTGTCATAACCCGTAGCCTCGGAGTCTTCGGAAGGCTCGGCCTGCGGCTTCGTGCCCTTTTTCTTCAGCCACTCGCAGAATTCCAGCACGTTCTGCCACTTCGATTGCGCCTGACGTTCGTCGTGAGCGTCGTAGAGATAGGCCTCGTAATGGATGGCCTCCATCATGTCGTCGAGCACTTCGGTGGCCGGATCGCGCCCCGCCCGGTCCGACAAGCGCTGCATCCATTCGCAGAACGCGCGCAACGGTTCGACCTGCCGAGCGGACAATCGTGCTTCGATACCGCCCATGAACACGGCCTCGAACAGCGACACTTTCGCCTGCCCCGCGAACGAGCCGAGCGCCTCGAGCGTGGTATTGCCGACACCGCGCCGCGGCGTGGTGACCGCGCGGATGAACGCGGGATCGTCGTCGGGATTCGCGATCAATCGCAAATACGCGACGATGTCCTTGATCTCTGCCTTATCAAAGAAGGACTGGCCGCCTGAGAGCACGTAGGGAATCCGTTCCCGCCGCAAGACTTGTTCGAAGATCCGCGCCTGAAAATTCCCACGATACAAAATCGCGTAGTCGCGAAACGCCGAGCGCCGCTCAAACTTATGCGCCGATAACCGGAACACCACCGACTCCGCTTCATGCTCTTCGTCGTTGCAACCGGTTACGGTGATCGAGTCGCCCATGCCGTGCTCGGACCAGAGCTTCTTTTCGAACAGCTTCGGATTGTTCGCGATCACGTTGTTGGCGGCTGTCAGGATGCGCACCGTCGACCGGTAGTTCTGCTCGAGCTTCACCACATGAAGCTTCGGAAAGTCCTTGCCCAACTGTGCGAGGTTTTCCAGCGTCGCGCCGCGCCAGCCATAGATGGCTTGATCGTCATCGCCCACGGCCGTGAACGCCGCGCGCGGACCCGCCAGCAGTTTCAGCAACTCGTACTGACACGCGTTCGTGTCCTGATATTCGTCGATCAGCAGATAACGCAGCCGGTTCTGCCACTTCTCGCGGACCTGCTCGTTTTCCGAGAAGAGTTGCGCGGGCTTCAGGATCAGGTCATCGAAATCGAGCGCCTGATAGGCGTGCAGCGTCGCGACATAGCTTCGAAACACGATGGCCGCCTGCATCTCGTCCTCGTTCGACGCCATCGCCGACGCCTGATCCGGCGACACCATGCCGTTTTTCCACAGCGAAATAATCGACTGGACCTTGCGGATCAGGCCTTTGTCGGTGGTCCCGAGCTGTTCCTGGACGAGGCCGAAACAATCGCTGGAATCCATGATCGAGAACTGCGGTTTCAGGCCGACGTGCTCAGCCTCCTGCCGCATGATCTGCACGCCGAGCGAGTGAAACGTGGAGATGGTCAACTGGTTCACCGGCACCCGGCGGCCCTCCTTGCCGGGCGTGGTGAGCGTTTTGCCTTCGAGCAGCTTCGCCGTACGCTCGCGCATTTCAAGCGCGGCTTTGTTCGTGAAGGTCAGCGCGGCAATGTGCTTCGGCTCGAAGCCTTTGCCCTCGATCAGATGGGCAATCTTCTGGGTGATCACGCGTGTCTTGCCGCTGCCGGCACCGGCGAGCACGAGACATGGACCATCGAGATAGCGCACCGCTTCGGATTGCGCGGCGTTCATACCTGCTGCGGACATCGTTCGGACACTTTGAGATGCGTAAATCGGGCGGACGTTTCGGCTGCCGGAAGTACGCGATGGTGAGCAAGAGAGCGAGCAAAATTGCGCGTTTTTCCTGCGGGCGCAATTTCGAGAGCGCGATGTTAACACGGAAGAAACCGTCGCTCGAAAGCAATGGTTCTGGCCCTTTCGGGAGGAAGAATCCAACGCGGCACGGAGTTCCAACCCCAAACCGCTCCCTCCGCGCATGCCACAATAACGGCATCGCCAACACAAACAGGATGCCCGCATGACAGCACTTCTAAAAGTCGGCCTGATGGGCTATGGCTTTGCCGGCGAAACCTTTCACGCTCCGGTGATAGAACACTGTGGCCGCGCGACGGTATCGGCCATTGCCACAGGCAAACCCGAGCGCGCACAGGCCGATTACCCGAAAGCGACGATCGTCGAAGATTTCGATGCGCTGCTCGCGCTCGACGAGCTTGATTGCATCGTCATAGCAACCCCCAACGACACCCATTTCGACCTCGCGAAGCGAGCCCTCGAAGCAGGCAGGAACGTAGTCGTCGATAAACCGGTCACCTTGTCCGGCGCCGACGCAAAAACCCTCACCGATCTGGCCAAAACCCACGGACTGCTGTTTGCGCCGTTTCACAACCGCCGCTGGGACGGCGATTTCATGACGGTGCGTGCGCTGATCGAAAGTGGCCGGCTTGGTCGCGTGACGCACTACGAGTCGCATTTCGACCGCTTCCGGCCGAAAGTGCCGCAACGCTGGCGCGAGGAAGCGTCGCGCGGCGGCGGCTTGCTGTTCGATCTCGGGCCGCATCTCATCGATCAGGCGCTGGCGCTTTTCGGCGCACCGCAGACCGTATTCGCCAGCGTAAAAGCACATCGCGATCACGCGAGCGCACCGGATTACGTCCACCTGCTGCTCGGCTATGCAGACAAGGAAATCGTGCTGCACGCAACCGCGCTCGCCGCGCTGGACCCGCCGCGCTTCGCTATTCACGGCACGCGCGGCAGCTATGTGAAAACGGGTCTCGATGTGCAGGAAGACCAGCTCAAAGCCGGTTTGCGTCCCGGCAATCCTGGGTTTGGCCGCAATCCGCCGGGCCTCTTGCGTGAAGTCGATGGCGATCACGACTTGCGCCAGGAATTCGCCACCCGCGATGGCGCGTATGCGGAGTTTTATCGTGCGCTGGCGGCATCGGTGCTCGAAGGCAAGCCGTTCCCCGTCACGGCGCAAGATGCCGTCGATGTCATGACCATCATCGATCTCGCCATTCGCAGCAACGCGGAAGGGCGCCGGCTCGATTTCACGCCGTTGCAATAACAAACAGCCCACGGCGGACTTTCAAACACACAGCGTTACATTTGCGCGCGGCTCCGGCGTCAGCCGGGGGCGCGCGCGGGCCGTTCTTCTGCAGTTGTCTGAGTCTTATCTTAAAAACCAGAAAGGGGAGAACTTCCGTGCTTACATTCAAAGCAAGTTGCGCCCGTGCGCTGATTGGCATGGCGCTGGCGGGATCGCTGGCAGCGTGCGTCGTCGAGCCGACGCGGCAGGTCAATGTCGTCGAGGAAACACCCGCGCGCCCAGATCCGCATATGGAAGCGGTTCATCGGATGGATCAGGTCAACGGGCGAATCAACGCGCTTTGGCATCATGTCGATCAGCGCGTGAATCAAGGTTTTTATCCGCCGCCACAAGGCGATGCGTTTCATCATCGGCTGGATGTGATTCGCCAGGAATCCCGCGATATGGCTTCGCAACATGGCGGCGGTTTGTCGGGTGAAGAACAGCACACGCTGAACGGCGAACTGGACGGTCTGCAGCGCGCGATCCAGTAAGCACCGCAGTTTTATGCGCCGAACGACAGGCTCGTCGTTCGGCTGACCATGCTCATCGATGACTCGCGTTGAGCTCGAAATCCAGCACCATCTCCGCGACTTCCACAACCTCCTCCAGCGCGGCCTCGACAGCCTCAACCGAGGGCTCCAGCAGCAGATCATCGGCGTAACCCATGGCCAGCGCGAAGAGCTGCCGGGCCGCACGTTCCGGCGATGCGCAGCGAAACACCTTCGCCTCCACGCCCTGTTCGATGATTCCGCGAAGCATGGCTTGCCAGCGACCGATCTCGTTTAAATAAGCACGCGCCAGTTCTGCGTCGTGCATGGCTTCGTCCCAGGCATCCAGCCACAGCCCCCAACCATCATCCTTGCTAGCCGGCAGGCAGTCGCGGATAAAACCGAGCAACGCTTCGGCCGGCGGTTTATCGGTCAGACGCGTGGCGGCTTCTTCGAGTTGCTCGTCGGCAAAGTGCACGAACGCTTCGCGGCGCAACTCATTCCAGTCGTCGAAGTAGTGATAGATGTGACTGCGCGACAGCCCCGCGTGCTCGGCGAGATCGCGCGTGGAAACGTCCGCGAAACCTTTCTGGCGGAACAACTCGAGGGCGGCCGCAATGATCTGATCTTTGCGTTCCGGGGACGACCGCGACATGTTCGATTCCTTTTCAAGCGTGAACGGATTAGCTGAGCTTGCATTTTGAGCGACTGCTCAATTATAATTTGAGCACTCGCTCAAATTATAGCGGCGATTTTACCCAAGGTATGGTCATGTCATTCGTCACACCAGAAATCCGGATGGTTAAGAGCGAAAAGCTCGGTCAGCAGTCCGCCACGTCCACGCTCAAAGCCATTGCCCGGGCCTATCCGGGCAAGCTGTTCTTCACGCTGTCGCTCGTCGCGCTGGAGAACGCGCTGTTGCTCGCGTATCCGCTGTTCGCGGGATTCGCCGTCGACTCGATCATTCGGGGCGACGCCCGCAGCGCATTGTTCTACGCGGTGATCGTATTGGCGTTCTGGGCGGTCGGCGCCGCGCGCCGGGCCGTGGATACGCGCACCTTCACGCGGATATACGCCGATCTGGCGGTACCGGTGATCCTCAATCAGCGGCTGCGGAACCAAAGTACGTCGACGGCGGCGGCACGCGTGGTATTGGCCCGGGAGTTTGTCGACTTCTTCGAAAAACACGTGCCGACCATGGTCACCGCTTTGGTATCGATAGTCGGCGCCGTGGCGATGCTGCTCGCGATCGAGCCGTGGATCGGCGTAGCCAGTCTGGGCGGATTGCTGCTGTGCATGGCCTTGTTGCCGCGCTTTGCACGGCGCAACCAGGGCTTGCATCAGCGCTTGAATGACCGGCTGGAGAAGGAAATCGGTTTGGTCGCGAAAGTCGGTACGGTCACCTTGAAACGACACTATCGCGTGCTTTCCAAGCTCCGGATTCACCTGTCGAACCGTGAAGCCGCGGCGTTTCTCTTTGTCGGTTCCGTGGCGGCCGTGCTGTTTGTCATTGCCATCAGCCAGTTGGCCTTGGCGCCGGCGGTCAAGGCCGGGCATGTCTACGCCGTGATGACGTACCTCTGGACCTTTGTCAGCAGCCTCGACGAAGCACCGTCGATGGTCGATCAACTGGCGCGCTTGCGCGACATCGGCAAGCGCGTGGATCCAGGGCTCAACAAGGACTAAGGATCGCCGCGCCAGCCCTCGCCGTTTGACAAGCTGAATTCGGTCGCGTAAATTCGCCGCACGCGTCGGGAGAGAGCGCTGGCCGTTGGTCGTTCGTGTTCAAAACGACATAAAAACGAAGCCGCGCCGCCGAAGGGGCACACCCACAAACTCTCAGGCAAAAGGACCGGCCGCGTCGAAGTTCCGTTCATGCAGTGCGTCTTTCACCGGACGCCGGTGAACGGAAAGTCGAACTCTGGAGAGCGGCATCGGCTAATAAAGAAGCACCAGCCAGACGCCCACCGAAGGGGCGCGCGTTGGACGTCGGATCATCGGCGAACAGCGTGCAATCTCTCAGGTACCGAGGACAGAGGGGTCATGTACCGAATCGCTACGCGGTTTGGGCTTTGCATGTTGCAGCCGAATGGGTTCACACGTCTGGCGCAGCTTAAAAGCCGAAACCCCGAGCGGGTTCGACGCATGGCCTTTTTTTGTTTTCGCGCACGCCCGAGGCCCGCTCCATGTCTGATCTTCAACACACGCCTTTGCACGCCGCTCACCTTGCGCTCAATGCACGCATGGTCGATTTCGGCGGCTGGGACATGCCCGTCAATTACGGTTCGCAGATCGACGAACATCACGCAGTGCGCACCGATGCCGGCATGTTCGACGTGTCGCACATGCGCGTCGTCGATTTCACCGGCGATAAAGCACGCGAGTTCTTCAAGTACGCGATCGCGAACAACGTCGACAAGCTCACCGTTCCCGGCAAAGCGCTCTATTCGTGCCTGCTGAACCCGGAAGGCGGTGTGATCGATGACCTGATCGTGTACTACTTCGACGATGACAACTACCGCGTCGTCGTGAATGCCGGCACGGCTGAGAAAGACATCGCGTGGTTTGGCCATCTGAACGCGGAAGGCGGTTTTGGACTGACCATCACGCCTCGCCGCGATTTCGCCATCGTCGCCGTACAGGGTCCGAACGCTCGCGAAAAAGTCTGGCAAGTACTGCCGCAAACCCGCGCCGCTACCGCGGAACTCAAGCCCTTCAACGCCGTGCAATTCCCGGTCAGCTCGTTTGGCGACGTGATGCTCGCGCGCACCGGCTACACGGGCGAGGACGGTTTCGAAATCGTCGTTCCGGCTACGCAAGTAGAAGCGTTCTGGAACGCATTGATCGCACAAGGCGTGAAGCCCGCCGGCCTCGGCGCACGCGACACGCTGCGTCTGGAAGCTGGTATGAACCTCTACGGTCAGGACATGGACGACACGGTTTCGCCGCTCGACGCCGGCCTCGCCTGGACCGTCGACTTCAGTGACCCAAATCGCGCATTCGTCGGCCGCTCGGCGCTGGAAGCGAATGGGTCGAAGGCGCGCTTTGTCGGCTTGATTCTGCAGAAGGAAAACGGCCGCGCCGGTGGCGTGCTTCGTGCTCACCAAAAAGTCGTCACCGCCGACGGCGAAGGCGAGATTACGAGCGGAACATTCTCGCCATCGATGCAGGAATCCATCGCGTTCGCCCGGGTGCCGGCGAGCGTGAAACCGGGCGATAACGTGCACGTCATCATCCGCGACAAACAACTCCCGGCAAGCGTGGTAAAACTGCCTTTCGTGCGCAACGGCAAGGTTTTGGCGGCGCTTTGAAGCGGTCCCGAACGCTCGCAAGAACGCCACGCACGTCCCACCCTCAAAGACACTTTGGAGCATCCGCATGAGCATCCCGGCCGACCTCAAATACACCGAATCGCACGAATGGGTGCGCACTGAATCCGACGGCACGCTGACCATCGGTATTACGGATCACGCGCAGGAAGCACTGGGCGATGTCGTGTTCATCGAATTGCCGCCGGTTGGCAAGACGGTTGCCGCCGGCGACGCCATCGCCGTGATCGAATCGGTGAAAGCTGCGTCCGATATCTACGCACCCGTGTCCGGCGAAATCGTCGGCGCGAACGATGCGCTGACGGGCACGCCGGATCAGATCAACGGCACGCCGTATGAAAGCTGGCTCTTCAAGATCAAGCCCGCCGCCGATGCCAAGACGGATCGGTTGATCGATGCCGCTGCGTACGGCGCGTCGATCGGCGAGTAACTTTATCAACGACCGTGCGGCGTGCTTACGCTCAAAAGCAAAGCCGCCGCACCAGCAGGAACTCTCATGAAGCTCGAACACCCGGATCGTCTGATGAACCGCTCATCCTTGTCCCTCGCCGCGCTCGAATGCCACAACGCCTTCGCCCAGCGGCACATCGGCCCGGATTCGGCCGACCAGCACGCCATGCTCGAGGCGCTCGGTTTCGCGTCGCGCGCGGCGTTCATTGATGCGGTGATTCCCGAGTCCATCCGGCGTCACGAAACGCTGCCGCTCGGCGCGTTCACGCAGCCGAAAAGCGAAGCGGAAGCGCTGGCTTCGTTGAGGAAGCTCGCGGATCAGAATCTGGTGTTCAGGAACTATATCGGCCAGGGTTATTACGGCACGCATACGCCGGCGGTGATCCTGCGCAACGTGCTTGAAAACCCGGCGTGGTACACGGCTTACACGCCGTATCAGCCGGAAATCTCGCAAGGCCGCCTGGAAGCGTTGCTGAACTTCCAGCAGATGGTGATCGATCTGACGGGCCTTGCGATTTCGAACGCATCGTTGCTCGATGAAGCCACCGCGGCCGCCGAAGCCATGACGCTGCTGCAACGCGCGGGCAAGCCGAAATCGAACCTGTTTTATATCGCCGACGACGTCCTGCCGCAGACCATCGAAGTCGTGCAGACGCGGGCGAAGCCTGCGGGCATTGAAGTGAAAGTCGGTCCCGCCGCCGATGCCGCTACGGCCAACGCGTTCGGCGTGCTGCTGCAATATCCCGGCGCAAACGGCGATGTGCAGGACTATCGCGCGCTCGCTGAAGCCGTGCATGCGGCGGGCGGTCACGTCGTAGTCGCCGCCGATCTGCTCGCGCTCACGCTGCTCACGCCACCGGGCGAATGGGGCGCGGATGTGGTTATCGGCAATACGCAGCGTTTTGGCGTGCCGGTCGGTTTCGGCGGTCCGCACGCGGCGTATATGGCCGTGCGCGATGACTTCAAGCGCCAGATGCCGGGCCGTCTGGTTGGTGTCACCGTCGATGCCCAAGGCAAGCACGCGCTGCGTCTCGCGCTGCAAACGCGTGAGCAACATATTCGCCGTGAAAAGGCGACATCGAATGTATGTACAGCGCAGGCCTTGCTCGCGATCATGGCCAGCATGTACGCCGTGTATCACGGGCCGCAGGGTCTGAAGACCATCGCGTTGCGCGTGAATCGCGTGGCGTCGATCTTCGCGGCCGGCGTGCAAAAGCTCGGCTACACGCTCGCGAACGAAACCTTCTTCGATACGATCACGATCAAAAGCGGTGCGAACACGACGGCGCTGCATCAGGCGGCATCGGCGGTGCATGTGAATCTGCGCCATATCGATGCAACGCACGTAGGCATTTCCGTCGATGAAACCACCACGCGCGACGACCTCCTGAAGCTCTTCGCATTGTTCGCGGAAGTGGTCGGCAAGACGGAAACGTTCGATATCGACGCGCTCGATGCCGACGCAAAAGTCTCCTTGCCGAAAGCACTGGGACGCACGAGCGAATACCTTACGCATCCGGTGTTCAACCGCCATCACTCCGAGCACGAAATGCTGCGCTATCTGCGCAGTCTCGCCGACAAGGATCTCGCACTCGATCGCACGATGATCCCGCTCGGTTCCTGCACGATGAAGCTCAACGCGACGTCCGAAATGCTGCCCGTGACGTGGCCCGAATTCGCGCAGATTCATCCGTTTGCTCCGGCGGAACAAACCGTTGGTTATCGGACGATGATCGATCAGCTCGAGCAGATGCTGGTTGCGTGCACTGGTTACGCGGCGGTATCGCTGCAACCGAATGCCGGCTCGCAAGGTGAGTACGCCGGCTTGCTGATCATCCACGCGTATCACGCGTCGCGTGGCGAAGGGCATCGGAATGTGTGCCTGATTCCCGCGTCCGCGCACGGGACGAATCCGGCATCGGCGCAAATGGCCGGGATGCAGGTTGTGGTCGTTGCGTGCGATGAACAAGGCAACGTCGATATCGCCGACTTGAAGGCCAAGGCCGAGAAACACGCCGACAAACTCGCGGCGATCATGATCACGTATCCGTCGACACATGGCGTGTTCGAAGCGAACGTGCGCGAAATCTGCGAGATCGTGCATGCGCACGGCGGCCAGGTGTACGTCGATGGCGCGAACATGAACGCGATGGTCGGCCTCACCGCGCCAGGCCAGTTCGGCGGCGACGTGTCGCATCTGAACCTGCACAAGACTTTCTGCATTCCGCATGGCGGCGGCGGACCGGGCGTGGGTCCGGTCGCGGTTGGTGCGCATTTGGCCAAGTTCTTGCCGAATCAGCATTCCACTGGTTATCACCGCGATGCGGCCGGAATTGGAGCGGTATCGTCGGCGCCTTATGGCTCGGCCGCCATCCTGCCGATCTCGTGGATGTACATCGCGATGATGGGCGCGCAAGGCCTCACGAACGCCACCGAAAGCGCGATCCTCGCAGCAAACTATGTGGCGAAGCGTCTCGCGCCACATTACCCCGTGCTGTACAGCGGCACGAGCGGACTGGTCGCGCACGAATGCATTCTCGATCTGCGTCCGTTAAAGGAAACGAGCGGCATTTCTGTCGATGACGTCGCCAAGCGCCTGATCGATTACGGTTTCCACGCGCCGACCATGAGCTTCCCGGTGCCGGGCACGCTGATGGTCGAACCGACGGAATCGGAATCGAAGGAGGAGCTGGATCGTTTTATCGATGCAATGATTGCCATTCGCGACGAAATTCGCGCGGTTGAAGAAGGCAAATCGGATCGCGAAGACAATCCGCTGAAACATGCGCCGCATACGGCAGCAGTTGTTGTCGCCGATGACTGGAGCCACGCCTACTCGCGTGAAACGGCGGCGTATCCGCTGACATCGCTGATTGCGCGCAAGTACTGGCCTCCGGTCGGCCGTGCGGACAACGCCTACGGCGACCGCAATTTGTTCTGCTCGTGCATTCCGCTGTCCGAATACGGGGAATAAGCGGCGAATAAGCGACAACTAAGCACGCGTTTCAACTGTCCGGCTTTTCCGAGAGCCGGACAGTTTTGCCGGATTCATGCAACACCAGATACCATCTCACCCGAACCAAGCCAATCAGGGAGTTTTGCATGGCGCGACAGGTGCGAGTGGTGACTAAAACGTGGCGTGTCCCGGCGATAATCGCGGCCCTTGCAGCAACGGCGTTGAGCGCGCAAAGCGCGTTCGCCGCCATGAACTTTTGCGCCGCGCCCGCGATGCAAAACAGTGAGCGCACAAACGCCGATCCGGGCGTGAAGGCGCTGGTGAAAATGGTGCAGTCGCGTCTGAACGACCAGCCGAAAGCACGGGCGACGCTTCATACCGAAGGCACGTTGCCGCATCAGGGCATTCGCGACGAAAGCGAGGAAGCGGAGAAGGATCTCGGGCTGATGCGCGACGCCGCGCTCGCCTGGCGCGCGACCGGCAACGAAGCGTATTTGCGTCTGGTCGACCGGTTTTTGTTCGCGTGGGCAACGACGTATCAGCCGAGTTTCAATCCTATCGATGAAACGAATTTCGAGTCGCTGATCCTCGCGTATGACCTGACGGCGAGCGCCTTGCCGGTAAAAACACGTAACGCGGCGAACGCCTTCATCACGAAGATGGTGGCGGGATATATAGCGGATATCGATGAACAGAAACGGCCGCTGACCGGCACGTATCGCAACAACTGGCAGAGTCACCGGATCAAGCTGATTTCGATGGGTGCGTTCACTATCGACGACCGCAAGCTCATCAACGCTGCGCAGCGTCTGTATGTGGAGCATATTGGAGACAACATTGCGCCCGACGGCTCGACCGTCGATTTCGCCGAACGCGACGCGCTGCATTACGTCACTTACGACCTGCAGCCGCTGGTCACGGCTGCGCTCGCGGCGCGCCGTCATAACCGCAACTGGCTGAGTGAGCGCGCGCAGTCCGGCGCGACCCTGGCCGCCGCGCTGAACTGGCTGACGCCGTACGCGCTCGGCACGCGCACGCACGACGAATTCGTTCATTCGACGGTGCCCTTCGATGCCACCCGCCGCGAGGCCGGGCTGCCCGGTTATTCCGGCGCTTGGGATCCGAAGCACGCCGCCGAATTGTTTCATCTTTCGGCGCGGCTCGACGGGCGTTACACGCCCATTGCGCTGCGCCTCGCGCCCACGCCGCCGGCCTGGCTCGCAGTGTGTTTGCCGCTGCCGGCGCGCTGATTTTTTTTAGCAGCACCTTTGCAGGAGCAGTCATGGCAGTCAGCGTTTTCGATCTTTTCAAAATCGGCATCGGTCCGTCGAGTTCGCATACGGTCGGGCCGATGCGCGCCGCCCTGATGTTCGTGCAGGGACTCGAACGCGATGGCCTGCTGGACGCCACGGCTTCGGTGAAGTGCGAGTTATACGGCTCGCTGGGTGCGACCGGCAAGGGTCACGGTACGGATCGCGGCGTGATGCTCGGCTTGATGGGCGACGCGCCGGATACCGTCGATGCCGGCACGATCAGCACGCGCCTCGAGACTGTCCGTGCGACGAAAAAGCTGCCGCTGCTGGGCCGTCACGAAATTCCGTTCGTGCTGAAGGAACACATTACGTTTCTGCGGCAGGCATTGGCGGAACATCCGAACGGCATGAAACTCCATGCTTTCGATGCCAACGGCGCCTCGTTGCGCGACGCGACCTATCTCTCGGTGGGTGGTGGTTTTGTGGTGACGGCTGGGGCATCGAATGTGAAGGTGCTCACGGCTATCGAACAGTTGCCATACGCGTTTAAATCCGGCGATGAATTGCTCGCGTTGTGCCGTGAAACCGGCAAATCCGTCGCGCAATTGATGTGGGAAAACGAGCGCGTGTGGCGCAGCGAAGACGAGATTCGCTCGGGCTTGCTGCGCATTTGGGACGTGATGCAGTCGTGCGTGAAGCGCGGTTGCGGTATCGACAACCCCGATGCCGACGGCTGCCTGCCCGGTCCTTTTCAGGTGAAGCGGCGCGCGCCGGTGTTGTATCGGGCGCTGATCGACAAGCCCGAACAGGCCTTGCGCGATCCGCTTTCCATGATCGACTGGATCAATCTTTACGCTATAGCAGTGAACGAGGAAAACGCCGTGGGCGGGCGCGTGGTGACGGCGCCGACCAATGGCGCGGCCGGCATCATTCCGGCGGTGCTGCATTACTACGATCGATTCATGCCGGGGTCGAATACGCAGGGGGTGATCGACTTTTTGCTGACGGCGGCGGCGATCGGCATTCTGTACAAGATGAACGCTTCGATTTCAGGTGCCGAGGTCGGATGCCAGGGCGAAGTGGGGGTTGCGTGTTCGATGGCGGCGGCTGGGCTGGCAGCGGTGATGGGTGGCACGCCGACGCAGGTTGAGAATGCCGCCGAGATCGGCATGGAGCATAACCTTGGGCTGACTTGCGATCCGGTTGGCGGGATGGTGCAGATTCCGTGCATTGAACGCAATGCGATGGGTTCCATGAAGGCCGTGAATGCGGCACGCATGGCGATGCGGGGCGATGGTAGTCATTATGTTTCGCTCGACTCCGTCATCAAGACAATGATGCAGACCGGCGCCGATATGAAAACCAAGTACAAGGAAACGTCGCGAGGTGGGTTGGCGGTGAATATTGTTGAGTGTTAATTTGCTCGCGCCGGTGGACGGGTTTTTTTGCGGTCTGCCGGTGCAGTTGCTCTTGGGTTGATGCCGGGTTGCTGCTTTCGGCGTTAGTGGTCTGCGGGAATTAGCTGCATTTTTATCACTATTAGCCACTGTGCGTGGCGGCGCGTCGTTTCTTTGTCCAACGCGGCGAAAAAGAAACGAAGCAAAGAAAGCGCTTTCCAACCATCGGCAAGTTAGTGTTCCTAGCGTGCAGGCTAGAAGTTTTTGGCACCTGATAGCACGGTGCTCGCCAGACTCACCAATGTTTGAACCCCTCCTTCTCGCGAATCCTGACACGAACACGCTTCGCCCCCAACGCTCTCGGGCAAGTTCAACGCGCCCATGGAATCGTTGCCCCAGCAAAACCCCGGCCTAGCGCCGGCGCCCCGCCCAAGCGTAAGCTATGAAATCCATTGCCCGTTCGCGTCCCGCGCGAACCTTCCGGGAGATTTCATCGTATGGCATCTGCTGTCACGTCTTCTCATTCCCTCTCCACCACCGGCGCACGACTGGTCGTCGATGCGCTGTTGACGCACGGCGTCGAACGCGTGTTCTGCGTGCCCGGCGAAAGCTTTCTCGCCATCCTCGATTCCCTCCACGATGAAACCAGTCGCATCCAGACCATCGTGTGCCGTCACGAGGCAGCAGCGGCAAACATGGCCGAGGCAGTAGGCAAACTGACCGGCCGCCCTGGCGTGGCGCTCGTTACGCGCGGCCCAGGCGCCACTCATGCATCGATCGGCGTTCATACGGCATTCCAGGATTCCACGCCCATGATCCTGTTAATCGGCCAGTGCGCCCGCGAGCACATGGATCGCGAGGCGTTTCAGGAGATCGACTACCGGCGCATGTTCGGGCAGATGGCGAAGTGGGTCGCGCAAATCGACGATCCGCGCCGTATTCCCGAATATCTGAGTCACGCGTTCCACGTTGCGACCTCGGGTCGTCCGGGTCCGGTTGTACTCGCGCTGCCCGAAGATGTACTGAGCGATGCATGCGAAGCCGTGCCGGGTGCGCCGCGTTATCAGCGCGTCGCAGCGGCGCCCGCGCCGGCGCAAATCGAACGATTGCGCGTGCTGCTGGCGGTATCGAAGAAGCCATTTGTGATTGCCGGCGGCAGCGGGTGGACGCCGGAAGCTACAGCGGATTTCGCGCGCTTCGTGGAGGCGTGGCAACTTCCCGTGGGATGCGCGTTCCGCTTTCAGGACACCTTGGATAACAACCATCCGAACTATGCCGGCGATGTCGGCCTCGGAATCAACCCCGCGCTCGCCGCACGCATTCGCGAAGCCGATTTGCTCTTCGTGTTAGGTCCCCGAATGGGCGAATCGACGACGGGCGGTTACACATTGCTCGACATCCCCAAGACGAAGCAAACGCTGATTCACGTACATCAAGGCGCGGAAGAACTTGGGCGCGTGTATTCGGCGGATCTGCCGATTGTTTCGGGCATGCCGGAGATGGTGTCGGCGTTGGTGGCACTGAACCCACCCGCAGTCATTCCATGGAGCGGCGCTATTGAAGCAGCACATGACGCATATCTGGCGTGGCGCAAGCCGCGGCCCATGCTCGGCGATGTCCAGCTTGGCGAGATCATGGAGCAGCTAAGCGAGCGCCTTCCCGCCGATGCCATCGTGACGAATGGCGCCGGGAATTATGCGACGTGGTTGCATCGGCACTATGCGTATCGGCATTACCGGTCGCAGGTTGCGCCGACGAGTGGCGCGATGGGTTACGGCGTGCCCGCGGCGATTGCGGCGAAGTCGCTGTATCCGGACCGCGTGGTAGTGGCCTTTGCGGGCGATGGATGTTTCATGATGTCGAGCCAGGAATTGGCGACGGCAATGCAGTACCACCTCGCCGTGATATTCGTGGTGGTGAACAACCAGCAATACGGCACGATCCGTATGCATCAGGAACGCCACTATCCGAATCGCGTGCATGGAACGGCGCTGACGAACCCCGACTTCGCGGCCTACGCGCGCGCGTTCGGGGCGCATGGAGAGCTCGTGGAATCGACGGCGCAATTCATGCCGGCGTTCGAGCGTGCGGTAAAAACAGGATTGCCATCGGTGATAGAAATAAGGATTCCACAGGATGCAAGCACCCCGGCCGCGACCTTGGATCAGGTAAGGGAACAAGGAGAAAAGCTGCGGCAAAAGTGAGCGCCGGCCACGTACCGTGGCGGCCATGAACACTCGCAAAGCAGCAGGTTTCACGAAGACCTGCGCAAATGAGCCGGAACAAGGCCAAAGCGAAAGCGAACAAAATCCAGGAGACGCACGACCATGGCATCGCAAGCATTTCTGCAGGCAAGAGACTTCCTGCTACGTCATCGCGACGACTACGCCACCGCGTATAAAGACTTTTCGTGGCCAGAGCTCACGGAGTTCAACTGGGCGCTCGACTGGTTCGATGAATACGCGCGCAGCAACCTCGAACCGGCGCTGTGGGTGGTCGAGGAAAGCGGAGAAGAAACAAAGCTTTCGTATGCGGAGTTATCCGCGAGATCGAACCAGTTGGCCAACTGGCTGAGGCAGCACGGCGTCCAGCGAGGCGAGCGGATCTTGCTGATGCTGCCGAACCAGCCGGCGCTTTGGGAAACCATGCTCGCCGCGATGAAACTTGGCGCAGTCACCATTCCGGCGACCATGTTGCTCACCCCGGCCGACATCGCCGATCGCATGACGCGCGGCGAGGTGAAGCATGTGATCGTGGCATCGAGTGAAACGGCGAAGTTCGATTCCATCGATAAAACCAAAACCCGCATCGCAGTAGCGATTCCGCAAAGTGCCGCGTTGCCCGAAGGCTGGCTGGATTTCGCCGACGCCTTCAACGAAAGCCCGTCGTTCGAGCCCGAAGGCAGGACGCTGGCAACCGATCCGTTGCTGCTGTATTTCACGAGCGGCACGACGAGCCGCCCGAAGCTTGTTTTGCATAGCCATCAAAGCTACCCGGTGGGCCACTTGTCGACCATGTATTGGATCGGCCTGAAACCCGGCGATGTCCATCTGAACATCAGCTCGCCCGGCTGGGCAAAACACGCGTGGAGTTGCGTCTTCGCTCCGTGGAACGCGGGCGCGACCGTGTTCATCCACAACACGTCGCGCTTCAGCGCAAAGGCCACGCTGGAGGCGCTCGTCAAGCACCAGATCACGACGCTGTGCGCACCGCCAACCGTCTGGCGGATGATGATCCAGGAAGATTTATCGGCGTATAAGGTGCACTTGCGCGAAGTCGTCGGCGCGGGCGAACCGTTGAATCCCGAGATTATCGAGCGTGTGAAAAAGGCGTGGAACCTCACGTTACGCGATGGTTTCGGCCAGACGGAAACCACAGCGCAAATCGCCAACTCGCCGGGTCAGCCGATGAAGCCGGGATCGATGGGAAGGCCGTTGCCCGGCTATCGCATCACGCTGCTCGACCACGACGACAACCCCGCGCAAGAAGGCGAACTCGCGTTGATCCTCGACCCCAAACCGCTAGGCTTGATGGACGGTTACGTGGACGATCCATCGAAGTCGCAGCAGGCCATGCGCGGCGGCCACTATCGCACGGGCGATGTTGCGTCCATCGACGCCGATGGTTACTTCACCTACGTAGGCCGCTCCGACGACGTCTTCAAAGCAGCGGATTACCGCATCAGTCCGTTCGAGTTGGAGAGTGTGCTGATCGAGCATCCGGCGGTCGGCGAAGCGGCCGTGGTGCCGAGTCCTGACCCGTTGCGGTTATCGGTGCCGAAAGCATTCGTCGCATTGCGCAACGGTTACGAACCAACGAAGGAGACCGCCGGCGAAATCCTGAAGTTCACCGCGCAGAAACTGGCGCCCTACAAGCGCATTCGACGCATCGAGTTCTATGAATTGCCGAAGACCATCTCGGGCAAGATTCGTCGCGTAGAACTAAGGAAAACCGAAGAAGCGCGAAGCAGCGATGCGCGTCGCGAGAATGAATACTGGGAAGAGGATTTCAGCGCGTAGTACGCAAAAAAAAAGCCCCGCAGCGCAGAACGCGTGCGGGGCTTCCAAAACTAACACCAAACCTGAAACTTACTTGCCACCCACGCTCTGCAGCGTCGTCCACTTCCCGCCAACGACCTTGTACAGCGTAATCCCGCCGTTCTTCAAATCGCCCTTCGAGTCGTACGCGAGCTGCTTCGAGGTCACGCCTGCCATGTCGGTTTTAGCGAGCATCGGCAGATACTTCGCCGGATCGGTGGAGTTCGCGGTCTTCATCGCCATGAACATTGCCATTGCGCCGTCGTACGCGTACGGCGAGTACGTTTGCACGTCTTCGTTGAAGCGCTTCTTGTACTTGGCCACATAACCCGCGCCACCCGGCATTTCTTCAAGCGGCAAACCGGCAAGCGATGCCACCGTGCCGTCGGCTGCATCGCCGGCGATCTTCAGGAACGTGTCGGTCTTAACCATTTCGCCCGCCATCAACGGCGCGCGCATGCCGAGCGTCTTCATCTGCTTGACCATCGGGCCAGCTTGCGAATCGGCGCCGCCGTAGTACACGAGGTCCGGGTTCATCGACTTGAGCTTGGTCAGGATTGCCTTGAAATCGACGGCCTTGTCGTTCGCGTATTCACGGTCCACGACGGTCGCGCCCGCTGCTTTCGCTGCCTTCTCGAACTGGTCGGCGAGACCCTGACCATAAGCCGTGCGGTCATCGACGATCGCGATCTTCTTCATCTTCAGCGTCTTCACCGCGAACTCGCCGGCTACCGACCCTTGCTGCGTATCGGAGGTCATCATGCGGAACGCGGTCTTGTAGCCTTGCGTCGTGTATTCCGGCGCGGTCGCCATCGCGATCTCGGGAATGCCGGCGTTCGCGTAGATGCGCGAAGCGGGGATCGTCGTGCCCGAATTGAAGTGACCGAGCATGCCCTTGACGTTGTCGTCCACGAGCTTTTGCGCCACGGTCGTGCCGGTGCGCGGGTCGGCCTGGTCATCGGCGGAATCGAGCACGATGCGAACCGGCTTGCCGCCGATCACGGGCTTGGTCGCGTTGAAGTCTTCAACCGCGAGCACCACGCCGTTCTGGAAATCCTTGCCGTAGTGCGCTTGCGCGCCGGTCATCGGGCCGGCGAAACCTACTTTCACATCCTCGGCCGTCTGCGCTTGAGCCGTTCCCGCGAGCGACAGTCCGGCGATAAACATCGCGGCTGCCAGCTTCTTCATCGTGTAATCCATAAACTCTCCTGATTCCCATGTAAGTGGCAGCGTGTGCCGGGATCGCCGTGCCTGCTGCCGTTTGTTTGAGCCGACCGGCCATGCTGAATACAGCTCAGCCGATCGTCATCAAATTCGCATTGCCGCCTGCGGCCGCCGTGTTCACGCTCACCGAGCGTTCCGTCAGCAACCGTTCGAGCGCGTAGTCCTGCTCGCCGTCGTGAGCGTTGTCGGCGAATGCCCCCGCCGGCACGCCCTGCACCGAGACGATCGGTCCCGGGCGTTTCGCAACGTCCTTCACCAGCGCCATTAATTCGTCGCTGTCGCCTTCGAACAAAACCGCATCGAAGGTCGCGTCCTGGTTCTTGCGCGTCGAAGCATACGCCTTCAGCGACGCCGGCAACGCGGCGACGAGTTGTTCGCCCGCCGCGCCCGAAAACAGCGCTTTGTTGCCGGTAGCCAGCACGGCGGCGAGTTGCGCGCGAGCGCCGCTTGCCGTCGATGCCACGCAAAGAACCGTTCCGCGTGCGCCGAGCGTGTACGTGTTGCGCTCGCCGGTCGGGCCGGCCAGCACGGCGGTTGCGCCGGCCATCACGTGTTGCAGATGGCTTTCGCACCGTGCTGCCGTCTGCGGATCGCGCTCGGCGATGGCCCAGTCGCGGAATGCGGTCAGTGCGGCCGGCGTTTCGTTCGACGCTGTCTCGTCCACGATCAGCGCGCTTTCCAGCGACTTCGGCAAACCTGTCGGACGCTTGGCAAGGAGCCGCTGCAAGTACAGCGCGCCGCCCGCTTTCGGTCCCGTGCCCGACAGACCTTCGCCGCCGAACGGCTGCACGCCGACCACGGCGCCAATCACGTTCCTGTTCACGTAGATGTTGCCCACGTGCGCCCGGCTCACCACATGCGCGATGGTTTCATCGATACGCGTATGGATCCCCAACGTCAGCCCGTAACCCGTCGCTTTAATTTGGTCGAGCAGTTTATCAAGATGCGCCCGGCGATACCGAACCACATGCAGGACCGGGCCGAACACTTCGCGCTTCAACTCATCGATGGAATCCAGTTCGATCAGCGTCGGCGGGACGAACGTGCCTTGTGCGCAGCCATCGGGCACGGGAAGTTGCACGACGTTGCGGCCCTTCTCGCGCATCGATGCCACGTGCGCGTCGATGCTCTGCTTCGCTTCGGCATCGATCACGGGGCCGACATCGGTGGAGAGGCGGTCGGGATTGCCCATCGAGAGTTGTTGCATCGCGCCGGTGAGCATCTCGAGCGTGCGGTCCGCGACATCGTCCTGCAGACACAAAACACGCAGCGCCGAACAACGTTGACCGGCGGAATCGAAGGACGACTGCAACACGTCCGCGACCACTTGCTCGGCCAGCGCCGACGAATCGACGATCATCGCGTTCTGCCCGCCCGTCTCCGCGATCAGCGGAATCGGCCGGCCATCGGGATCGAGGCGTTCGGACAAGGTCTTGTTGATCAAGCGCGCGACTTCGGTCGAGCCGGTGAACATCACGGCGCGCGTGCGTGGATCGGCGACCAGCGCTGCGCCTACGGTCTCGCCATTGCCCGGCAGGAGTTGCACCGCGCCCGGCGGCACGCCGGCTTCGCGCAGAATGCGCACGGCTTGCGCGGCGATCAGCGGGGTTTGTTCCGCTGGTTTTGCAAGCACCGGATTACCGGCAGCAAGCGCCGCGGCCACTTGTCCCATGAAGATCGCCAGCGGGAAGTTCCACGGGCTGATACAGACCACGGGACCCAGCGGACGATGGGTATCGTTGGAAAACTCGCTGCGGATTTGCGCCGAGTAGTAGCGCAAGAAGTCGATAGCCTCGCGAATCTCCGACACCGCATTCGACAGCGATTTTCCCGCTTCGCGCACGACCAGGCCCATCAGCGTATGCATTTGCGCTTCGAGCAAGTCAGCGGCGCGAGCGAGGCAATCGGCGCGTTCATCGACGGGCGTCGATTGCCAGATCGGCGCGGCGGCGACAGCGTTGGAAATCGCCAAAGCGACTTGCTCGGACGTTGCCTCGACGACCGTTCCAACCAGATCGCGCAGGTCAGCGGGATTGCGGACATCGCGTGCTACGCCTTCCACCACGTCGCCTGTTTCCAGCATCGGAGCCGCGCGCCACGGATGATTCGCGCTCGCCAGCAACGCCGACGACAACGACGCCAGCCGATGCTCATTCGACAAATCGAAGCCCATCGAATTGGGGCGCTCGCTGCCGTACAACTGACGCGGCAGAGCGATCTTTGCGTGCGGCAAACCGAGCGGCGTGAGCCTAGACGCTTCGTCGATGGGATCCTGCACGAGCTCGCTGACAGCAATGGTTTTATCGGCGATGCGGTTCACGAACGACGTATTCGCGCCGTTCTCAAGCAGACGCCGCACGAGATACGCGAGCAACGTTTCGTGCGTGCCAACAGGCGCATACACGCGACACGGCCGGTTCAGCTTGTCGCGGCCAGTGACTTCTTCGTACAGCGGCTCGCCCATGCCGTGCAGACACTGGAACTCGTACTGACCGGGGTAATAATTCCCTCCGGCGAGGTGATAGATAGCGGACAACGTGAACGCGTTATGCGTAGCGAATTGCGGATACACGGCATCGGGCGCGCTGAGCAATTTCTTCGCGCACGCCACATACGAAATGTCCGTGTAGATCTTGCGCGTATAGACCGGATAACCTTCGAGGCCATCGACTTGTGCGCGCTTGATTTCCGAATCCCAGTACGCGCCTTTGACCAGCCGAACCATGATCCGGTGACGACTACGACGCGCGAGATCGATCAAATAATCGATAACAAACGGGCAGCGCTTTTGGTACGCCTGCACCACGAAACCGATGCCGTTCCAGCCGGCCAGTTCGGGATCGAAGCAAAGCGCTTCGAGCAGATCGAGCGAAATTTCGAGCCGATCGGCCTCTTCCGCATCGATGTTCAAGCCGATGTCATAACGCCGCGCGAGCAGCGCCAGCGCTTTCGCGCGCGGCAGCAACTCGGTCATCGTGCGTTCTTGCTGCGAGCGCGAGTAACGCGGATGCAGCGCGGACAGCTTGATCGAAATCCCCGGGCCTTCGTAAATACCGCGCGATCCCGCCGCCTTGCCGATCGCGTGAATCGCTTGTTCATACGATGCGTAATAGCGCACAGCGTCTTCTTCGGTCGTTGCTGCTTCGCCGAGCATGTCGTAGGAATAGCGGAAACCGCGCGCTTCGAACTTGCGGCTATTCGCGAGCGCTTCCGAAATCGTCTCGCCGGTGACGAATTGTTCGCCCATCAGCCGCATGGCCATATCGACGCCCTTGCGGATCAGCGGCTCACCGCCACGGCCGATCAGACGCGTCAACGCCGATGACAACCCGGCTTCGCTATTCGTCGTCACCAGCTTGCCGGTGATCATCAGGCCCCACGTCGCTGCATTTACAAACAGCGACGGCGCCTGGCCCATATGCGAGCGCCAGTCGCCTTTGCTGATCTTGTCGCGGATAAGCGCGTCGCGGGTGGCGCGATCGGGAATGCGCAGCAGGGCTTCCGCGAGACACATCAGCGCGACGCCTTCCTGGCTGGAGAGCGAAAACTCGTGGATCAGCCCTTCGACACCGCCGCCCGTTTGCTTCTTGCGCAGCGCTTCGACGAGCTTCGTCGCCATTGCATTCGTTTCACTGGCAATACCAGCCGACAGTTGTGCCTGACCGATCAAGAACGGCACGCATTCTGGCTCCGGACGCCGGTACGCCGCCGTAATCGCCGCGCGCAACACGGATTGCGGTTGCACGTTCTGGGCGAAATCCAGGAAGGGATGAGGCGCGCCGTCCTCTTCAGACTCGGAATGCGCGGAGGATTCCAGCGTATCGGTTGAACCGATTGCACCGGACAGTTCGGGTGGCAACTGTCCATGTTCGATGCGTTCGAGATACGCGAAGATGGCTTGCTTGATCAGCCAGTGCGGCGTGCGTTCGAGGCGCGTGGCGGCGTCTCTCAGGCGGGTGCGCAGCAGATCGTCGACTTTGACGCCCAGGGTGGTGCTCGCCATATATCCTTCCTTGCCGGAATCGGGACCGGCGATAGCTTGAAAAGTGGCCGAATCGTAACCCGCGCATAAAAAAGGTGCAACCAACATTTCAAGACGGGTTGCACCTTTTGGAAATCGTTTGAAACTCCTTTCGGAACAAGGAATTACGGGTAATTGAGGATGGCGCCGCCGGCGCCGTGTGCTCTAGGATTTCGCGTTTGATAAATTTTTCGAGTTACCCCTAATTAATTGCTGCCTGGTGCCGATAAGAACTGGTACGGCCATACCAGCGATGAAACTTTGCGGGCCGTCTTACAATCAGCCGCGCGGTTTCGGGGAGAAGGGAACATGAGCACCTTGATGATTTTTTGCAGTATTTGGGCGATGTGTGCGCTGTGTGTGGTGTTGTTCATCCGCGGCGCGCATCCGCACGTCGAGCGTCCTGAGAGCGGTACCCGCGACGATGGCCACGACATGACGGTCGGCGGCCTGGCGGTTGCACGCGTGCAGGGTACGGATGGCGGGCGCGCTGGCTGAATCTGAAGCGCTTAGATATCGAGCGGATCGACTTCGACATTCCATCGGATCACGCCCTTGACCTTCAGGCTGCGCAACGCCGGCTGCCAGGCCCGCAGCGCATTCTGCAAAACCGCCCGCGACGCGCATTCCAGCAGCAACTGTGCGCGATGCACGTTAAACACCTTCACGATAGTCAACGGCACCGCGTCGTACACGGTCACGCGTTCGGCGCCGGCCAGCGCGGCGAACTCCGCCGCCGCGGCTCCTAGAAAGTCCAGCGCCGCCTCCAGCGTGCGCCCTTCGGCGCGAAGCATCGCCTGATAGACGAACGGCGGTAAATGCGCATCGCGGCGTTCGGCCAGCGTGGAGTTGGCAAAACCAACATAGTCATGCCGGGCCAGCGCGTGAAAAAGCGCGTGGCGCGCGTAGCGCGTCTGGATCATCACTTCGCCCGGCAATCCGGCGCGCCCCGCCCGCCCGCTCACCTGCATCAACTGGGCAAAAAGCCGCTCGCTCGCCCGGAAATCGTGAGAAAAAAGCGCGGTATCGGCGTTGAGCACGCCGACCAGCGTCACGCGCTGGAAGTCGTGCCCCTTCGCGATCATCTGCGTGCCGACGAGGATATCGACCTCGCCCGCGTGGACATCGGAGAAAAGGGCTTGTGCGCTGCCTTTGCGCCGCGTGCTGTCGGCATCGATACGCAACACCCGTGCGCCCGGCACCGCCGTCGCGAGCGTTTCTTCCACGCGCTGCGTGCCGCGTCCCATCGGCGCGATATCCACGTTGCCGCAGTCCGGGCAGGATTTGGGAATCCGCGATTCCCACCCGCAATGGTGGCAACGCAGCGCGCGTTCTGGCTTGTGGAGCACAACGTAGGCGCTGCATCGCGGACAGCCGGCAACCCAGCCGCAGGCATCGCAGGAAAGGATGGGCGCGTAACCGCGCCGGTTGAGGAACACGAGGCTTTGTTCGCCGCGTTCCAGGCGCGTTTTCATCGCGGCGATGAGCGGCCCGGATAACCCCTCCACCGATGCCCGCCCACGCTGCCGCTCTTCCTCCAGGTCGATCAGCCGCACGCTCGGCAAAACCGCTGTAGCCACGGCGCGGCGCGTCAGCGTCAGCTTGGTGTATCGGCCCTGCTCTGCCTGCCACCAGCTTTCTAAAGACGGTGTCGCCGACCCCAGCACAACCGGAATCCCAAGCTCCTTCGCGCGATAAACGGCGAGATCGCGCGCCGAATATCGCAAGCCTTCTTGCTGCTTGTAGGCGGGATCGTGTTCCTCATCGACGACAATCAGTGACAGCTTGGGCAGCGATGCGAGGATCGCCAGCCGCGTCCCGAGCACAAGCCGTGCGCGCCCGGTGTGAGCGGCGAGCCAGTTGCGCGCGCGCTCGCCTTCCGCCAGCCCGCTATGCATCGTGACGATGGCGCCTTCCGGCAGCGCGGCAAAGCGCGTGCGGAAGGCGGCTTCGAATTGCGGCGTGAGATTAATTTCCGGGACAAGCACGAGCGCTTGCGCGTCGGGACGCGCGCTCAGCAAGTCGGCCAGCGCGTGGAGATAAACCTCGGTTTTGCCGCTGCCGGTCACGCCGTGCAGCAGGAACGCGGCGAAACCCTTCACGCCGGTTATCGCATCGACGGCATCGGCCTGTTCGGCGGTCAGGTGCGGCAAAAGCGCGTCGCTGGCGTGCAGCGCGGCCTTTTCGATCTCCGGCGCCAGCGCGATGTCTTGCTCAGCGACCTCACCCGTTTCCAGCGATACCCATCCGCGCATTTGCCATTCATCGAGCGTCGCGCGCGCTTTGGGATGCAGTGCTCGAGCATCGGCGGCGGGCAATGTAGGGTTCGCGGCGAGTGCATCGGCGAGACGGCGCAGTGCAGTCGCGCGCGCCGGCAACGCGTCGGGCAAACTCGCGCGCCCTTCCGGCATCAGCCGATACCGCTCCTCCGGCGCCAGCAATTTCGCCCAGCGCGAAGCATCACGCAAAACCTGCGGCAGCGCAGGTAGCGCCACCTCGCCCAGACCACGCTGGTAATACTCGGCCGCAAACAGCGTCAGCGCGCGCCATTCATCGGCGAGCGGCGCGAGCGTGCTGCAAATGGCTGCCACATCGCGCAGCTTGTCCAGCGGCACGTCGCTACGATCCGTCACCTCGCAAATCATGCCAACGGCATCGCGGCGGCCGAACGGAATCCGCACCAGCATGCCGGGAAGCGGCGTGGGTGCCAGGTCGTATCGATAGTCGAAAAGCGTCGGCAAAGGATGGTCCAGCGCGACCCGGACAAAGAGGCTCAATTGCCGCACCCGCTGCAAGCCGGGCTGCCGCAACCCTTCCACCTGACCATCGGGCTGTCCGGCGCGTAGTTAAAGTGAAACATCACAATCGACGCTAACTTGCGGATTATTTTTGAGATTTCGAAGCTTTCCACAGGCCTGTGGATAACTTTGTTGAGAACTTTGATTGACAGGGACAAAAAGTGGCGATCTCGCTTGTTGTGTGCGGTAGCCCACATTCAGTTTTGAAACTGAATTTCTCTTATTAATCATGTATTTGAAGACACAAAACATGTCTTCATCAGGGCTCTTAGGTCTGAATTGAAGATTGCGCGCCGCAACGTACAAAATGTGCATAAGTCAACTCTTGACATTGGCGGAACGGCCAATCTACGGGCATTTCGAGCCACTTTTGTCTAACCGGTCAAACGTTTGACGTGAACTTTTCATGACGCATGGCAGCAATCTTTTTTGACCAAACGTCAGTTCTTTGCCCGAATGGCGCGACTATGGCGATGCACTTCATCGACGAGCTCCGCCACGTTCTCCGGACGCGTGAACTGTGAAATACCGTGGCCCAGGTTGAAGACATGGCCCGGGAAGTTGCCGAAGCTGTCGAGCACGGCGCGCGCCTCGGTGCGAATCACGGCGGGCGACGCGAACAGCACCGACGGATCGATGTTTCCCTGCAGCGCAACACGGTCTCCGACTTTCTCGCGCGCCTGGCGCAGGTTCACGGTCCAGTCGAGACCGACTGCGTCCACGCCGATTGCCGCGATCTGTTCGAGCCACAAACCGCCACCCTTCGTGAACGTGATCACCGGCACTTTGACGCCGTCGTGCTCGCGCTTCAATCCCGCGACCACCTTCGCGATGTAATCGAGCGAGAAGCGTTGATAAGCGCCATCGGCCAGGGCGCCACCCCAGGTGTCGAAGATCATCACGGCTTGTGCGCCTGCTTCGATCTGCGCGTTCAGATAAGCGATGACTGCCTGCGCGTTGATATCGAGGATGCGATGCATCAGGTCCGGCCGCGTGTAAGCCATTGCTTTGACCGTATGGTGATCGGGCGATCCGCCGCCCTCCACCATGTAGCAGGCGAGCGTCCACGGGCTGCCTGAAAAACCGATCAGCGGCACTTTCTGGCGGCCTTGGGCGTCGGTGAGTGCACGGCGGATTTGCGATACCGCGTCGGTCACGTAGCGCAGCGTGGCGTCGATATCCGGCACGTGCAGCTTGGCAACGTCTTCTTCCGTGCGGACCGTGCGCTCGAATCGCGGACCTTCGCCCTGGACGAAATTCAGGCCGAGGCCCATTGCATCGGGGATGGTCAGGATGTCCGAGAACAGGATGGCGGCGTCGAGCGGAAAGCGTTCGAGCGGCTGAAGCGTGACTTCCGTCGCGTAATCGGGATTCGTCGCGAGACCGAGGAAACTGCCGGCGCGCGAACGCGTGGCGTTGTACTCGGGCAAGTAGCGGCCCGCCTGTCGCATTAACCAGATCGGCGTGTAGTCGGTGGGCTGGCGCTGCAGCGCGCGCAGGAAAGTGTCGTTCAGGAGTGTGGAAGGCACGTGGCTTGGGGCGTTGGGCAAAGGGTCATTCTACCGGACGGGGGTTTTCGTTCGCACTCGGGCGGGAGGTTTCGCTCGCGCTCGGGGGTTGGGGTTCTTGCGCTCGTGGGGCTGGGTTTATGCCCGGGTTGGTGCTTTCGGCCTTTATAGATAGTCCGAAAGCACCAACCCAGCACCGACTCCGACCGCGAACCCTGAAACTACCACCCCAGCACCGCCCGCCCCGCCCCGCCCCAAACCAAAACCAAAACCAAAACCAAAACCAAAACCCTGGTGCGAACGAAAATCTCCTTCGATATCATCGGCGGCTGAATTGATCTTTCGAGGAGTATCGATGAGAGTTTTTGCCCTTGGTTGTGCATCGCTTCGCGGCGTCCTTGGCACCGGTGCTTGCACCCTGCTGCTCGGCTTCGCCGTCGGCGCGCGGGCGCAGACCGTGCAGGCCGGCAGTATCACGGCAGCGTCCGGCGCCGCGTCGTCGGCCAGCGCTCCGGCCGCCACGCACGCACCATCGAGACTCGATGAAATCCTCGCGCGCGGCACACTGCGCGTCTGCACAACGGGCGACTACAAACCGTACTCATTCCTGAAACCGGATGGCCAGTTCGAAGGCATCGACATCGACACGGCGCAAAACCTCGCACAGTCGATGAACGTCAAAGCCGAATTCATCAAGACGTCGTGGTCAAACCTGATGAACGATTTCATCGCGAAGTGCGACATCGCGGTCGGCGGCGTTTCGACCTCGCTCGAACGCCAGAAACGCGCGTTCTTCACGCAACCGTATATGGTGGACGGCAAGACGCCGATCGCCCGCTGCGGCGACGTCGACAAATACCAGACCGTCGCGCAGATCGATCAACCCGGCGTGCGCACCATCGTCAATCCGGGCGGCACGAACGAGAAGTTTGCGAAGCAGTTCTTCACGCACTCGCAACTGATCGAGTACCCCGACAACGTGACCATCTTCAAACAGATCCTCGACGGCCAAGCCGACGTGATGGTCACCGACGCCTCCGAAACGCTCCTCCAGCAAAAGCTGAATCCCGGCCTGTGCTCGGTGCATCCGGACAAGCCCTTCCAGTTCGGGGAGAAAGCGTATCTGCTGCCACGCGGCGATGCCGCGTTTCAGCAGTACGTCGACCAGTGGCTGCACCTGTCGCGCTCGACAGGCGAGTTCCAGGCGGTCCTCGATAAATGGCTGAAATGAAGGCGACGTTTAGGGTTACGTCGCCCTATTCGCTAAACGGCTCAAGCGCGGCGGTTCGACGCGCTGGGCCGCTCACCGCAAGCAATTCGTAAGTCGACGTCTCTCGGCATCGAAAAGTCAACGCGTTGCGTGTAACAAGTCACCGAACCGTTCCGACGTTTTCTTCATCCAGGCGGCCGCGGCTTTCGAATGCGCCTGGATTCGGCCGAATCCGTGCGTCATGTCATGCGCGTCGATAACCTCGGTGCGCCCGCCGTTCGCTTCGAGAAAACGCGCGAATTCGTGGGCATCGTCGTAGAGCGGATCGTAGGCCGCCGCGACAATCAACGCCCGCGCCGGCGTCCGATCGTAGGACTGAGCGAGCGGAAACGCGCGCACATCGTCGTCGGCGGGCGGTTCGGCCGTCAGGAATTGCGCCCAGTAGAACTTCATTTCTTCAGTGCTCAAGCCTGGCCCTTCGGCGTTCGCCGTAAAGCTGCCGCCCTCGAATCGACAGCGCGCGACCGGGTAAATCAGCAATTGCGCGGTGACGAGACCTGCTACGCGATCGTTTGCCGCGCGCGCCGCGACGGCCGCGAGATGGCCGCCCGCGCTGTCGCCGGCCACGCCCAGCCTGTTGGTCGCGAAACCCAGACGTGAACGGTGCTCCGCGAGCCACAGCAGCGCGTCGAGCGCATCATCAACCGGCGCGGGGAACGGATGCTCCGGCGCCATCCGGTAATCCACGCTCACAACCGCGCAATGTGAATCCACGGCCAACCGCGCAACCATCAGATCGTGGGTATCCAGATCGCCGACCACCCAGCCGCCACCGTGCAGATAAACCACGAGCGGTAACGGCTTCTTAGCGTCCGCCGGCCGATAAACACGCGTACGTAATGCACGCCCATCGAGCGGCAGAACCATATCTTCAACATCCACACCAGCGGGACGCGGTGCGGCGAACTCACGCGCCACGTCCTGAAATTGCCGCCGGATCGCGAGCGGATCCGCGTCGGCGGGTAGTTCCGGGAAAGCTTTGGCGACCTTGGCGTAATAGGCGAGAAGGTCAACATCGATGGTCATGCGAGGGTCTCCAGTGCAATTCGCCGCCCGGTCGGGTCGACGGCTTTTGATTGTCGTCAAAATCTAAGCATCGCGCTTGACAGCGCAACCATTTCTAAAGTGCGCCGAAATATCGCCTTGTTAATCACAATAATCGGCAAAATCTCGACGAAATAATCGCAGAGCCTTGTGCGCCAAGGGTTACAACCTGAAACACTTTGTTACGGCGATGCCCGGATTATTCGCCCACAATCACTTCAACGGTCTCAACACGGATGTGATCGGATGCAGCGTTGGAAATCTACAACGTATTGATTTGCATTCGACGGTCGGCACGGTGCCGAATCCCAGCTTCAGGGACATGTTTGTTGCGGTCGTTGGCCGGTGGAAGATAGATCGGCCCATGTCCCACCCTTGGTCTCCTCGCGCTAACCCCGTAGCGTGTGGTTTTTAGCGGGCTCCAGGCCCGCTTTTTTTTCGTCTGTACAAACGTTTGCGTAAGAATTTAAATGGTCGCCGTGATTGTCCCGGCGACCATTTTTCGTTGTAGATCCCAGAAGTTACGCGGTTTTAGCCTCCGATAGCTTCAGTTCTTCGATCATCTTCGCCCGCATGATGAACTTCTGGACCTTACCGGTGACGGTCATCGGCAACTCGTCGACGAAGCGAATGTGCCGCGGAATCTTGTAGTGCGCGATCTGCCCTTGGCAGAACTCGCGAATGTCTTCGGGCGTGGCGTGCTCGCCTTGTCGAAGAACGATCCAGGCACAGACTTCCTCGCCGTATTTGAGGTCGGGAATACCAAATACCTGCGCCGATTGGATCTTCGGATGCCGGAAGAGGAATTCTTCAATCTCGCGCGGATAAATATTCTCGCCGCCGCGAATCAGCATGTCCTTCAAGCGTCCGACGATATTGCAATAGCCTTCGGCGTCGAGCGTCGCCAGATCGCCGGTGTGCATCCAGCCATCGATGATCGCTTCGCGCGTTTTTTCTTCGTCGCCCCAGTAGCCGTTCATTACCGAATAACCGCGCGTGCAGAGCTCGCCTGTTTCGCCGACCGGGACGATTTCGCCGAGCGGGTCGACCAGTTTCACCTCCAGATGCGGCTGGATCTGGCCGACGGTCGTGGTGCGTTTATCGAGAGGATCGGTAGTCGAGCTTTGAAACGACACCGGGCTCGTCTCGGTCATCCCATACGCGATGGTGATCTCGCGCAGGTTCATCTTGGCAACCACGCGCTTCATGGTCTCGATCGGACACGGCGATCCGGCCATGATTCCGGTGCGCAGACGGCTCAGGTCGTACCTATCGAAGTTGGGAAGATCGAGTTCCGCGATGAACATCGTCGGCACGCCATGCAGCGCGGTGCAGCGTTCTTCATCGACGGCGGCGAGCGTGGCGGCAGGATCGAAGGCTTCGCCGGGGAACACCATGGTCGCGCCCACCGATACGCACGCAAGCACCGCCAGCACCATGCCGAAGCAGTGATACAGCGGCACGGGGATGCACAGCGAGTCGAGCTCGGTAAGCAACATCGAATGCGCTATGTAGCGGCCGTTGTTCACCACGTTGTGATGCGTGAGCGTGGCTCCCTTGGGATTGCCGGTGGTGCCGCTCGTGAACTGGATGTTGATGGGATCGTGAGCGCTGAGCTTCGATTCGAGTGCATCGAGTTGTGCTGCGTTTAGATGATCGCGGCCGCGGGACATGACATCGGGGAAACGCAGCATGCCGGGCGTCGCACCTTCGCCCATCCGGATCACAGCTCGAAGGTCGGGGAAACGCGCGGCATCGAGTGAACCGGGTTCGGCGGTAGCGAGTTCCGGCGCGAGCGTTTGAAGCATCTCCAGATACTTCGATGTCTTGAATTGTTCCGCCGCGATCAGCGCCTTGCAGCCGACCTTGTTCAACGCGTATTCGAGCTCGGCCAGCCGATACGCCGGGTTGATGTTCACAAGAATCGCCCCGATCCGCGCGGTGGCGAATTGCGTGAGCAGCCATTCCGATCGATTCGGCGACCAGATGCCCACGCGGTCACCGACTTCTACACCGAGCGATAACAGGCCGGATGCGAGGACATCGACTTCGTCGGCGAATTCACGCCAGGTCCAGCGGATGTTCTGCTCGCGGAAGATCACGGCCGAGCGCGCGGGAAATCTCGCGGCGGTATCGCGCAGGAAACGGGAAACGGTGGCATCGCTCAAAGGAATGTCCGTTGAGCCGCGAACGTAGGACAGGCCGTCGCGTGGTTCGATCTGCGGCCCGGCGTGCATCGGTTGGGTAGGCATATCGAAGGTCTCCTCCGTGGGATGGCGCGCTGCGGGACACCGCGCCATGAAAGCGTTTCGGAAGGCTAATTGTGCATCGCGAGGGGGAGTTGGGGCATTGAGTCTTACCCGCAAAAACCGCCTGAATGCGCGCCTGTCCGATATGCGGAAATGCGTGGACGCTCTTCGTAAGACCCATAAAAAAAGCAGCCCGAAGGCTGCTTTTTCATTTCGTCAAACTCGCGAAAACTTAGTGCTGACCGCGCAATTTCCGCAGCCGCTGAATCGCCGCGATCTGAGCCGTCGCGTACGCCAATTCCGCTTGCGCGGTTGCGTACTCGAGGTTCGAACCCGTGTTCTGCAGCGCTTCTTCCGCGCGTTTCTTCGCTTCGATCGCCTTGGCTTCATCGAGATCCTGACCACGGATCGCGGTATCGGCGAGAACCGTCACCACGCCCGGTTGAATCTCGAGAATCCCACCCGCGACGAACACGAACTCTTCGTCACCGTTTTCCGCTTCGATGCGCACCGCACCCGGACGAATCCGCGTGATGAGCGGCGTGTGGCCCGGCAGAATACCGAGTTCACCCGCTTCGCCCGGCAGCGCGACGAACTTCGCCCGGCCCGAGAAGATCTGCTCTTCCGCGCTGACGACGTCTACTTGAATAGTTGCCATATCGACTCCTTGAGCGTATTACGAGGCGCTCGCCTCAAGTGAAACCAGCGCCTGCTGCGTTACACCCGACCCTTACTGGATCTTCTTAGCCTTTTCGAAGGCTTCGTCGATCGTGCCGACCATGTAGAACGCCTGCTCCGGCAGATGATCACACTCACCTTCCACGATCATCTTGAAGCCGCGGATGGTTTCCTTCAGCGGCACGTACTTGCCCGGCGAGCCCGTGAAGACTTCCGCGACGTGGAACGGCTGCGACAGGAAACGCTGGATCTTACGAGCGCGCGCAACGGCGAGCTTGTCTTCCGGCGCGAGTTCGTCCATGCCCAGAATCGCGATAATGTCGCGCAATTCCTTGTAGCGCTGCAGCGTTTGCTGCACGCCACGCGTGATGGCGTAATGCTCTTCGCCAATCACGTTCGGGTCGATCTGGCGCGAGGTCGAATCAAGCGGATCCACTGCCGGATAAATACCCAGCGAAGCGATATCACGCGACAACACGACGGTTGCATCCAGGTGACCAAAGGTGGTCGCCGGCGACGGGTCGGTCAAGTCATCGGCAGGAACGTACACGGCTTGCACCGAGGTGATCGAGCCGGTTTTCGTCGACGTGATCCGCTCTTGCAGACGGCCCATTTCTTCAGCCAGCGTCGGCTGATAGCCCACTGCCGACGGCATACGTCCCAGCAGAGCCGACACTTCCGTACCAGCCAGCGTGAAACGGTAGATGTTGTCCACGAAGAACAGCACGTCCAGACCTTCGTCGCGGAAATGCTCGGCCATCGTCAGGCCGGTCAGCGCCACGCGCAGACGGTTGCCCGGCGGCTCGTTCATCTGGCCATACACCAGCGCAACCTTGTCCAGAACGTTCGAATCCTTCATTTCATGATAGAAGTCGTTCCCTTCGCGGGTACGCTCGCCAACACCGGCGAACACGGAATAACCACCGTGCTCTTTAGCGATGTTGTTGATCAGTTCCATCATGTTCACGGTCTTGCCCACGCCGGCGCCACCGAACAGACCGACCTTACCGCCCTTGGCAAACGGGCAGATCAAGTCAATCACCTTGATGCCGGTTTCGAGCAGTTCCGTCGACGGCGACAGTTCTTCGAACTTCGGCGCTTTCTGGTGAATCCCGCGCGTGATGTCCGAGTTGATCGGACCCGCTTCATCGATAGGACGACCCAGCACGTCCATGATCCGGCCAAGCGTCGGCTTGCCGACTGGCACGCTGATCGGCAAACCGGTGTTCTTCACCACCGTGCCGCGACGCAATCCGTCCGATGCACCCAGACAAATGGTACGAACCACGCCGTCGCCCAGCTGTTGCTGAACTTCGAGCGTCAGGTCCGAACCTTCCAAAACGAGCGCGTCGTAAATTCTCGGCATGTTGGAACGCGGGAATTCCACGTCGATAACCGCGCCGATGCACTGTACGATCTTGCCTTCTACCAAAGCAGTAGTACTCATCGCATTTCCTTTAGATACTTGATTCTTCACTCGCGCGACAGGCGCAGTTCGATTCGACGCTTGGGCGATCAACCGACCGCTGCTGCGCCACCGACGATTTCTGACAATTCCTTCGTAATCGCTGCTTGCCGGCTCTTGTTGTACACGAGCTGCAATTCACCGATCACGGTCTTCGCGTTATCCGAAGCGGCCTTCATGGCGACCATGCGAGCCGATTGCTCCGACGCCATGTTTTCCGCCACCGCCTGATACACGAGCGCTTCGACATAACGCACGAGCAGCTCGTCGACCACGGTCTGCGCATCCGGCTCGTAGATGTAATCCCACGAGGTCTTCGGTGTGACCAGTTCGCTCTTCGAGTCGAGGCCGTCCTTGCGCGCGAAATCGCTTGCCGACAAAGGCAGCAATTGTTCGATCACGGCTTCCTGCTTCATCGTGTTGACGAAGCGCGTGAATGCCAGATACACCGCGCTGATCTTGCCTTCCGAATACAGGTCGAGCTGAACCTTGATCGCGCCGATCAGCTTTTCCAGATGCGGCGTGTCGCCCAGATGCGTGACTTGCGACACGGTCTTGGCCTTCAACCGGTTCAGGAAGCCCAGACCCTTGCTGCCGATTGCCGATGCTTCGATCGTCTGACCTTTCTGCTCGAGCTCCTTGAACTTCAGGAGCGCCGCGCGCAGCACGTTCGTGTTCATGCCGCCGCACAGACCTTTATCGGTCGTGACGAGGATCATGCCGGCCGCTTTCGCGCCCTTGTTCTCAACCATGAACGGGTGGCGATACTCAGGCGTGGCAGCGCTCATGTGAGCCGCGACGTCGCGGATCTTGTCGGCATACGGGCGAGCAGAGCGCATGCGCTCCTGCGCGCGGCGCATTTTCGACGCAGCCACCATTTCCATCGCCTTGGTGATCTTGCGCGTGTTTTGCACGCTCTTGATCTTGCCGCGGATTTCCTTCATTCCAGCCATTGCTTACTCCTTTGTCGGTCCGAGTTAGCGCTTTAGCGCTTACTCGGGGCCCATGCAAAGCTATCGAAGTGGCGCGGGATGCTTCTTTTCTTCCAGGAAGCGGCCCGCGCCGCTTCAAATTTCGATCAAATCCGAAGATCAGTAAGCGCCCGACTTCTTGAAGTCCTTCAGCGCGGTATGCAATGCGCCGTCGTCGTCCTTCGACAAGTCTTTGTTATCTTCGATGCGCTTGATCATGTCCGCGTGCTTCGTCTTCAAGTAGTCGCGAAGACCCTTTTCGAACGGCAACACTTGCGCGACTTCGAGATCGTCGAGATAACCGTTGTTCGCGGCGAACAGCGCAACCGCCAGTTCCCAAACCTGAAGCGGCTGATACTGAGGCTGCTTCAGCAACTCGGTAACGCGACGACCGCGCTCAAGCTGCTTACGGGTCGCTTCGTCCAGGTCCGATGCGAACTGCGAGAACGCAGCCAACTCACGATACTGCGCCAAGTCGGTACGAATGCCGCCCGACAGCTTCTTGATGACCTTGGTCTGCGCTGCACCGCCCACTCGCGACACGGACACGCCTGCGTTAATAGCAGGACGGATACCGGCGTTGAACAAGTCCGTTTCCAGGAAGATCTGGCCGTCGGTAATCGAGATCACATTCGTCGGAACGAAAGCGGTCACGTCGCCGGCTTGCGTTTCAATGACCGGCAATGCCGTCAGCGAACCGCTCTTGCCCTTCACTTCGCCGTTCGTGAACTTCTCAACGTAGTCTTCCGACACGCGAGCAGCACGCTCCAACAGACGCGAGTGCAGATAGAACACGTCGCCCGGATACGCTTCACGACCCGGCGGACGACGCAGCAGCAGCGAAATCTGACGATACGCCCATGCTTGTTTGGTCAAATCGTCATACACGATCAGCGCGTCTTGACCGCGATCGCGGAAGTATTCGCCCATCGTGCAACCGGCGTACGGTGCCAGGTATTGCATGGCAGCCGATTCCGAAGCAGAAGCCGCGACCACGATGGTGTATTCCATCGCGCCGGTTTCTTCCAGCTTGCGCACCACGTTCATGATCGACGAAGCCTTCTGGCCGATCGCGACGTAAATACAGAAGAGGTTCTTACCCTTCTGGTTAATGATCGTGTCGATGGCAACAGCCGTCTTGCCGCACTGGCGGTCGCCAATGATCAGCTCGCGCTGGCCACGGCCGACCGGCACCATTGCGTCGATGGACTTCAGACCCGTTTGAACCGGCTCCGACACCGACTTACGCCAAATCACGCCCGGTGCAATCTTTTCGACAGCGTCGGTCATCTTTGCGTTGACCGGACCCTTGCCGTCGATCGGCACGCCCAGTGCGTCGACCACACGGCCGAGCAGTTCCGGACCCACCGGCACTTCGAGAATGCGGCCCGTCGTCTTGACGACGTCGCCTTCCGAAATGTGTTCGTATTCGCCCAAAATCACGGCGCCAACCGAATCGCGCTCGAGGTTCAGCGCGAGGCCGAAGGTGTTGCCCGGGAATTCGAGCATTTCGCCCTGCATCACGTCCGACAAACCGTGAATACGCACGATACCGTCGGTCACGGAAATCACAGTGCCTTGGTTGCGAACATCGGCGCTCGCTTCCAGGCCCTGGATCCGGCTCTTGATCAGCTCGCTGATCTCAGAGGGATTGAGTTGCATTAGTCACTCCTGATAGTCAATTCTTTACGTGCGCCGGCGCAAAAGCGCGTCAGGCGGACAGAGCCGTCTGCATGCTGGCGAGGCGCGCGCGGACCGAGGTATCGAGTACTTCGTCGCCTACCGTCACCCGCACGCCGCCAATGAGCGACTTATCGACTTCAACGGTAGGTTTGAGCTTGCAGTGGAATTTGCGTTCGAGATTCGCGACAAGGTCGCTCAACTGTGCGCCTTCCAGCGGGAATGCGCTGACAATCAGCGCATCGGCCGCACCTTCGCGGGAATTCTTCAGCTCGTCGAACTGCACGGCAATTTCCGGCATCAGCGTCAGCCGGTGGTTGTCCACCAGCATCTGCACCAAGTTCTTGGCCTCCGGCTGTTTCGCGAGCGGCGATTTCACCGCCGTCAACAACAGCTCGCTGACCTGATCGCGGCTCACTTTCGGGCTCGTCGCGATGGACAGCACTTCAGGCAGACGCGCAACCTGAGCCAGCTCCTCGACGAAGTCAGACCAGGCGGCGAGCTCACCCGCTTCGGCCACGCGGAATATGGCTTCTGCGTACGGTCGGGCGATGGTTGCAAGTTCGGCCATGATCAGAGCTCGGTTTTGAGTTGATTCAGCATCTCGGCGTGAGCCGATTGATCGACTTCGCGCTTCAGGATCTGCTCGGCGCCCTTCACGGCCAGCGCCGCGACTTCGCCGCGCAATGCTTCGCGCGCTTTCACGACTTGCTGGTCTGCGTCGGCCTTCGCTTGCGCAATGATGCGCGCAGCTTCAGCCTGGGCGTTAGCCTTGATTTCGTCGGCGACAGCTGCGGCGCGCTTTTCAGCATCCGCAATACGCTGCTGGCCGTCGTTACGGGCTTGCGCGAGTTCCTGGTCGACGCGCTTATGTGCGGCTTCGAGTTCGGCCTTGCCCTTTTCGGCAGCCGACAGCCCGTCGGCGATCTTCTTCGCGCGCTCGTCGAGGGCGTTGATCAACGGCGGCCACACGAACTTCATCGTGAACCACGCGAGGATCAGAAACACGACCATTTGCGCAAACAGGGTTGCGTTGAGATTCACGGTGTTTCCTTAAACGTTGCTAATCCGGAGAGTGAAACGGCAAGGCGCTCATCGAAAAAATCGCATCGATTAAGCGCCGTCGCACGTTCCGTCCTGCGCTTGATCGCTAAAAGCTCAAGCGCACACTTCCGAGGAACCTCAGCCTGCGGCGAGCTTCGACAGCAGCGGGTTCGCGAACGCAAACAGCATTGCCACACCAACGCCAATCAGGAACGCCGCGTCGATCAGACCAGCCAAGAGGAACATCTTGGTTTGCAACGGGTTCATCAGTTCCGGCTGGCGAGCGCACGCTTCAATGTACTTGCCACCCATCAGGCCGATACCGATACAGGCGCCGATTGCACCCAGGCCGATGATGATGCCGATACCGATGGCGGTCAGACCCTGGATGTTGGCGATGAAAGCGTTCATGACTACTCCTATGTGAAAAAGACTTTGGAACTAGATTTATAAAATTGAAACTCGATACGATTCTGCTGACTTTTGGTTCGCCGCTGCGGTGTTCTGCAGCGTTTCACCGAACTACTGTGAGCCTTCCCTGCTGCCTGATTTAGCTACTTAGTGCGGCTTAGTGCGAGTCATGCGCCTGGCCGAGATACACCAGCGTCAGCATCATGAAAATAAACGCCTGCAGCAGCACGATCAGAATGTGGAAGATCGCCCAAACCGTCCCTGCAACTACGTGGCCCAAAAAGCCGAGCACAGAGGCGTCCGCGCCGAAATGCCACATGCTGCCGAGCAACGCGATCAGCAGGAACAACAGCTCGCCTGCGTACATGTTGCCGAATAGCCGCATGCCGAGGGAAACCGTCTTGGCGACGAACTCGATGATGTTGAGTGCAAGGTTCGGGATCCACAGCAACGGATGCGCGCCGAACGGAGCGGACAGCAGTTCGTGAACGAAGCCGCCTGCGCCCTTGATCTTGAAGTTGTAGTAAATCATCAGCACGAACACGCCGATAGCAATGCCGAGCGTGCCGTTCAGGTCAGCCGTGGGGACGACCCGCATATGCGGGAACGTCTCGGACAAACCGAGCCAGCCAATCACGCGCGTAGGCAGGTCAACCGGGATGAAGTCGAGCGAATTCATGAGCGCGACCCACACGAACACGGTGAGTGCGAGCGGAGCGATGAAACGGCGGCTGCCGTGGATCATCGACTTTGACTGGTCTTCCACCATCTCGACCAGCATCTCGATGGCGCACTGGAAGCGTCCCGGCACGCCGGACGTTGCTTTGCGAGCCGCCAGACCCAGGATCAGGATGGTGACAAGTCCGCACAGGATCGACCAGAAAAGCGTGTCGAGATTCCAGACGTGGATATCGAAGATCGACGTCTGCTGCGAGGTGGAAAGATTCTGCAAGTGGTGCGCGATGTACTCCGACGGATCCATCGCGCGCGTTCCTTCGCTAGCTGCCATAACGTTAAAGCCACCCAAATTGTCGAAAATCTTCCGCCGCCCGTGTGATCCTCGATCCGCCATTCAGTGGTCGGTTCGCAGGGCACGAGCCCGCGTGCAGGAGAGCTACTCCGCACGTATTAATTTGCTCTGATACTGTTGGTACGTCACTTACCTGCCGCGTCAAGGCTACGGGGTGCGCTATGTCGCGCGCCTTATTTCCAAGCCATCGCGATCCAGTACGTCTTCAACGCGATGAGGTACGTCACCAGCAGCGGCACCCACAACACGCCTTTGAAACCGTACGCAATGGCCACGAACATCGCAATCGTCGCGCCCATCTTTATTGCTTCGCCGATCACCCAGCTTGCGATGGTTTCGGCGCCGCTCTTCGCTCTCAACCGTGCAGCGAACAATCCGCTCGGCACCCAGCAAATCGCTCCCCCGAGGAACGCGGACAGCGCAGCAGCGCCCGGTGGACTGTAGAACAGCCACCATGCCAACGTCGCACACAGGGACAAAACCATTTGCGCCGCCACAACCTTGAACGGCGTGACACGCGATGGACGACTCACTCCGGGACCAAACAGCGTCTCCGCCTCTGCCCGCGTGAGCGGAACAGTCTTGTTATCTTGTGCTTCAGCGTCCCACGAATCGTCGAATGGATGATCCGACGCGTGGCCCGGCTGACCAGAAGAAGAAATGATGCTGGGCGTTGAACCGGGTGTCTTGTGTCCGGTCAAATCCGCGGCAGGGCGTGAATCGCGCCCATCTTGCCCGCCTTCCGGCGCTCGATCCTGCTCTCGCACCGCCATCACACATCTCACTAAAGTCAGTTACAGCCAGCGCATTTGCCGTCCGTTCGTGGCTGGATTCAGCCTCATACTTACGTTGCGCTTTCGGAGTCGCCAAGCTGATAAATCCGGGGGATTGTAAGCGATTGTTGTCACAGATTCAATAGCTTAGGGCCATCAAAAATCAAGCGGACGAGCCTTAAAAACACGTCTCCGAATGGAGATTTCGCTTGTGTGGACAACGAGTCTGAATACCGCCGGATGCGTGCCGGTTTCACGTCGCTTTTCGGCAAGACATGGAATGCGTTGCGTGCGCCGCACCATTTTCTGGATGCCTAGACGAGCCACGCTCCAACAGCCGCTGCAACGATCCAGAACGGAATGGAGATGAGGTGAAACGGGCCCCACATGCCGCGTTCGCCCGAGAGTCGAACGGCAATCAGATTCGCAAGCGAGCCAATCGCGATGCCAAATCCACCGACGCTCACGCCGAATGCCAGCGCCCGCCAGTCTTTCGAAAACTCAGCGAGCATGATCGCAGCTGGCACGTTGCTGATTCCTTGAGACAACACAGCGCCCGCCGCATACGCTTTGAGCGGCGAATCGAGGCCAAGGCTTGCTATCGCGTGATGCACTGACGGCAACGCAGCTACGCTGCGCAGGACAATGAACATCAACACGAAGATCAGCAGCAGCAACCAGTCGATCTTCAACACGACCTGACGTCGCCACAACAAGAAGCCAAGTGCGATGGCGGCCAGTCCGATGCTGGCGTAACGGGCATCGGCGAGAATCACAAAAGCGATGAACGCAATGCCCGCTACCGTGCAAAGCGGGATATCGACGGAATGCGCTTCAGTATCGCCGGAAAGATCGAGCGGCCGGCTGTGGAACATCACAGCGGCCAGCACGTAAAGCATCGCCATGAGCGCCGCGCACAATGGCAGCAACGCCCACACGAAGCGGCCGAAGGACACGCCGCTCGTCTGCCAGAGGAAGAGATTCTGAGGATTCCCAAGCGGTGTAAGGATTGAACCGGCATTCACGGCGATCGCGATGAAGATCACCAAGCGCTTGATGGGAAGCGGCGCGAGTTTGTGCAGCGACAGGGTCAAGGGCACGACGGCGAACAGCGCGACGTCGTTGGTGAGCAAAGTGGAAAGCACGGCGGCAAGGCCGATCAACAGAAACGCAAGCCCGCGTTCCCCGTGAATCCGATGCACGACTCGGTGGGCCATCCACATGAGGAAGCCCGACAACTCCACCGCCTTGGTTACTATCAACAGGCCGGCGAGCGTCAGCACGGTCTGCCAGTCGATCAACGCGGGTAACGACGCCCACGGTTTGGAATGCAGGATCTGCAGCGCAATCAGCGCGGCAACGAGAATCGCCAGCACGGGCTCTTTCGTGACAAGCGCCCACGCTTTCGACAGCGGGCTCGTCTGAGCCGGCTTCACATCCGCGGGCGAGTGCATCCGCTTACGCTTGCGCCGCTGATACGTTGTCCGTGTTTGCCTGTTTACCGTTGACGACGCCCGAGCGCAAACGTCCCAGAATACCTTCGAGTGCATCGAGATCGCCGAAATCGATCTGCAACTTGCCGCGCCCTCGCCCGCCCATCTTGATCTTCACGTTGGCCGACAGCAGGTCGGACAACTCCTCTTCAAGCCGGCGCGTGTCGCGGCCGCCGTCATTTGCTGCGCGCGCTTTCGTGGCGGGCACTTCTTTAGTCGTCGATGAAACCAGCTTTTCGGTCTCACGCACCGACATGCGCTTGTTGACCACCTGGTTGGCCAACTGGATCTGCGTGGCGGCATCGACGGCAAGCAGCGCACGCGCATGGCCCATGTCGAGATCGCCGGCGAGCAGCATGGTTTGAACCGGCGTAGCGAGGTTCAGCAAGCGCAGCAGATTCGATACGGCACTGCGCGAACGCCCGACCGATTCCGCCGCTTGCTCGTGCGTGAAATCGAATTCATCGAGTAGACGCTGGATACCTTGCGCCTCTTCCAGCGGATTCAAATCCTCGCGCTGGATGTTTTCAATCAGCGCCATCGCCGCGGCAGCCTGATCCGGCACGTTTTTCACCAGCACCGGCACTTCTTCCAGGCCCGCGAGTTTCGCCGCGCGGAAACGCCGCTCACCGGCAATGATCTCGTACCGGTCGTCACCAATTGAACGCACGAGGATCGGCTGCATGACGCCCTGCGCCCGGATGCTGGCGGCGAGTTCCTGCAGCGCGCCTTCGTCCATGCGCGTACGCGGCTGGTATTTGCCAGCCTGCATCGAGTCGAGCCGCAAAACGTTCGGCAAGCCCTCGCTGCGTACAGCCTCGGTGATATCCGAGCTGCCGCCCAGCAGGGCTTCCAGCCCGCGTCCCAGGCCCTTCTTCTTCATCGTCGCGTTCATCTTGCTTCCTCGCTCTGCCATCTTGACGCTTTGTCCATTAAAGCGCGCGCACGCGCTCGATCATTTCCGTACCGAACTGGATATATGCCTGCGCGCCACGCGATGCCCGATCAAAAACGACACCCGGCAAACCGTAACTAGGCGCTTCGGCCAGACGGACGTTGCGGGGAATGACGACGTCGAAGAGTTTGTCGCCGAAATGCTGTTTCAATTGATCCGATACCTGTTGCTGCAACGTAATGCGCGGATCGAACATGACCCGCAACAATCCGATCACCTTCAGGTCGCGGTTCAAATTCGCGTGGACCTGTTTGATCGTGTTGACCAGGTCGGACAAGCCTTCGAGCGCGAAATATTCGCATTGCATCGGGATGACGACGCCGTGGGCGGCGCACAAACCATTCAGCGTGAGCAGCGATAAAGCCGGTGGGCAATCGATGAGGATGAAATCGTAGTCAGCCGAGACTTCCTCCAGCGCACGGCGCAGCACGCGCTCGCGATTCTCCACGCCGACCAGTTCCACTTCCGCGCCCGCCAGCTCGCGATTCGCCGGCAAGATGTCATATCCAACGGCGTCTGTGCGGGTGCACGCTTCGCGCACCGTCACACCGTTGACCAGCACTTCATACACGGTGTTCTCGACGGCGGCTTTGTCGATGCCACTGCCCATCGTGGCGTTGCCCTGCGGGTCCAGGTCGATCAGCAAGACGCGCTGGTCGAGCGCTGCCAGGCTCGCCGCGAGATTAACTGCCGTCGTCGTTTTTCCGACGCCGCCCTTCTGGTTCGCGACGCAGAAGATTTTTGCCATCGTGATGTGTCCCTTCTTTCCCGTCTGGATTTCAGGCGCGCGTGAGATGTCGACTGCAGTGTTCAATGTAGGGCCGCTCCGATTTCAATTTCGATCAGGTGGCGCTCGGCGTCGAGCATGGGCACGCGGAGGCGTTCGATAGAGCAGACTTTCGTGTTGGCCGGAAGGCGAGCAATCTCGGCATCCGGCTTGATTCCCTTCATCGCCCAGATGCGACCATTGCCGGCAACCAGATGACGCGCCAGTGTAACGAAGTCAGAGAGTTCTGCGAACGCGCGCGAGACGATTACATCGAAAAGACTTGGGACTTCGATTCCCGGCCGAAGATTCTCGACACGCCCCGTCACAACCGACAGATTACTCAACCCAAGTTGCAGCTTCGCCTGGGATTGGAAGGCCGTTTTCTTGTGAACGATGTCATTCAGCGTGATTTGCCAGTCGGGCAGGACAATCGCCATGACGATTCCCGGCAGACCGCCGCCCGAGCCAACGTCTAGCGCTGATTGAGGCCCGGTGCGGCGAGTGATAAAGGGAATGATCGCGAGAGAATCGAGGATGTGCTGAATCAGCATCTGGCGAGGATCGCGGATCGCGGTCAGGTTGTAAACCGCATTCCACTTGCCCAGCAATGCCACGTAGTCGAGTAGCTTTTGGCGCTGTGCGTCCGTGACGGCAATGCCGAGTTGCTCGATTCCTTCGTCCAGAAGCGCTTGTAGTCCGGTATCCCCGGCGTCACGCTGCATCACGAGACGGAGCGAGCGCTGCCACGCCCGTCCCTGCTATTCCCCGCTACCTGGTCGCGCCGGCCCATCGCTCGCTTGAGATGCACCATGAGCAGTGAAATGGTGGCCGGTGTGATACCCGAGATCCGCGATGCCTGGCCGATCGTCTCCGGACGGTGTTGCATAAGCTTTTGACGTGCCTCAAACGAAAGTCCGCGCACTTCTGCGTAATCGAACGCTTCCGGTAGGCGCGTATTCTCGTGCGTTCCGTTGCGCTCGATTTCGCCAGCTTGACGATCAATGTAGCCCTGATACTTCACCGCAATCTCAATCTGCTCTTCGATCTGACCGAGCAGGATCGGATCTTGTGCAAGCGGTGTTTCCGGACCAGATGTATGACCGCGCAATGCGCAAACATCGGCGTAAGTGATGTTCGGCCGACGCAGCAAGTCCGCCAGACTGTATTCATGATCAATCGGCTTGCCGAGCAATGCGATGGCTTCCTCAGCGGGCAACGTTTTAGGGTTAACCCAAGTCGATTTAAGCCGCTGTGTTTCACGTGAAACAGCGTCGCGCTTTTCGTTGAAAACGTTCCAACGCGTGTCGTCCACGACGCCGAGTGCCCTACCGGCTTCGGTCAAACGCATATCGGCGTTGTCTTCACGCAGCGAGAGGCGATATTCGGCGCGGCTAGTGAACATCCGATATGGCTCCGACACCCCTTGCGTGACCAGATCGTCGACTAGAACACCCAAATAGGCTTCATCGCGACGCGGGCACCACGCATCCCTGCCGCTGACCTGCAGCGCTGCGTTAATACCCGCCAGCAAGCCCTGCGCAGCGGCTTCCTCGTAGCCGGTCGTGCCATTGATCTGCCCTGCGAAGAACAGACCTCCAATCGCCTTTGTTTCCAACGACGCCTTGAGCGCTCGAGGATCGAAGTAGTCGTATTCAATTGCATAGCCCGGCCGAAGGATGTGCGCGTGCTCCAAACCCTTCATGGAACGGACCAGCTCAAGCTGTACATCAAACGGCAAGCTCGTCGAAATACCGTTCGGATAGAACTCGTTCGTCGTCAGTCCTTCAGGTTCCAGGAAGATTTGATGCGAATCCTTGGATGCGAACCGGTGAATCTTGTCTTCGATCGACGGGCAATAGCGCGGCCCGACACCTTCGATAACGCCCGTGTACATCGGCGACCGGTCGAGGCCAGCGCGAATAATGTCGTGCGTCCGTTCATTGGTATGCGTCACCCAGCACGGCACCTGCCGCGGATGTTGCTCAACGCGGCCAAGGAATGAGAACACCGGGACCGGATCGAGGTCACCAGGTTGTTCCTCAAGCTTCGAATAGTCGATAGTGCGGCCATCGATACGCGGCGGCGTGCCCGTTTTGAGCCGTCCCTGCGGAAGTCGAAGCTCCTTAAGCCGCGCCGATAGTGATACAGCCGCCGGATCCCCCGCTCTTCCGCCCGTGTAGTTGTTCAAACCGACATGAATCTTGCCGTCGAGGAACGTCCCGGCCGTCAGCACCACTGCCCTTGCGCGAAATTTCACACCAACCTGCGTCACGGCGCCCACGACTCGATCGCCTTCGACTATCAAATCGTCCACAGCCTGCTGAAACAGCCAAAGATTGGGCTGATTCTCAAGTCGATGCCGGATCGCTTGCTTATACAAAACGCGATCCGCCTGTGCCCGCGTGGCGCGGACAGCCGGACCCTTCGATGAGTTCAGAATCCGAAACTGGATGCCCGCTTCATCGGTTGCCGCAGCCATTGCGCCGCCAAGGGCATCGATTTCCTTGACCAAATGCCCCTTCCCGATCCCGCCGATCGAGGGATTGCAACTCATCTGGCCCAGCGTCTCGATGTTATGTGTCAGCAAAAGCGTAGCCGCGCCCATTCTGGCCGAGGCTAAAGCGGCTTCAGTTCCAGCGTGACCGCCGCCGACGACGATCACATCGAATTCAGTTGGATAAAGCATGGGTTCCCGCGCGAACTGGCGGACCTTCGAAAGAGATATCGAAGAATTATAGCCGGTTAGCTTTTGCCACGATTCAGGCCGAACGGCTAACGCGAAAAAAATGGCATGTTTCACGTGAAACACGCCATCGAAATTCGCCGAGTTTGAAAGAGCTAGGCCATCTTCTTCGCTAATCCTAAGTACGTTTCGATCACTTTTGGATTGTGAGCTAACTCACTAGCGGCACCTTCCATTGCGAATTCACCCGTTTCCAGCACATAGCCGTAATCAGAGATCTGCAGCGCAGCACGTGCGTTTTGCTCGATTAGCAGCGTAGCGACGCCCGTTTGTCGAAGCGCGCTAATGATATGGAAGATCTCTTTTACGATTAACGGTGCAAGCCCGAGGCTAGGTTCATCAAGCATCAGCAGATCCGGCTTTCCCATCAGCGCACGGCCAACCGCAAGCATCTGCCGCTCACCGCCTGATAACGTTCCAGCTGCCTGCTTCCGCCGCTCTTTTAACCGCGGGAACAAATCGAACACATGATCGAGTTGATCGAGGAAATTGCGCTCACCAGCACGCTTTCGTCGATACGCACCCAAAACCAGGTTGTCTTCCACTGTCATGCCGGCAAACAATTCGCGTTTTTCCGGCACCAAGCACATTCCACGTGAAACACGTCTCTCGATTGGCAGCGCGGAGATATCCTCGCCCAGATATCGGACTATTCCCTTCGCATAACCTGTGGAAGGCAGCGCGCCCATGATTGCGTTGAGCAATGTCGACTTGCCCGCGCCGTTCGGCCCAATTACCGAAACGATCTGCCCTGCGCCAACGGTGAGTTTCCCATCATGGAGTGCCTCGACCTTGCCGTAACGAACGGACAAACCGGTGACTTGGAGAATTGCATCGGCCATCAGTCCACTCCACCTAGATAAGCTTCCAAAACTGCCGGATCTTTCTGCACATCCTCAGGCAACCCCTCGGCAATCCGTGTGCCAAATTCCATCACCACCAGGCGATCGGTGAGATTCATCACGAAATCCATATCGTGCTCAACCAACAGAATGCTCATGCCCTCACCCTTCAGGCGTCGCAGCAAATCCGCCAGCTGCTGTTTTTCCTGATAGCGCAAACCAGCAGCTGGTTCGTCCAGTAATAGCAAAGTCGGATCGCAGCACAACGCGCGAGCAATCTCCAGAATCCGTTGTTGCCCAAGCGCCAGACTGCCCGCTTCGTCGTAGAGATGCTTTTCCAGACCCACCCGCTTGATCTGTTTCGCCGCTTCGGCCATCAACCGCGCTTCTTCGGCAGCGTTCAGACGGGCGACGCTGCGCCATACGCCAGTCTTGCCACGCAAATGAGCGCCGATCGCGACGTTCTCCAGAACCGTCATTCCCGATAGCAAGCGCACGTGCTGAAACGTCCGCCCAATGCCGCGTTTGACGATTTCACGTGAACTCATCGAATCGATGCGTTCACCCTGGAACGTAATCGAGCCGCTCGTTGCTTGCAGCACGCCCGTGACCAGATTGAACGTCGTCGATTTCCCCGCGCCGTTCGGTCCGATCAAGCCAATAATCTCGCCCGCCCGCACCTGAAAACTGACGTCGTTGACGGCGACCAGACCGCCGAACTGCTTGCGGGCTTTATCGACGACCAGCAACGGTTCGCCCATAGTTGGCTTCGGCCGCTGGGGCAGCGCTTCAGCATGCTCCGGGGCGCGGGCGCGCGGTCCACTGGGGAAAAGACGCGCCACGAACGGCCAAACCCCTTGCCGGGCGTACTGAAGCAGCAACACCATCAAGATCCCGAACACGATGATCTCAAAATTACCATTCGAGCCCAGCAGCTTCGGCAACAGCGTTTGCAGATAATCCTGAAGAACGGTGAGGATCGTGGCGCCTAAAACCGCACCCCAGACATGAGACACGCCGCCGACCACTGCCATGAACAAGAACTCAATGCCGTGATTCAAACCGAACGGCGTCGGATTCACCGCTCGCTGCAAATGCGCGTACAGAAAGCCTGAAATCGCAGCCAGCACGGCGGCATAGACGAAGATCACCACACGCATCCACGCGGTATTCACACCCATGGCTTCGGCCATCGTGCCGCCGCCGCGCAGCGCGCGTATTGCACGCCCAGGGCGACTATTAAGCAAATTCTGAACAGACACCACTGACAGCAACACGACCACCCAGATCAGGTAATAGATCGATCGCCCGGACTCCAGATGCCAGCCGAACAGGTTGAGCACCGGAATGCCGTTGATGCCGTCGTATTTGCCGAGAAACTCCAGATTTCCGAACAGAAAGAACAGCGACAGCCCCCAAGCGATCGTTCCGAGCGGTAGAAAGTGGCCAGACAGCCGCATGGTCACCATCCCGAGCAGCAGCGCGATCAGGGCCGTCAGCACCACGCCGACAATCAATGCGAGCCACGGCGACAGACCGAACTGCGTCGTCAGATAGGCCGTCGAATAAGCGCCGACACCAACAAACGCCGCTTGACCGAAGCTCGTCATCCCGCCAATACCCGTCAGCAGCACAAGCCCGATAGCGACGATGGAATACAAACCGATGTAATTCAGGAGCGTGATCCAGTACTCGGGCATGCGGACCGGTTGTGGCAGAACCGGCAGCATGAATACGACCAGCAGGAATACCCAGAAAAATTTGTTTCGCATGACGAATTTCATCGCGTCACTCCTCGTCTTCGTCCGAATGCGGGCTTGCCAGACTCCGCCACAGCAGCACCGGAATGATCAGCGTGAAGACGATCACCTCTTTGTACGCGCTCGCCCAGAACGACGAATACGACTCAAGCAGCCCGACCAGCAGCGACCCCGCTGCGGCAAGCGGATAACTCACCAACCCGCCGACGATCGCGCCCACGAACCCCTTCAAGCCGATCAGGAAACCCGAGTCGTAGTAGATGGTTGTGATCGGCGCCACCAGGACGCCGCAAAGCGCGCCTAAGCCGGCCGCGAGCGTGAAGGCAAGCCGTCCAGCCTGCGTCGTGCCGATGCCCACCAGCCGCGCGCCAAGCCGGTTCACCGAGGTCGCGCGCAGCGCCTTGCCGGAGATCGTGCGGTCGAAGTACAGATACAGCGCGACGATCAGCACCACGGCCGTCCCGACGACCCACAGACTCTGCCCGGAGATGGAAACGCTGCCGAGGTTGAAGGTGGTGTCGGAGAACGCGGTCGTGCGCGACCCTTCCGCGCCGAACATGACGAGGCCGAGGCCGACCATCGCGAAATGGACGGCTACCGCCACGATCAGCAGCAGCAGCGTGCTGGCTTCGGCGATTGGCTCGTAGGCCAACCGATAGACGAATGGACCCATCGGAATCACGATCAGCAGCGCGAGCGCAACCTGCGCGATCATCGGCAGCGGCTGCATCAGCACGCTTTGCGTCAGCGCGTACACGGCGACGGGGAATAGCAGATATTTGCCGGCGAGCACAGCGAGCGTGCGACCAATCTGCCTGTGCCGGGAAGGATGCCGCACGATGCCCGCAATCTCCGCGACAAAGCACCCCACGCCCATCGCGATGAGCAGCCAGCACGTTGCCGGCAGCTTCTGCGTTTGCAGCGCGGCGAGCGTCAGCGCGCCGTAGGCGACGAACTCACCCTGCGGGATGAAGATGACACGCGTCACCGAAAACACGAGGACCAGCGCGAGCGCCAGCAATGCGTAGATCGCGCCCGTGGTGATGCCGTCTTGCGCGAGAATCGCCGCAATCGATAAGTCCATACTTCCTCTTTAGGAGCGTCCTGCCACTGGGGCTGCCGGGTCAGCCCATCGAAAACATGGCCTGGCGCCGCGAAAGAAACGCAGCCCCAGGCCATGGTTGAAACTCCGGAACGCTAACGCGCCAAATTGCCAGCGCGCAAGCAGTCGACGCCAGTGCTAATCATTTTGCAGCTTCCACTTGCCATCGACGATCTGCACCATCACGCGTGCGCGCTTGTCGAGGCCGTTGTGATCGGCCGGCGTGGTGTTCATCACGCCGTGCGCGAGCGGCTGGTCTTTCACGTTTTCAAGCGCTGCGCGCAGCGCCACACGAAACGCTTCGGTGCCCGGCTGAGCCGTCTTGAGCGCTTCGGGAATCGCTTGCTGCAGCATCTGCCCGGCGTCCCATGCATGGCCGCCAAATGTAGATATCGATCCCGCGCCGTACGCCTTCTCATACGCCGCCTTATAAGCCTGCGACGACTTCTTCACCGGATTGCCCTCCGGCAATTGATCCGTGACGAGGATTGGCCCGGCCGGCAGCAATTCGCCATCGCAATCCTTGCCGCACACACGCAGGAAGTCGTTGTTCGCCACGCCATGCGTCTGATAGACCTTGCCTTTGTAACCACGCTCCTTCAGCGCCTTGGCCGGCAACGCCGACGGTGTGCCGGCGCCCGCGATCAACACCGCATCGGGATTCGCGCCCATGGTCTTCAGCACCTGGCCCGTAACCGAGGTATCGGTGCGGGCAAAGCGTTCGTTCGCGACAATCTTCAGGTTGTGCGCCGTGGCGGCCGTGTTAAACACGCTGTACCAGCCGTCGCCATACGCGTCCGCGAAGCCGATGAAACCGACCGTCTTCACGCCGTGCTTCTCCATGTACTCAGCGATAGCGTCGGCCATCAGGCTGTCGTTCTGCGGCGTCTTGAACGCCCACGTACGTTTTGCGTCCATCGGCGAGATGATGGCGGCGGAAGCGGCCATCGAGATCATCGGCGTCTTGCCTTGGCTCGCGGCATCGAGCATGGCGAGCGAATTGGGCGTCACCGTGGAGCCCACGATGGCGTCGACATGATCTTCATCGATCAGCTTGCGCGTGTTCTGCACGGCACGGCTGGTGTCGGAACCGTCGTCGAGCACGATGTACTCCACTGACTTCCCGCCGATCTCCTTCGGCAACAACGCGATCGTGTTTTTCTCGGGAATCCCAAGCGATGCCGCCGGTCCTGTCGCCGATAACGTCACCCCGATCTTCACCTGTGCGACGACCGCGCTCGCACCAAAGGCGAGCGTCACTCCGAGCGCCGCGCTCGTGAGGTGTCCCTGCCACTTCCAACGGTTGGTCTTTTCCATTGCATCGTCTCCAGACGCTATGCCATCGCGCACGCCCTGTGCGCTACTGCGAGTTGTTATGAATCTTTGTCGTGCGGTCTTCGTTTAGCCGCTCAATCTATTTTCGGTCATCGCATGCGCCTGGACTCGTTTTCCCTCAGCGTTAACCGTCAGGTCTACGCTGCCGAGCCCATCCAAAACGACGTAGCGATAAACCCCGAAAAAAAGGCGCGTTCGAAGCAACGCGCCTTTGATCGGTTCATATCGTCGTGTCGGCCGCCATCAATCTTTGGCGAGCTTCCACTGGCCGCCGACGATCTCCACCATCACCCGCGCGCGTTGATCGAGTCCCGAGTGATCGTTCGCGCTCATGTTGAAGATCCCGTGCGAGCCGGGCAAGTCCTGGGTGCTTTCGAGCGCCGCGCGCAACGCTTCGCGAAATGCCTGCGAGCCGGGTTGTCCCTTCTTCAACGCAATCGGAATTGCACGTTGCAGCAGCAAGCCCGCATCCCACGCGTGCCCGCCGAACGTGGACACGGAACCCGCGCCGTTCGCACCTTCATAAGCCTGCTTATACGTCAGCGCCGACTTCTTCACCGGATTCGAATCGGGCAATTGCGCCGCGACCAGCAACGGCCCGGCGGGCAGGAACGTGCCTTCACAATCCTTGCCGCACACACGCAGGAAATCGTTGTTCGCGACGCCGTGCGTCTGATAGATCTTGCCCTTGTAGCCCCGCTCTTTCAGCGTCTTTTGCGGCAAAGCGGCCGGTGTTCCCGCGCCCGCGATCAGCACGGCATCCGGATTCTGCGACACGACTTTAAGAACCTGTCCCGTCACCGATGCATCGTTACGCGCGAAGCGTTCATTCGCGACCAGCTTGATCTTCGCGAGATCGGCGGCTTTGGTGAATTCCTTGAACCAGCTTTCGCCGTAAGCGTCGCTGAAACCGATAAACGCCACCGACTTCACGCCGTGATTCGACATGTGCTGCGCGATCGCCGTCGCCATCAGGATGTCGTTCTGCGGCGTCTTGAATACCCACGCGCGTTTCGCATCCATCGGTTCGACGATCGTAGCTGCCGCGGCCATCGAGATCATCGGCGTGGAAGTTTCCGAAGCCACGTCGATCATTGCAAGCGAATTGGGAACTACCGTTGAGCCGATCAGGGCATCAACGTGATCTTCACTCGTCAACTTGCGCGCGTTCTTTACCGCTTGCGTGGAATCGGTCGCGTCGTCGAGGACGATGTACTGCATCTTCTGGCCAGCAATCTCCTTCGGCAGCAACGCAATCGTGTTTTTCTCAGGAATTCCCAACGATGCGGCCGGGCCGGTGGCAGATAAAGTCACACCGATCTTTACGTCTGCGAAAGCCTGCGAACTGACTACTGAGGAAACGCTCGCGACGAATACCGCCGTCGAGATCCAGCGTAAAACCAACTTCATCGATATGCCCCGTAAATGTGTTGTGTTCACTAGCGCGATTTTACGATTTCTATATCCCGACCACGCGGTCGGTGAATCGGGAGTGTAGCGGACGAGAACCGCATGGGGCAAGCGTTTTGAGGGGATTTGAACGCACCAATGCGCGCTAAGCCACGCATTGAAAAATGCCCGGGAAAACCCGTACGAAAATGGATAAATTAATGTGAATCGGGCAGCGTTCGGAGACCATATCTGGCCCCTTAATGCGAGGAGAAAAATAGAGTTGAATGAGGTAACCGATAAACGTGAAGCACAAATAAAAAGCGCTGTTGGAATCATCCAACAGCGCTTTCGGTCGGGCACTTGATGCCTCGTTGTCTCCTCGTTCTCCACCTCAAAATTCGGGGTGCAACAGAACTGAAACGGATATTAGATTGCGCAACGAATACCGACAACCTAGCATTTACCCTAGTGGTGCACGTTAGCACCTTTATTGGGCAATTGCTCATCTACGCCCCGTTAAATAGCGCGATTATCCGAGGGAAAACCATCGCTCATGCTCGCATATAGTTCGGATCGCAAACTAAATCGCACTGCTTCCGCTTGAATTCCTTTAACCGCGCAAGGGACGAACCCGCGCAATGATTTCTCCCACAATGCCACGCCGGAACAGCAGCACGCACGCAATAAAGATCAGCCCCGTCACGATCGTCACCGACTCTCCGAGCGAGTTAAACCAATCTATTCCGGTAAGCGAAGACAGCGCACTGCCGATATCGCCGAGACGATTTTCCAGCGCCACGATAATGAACGCGCCGAGCAAAGGCCCGAACATGGTGCTCATGCCGCCAACCAGGGTCATCAGCACGACCAGGCCGGACATGGTCCAGTACGCGTCGCCGAGCGTCTCGAAGCCGAGCACCAGTGTTTGAAGCGCGCCGGCCAGCCCCGCCAATCCCGCCGACAACACGAACGCCAGCAACTTGAAACGCGACGTGTCATAACCGAGCGAGATCGCGCGCGGCTCATTCTCCTTGATCGCGATCAGCACTTGCCCGAACGGCGAATGCACGATGCGCACGATAAATCCGAACGCCAGCACCATCACCAGGAGCACGATGTAATAGAGCGTCAGATCGGAGCTCAGACTGATTGCGCCGAACAGTTTGCCGCGCGGCACGCCTTGCAGACCGTCCTCGCCGTGCGTGAACGGCGCCTGCAGGAACACGAAGTAGACCATCTGCGCGAGCGCCAGCGTGACCATCGCGAAGTAGATGCCTTGGCGGCGAATAGCAAACAAGCCCACGATCAGGCCGAGCAATGTCGCGACGGCCGTGCCCGCGATCACGCCGAGTTCCGGCGTAAAACCAAGCGTCTGGATGGCATAACCGGCCGAATAACCCGCGCTGGCGAGAAACATCGCGTGGCCGAACGAGAGCAGGCCCGTGTAGCCGATCAGTAAATTGAAGGCAGCGGCGAACAGCGCGAAACACAGCACTTTCATCATGAAGACCGGGTACACGCCGAGAAACGGCGCTGCGATCAGGCCGGCAAGCAACACGCCGTAGAGCACTTTCCTAACCATCATTTTTCCTTGCCGAAAAGTCCCGCCGGGCGCACCAGCAGCACCAGCGCCATGATCACGAAAACGACCGTCGCGGAGGCTTCCGGATAGAACACGCGTGTCAGGCCTTCGATCACGCCGAGCCCGAGCCCGGTGAGGATCGAGCCCATGATCGACCCCATTCCGCCGATAACGACCACGGCGAACACGGTGATGATCATCGACTGTCCCATCAGCGGCGACACCTGGATCACAGGCGCGGCAAGCACGCCGGCGAAGGCCGCGAGCGCGACGCCGAAACCGTAGGTTAGCGTGACCATCAACGGTACATTGATGCCGAACGCCTCGACCATCTTCGGGTTCTCAGTGCCCGCGCGAAGGTACGCGCCCAGCCGCGTTTTCTCGATCACGAACCACGTCGCGAAGCACACGATCAGCGATGCCAGCACCACCCACGCCCGATAGTTCGGCAGGTACATGAAGCCGAGATTCGTCGCGCCCGAGAGCAGTTCGGGGACGTCGTACGGCTGGCCCGACGATCCGTAGATCGAGCGGAACACGCCTTCTATCACAAGCGTGATGCCGAACGTGAGCAGCAAGCCGTAGAGATGGTCGAGCTTGTAAAGCCAGCGCAACATCGTCCGTTCGATCACAACGCCGAATACGCCCACGATCAGCGGCGCGAACACGAGCATTGCCCAGTACGGCACATTGAAGTAGGAGAAACCCATCCATGTGAGCATCGCGCCCAGCATGAACAACGCGCCGTGGGCGAAGTTGATCACGTTGAGCAGGCCGAAGATCACCGCGAGGCCCAGGCTCAAGATGGCGTAGAACGATCCGTTCACCAGCCCGAGCAGCAACTGGCTCATCATCGCCGCGAGCGGAATGCCGAAAATTTCCATTGAATCTGCCGTCAGAGTAGTTTCGACGCATGCCGCCTTAGCTCGATATGAGCAAGCCGCCATGCGTCGATCGATCATGCAGATTGCGTGACACCCGGATGCAATGAAACCCCCGACGTCATGCTTGAATCCGCAGTGCCGCTATAACCCGGCCGCTTATTTCCACAACGCGCAGCGCGACTCCGCCTTCGTGCCGAACGCCTGGTCGCCCGGAATGGTTGCCGTGATCTTGTAGTAATCCCAAGGTTCTTTCGACTCCGACGGCTTCTTCACTTCCATCAGATACATGTCGTGGATCATGCTTCCGTCCGCACGGATGTAGCCGTTCTGCGCGTAGAAGTCGTTGACCTTCATCTTGTGCAACTGGTCCATCACCTTGTCGCTATCGGTCGATCCAGCGGTCTGCACCGCCTTCAGATACGTGGTCGCGGCCGAATAGTCCGCGGCCTGCAAACTGGTCGGCATCTTCTTCATCTTGGCGAAGTAACGCTGCGCCCATTTACGTGTCTCGGCATCCTTGTTCCAGTACCAGCTATCCGTTGCGACCAGGCCCTGCGTGGTTTCGAGACCCAGGCTGTGGATGTCGGTGAGGAAGATCAGCAGCGCAGCGATTTTCATCGACTTGGTGATGCCGAATTCTTTCGCCGCCTTGATCGAGTTGATCGTATCCCCGCCTGCATTCGCCAGACCCAGCACCTGCGCCTTCGATCCTTGGGCCTGCAACAGGAAGGAGGAGAAGTCAGAGGCCGACAGCGGATGACGGACTACGCCGACCACCTGACCGCCGTTCGCCTTCACCACGTCCGACGTGTTCTTCTCCAGCGCCTTGCCGAACGCATAATCCGCCGTGAGGAAGAACCACGTCTTGCCGCCCTGCTTCGTCACCGCCGAGCCCGTGCCTTTGGCGAGCGCCATGGTGTCGTACGCATAGTGAACCGTGTACGGCGTGCATTGCTCGTTGGTCAGGGTATCCGCGCCTGCGCCAATGTTGATGTACGGAATCTTCTTCTCGCCCGCGACCTGATTCGTCGAGAGCGCGGTCGCCGAATTCGTGCCGCCGATGATCACATTCACGCCGTCGCGGTCGATCCATTCCCGTGCACGCGATGCTGCAATATCCGCCTTGTTCTGATGATCGGCATAGACGAGTTCGATCGGCTTGCCGTTCACCTTGCCGCCGAAATCCGCGATGGCCATGCGAATGGATTCGAGGCCGCCTTGACCGTCGATGTCCGCATAAAGACCTGACAGGTCCGTGATATAGCCGATCTTCACCGTGTCGCCGGGCGCTGCATGTGCGTTGCCCGCCATTAGCGAGGCTGTGGCAGCGGCAACCGCAAGGCAGATGCCCGACAGGCGCGCGAGGGTCTTCTTCTTCATTACAGTCTCCGTTGAGTTGTTGTTCTTGCGGTTAGCCGCGTGCTGTTACGTTGAACTTGCGTTTGACGTTCTCAAACCCCGAGCAGTTCATGCAGCACTGGCATTTTCGTTTCGAGTTCCCCGGCATTGAAGTGCTCGACGATCTTCCCGTGCTCCATGACATAGAAGCGATCGGCGAGCGGCGCGGCGAAGCGAAAATTTTGTTCGACCATCACAATGGTGTAGCCGCGCGCCTTGAGCATCAAGATCATGCGCGCGAGCGTCTGAACGATGACAGGCGCGAGTCCTTCCGATATCTCATCGAGCAGCAGCAGATTGGCGCCGGTGCGCAGGATGCGCGCGACCGCCAGCATTTGCTGTTCACCACCCGAGAGCCGGGTGCCCTGACTGGCGCGGCGCTCCTTGAGATTGGGGAACATCGAATAGATTTCATCGATGGACATTGCATCTTTCGCGTTGCCCACAAGCGGCGGCAAAAGCAGATTCTCTTCGCACGACAGGCTCGAAAAGATGCCGCGTTCTTCCGGGCAATAGCCCACGCCGTAATGCGCGATCTTGTGCGTCGACATGCTGACAGTTTCATGCCCGCCAATACGAATCGATCCCGTACGCCGGCCGGTCAGTCCCATGATTGCGCGCAGCGTAGTCGTGCGGCCTGCGCCGTTACGTCCGAGCAGCGTCACGACTTCGCCTCGATGCACGGTCAGATCCACGCCATGCAGGATGTGCGATTCGCCGTACCAGGCTTGTGCGCCGACGAGTTCGAGCGCCGGTTCCTGAGTCGATGCTTCACGCTGTTCCGCGCGGCGTTCTTCCACGATCGTGCTCATGCATGCGCTCCGGCGAGGGCTGCGTCGGCGCTGCCCATGTAGGCTTCCATCACGAGCGCATTCTTCGATACCTCTGCATAACTGCCCTCGGCCAGCACTTCACCGCGTTGAAGGACGGTGATGGTGTCGGAGATGCCCGCGATCACGTTCATGTTGTGTTCAACCATCAGGATCGTGCGTCCCGCCGATACTTTCTTGATCAGCGCCGTGACCCGGTCGACATCTTCGTGACCCATGCCTTGCGTGGGTTCATCGAGGAGCATGAGTTCGGGCTCCATTGAAAGCGTGGTCGCGATTTCCAGTGCCCGTTTGCGGCCATAGGAAAGTTCGACCGTGGTGGTATCGGCGAAATCGGTCAGGCCGACCTGGGTCAGCAGGTCCATCGCGCGGTCGTTGAGTGCGTTAAGGACACGTTCGCTCTTCCAGAATTTAAACGATGTCCCGAGCGAGCGCTGCAAGCCGATGCGTACATTCTGCATCACTGTCAAATGTGGAAATACAGCGGAAATCTGGAATGAGCGGATCACGCCGCGCCGTGCGATTTGGGCCGGACGCTCACCGGTGATGTCGATGCCGTTGAAGACGATCTGACCCGCTGTGGGTTCGAGGAATTTGGTGAGCAGATTGAAGCAGGTGGTTTTGCCTGCGCCGTTGGGGCCGATCAAGGCGTGGATCGAGCCACGGCGCACGCGCAGGTTCACGCCATTGACGGCGGTAAAGCCTTTGAACTCTTTTGTCAGGCCGCGGGTTTCCAGAATCGTATCGCCGAGAATCATGTCCCCTTCCGTGCTTTGTTTGAGCCTTTGTTTCAGCTTCAGCTCGGCGCGCTTTTGGCGCATGCCCCGTGGTTTTGCTGGCGGTAGTTCGCTGCGGTCGTGCGGGTACTTTTGCTTGGGGCTGTGTTGCGCTGCTGCCGTTGCGTTTGTTCGAGTCCTCTGCACTTTTTGCGTGCCGCACAACGGTCGTGCAGACGTGCGGCGCATCAAGCGCGGAGAAGGTATTGTCGCGCCAATGATGCACCGCAATCATCGGGATTTGCACTTAGTTTCGCCGTTTGTTTTCTCTCGCAGTGGCGGGTGAATTTCCAGTGCGCACGCTACTTTGCGCGTACTTGCAGATATCTTGCTCGTTCGCAACGCCGGACATCTTCTAGTAGTTTTGTCCCACTTGGCGTGACCCTGAAAGGAGCGGTTACAAACGTGGTGCGCGTTATAACCCCCTCACGCCCTCATCAATCAAGCAGGGCCCGACCCGTCCACCCTCGCGCGCGAGCCCACAAATCGCCTGTCGGCACGAATCATTTCACTGGCCCTTTCAGCGATCATCAACGTTGGTGAGTTCGTGTTGCCGGAGGTGATCGTAGGCATCACGGAAGCATCGACTACGCGCAATCCTGTTACGCCGATGACCCTCAAGCGCCCATCCACCACCGCAGCCGGATCGTTATCCGTCCCCATCCTGCAGGTACCTACCGGATGAAAAATGGTCGTGCCGACTTTCCCCGCGGCCACGGCAAGCTCCGCATCGGTCTGGAACGCGGTCCCCGGCAAGATCTCCTCCGGCGAATATTTGGCCAGCGCTGGTGCAGCGGCAATCCGCCTCGTCAACCGCAATGCATTGACCGCAACTTCGCGATCGCGATCGGTGGACAGATAATTCGGCGCGATCATAGGCGCATCCCGCGCCTCCGGCGATGCAATGTGAACGCTCCCTCGCGATGTCGGCCGCAACGGGCACACCGACGCCGTGAACGCGTTAAACGCATGCAGCGGCTCACCGAACCGATCCAGCGACAACGGCTGCACGTGATACTCGACGTCGGGCCGCGTAATGGTCATGTCATCGGGATTCGACTTCGCGAACGCCCCCAATTGCGATGGCGCCATCGACATCGGTCCACTGCGCGTCAACGCATATTGCAAGCCGATCCACGCCTTGCCCCACCAATGCGCCGACAACGTATTCAAGGTGCGCACGCCACGCACTTTATAAGCCATCCTAAGCTGTAGATGATCCTGCAAATTCTCGCCGACGCCGCGCAAATCCTTAACCACATCGATACCCATTTGCTGCAGCCGCGCTCCGTTGCCAATGCCGGACAGCTCCAGCAACTGCGGTGAATTCACCGCGCCCGCACTCAGGATCACTTCGCAACGCGCCTTGGCGAGATAGTCCGCGTCGCCACCGCGGTACTCCACGCCCACACAACGCTTGCCTTCCATCACGAGTCGCTGCGTATAAGCACCCGTGATGATCGTGAGATTGGAACGCTTCATCGCGGGCCGCAAAAATGCCTTCGATGCATTCCAGCGAATCCCGCTGCGCTGGTTCACATCGAAATAACCTACACCTGTGTTATCGCCACGATTGAAATCGTCGGTGGCGGGAAGGCCGGTTTCTTGCGCCGCCTGCGCGAAAGTTTCCAGTACTTTCCATTTCAGCCGCTGCTTCTCGACGCGCCATTCGCCTCCCGCGCCGTGCCACTCATTCGCACCGCCATGATGATCTTCGCTGCGTTTGAACACGGGTAATACTGAATCCCAGGACCAGTCGGGGTCTCCGGTGATGCGCGCCCAATCGTCGTAATCCTCGCGCTGGCCGCGCATGTAGATCATGCCGTTGATCGACGAACAGCCGCCCAGCACGCGACCTCGCGGATACGAAAGCGAACGTCCATCGAGTCCTGGTTCCGCTTGTGTTTTATAAAGCCAGTCCGTGCGCGGATTGCCGATGCAATACAGGTAGCCGACGGGCACATGAATCCAGTGATAGTTGTCCCTGCCACCCGCTTCCAGCAGCAACACACTTACATCGGCATCTTCGGTCAGGCGGTTGGCGAGCACACAGCCCGCCGTCCCCGCACCGACAATGATGTAATCAAATTCGCCCTCGAGCTTGCGCGCGTCCTGTTTCATGTGTGTCTCCTGCCGGAGCCGCTACTCGCGGCTTTCACTCTATCTGGAATGCTCACTTCGCCATGGGCGTCGTGAATTCGGCGCCCAGCGCTGCATCACGCTCTTGTATACGGGGACACGCTACCGCGGACGCAGTGCAGCAATCCAATCAGATATCTTCAACCGCGTTATAAGCTGAGCTAATATCAGGCATGGACCTGACTCTTCTTCGTGCCTTCGTCACCGTTGCCCGCGAAGGCAATCTCACGCGTGCGGCCGTGCGGTTGCACGTGTCGCAGCCTGCCGTGAGCCTGCAAATCAAGAACTTGCAGGAAACGCTGGGCGTCGCGCTCTTTTCGCGGACCTCGCACGGCTTGATCCTCACGCGCGACGGCGAAGCGCTGCTGCCGCACGCGGAGCGCGCCCTGAATGCCGCGAGCGAGGTCCAGCGGGTCGCCGCCGCGCTTCGCCAAGAAGTCAGCGGCCGCCTGACTATCGGTACGATCCTCGATCCCGAATTCCTGCGGCTCGGCGGCTTTCTGCGTGCGCTCGTGGAGACGTATCCGCGCATTGAAACCGCGTTGCGGCATGGCATGTCGGGTTGGGTGCGCGAGCGCATCAAGGCACGCGATCTCGATGTGGGGTTTTACATCGGCGATCCGGCAATCGATGAACCGCGCGATGCCGAGCGCTTCCACGTCGTGCAGTTGAAGCCGTATCTGTATCGCGTACTGGCCCCGGCCGGATGGAAGGACCGCGTGAACCGGATAACGCACGGGGAAAGCCGCGGACTCAACTGGGTGGCGCTTGCGCGTCTGCCATGGATCTGGACGCCGCCGGAATCGGCGCACAACCGCTTGCTGACGCGGATTTTCGATGCCCACGGCGTCCAGCCCATCAAGGTGGCTGAAGTGGATCAGGAGCCGTCGATGCTCGATCTGGTCAAGTCTGGCGTGGGCCTGACACTCGTGCGCGATTCGATCGCTTTGGCCGAGGCACACGCGCATGCGCTGACGATCGTGGAAGGCGTCACGGTGCCCACGCAGCTTTCGTTCATCGTGCTCGCGGAGCGCCGCGAGGAACCGGGCATCGCCGCAGCGTTACGTCTGATTGAAGATCAATGGGCGACCTAGTCAGCGAAAGGAAGGCAAGGAACCGAAGCCAATGAATCTTCCGGTCATCAAATTTTGTTAGTCTGAGGGTCGCGCATCTGGCGCCCACGTGAACAGGAAACTCCAACATGGCACGCAATATCGAAATCAAGGCTCGCGCGCATCAGTTCGACCAGCTTCTGGCGCGCGCGGCAGCGCTTGCGACTGAACCGCCGCTGATCTACCGCCAGCAGGATTTTTTCTACGATGTGCCGAACGGCCGCCTGAAACTGCGTCAATTCGACGACAACACGCCGGCCGAACTGATCTTCTATCAACGTGACGACCGCGACGGCCCGAAGGTTTCGTACTATTCGCGCAGCCCGGTAACGAACCCCGAAGCCATGCACACGCTGCTTGCACAAGCGCTGGACACGCGCGGTATCGTGAATAAGGAGCGGCACGTGTATATCGTCGGGCGGACGCGGATTAATCTGGACCGCGTGGACGGCCTGGGCGATTTCATCGAACTGGAAGTGCTGCTCGCCGAGGATGACGACGAAGCCGACGGTGAAAAAGAAGCTGAGGAATGGTTCGAGCGGCTTGGCGTGGTGTCGAGCGACCTGGTGCCGGTCGCGTATGTCGATCTGCTGAGCGAGCCGGCTTAATCCTTCAGATTTTCCGCGAGATGTCCGAGCGGCAGCGGTCCGTTGCGCTTGAACGTAGTCAGCACGATGTTGGAGCGCACGCTGTCTACACCGGGAACGCGCATCAGCTTTTTCATGACGAACGTGGACAGCGCGTTCAAATCTGGCGCGACGATCCGCAGCAGATAATCGGCGTCGCCAACCGTCGCGTGGCATTCAAGCACTTCTGGCAGCATGTCGATCTGCTGCTGAAACTGGTCGATGACCGTATCGCCGTGATGTTTCAGCTTGAGGCTCGTGAACGCGGTTACGCCAAGCCCGAGCTTTTCGGGGCGCAGCACGACCCGATAACCCTCGATCACGCCGGTTGCTTCCAGACGTTGCAGGCGCCGGCCAATCTGCGACGGCGACAGCGGTACTTCCTCACCCAGTTGTTGATGCGTCGCGCGGCCGAACCGTTGTAAGACGTCGAGCAGCGCGAGATCGAAGTGATCGAGGTCAACCATGTGGGAATCCTGCGAAAAAAGCGGAGAGATGCAAGTTTACCGCGTGTTCGGCTAATCTCATGCGGTGTCCGAGCGTACGGAAGGAGATCCCGCCATGATCAAAAAACTTGCACCTGACGAACTATCCAAACTTCTCGGCGAGTTAAAGCAGTGGCAACTCAGCGAAGATGGCAATGCGATTCACCGAAGTTTCAAGTTCGCGGACTTCAACGAAGCGTTCGGTTTCATGACGCGAGTGGCGATAAAAGCGCAGGAGATGGATCACCATCCCGAATGGTCGAACGTGTACGACAAGGTGGAAATCACGCTCTCGACGCACGCGGCAAATGGCCTGACGGAACGCGACGCGAGACTCGCAAGATTCATCGATTCAATCACATCAACGGCATGAAATCCGCTTACCAAGCTGACTACTGCGACAAATGCGTAACAGTCGTATTACAAACAATAACATTCAAAAATCGCAATAAGCTGCCCGGAAACAGCCCGAACGCGCTTGTTCGAAAGCAGAAACAAAGGTAATTGCAAGTCTTTGACAACAAAGCCTTTCAGCTGGAAAGCAAACCATTAATACATGTGCAAGCTTTCTTAACGACTCGGGCACTCCAGTACCGCCGGTCCATTGGCGGGACAGACCGACACTGTACAATCAGCAGCGCATACGGTTTGGACAGCCTATCAACCCCTTGCCGCGACTGAATTCGTCGCCACACGGGGCGAGCGGGCATGCCAGAACCCGATCTCGGCGTGGCGTCCGTGGATTGGGAATTCGGGCAGGTCCAGCCGCAGGAGAATCGCTGCACGGCGAGGCGCGGTGCAGCGTTTGGCGTAAAAGGATTGCTGATATGACTCGGACGGCGCCGCGGCAAAGAAAGGTAGAGCAATTCCGGCTGGCGGCCGCGACGCGCAATCGAGCCCAACCCATCGTATAAGAGCGACTTCCATGCGAATCCTTCTGATCGAAGACGACCGCCCCATCGCGCGCGGCATTCAAAGTAGCCTTGAACAAGCCGGCTTTACCGTCGATATGGTCCATGACGGCATTTTCGCGGAGCAAGCGCTCACGCAAAATCGCCATGAACTGGTGATTCTCGATCTCGGCTTGCCGGGTATCGACGGCATGACGCTGTTGTCGCGTTTCCGCCAGGGCAATCGTCATACGCCGGTGATCATTCTGACCGCACGTGACGAACTGCATGACCGCGTCCAGGGCCTGAACAGTGGCGCCGACGACTACATGCTCAAGCCGTTCGAACCCACCGAACTCGAAGCCCGGATTCGCGCTGTCATGCGCCGAAGCGGCCCGCACGGCGATGTACCGCGTCCGGAAGTATCGCTGGGCGGCTTGCGTCTGTCGGGTGTGGATCGCCGCATTTTCAACGACGAAAAACCGCTCGAACTGTCGCCGCGCGAATTCGCCGTGCTCGAAATGCTGTTGCTGCGTCATGGCCGCGTGGTCAGCAAGGCGCAGTTGCAGGATCACCTGACGCACTTCGGCGGCGATCTCGGCGACACCGCCATCGAAGTGTATGTGCACCGGGTACGCAAGAAACTCGAAAACTGCCGCGTGGAAATCGTGACAGTGCGAGGTTTCGGCTACCTGCTGCAGGAAATCCGGCAGGCCGCGTAAGCGGTTTGTCGACGGCTTAACCAGCCTGACGAGCGGTCACCCAGCACCTTGCGATTCCCTCCCCGGCGCACACCCGACGAACGTTTCGATCGCGCCGACTGGCTGCATCTGGCGCAGACGGCAACTACGTCTGAGCGCGTGCCTCCCAGCCTGCGGCGCTCGCTGCTGCGTCGCCTAGCTGCGCCGCTGTCGCTGCTCGCGCTGATGAGCGGATTGATGGCGTACTGGCTCGCGTGGCAATACACGCAGCATGTGGTCGACCGCTCGCTTGCCGATCTCGCTACGGCTATCTCGAAGCAGATCCAGCTCGCTGGCGTCGACGCACCGTTGACCGTGCCGCCGCTCGCCCGCGCGATGTTTTCCGATCCCGTCGAACAACTGATTTACCGCATCAGTGACGGTGAAAACGAAATCGCCGGCGAACCCGATCTGCCGCTGACTGGCACGAACGTGCGCCGGATTCATTACGCCTACGTCTTCGAGACCAACTACCAGGGCACGAGCGTGCGCGCGGCACAGGTGCGCGTCGATCAATTGCACGGCAATCCAATTGTTGTGGAAGTGGCGCAGCGCGTGGGTTCGCGCTACAGGATCGCCGTCGAGTTCATGGTCGCGATCATGATGCCGCTGCTGCTCCTGCTGCTGGCGGGCTGGGTCATCGTGTGGCGCGTCGTGAACCAGCAACTCAACCCGCTGACCGATCTCGCCGATACCCTCAACCGGCAGACCCATACGTCGCTGGAACCGGTCGATGAATCCTTCGTTCCCATCGAAATCCGTCCGCTCACGAGCGCGATGAACGCCCTGCTCGAGCGCCTGAAGATGGCGCTGGACGGCCAGCGCAAGTTTATTGCCGATGCCGCGCATCAGTTGCGCACGCCGCTCACCGCCGTGAAGCTGCACGCCGAGCAAGCGGCGAGCGCGAAGGATCCGGCGAAGGTGCTGGAAGCGGTTAAGGAGCTGCGGGCGTCGGCAGATCGGGCTGTGCGATTGTCAAACCAGTTGCTTTCGCTCGCGCGCGCCGAGCCGGGCGAACAGGCTGCGCGTTTCACCGATTTCGATTACGCCGCGCTCGCGTTCGAAACCGGCGCCGAATGGGTGCCGCGCGCGCTGGCCGCGGGTGTCGACATGGGCTTTCAGCGTCTCGACGATCCCGATAATGAGCATCCCCTGATCGTGCGCGGCAATCTCGTGCTGGTGCGTGAGGTGATCGGCAATCTCATCGATAACGCCCTGAAATACGTGCCCACGTCGCGACTCGAAGGTGCACGTGTGACGGTCACGGTGACGCAAACCGTCGATGAAAATGGCCTCAGGATGGGCGAAATCGTGGTGGAAGATAACGGTCCCGGCGTGCCGCTTGAACAGCAGCAGGATCTCTTCAAACGCTTCTTCCGCGGCGACGGCCACGGCGTGGAAGGCGGCGCTGGACTGGGTCTGGCGATCGTCCACGACATCATGGCGCTGCACGACGGCAGCGTGCATTATGAAGATGCTCCAGCGCCCGAAGGCGGCGCGCGTTTCATCGTGCGGATGCCTTTGAAAGTGGCATAGAAAAACGCCACGGCAGAGACCTGCCGCGGCGTTTTTTTACTTCAGTACGAAAGCCTTACTTTTTCTTCTTCAGCGCCAGCATCGTGCCGCGGCACTTTTTGGCGCCGCAACGGCACTCGTATTCCTTCTTGAGCTTCTTCGTGATGCGACCGTCGATGACGAGACCGTAGTCGTAGTACAGCTCTTCATCGGTTTTGATCGCACGCAGCGCGTGGATGAACACGCGCCCTTCCTTCTCTTCCGCTTCGCAATTCGGCGCGCACGAATGGTTGATGTAGCGCGCGCTATTGCCATCGACTTTGCCGTCGATCACCTTGCTGTTTTCGAGCGCGAAATAGAACGTGTGGTTCGGCTCGTCCGGGTTGTGCGGATGACGGCGCAATGCCTCTTTCCACGAAATGCGTTCGCCCTTGTACTCGATAATCCGCTCGCCTTTGGCGAGTGGCATCGCGGCGAAAACGCCCTTGCCGTGTATGCCCGAACGGCGGACGGCGACCCTCCGTGAACTCATCGAATGAATCCTTTAAAACGAATCGGTTTGGCTTGGCAGACGCTTCAACTTCGCCCCGTCCCGGTTTCACGCGAACGGTGACGAACCGGAACGTGGATTAAAAAAACGCGGCGGCCTGAATGCGAGGCGCCGCCGCGTTGCTGTCCTTCGTTTTGCTGCCTGCACGGTTGAAACCACGCAGGCGAACATCGGCATCGTACACGTTAGGCGCGCACGAATTCAACCGCTCTCTTTATTCATGCTGCGTGTTTCAGCGTTGGCCGAAAGAGATATCGCCGAACAACGCTTTTTGGTCACGCGGCTGCGAGCGCCAGTATTGCGGCGGCGCCTCGACAGTCGCACCAAGCTGCGCGGCCGCGTGCCACGGCCAGCGCGGATTGTAGAGCAGCGCACGCGCGAGCGCGACCATATCCGCCTGACCGGACTCAATGATCTCTTCGGCATGCTGCGGATCGGTGATCAGGCCAACGCCCATTGTGTTCACGCCCGTTGCTTCCTTGATGGCTTTTGCAAACGGCAGTTGATAACCGGGTGACAGCGGGATTTTTTGCAACGGCGATACGCCGCCCGACGAGACATCGATCCAGTCCACCTTGTGTTTCTGCAACTCCTTCACGAACGCGATGGTCTGCTCGAGATCCCAGCCGCCCTCCACCCAGTCCGATGCCGACACCCGCAAGCCGACGGGTTTATCGGCGGGAAAAGCAGCGCGCACGGCGTCAAAGACTTCGAGCGGAAAACGCATGCGATTTTCGAGCGAACCACCGTATTCGTCGGTGCGCTGGTTTGCCAGCGGCGAAAGAAACTGATGCAGCAGATAACCGTGGGCGGCATGCACTTCGAGCCCATCCAACCCCAGGCGCGCCGCGCGTTTCGCCGTTGCCACGAAAGCTTCACGCACGCGGATCAAGCCGGCTGCATCAAGTGCGAGCGGCGGCGTTTCACCTTCCTTATGCGGGATCGCCGACGGTGCCGAGGGCATCCAGCCACCATCTGACACAGCGATCAGCTGACCGCCTTCCCATGGCACCGCGCTCGACGCTTTGCGGCCTGCATGGCCAAGTTGCATCGTGATGGCAACGTGCGAATACTTCCGGATTGCGCCAATGACCGGTTTGAGCGCCGCTTCAGTGGCGTCGTCCCAGAGGCCGAGGTCGCCAGGCGTGATGCGGCCATCGGGTTCGACTGCGGTGGCTTCGAGGCAGAGCATGCCGGCGCCAGAGAGCGCGAGGTGTCCGAGGTGGATCATGTGCCACGCGGTGGCCTCGCCGCGTTCGGCTGAGTACTGGCACATCGGCGAGACGACGATGCGGTTCGGAATCGTCACGCTCCGCAGCGTGAATGGCGAAAACAGAGCGCTCATGGGAGAGTTTCCGAGGGAGGGAAAAGGGCGTTTTAGAATAGCACTTCGGTTTTCTCCCTGCTGATAGCCGGCGCGATTGCCCCACCGATAACATCAACGCCTACTTCTCGCCCTCCGGCGTATTCAATCTCAACGCCCAGGACTCGACCTTGCCGGTATCGAGCCGCTTCGCCGCGGTACTTCTCCATGACGGCGTCAATGCCTCGAGCATCGCCATCTTTTCCAGCGATGCCTGATCGTCGCGATCGACGTAAAGCACCCGCAGCAGACGTTCGACGCTCCATTCGGGATGCGGTCGCGCGAGCCGCTCCATGACATCGCCGGCGCCCATTTCACCGGGTTCCAGCACGCGGTAATACCAGCCGGTACGACGCGTGTCCTGCACGCGCCGCGACATGTCATCGCGGGAAAAATGGAGGTTCAGTTTCCAGCACGGCTGGCGCGGCTGCGACACCTGCACGATCACCGTGCCAAGACGATACATATCGCCGACACAAACATCTGCTTCATTCAAACCGCGAGTCGAGATGTTTTCGCCGAATGCGCCGGGGGTATCGAAGCGCGTCAAACCCGTTGATGATTCAGGCCATTCGTCGCGCCAGACGGCGTAGTGGTCGCGGCTGTAGTGATGCAGCGCTTTCTCGGGGCCACCGTGATGCTTGCGCTCGAATTGGTGGTCGCCTTCCATGCCGGTTTCTCCGACATGAACCCGCACCGCCACCGGCACCTTGTGAATCGCGCTGTATTTTCCCTGCGTGCCAAGCGGTGCGACTACGCCCGCAAGGACGGCATCGATAACAGGATTCATGGTGCGTTACCTTCAGTGCGTTCTCTAAACCTTTATTTAGCCGGCTCAAAGCGGTCGAGCCACTCGCCAAACATCTTGCGCGCGGCACGTTCGAGCGCGGGGCCATGCTTGGCGGTATCGGCGCGTAAGGTCGGCACGTCGGTGCCGCTTGCCGCCACTTCGCCGGGGTACGCTATCAGCCAGGTTTCGAACCGGTCGACGAGAACTTCAGGGTGGCATTGCAGCGCTAGAACGTGATCGCCCCAACTGAAAGCCTGATTCTCGCAAAGGTCTGTGGAAGCCAGCCGGGTGGCGCCATCGGGGAGATCGAAGGTATCGCCGTGCCAGTGAAGAACCGGTGTCGGCTGACCATCGGCTTCAAAATGCCGCAATGCCGATGCCCGTCCCGCCTCGGTCAGCGTCAGCGCCTTCCAGCCGATTTCCTTTTGCGGCGCCGGATAAACCTTCGCACCCAGCGCGCGGGCAATCAACTGCGCACCCAGGCAGATGCCGATAGTCGGCAAGCCGGCCGCAATGCGCTTTTCCAGCATCGCAAGCAATGGATTCAAATGGGGAAAAAGCGCGTCGTCATAGGCGCCGATCGGGCCGCCGAGGACAACCATTAATGAAGTGTCGAGTGGATTGGGAGCGTCGATGCGAGCACGGCCCACGTCGAGATAACGCACCAGTTGGCCACGATCGCCCAGCACCAGTTCCAGGCTGCCGAGATCTTCGAAATAGACGTGGCGTATCGCCAGGACTTCACGTTTCATCGGCGGTCATCCAGGATAGCCGGCAAGCTGAGGTCGGAGCGCGCGGCATCAAGCGGCGCACGGAAAGCGGAGGCACAGTCGAGCAGCCAGCGCACCGCCAACGGGCGCGCGGCTCGAATAGTCTAACCGACACTCGCGTGCTTCGCGTTCAGAACGCGAAGCACGAGCGGCGAAAGAAGAGATTTACGCAGCGGCGCTTATGCGAGCTGCGCGAAAATCTTCCAGTTCTTCTTCTGCTTGGACAGATCGCCTTCTTCGTATACCGAACAATCGAGGCGCAGATCGGTATCGGCCATGTCGATGTTCAGCAACGTGCAGTGATGCGGCGTTTTCTTCGGGTTCTTGCTCGCTTCGAGGTGCGTGCAGCTCAGGCACATGCGATGCGGCGGAATCTGCTGCACCACTTCGAGCTGTCGAATGGTCTTGAGCAGGCTGCGGTACAACTGCGTCTGCTCATCGGCTTTCAACGTCCCGACTGCCTTCGACAAAAACTCCGGCCAGACCAGCGCCTTCTTGGCCGCCGTCTTTCCGCGCGCGGTCAGGCGCACTGCCAGCGCTCGGCCGTCGTCAAGCGCCCGGCGCTTTTCGACCAGACCCTTGCCTTCCAGCGTGCTGACGGCATCGCTGGTGGTCGCGGCAGTCAAGGCCGTTTCCCGTGCGATCTCGCCAAGCCGCATTGGACCGCGTCGCTGCATCAGCAACACGAGAATTTCGCCCTGGGTCGGCGTCAAGCCCGCACCCTCAGCCCATTCCCATGCCTGGCTACGCATCGCCGTGCTCAACCGCAGCAAGCCGTGGGTCACCCGCCCTGTGGCCTGCTCTCCATATACGCCTTCGCTCATAGTCGTTCGCTTCGTCTTTCTTGATGCTTATCTGATGGTTCAGCAACGGCTTGAAACCGGTAAAACGTCAGACCCCGCTCGTTTTACCCAAGTCGCTGCAGGCTTAATCGCCGACGTATCCGACCGACGAATCCTTTCGTATCAACTACCGTCTCAAAATTCAGGCGATCGAACCGATGCGGCTAGTTCGTCGTCCGGATCAGGACATCTATGTTTCTCCGTGGCGCCTGTTCTAGACCGTCGAGCGCTTCGTTTGTTCACCGGCTCTGCTTCTCCCTACCGGTAAAACCGACATTCTAAGCGACCCGGAACAAACGTACACCTTAGTTATTCACAAAACATTGTGGATAAGGGGGTGGATAACCGCATTATTCGATGTGCGCCGATTCTTGATAACCCCCCCGCGTCAAAAACAGCCCGCTTGTTGTCCCGCGTTGCCCCGCTCGATGCAAGGCCCGGCACCACGGTTATGCGCACTCCAAATCATTGAGTTTGCGACGATTTTATCGGTTGTCCACAGAATCGCGCGATGCTTGTTAACTACTATTACGTATGTATACGACTTCATAACAGTAAACCTTGGAGACAGGTTATCGGCATCGGTCAGAAAGAATGTGACGAAAAAAAACCCGCCGGTAAGCGGATTTCTTTTTTTTCTGCGACCGGCTCAAACCGCACGAATCGCGGTCGTCCGGTTCATTCGCGCCACTGCAAACACTGCTGGCGAACTGCTTCATGCAGCGAACGCTCGCGGTCGAAAACGCCGCGCAGCCAGGTCGCGTCGTTCATATTGCTGCGCGCGATATCGCCGACCTGGCGCAGCGCTTCGTTCGAGCCGAGCGCGTCTGCGTGAGGCGCGATCACATCGAGCGTTGCCAGGATATCTTCGGCGATCGTGCGGCGCTCGCCCGTCTGCGGATCAATGCAACTGCCTTCCAGGCCGAAGCGGCATGCCTCGAACCGGTTGAACGTGTAGACGAGGTAATCGTCTTCCTTGAGCGTAAGGGGTTTGTCGAGCAGCAGGTAGCGCGCGAGCGTCTGGATGTAGCAAGCAATCGCCGCCGCGCGATCGACGGACAGCGGCGTGTCCATCACACGGACTTCGATCGTCCCAAATCCTGGTTTTGGCCGGATGTCCCAGTAGAAGTCTTTCATGCTGTTGACCACGCCGGTGCTGACCATCTTCGAGAAATATTCCTCAAAGCTGTCCCATGTCAGCGTGAACGGCGCGCGGCCGGACAATGGGAATGCAAATACAGAATTAAGGCGCGCGGAATGGAAGCCGGTATCCACGCCCTGCACATACGGCGAGGAAGCCGACAACGCGATGAAATGCGGAATGAAGCGCGACATGGAATGCAGCAGGAACAACGCGCTGTCCGGATCCGGGCAGCCAATGTGCACATGCTGGCCGAACACCGTGAACTGCTTCGCGAGGTAACCGTAGAGTTCGGAAAGGTACTGAAAGCGCGGTGTATCGAAGATCTGGCGGTCGCTCCACTGCTGGAACGCGTGCGTGCCACCGCCACACAGCCCCACGTTGAGGTGGTCAGCAGCGGCCACCAAGGTGTCGCGAATGGCGTGGAGGTCCGTTACGGCCTGTTCGTGCGTCGTACAGATGCCGGTGGACAGCTCGATCATGCTTTCGGTGATCTCCGGCGTGATGTTGCCGGGGATTTTTTCGTCCTTGACGAGCCGCATGAGATCGGAGGCGGCCTTCGTCAGGTCGTAGTCGTGGGTATTGACGACCTGGATCTCGAGTTCGACGCCGAAGGTGAACGGCTCCGAGTTGATGAAAGGTTCGAGTGACATGGTGCCTCTTGATTGACAAAGCCTGGGTCTTCGGCCAACACCTTATCGGCGCGGCGCGCCCGGTAACGCGCTCAGTGACGAGCTCAGCGACGCGCCCGGCGACCCGAGAAAAAACAGGATAAAACGTTACTCGCGCCGTTCGCCGATCGCCGACAAGCTGCGATACACGAGAAACGGCGTAACAATCTGCAGTACAACGATCGAGCACATCACGATTGCCCGCAGCGTCGGGTCGTAATCGGGATAAAGCACATACATATCGTCGACGAGAAGGTACGCCAGCGCCGACATCGGCGTCAGTGCTACACCGAGCGCCGCGCCCTGTTTCCAGTTGAGCCCGCTCGGTTTCGCGAAGATCAGCACACCGGCCAGCTTGCCGACAAAACGCGCCACGATCAGCGCCAGCGCAGCCACACCGCCAAGCGCGATATCGTGCCATTCGAACGATGTCAGCGTCAGCGCAAACAAGATCACGGTCAGCAACCAGCCTGCGGTGCCGAAATGCGTGGGCCAGAGTTGCGGGCGCTCGTTCGAATTCTTCACGATGATGCCGGCCGCCAGCAACGCAAGAATGGTCGACAGCTTGAACACATGTGCGATGGCGATGGCGAGCAGCACGAGCCCGAACAACGCGACGAACGAATGTTCGTCGTTGGTATTGAGCCGTCGATACAGCAGGTTGCACGCCAGCGCGAGCGCCAAAGCGAGCACGAGCGAGCCGAGCAGCAGATAAAGCGGCTGCACGATGGTCGCGAGCGTATTGCCGTAGATTTCCTGATGCAGCACGCCGGCCGCGAGCTTTTCCACGATCACCGCGTACATGCTGTTGAGCGCGGTCAGCGTGAGCAGGCGCTGCGTGACCTGACCTTCGGCGCGCAGTTCGGTGCGCAGTTGAATGACCATGGCTGGCGATGTGGCCATCGCGATCGCGGCGATCACCACCGACGGCATGGTCGGCACGTTGCACAACGTCAACGCGATCAGCACGAAGCCGAACGTGAGCGTACTTTCCGCAATGCTCGACAGGATCAGATAAGGATTCCGGCGAATCCAGCGCAAATCGAGCCGGCTGCCAAGTTCAAACAGGAGCAGGCCGAGCGCAACGTCAAGCAATGGCCGCGAGATTCCGGCCGAACTGACATCGATAACACCAAAACCCGCATTCCCGGCAATCAGGCCGATGACAGCGTAGCCCGTGATGCGCGGCAGGCGCCAGGCGCGCCAGAGCAGTTCGCCGCAAAGGCCAGCGGCGACCAGTGCGAGCCCGGCCCAAAAAATGGCATCGGGTGCGAGTGGCCAGACCGGTAAGAATGAAAAGGCCGACTTCATCGTGAGGACTTCTCCTTCGCAGCTAGTGCGGATAGACAGTAAGTAGGCAGTTAGTGCGCGGCAACGGTGCGCGTTGCCGGAAAGATTCGTTGCCTGATGATTCTTCAGGCTGCGTCAAGCCTTGTCAGCACCGGTTAGCCAATTGACAGCCGATCCGCCTGGTGGTCCGTTGCCGTCACGGCAAGGTTCGCAGCGTTTTTTCAATCCACGTGCTCGCGTAGAGCGCGGTTTGAAGCGATAAGCCGGCGAGGCTGCCAAACGAAAGAACGGCGATTGTGCCATAGCTCCCGGCACCCTCTCTTTAATCGCCGGTCAGTGAAAATAAAGCGGTAACAATGGGTTTTATCGTGTCCGAATGAGAAAAATCTACCTCTCGAAGGACCGGACTTCATCGTTGATTTGTCTGCGGTAACGGGCCTTTTTTGACTTTGAGTGCTGCCGATGACGGTGGTTTTAAGGTTTACAAGTTTTGTTTATATATACGTAGTAGTAGTTAACAAGGCCTGACGATTTCTGTGGATAACTCTATTTTCGCCAGCGTTTACAAACGGTTGAAGGACGCATAAGCGCATCGTGAAGATGTGGGCGCCAGAGGGTGAACACGGAACAACTTTGGCCGGATTCGCCGGGCAGCCGAGTTGTCCCGTTTACGCCCACAGCGAGTACACAGGTCATTCGCGCGAAATTCGCCACGTTATCCACAGGCTGCAGTGGATAGTTTGCCGGCGAAGGTTTTTAGCTGAACTCGCCTTGTCGTAAGGCACGTAGAAGGAAGCGTGCCGGATCGATGGCGTCGGCCAGTTCGCGTTCTATCGGCCACGGTTCGCCCTCGATTTGCGCCGCGATCAGCTCGGCGGCCAGCGTCGACCACACCAGTCCGCGTGAACCGAACGCAAACGCGCCGTATAAACCGGGCGACCGCGGCAAATCGAGCGGCCACGCGCCGGAAAGACGGGTTGCGTCGACGCGTGCGGCGGATTCGTCGGCGAGGGCGCCGATCATCGGCATGCGGTCACTCGTCACCGACCGGAAAGCCACGCGACCTTCCAGCGTTTCAGGTTTGGGTTCGAACGAGGTCATCGCCGGCAACATTCGGGCGATGCGTTCGAGGTTTTCGATATGACCAAGAGGCTGGATCCGGGCGTCGATGTCGTCGATATCGTAGGTCGCGCCCGTCAACGTGCAATGAGCGCCGAGCGGCACGGCGTAGCCATCGCCGACAATCGGCACGCGCAAGCCATCCAGCGGACTCGTGTTCAGCAGCGTGAGCTGGCCTCGCACACCGCGGGTCGGAAGTCCGTGAAGCCCGGCGATGCGTTGCGCATCGCCGGCGTTCGCGAGAATCACGACCGGGGCTTGGGCGAGCGCGTGGCCAGCGGTATCGAAGGCGGTCCATGTGCCGTTTTCCCGTTCGATACGCGCGACTTCCGTGCCGAAACAAGGCGTTAGCAGATCGCCCGCGGCCGCGCATTGCGCTGCGCATATCGCGGCTGGGGAAATCCAGCCGCCACGGGGGAAAAACCATCCGGGCCGCGCGACGGGGTGACCGGCTAGGTGCGTGGCTTCGTGTTCATCGACGGCGACTACATAGGACGCGGGCAAGCCGAAACGCTTGATCGCCGATGCAATCGCACGCGCATCGTCGGGGGAATCCGCGATTTGCAGCAAGCCTTCGTGGCTGCGCTCGAGATTGTGGCCCGCGCGTTCGAGCTCCGACCATCGGTGAAGCGCGTAGAGGAATCCCGCGCGCGTCAGGCGGGCGGCGATGCTGTCGTCGCGCCAGACGATCGGATGGAAAACGCCGGCGGGATTGCCCGATGCGTCGCGAGCCAGATCGTCGTGGCGCTCGATCAGGGTGATGCGCCATCCTCTGGAGGCAAGGCGTTCCGTGATCGCACAGCCAGCAAGGCCAGCTCCGATGACGATTGCATGGCGTGGGGGGAACGGCTGAGCAGGAGCCCGTGTCAGGATCGGACCAGAAGCGGAAACCGACGACGTCAGCGCTTCAATCGCCAACGCAACCGGTGGTTCATGACGCCGCACGCGCCAGCGCGGCGCGAAGCGCGCGCTCACATATACCGCGCCCGGGGTTTCATCGCCATCACGGACAAAACCCGCGTCTTCGAGCGCGCGCGAAAGCAGCGGATGCGCCTCGGCGCAGAGCGTCGCCTGATTCCCCGCGACACGCGCCAGCGCTTTGATGATATAGGCCAGCTTCGCATCGGTATCGGAGAGACGCAGGTAAAAGGAATCCGCGCGCAACCAAAGCTTCTGCAGCACACTGCCCAGCTCACCGATAGCCAGCGTCAACACCACGCGCCCCTGCTCGAACTCAAGCCGATGAAGCCCCGCAACCCGCATCGGCCAGGCATCGATTAGCGATTGGGAAAGCTCGGGCTGATCGGCGAGGACGTCGGGAACATCAAGCGACGTTAGCGGCCCGACCGCGACGAAGTTCAGGCGCTCGCAACGCTGTGGATCGTCGCGCCATGCAGCCCATGTGTCGATAAACAACCGCCCAGCATCGAATTGCGCCTGCAGAACCGAGAAATTCCGCCGCTGAGCCCAGCGCGAGCGATCGACAAGCACGTTTTCGCTACAAAAGGTATGGGTCATACGAAAGGTTTGAAAGCCTGCTGCTGATATGACCGTCAGGTTGCTTTTCCGATGCTGCGCTGCGATCCCTCAAAGCTAATAGGGGTAAGGCTTCGCGCGTGAACGCCGGATCGTCTCAGAACCGTTGGCAAAAACCAACGAAGGGTGAAACCCCCAGTACGAAAGGATTGCTTGCATGAAACCGCTGCGGGAAAAGGTTTTCACTTGCGTCCGGTCATGCTTAAATCTTCGAAACCCTTATCCTGATTGGGTTTGCGCTGCGTTATGATAACAAGCGCCGAGTAAGGAGGTGGCCCGGCGGCCGGGCTGTAAGGGTTTGCCGGAATAGTGGGCCAAGGGGCTAGACCCGCGCCAGTACTGGACTGCAAGGCCTGCGCACGTATAATCGGCGCGTTCGCGCTGTTCGTGTCAACCTAAACTGATAAAGGAACCTTAATGAATAAACAGGAACTGATCGACGCCGTGGCCGCTCAGACCGGCGCCAGCAAGGCTCAAACCGGCGAAACGCTGGATACGTTGCTCGAAGTGGTCAAGAAGGCCGTCTCGAAGGGCGACGCCGTGCAGTTGATTGGCTTCGGCAGTTTCGGCTCGGGCAAGCGCGCAGCGCGCACCGGCCGTAATCCGAAGACCGGCGAATCCATTAAGATTCCGGCCGCCAAGACCGTCAAGTTCACGGCTGGCAAGGCATTCAAGGACGCAGTGAACAAGCGGTAAGTTGTAGCCGATTGTCAGTATCGAACCCGCCTCTGGCGGGTTTTTTTCGTCCGCAGCGGGGATTTCACCTGCGAGTGTGCGGATTCTAATGCCCGTGGGCGCCGCAATCGCAATCGTCGCCATGGTGATGATGCTCGTGATCGTGCTCATCCTCGTCCATTTCCCACGATGGAAACGGATCGCCGAACGATGCCTCTGAAACGCGCGACCACTCTTCATCGGTGAGAAGACAGGCGTCGAATGCAGCACGCCAATGCGGCTCATCCAGATCGATTCCGATCATCGCCAGTTCCTGACGCCGGTCGCCGATAGTCATATCGTCCGCGTCGCCGTACCAGTCTGCGGCAATTTCCGCTTCCAGCTCCGCATCGCCGGTCGGCCATTCGCTGCGTTCCTGCGCCGCCCACCACATGCCCGCCGGACCGTGCCGCAAGGTGCCGCCTGCTTGCGACAGCGATCCGCCGATATCGCTGCGCGTCGCCAGCCAGAAAAAGCCCTTGCAACGCAAAACCCCCGGCCATTCCTGATGCACCAGCGCCCACAGCCGCTCGGGATGAAACGGCCGGCGCGCACGATAAACAAAACCGTTGATGCCAAGATCATCCGCCGCAAACGCCGACGCGGAATCCGGATCGGCGTTCAGCATTGCCAGCCAGCCTGGCGCGCTGGAGGTTGCGTCGAAGTCGAAGCGGTCCGTGTTCAGCAACTCGCTTGCGGCCACCGCGCCTTGATGGGTGTCGATCAGGTCGGCGCGTGGATTGAGCGCATGCAGGATGCGCCTGAGTTTGGCGAGCGCGGTGGTATCGACGAGATCCGTTTTGTTGATCACGATCACATCGCAGAACTCGATCTGCGCGATCAGCACTTCCACGATCGTCCGGTCATCGTGGTCATCACTTGCGATTCCCCGCTCGCTCAGTGCATCCGGCGACGCGTAATCGCGCAAAAAGCTCTCCGCATCGATGACGGTCACGATCGTGTCGAGGTGCGCGATGTCGTTATCGAAGACCAGGCTTTCCGCAATCACCTGCGGATCGTCGGTACCGGACGCTTCCACCACGATCGCATCGAAGCGATTTTCAGCGGCAACGCCGGTGATTTCGCCCGACAGATCGTCGATCCGGCCGCGAACGACCGCGATACCGGCTCCGGCGTGATGCGCGAGCAAATGGTCGAGTAGCGTGGTTTTGCCTGCGCCTGGCAAACCGGCAAGCACGGTGACTGGCAGTGGCTGATTCATCGCGTTTGGCATTGAAAGAAGGCGCATAGTCGCGCGAGCGGCCGATGAAAACGGTGGCGCTTTCAAGAAAACCCGCCTGCAAAGGCGGCGAGCTGGAACGCGGAATTGTGCATCAAAGGCGGCTGGAGCGCCGCGCCATGCGATGAAAATCAGACGAATCAGACGATATAGAAACAGCCGGACGACAACGAAGTGAAACGAACCCGAATCAGCGCGATGCCGTCAGCAGCTTCCACTTGCCCAGGATATTGATGATCTGCCTTGAATACTGGTCGCGCAGCGACGGTGTTTCCGAGTGATAAGCGCCGACCGCTTGCCACGTGTTGCCATACTTGTTCATCTTCTGGCGCAAATGCCACGCGGCGATATAGACCGACTTGCACGGTTGCATCAGCGTGGTGGTCGAAATGCCGTACTGCGCGAGCTGGCCCAAGTGGACGGAATTGATCTGCATCAAACCATAGTCGATGGAACCATTCGCGTTCTTGTTCATTGCGTCGGGCTGGTTGTGCGACTCCTGCCACGCGATCGCTCGCAGGATCAGCGGATTGACCTTTTGATACTTGGCGGCTTCGTCGAAACAGTCGGCGTGCGCCGGCGCGGCTGCCAGCAAGGCGCCGAATCCCATCGCGAAGAGTCGCAAAAACATTTTCATCATAGGTACCGTCTTGATCGACCGCGTGCCCGACGTCCGCGCGTGGCTGCGGTGAAGGCATCGTTTCATCGGCAAAACCATGTAACATCTGGTAAAACCTGCTAATACTCGGTAAATGCGGGAAAACCCACCCGCATAACGCGCATCCATCGCACTAATCCGCCCGTATCATACCCGGCAGACTATTGGGTTTTAAATTCGCCCATCCGACATAGCCAAGTCATGTGACGCCAATTAAATGAAGGGCGTTTCCAGGTCAACGCGATTAGCCGCGTCTGTCTTTATAAGCGGGCCAGATCCAAATGGGTCGCCTGTGCAGGCGAAGCAGCCAAAATATGACAAATACGCCGCGCCTGGCAGAGTGAAAGCATCAAGTAAGGGTTAAATCAACTCTCTTTTATCTGAAGATTTTTTCGATGTTCAGACACTTTAGTATTTTGAGGATCGTCAGCCGAGAATTAGTGCTTTTGTGACAAAGGTGACATGAAAAGCTGCTATGGTTCACGTTTTTGGGATATGGCATTGCCCGGGCACCGGCCCTGGAAACGTCTGTTTCAGACCATCGCGGCATTAACGCGTTGAAAGACGCGCAATACGATTGGTCTGCTGCGGCGTGATCAGCAGGTCTAGACATCACACTCCATGAGAAGAAAACGTATGGCATTGCGTCGCGTGGCGACGGCTTTGCTGGTGGCTGGACTTGTCACCACGCAACTTGCGCACGCACAGGTGACACTGAATTTCGTCAATGCGGATATCGATCAGGTAGCGAAGGCGATCGGTGCCGCGACTGGGAAGACGATCATCGTCGACCCGCGCGTGAAAGGTCAGTTGAATCTCGTGTCCGAAAATGCGGTGCCTGAAGATCAGGCGCTGAAGACCCTGCAGTCTGCTTTGCGGATGCAGGGCTTCGCGCTGGTGCAGGACCACGGCGTATTGAAAGTCGTGCCCGAAGCCGACGCCAAGCTGCAAGGCGTGCCGACCTACGTCGGCAACGCGCCGGTTGCGCGCGGCGACCAGGTGGTCACGCAGGTGTTCCAGCTGAGGAACGAATCGGCCAATAATTTGCTGCCCGTTTTGCGTCCGCTGATCTCGCCGAACAATACGATCGCGGCCTATCCGGCGAACAACACGCTGGTCGTCACCGACTACGCTGACAACGTGCGGCGTATCGCGCAGATCATCGCGGGCGTGGATACGGCGGCGGGCCAGCAGGTCCAGGTCGTGCCGCTGAAAAACGCGAACGCGATCGACGCCGCGCAGCAGCTCACGAAGATGCTCGATCCGGGCTCGATTGGCAGCACCGACACGACGTTGAAGGTATCGGTCACCGCCGACCCCCGCACCAACTCGCTGCTGCTGCGCGCTTCGAACGCCGGCCGGCTGAACGCGGCGGCGTCCCTCGCGAAACAGCTCGACGGGCCGACCGGACAACCCGGCAACATGCACGTCGTCGCGCTGCGCAACGCGGACGCGACGAAGCTCGCGAAGACCCTGCGCGGGATGCTCGGCAAAGGCGGCGATACCGGCTCGTCGGCCGGCTCGAACGAGGCGAATTCGTTCAACCAGAGCGGCGGCGGTTCGAGCGGCGGCGGTTCGTTTGGCAGCGGTTCGACGGGTACAGCGGGTACGCCACCGCTACCGTCGGGCGGACTCGGAAGCAGTTCGACAGCGTCGCCGATGGGCGGCAGTGGGGGAGGAGCATACGGCTCGAGCGGCGGTTCCGGTGCCGGCGGCCTGCTCGGCGGCGACAAGGAAAAGAGCGAGGACAATCAGCCAGGCGGCATGATCCAGGCGGATTCTGCCACCAACTCGCTGATCATCACGGCGTCGGACTCGGTGTACCGCAACCTGCGGGCGGTGATCGACCAACTCGACGCGCGGCGCGCGCAGGTCTATATCGAGGCGCTGATCGTCGAACTGAACTCGAACACGAACGCCAATCTCGGCATTCAGTGGCAGGTCGCGAACAATTCGATCTTTGCCGGCACGAATCTGGCGACCGGCTCCGGCAACAGCATCATCAACCTGACGGGTGCGGCCGCGATAGCCGCCGCGACCACAGGCTCCGGCGGTCTTGCCGGGGCGCTCGCGAACCAGAATATCCAGCAGGGGCTCAACGTTGGCTGGGTGCACAACATTTTCGGTGTGCAGGGGCTCGGCGCGCTGCTGCAGGCGCTATCGCAGACCGCCGACGCGAACGTGCTGTCAACGCCTAACCTCATCACGCTCGACAACGAGGAAGCCAAGATCGTTGTCGGCACGAACGTGCCGATCCAGACGGGTTCGTATTCGAACCTCACGAGCGGCACCACGAGCAACGCGTTCAATACGTTCGACCGCGTCGACGTCGGTCTGACGCTGCACATCAAGCCGCAGATCACCGATGGCGGAATCCTGAAGCTGCAGCTCTACACGGAAGACTCGGCGATCGTGAACGGCACGACCAACGTGGCGACCAACCCGTCCGGCCCGGAGTTCACCAAGCGCTCGATCCAGTCGACGGTGCTCGCCGATAACGGCGAGATCATCGTGCTGGGTGGCCTGATGCAGGACAACTACCAGGTCAGCAACAGCAAGGTGCCGCTGCTGGGCGATATCCCCTGGATCGGCCAGTTGTTCCGTTCGGAACAGAAGACCCGCGCCAAGACCAACCTGATGGTATTCCTGCGCCCCGTGATCATCACCGATCGCAATACTGCTCAGGCCGTGACGTCGAACCGTTACGACTACATCCAGGGCGTGCAGGGTGCGTACAAGTCGGACAACAACCTGATCATGGACAAGGACGATCCGGTGATGCCGCCAAAGCCGATCGGCCCGGCCGAAGGCGGTTCGGCCGCGATGAACCTGTTCAATCTTGACCAGATGCGGCGCCAGCAGATGGCGCCACCGCAGTCGGCTCCCGCGCCGGCGACGAATGGTGCTGTCCAGGCCAACCCTGTGCCCGTCGCGCCTTCCTCCGCGGCGCCCGGAGTGCAGCCGTGAGCACGCCGTCCACGCCGCCGTCAGCTTCTGCGTCGTCAGCAGCGGCGCGAGCCGGTGTGTCGACCCAGGCAGCGGCGCAAGCAACGGCGATTCCGCCCGCTGTCGTGGCCGAGCATGCTGAGCGCATCGCGCCGTCGCCGCTTGCGGCGCGGCTGATCCCTTACGCTTTTGCGCGGACCGGGCAGATTCTCGTGGCGCACCAGCACGCGGACAGCCTCGAAGTGTGGATCAGCGATAAAACCAGCGACGCCGCACTCGCCGAAGTCGCCCGCAACTTCGGCGCGCTTTCCATCGTGCGTTTGCCGGTGGCCGAACTCTCAGCGGCAATCAATTCAGCCTACTCACGTAATGACGGCACTGCCGCGCAGGTCGTGGGCGAAGTGGAAGGCGAAGTCGATTTATCGCGGCTGATGCAGGACATTCCCGAAATAGAGGATTTGCTCGAATCGGAAGACGACGCGCCGATCATCCGCATGATCAACGCGCTGCTGACGCAGGCGGCGCGTGAACAGGCGTCGGATATTCATATCGAACCGTTCGAGACGTCTTCGGTCGTGCGTTTTCGTGTCGATGGCACCTTGCGCGACGTCGTGCGCCCGAAGAAGGCGCTGCACGGTGCGCTGATTTCGCGCATCAAGATCATGGCGCAGCTGGATATCGCGGAAAAGCGGTTGCCGCAAGATGGCCGCATTACGCTGCGCGTGGGCGGCAGGCCGGTGGACGTGCGTGTTTCCACGCTGCCGACCGGTCATGGCGAACGCGCGGTGCTGCGTCTGCTGGAAAAAGACGCGCAACGGCTGAACCTCGAAACGCTGGGTATGGCGCGCGATACGCTGGTCCATTTCGACAAGCTGATCGGTCGTCCGCACGGCATCGTGCTGGTGACCGGCCCGACGGGTTCCGGCAAGACGACCACGCTGTACGCCTCGATGTCGCGGCTCGAAACCGCCACCACCAATATCATGACGGTGGAAGATCCGATCGAATATGACCTCGGCGGGATCGGCCAGACGCAGGTCAACGAGCGCATTGGCATGACCTTCGCGCGCGCGTTGCGATCGATTCTGCGGCAGGACCCGGACATCATCATGATCGGGGAAATCCGCGATCTGGAAACGGCGCAGATTGCCGTGCAGGCATCGCTGACGGGCCACCTCGTGCTCGCGACGCTGCACACGAACGACGCTGCATCCGCCGTCACGCGTCTCACCGACATGGGCGTCGAGCCGTATCTGCTCGCGTCGTCGCTGCTCGGCGTGCTGGCGCAGCGGCTCGTGCGGCAGTTGTGTCCGGTGTGCAAGGAGAAACGCGAGGAGAACGGCCAGGTTCATTGGCACGCCGTTGGCTGCGACAAGTGCGGCCACTCGGGTTATGCGGGACGTCGTGGCGTGTACGAACTGTTGTTGCTGGACGATCCCATTCGCGCGCTGATCCACCGCAATGCATCGGATGCCGAAATTTTGACCGCCGGCCGTGCGCAGGGAATGCGCACGCTGCGTGAGGACGCGAACCGTTGGTTGGCGAGTGGCGCGACGTCGCTGGAAGAAGTGCTGCGCGTGACAGGCGGAGACTAAACATCCATGCCGGCGTTTCGTTTCGAGGCAATCGATCAGGCGGGCAAGTCGCAGACAGGCGTACTCGATGCCGACAGCGCCCGCGCCGCGCGCAGCCAGCTAAGAACACAGGGGCTGACGCCGCTTGTAGTTGAAGCGGCGGGTTCACGCACGCGCGGTGAGCGCAAACAACGGTTATCGCTGGGAAAGCGTTTGTCTCAACGCGAGCAGGCCATCCTCACGCGACAACTCGCCAGCCTCCTCATAGCCGGTCTTCCGCTTGGCGAAACGCTCTCGGTGCTGACCGAGCAATCGGAGCGCGATTACATCCGCGAGTTGATGGCGGCGATCCGTGCCGAGGTGCTCGGCGGCCATTCGTTCGCGAATGCGCTGGCGCAACATCCGCGCGATTTCCCCGAGATTTATCGCGCGCTGGTTGCGGCCGGGGAACATACCGGCAAGCTCGGCCTCGTGCTGTCGCGGCTCGCCGACTACATCGAGCAACGCAATGCGCTGAAGCAGAAGATCGTGCTCGCGTTCACCTATCCCGCGATCGTCACGCTGATCGCGTTCGGGATCGTCACGTTCCTGCTGAGTTATGTCGTGCCGCAAGTGGTGAACGTGTTCGCGAGCACCAAACAGACGCTGCCATTCCTCACCATCGCGATGATGGCGCTCTCCGGCTTCGTGCGGAACTGGTGGTGGGCCGGGTTGATTGGCGTGGCGCTGCTGAGCTGGTTCATCAAGAGCCTGCTTGCGCGGCCTGGTCCGCGCATGGCGTTCGACCGCTGGCTGCTCACGGCGCCGCTGCTCGGCAAACTCGTTCGTGGATACAACACCGTGCGTTTTGCCAGCACGCTCGCGATCCTGACAGCAGCCGGCGTGCCGATCCTGCGCGCGCTGCAAGCCGCGGGCGAAACCTTGAGCAACCGCGCGATGAGCGCCAACATCGAAGACGCCATCGTCCGTGTGCGCGAAGGTACCTCGCTGTCACGCGCGCTCGGCAATACGAAGACATTTCCGCCCGTGCTGGTGCATCTGATCCGCTCGGGCGAAGCCACCGGCGACGTCACCACCATGCTCGACCGCGCCTCCGAGGGCGAAGCGCGCGAGCTCGAACGCCGCACGATGTTCCTCACGAGCCTGCTGGAACCGCTGCTGATCCTCGCGATGGGCGGCGTCGTGCTGGTGATCGTGCTGGCGGTGATGTTGCCGATCATCGAATTGAACAATCTGGTGCAGTGAAGAAGCCATCCCATGAATGCCCTCCAAACCCGCCTTCTTTCGCTCATCGCGCTTGCCATTTTCTGCGCGACGCTGACCTGGTGGGTCATTACGCTGACCACCCACGAGAGCGCGCCGTTACCTGCGGCGGCGGCGGGGCGTGCGCCGTCGGTGGAGCAGGCGGCGACGCTCTTTGGCGGGCAGCTAAAGCGTCAGGAGAACCAGGACGTGCATCTGTTCGGGATACTCGCGTTGCAACACGGCGCGGCGGCGATCGTGAGCTACGGCGGCGAACCGGCGCGCGCGATCTCGCTGGGCGGGCCGCTGACGCCGGGCGTAACGATCAAGGAAGTGCGCGCCCGCTCGATCATCATCGAGAGGAACGGCTCACGCTCTGAAGTGTTCCTGCCGCCGAACGCGCCCGGTCCGACAATTTATGTGCGCTGAAGCCGTCCCGGATCAAAGTGATCAGACGGGCGACGCTTACGAAGTGAAATCCGCGCAAGCCGGACCTATAGAATGCTTGCCTGCCCGCAACGACCGTTGATTGTTCCGACGAATGATCCGGCCAGGGCGGCGAACAGGCATCGAAAAACACATTGGGCCTGATCGCTGTAACGACATCAATTGGAAAGGAAGATCTAGTCATGCAAATGTGGATGAAGCGCCGCTACGAACTCCAGACGGCATCCGGCGCGCGTCGCCAGCGTGGTTTTACCTTGATCGAAATCATGGTCGTGATCGCGATTCTTGGCATTCTCGCCGCGTTGATCGTGCCCAAGATCATGAGCCGCCCGGACGAGGCGCGGCGCGTGGCGGCGAAGGCGGATATCGGCTCGATCATGCAGTCGCTGAATCTTTACCGGCTGGATAACGGCCGTTATCCGACGCAAGAGCAGGGTCTGCGCGCGCTGGTCGAAAAGCCGACCGTCGATCCGGTCCCGAATAACTGGAAAGGCGGCGGTTATATGGACCGCGTTCCAGTCGACCCGTGGGGCAAGGAATATCAGTTCCTGAACCCGGGCGTGCACGGCGAGGTGGACGTATTCAGCTACGGAGCCGACAGCAAAGCGGGCGGCGAGGGCAACGACGCCGACATCGGTTCCTGGCAATAAGCCTTTCTTAACAGAAGCACGCGACGTGAAAATGCAGCACGAGCCGGACTGTTCAGCACCTGAGGCGGCGCGCCGCGCGAAGGTGCGGCCGCAGGCCGGCTTTACGCTGCTGGAAATGCTGGTCGTACTGGTGATTGCGGGATTGCTGGTGTCGCTGGCGTCGGTGAAACTCACGCGCAATCCGCGCACCGACCTGAACGAGGAAGCGCAGCGCTTGGCGCTCCTGTTCGAATCCGCCGGCGACGAAGCCCAAGTGCGGGCGCGGCCTATCGCGTGGCGGCCGATCGACGGCGGTTTTCGCTTCGATGTCCGCACGGAAGACGGCTGGCGTCCACTGCGCGACGACCTGCTGCGTCCGCGACGCTGGGAAGGGGGCGTGACCGGCGTGACGATCCAGTACGCCAATTCCGATCAGTCGGCGGAGCGGGTGGTGTTCGGCACTGAAGCTATCGATACTCCGATGGAAATCACGCTCGTCTCGGCGACCGGAAGCGCGACGATCGTCGGCACCGGCAACGGCCGCTATCAGGTGCGCTGATGCCAACGTCCAAACGCAGCCGCGGTTTCACCATGATCGAAGTGCTGGTCGCGCTGGCGATTATCGCGGTGGCGCTGGCGGCGTCGCTGCGGGCCGTGGGCGCAATGGCAAACGGCGAGGCGGATTTACATCGGCGGCTGCTGGCCGGCTGGAGTGCCGACAACGAACTCGCGCAATTGCGGCTCACGCATACGTGGCCGGACATCGGTTCCCGCACGTTCGATTGCTCGCAGGCCAATCTCAAGCTGATCTGCACCGATCGCGTGACGGCCACGCCGAATCCGATTTTCCGGCGCGTGGAAGTGCTCGTGGCGTCGCCCGGGATCTCCGGCAATCTCGCGCAAATGGTCATGGTGGTGGCGAATGAAACCAGCCGTTCGCTCTAGGCGGGACGCTCGCGGCGCTCGTGGCGTTGGTGGCTTTACGCTGATCGAGATGCTGGTCGCGATCGCGATCCTGGCGGTGATCGCGGTGTTGTCGTGGCGCGGGCTCGATCAGATCATGCGCGGCCGCACGACCATTACGAACGCGATGGAAGACGAACGCGTGGTGGCGCAATTGTTCGACCAGATGCGCATCGACGCCCGTCAGGCCGCCACCGACGACGAAGCCGGCCAGGCAGCGGTGGCTATCGGCGGGGACTCCGTGCAGATCGTGCGCGGCGTCTACGCGGCCGGCGTGCCGCCGCGCTTGCAGGTCGTGCGCTACCGGCTGAGCGACGGCCGCGTGGTGCGTTTTGCGTCGCCGCCGCTCGGTAACGTGGGCGAGGTGCGGCGGGCGTTATCGGCGGGAGACAGCGCCGACGGCTGGACCGCGATACCGCTGATGGGCGGCGTCTCGGTCTTCGCCACGCGCGCGTACGTGCCTAAAGTCGGCTGGACGACGCGCATGGGCGACGTGACGGCGCAAATCACGCAGAACGACAATAACCTGAAAGTGCCGCAGCTCGGCAACGCGCCGTTGCCGCGTGCGGTGACGGGCATTCAGATCGCGGTTGGCGCGCAGAATCTCGCGCTGCCGATCACGCGCGTGTTTCTGATCGGAGAATGACGATGCGTTCTTCATGGGGTCAGGCAAAACGGTCTTCGAAGTGGACTTTGAAGCGGTCTTCAAAGCAGCGCGGCGTCGCGATCATCAGCGCGCTGCTGGTGGTGGCGTTGTCGGCGATCATCGTGTCCGGCTTGCTGTGGCGTCAGGAAGTGCAGGTTCGCCGTATCGAGAACCAGCGCTTGCTTTCGCAGGCGCAATGGATCGCGCGCAGTGCGCTCGACTGGACCCGGCTGATCCTGCGCTCGGAAGCGGATTCCGCGCCGACCGTCACGTATCTTGGCGGCGTGTGGGGCGTGCCGATCGCGAAAACGCGATTGTCGGATTTTCTCGGACAAATTGGCGAGGTGCGGGCGCAGGAGGGGGCGTCGACGTATCTGTCGGGATCGATTGAAGACGCGCAGGCCAAGTTCAACCTGCGCAATCTGGTCTCCACGCCCACGCCGGGTTTGCTGGTCATCAACGTGCAGGAGATTCAGTCATTCCAGCGACTGCTGACGCTGCTCGGACTCGATGCTTCGCTGGCGAAAACCGTCGCGTTGCAGATTCGCGCCGGGCTGGCGCAATCGGCAACGCGGTTCCAGGCGCAATCGACGAGCGCACCCGCGAACAACACGCCGGCCGCCACGCTGGCCGCGATCGCTCAAGGTGGCGGAACAGGCGGCGGCAATTTCACCGACGACCCCGGTCTCGCCGATGCCAACACCAGCTCACCCGTCGCGCCGCTGCAGATGATCAACGTGGAATCGCTGCTCGATATCCCCGGTTTTTCACCGGAAGCCGTGGAGCGCTTGCGGCCGTTTGTGACGGTGCTGCCGACCACGTCATCGGTGAACATGAACACCGCATCGGCCGAAGTGATCGCAGCGACGGTTCCGGGCATGTCGCTGTCGCAGGCGCAGGCGTTTGTCGGGCGCCGCGAGACCGTGTTTTTCCACGATGTCGGCAACGTGCAGCTCGCGCTGACCGGCGCGGGCGTGAAGTCAGACGGCATCGATACGAACCAGATGGACGTCACCACGAAATACTTCCTGATCCACGGTCGCGTGCAGCACGAGCGGGCGGAATTGGACCGGACGACCTTGCTGTATCGCGATCCGGCGACGCATACCACGCGTATTGTCTATGTGCGCGACCAGCCTTGATGCGTTGAGACGGGTTCCACGGGAACGACGTCGCAGTACAGTCAATTACTTTCGATTCCGAAAACAAGAGAGCGGCCTTTGAGCACATTGATCGTCCTACTGCCGCCGCGCGATCCGGCGGTGCGCTCCGAAGAGTGGAATTTGCCGGAGCTGCCGTTTCTGCTGCTCGACAAGCGCAACGTCACGCAGCGCGCCGGTCGTGCCGCGCTCGCGCTGCTGCCGCGTGCGAGCGCGACGGTGCTGATCGTCGCCGCGCGCGACCTGTTGCTGACCGCCGCGCAGATGCCGCCGCTGAAAGGGCCGCGCTTGCGCCAGGCCTTGCCCAACGTGGTCGAGGACCAGTTGATCCAGGACCCGCAGACCTGTCATATCGCCGTTGACCCGGTCGCGCTCGCGAGCGGCCGGCGTGTACTGGCGGTGATCGATCGCGGCTGGTTCCGCTTTGTGCTCGAGGCGTTTGCGAACAAGGGGCATCGGAACGTGAAGGCGGTGCCGGCCATGCGCTGCCTGCCGCGGCATGAAAGCGCCGCCGATATCCCCGATCCGTTTGTCGCCGGTATGCTGGGCAACGTGATCGCGACCGCGCCGGTGCTGCTGGGCGGCGATACGCTCAGGCCGCCGGAGAGCGCCACGGCGCGTGTCGAGATTGCGATTGCGCGCGGCGAGCACGCGGCGCTGGGCGAAGGCCTTGCGATTCCCGCCGATGCCGTGACGTCCACGCTCAGCGCGCTGGCCGGCGCACAGCCGATCACGCTATACGCCCTCCGCGATGTCCCCGGTGCCGAGCCGCATCTGGCCTCGGCACGGCCTGCCATTGCCGATGCGCAGCCGCTGACGTTCGAAACCCTCGCACGCAACGCGCTCGCGAATCGCTTCGACTTGTGCCAGTTCGAGTTCGCCGCGCAGCCGTGGCGGCTCGACCGCGCGACCATGCGGCGCTTGAGAGTGCCGGTGGCGCTGGTGGTTGGGGCGCTGGCGGTATCGATGATCGGTATCAACATCCAGTGGATGCAGCTCGCCCGGCAACGCGACGCGATCAACGCGCAGATGACCGAAACGCTCCTCAACACGTTCCCGAAAACCACGGTCGTGCTCGATGCCCCCGACCAGATGTCGCGTCAGCTCGATCGCTTGCGGCTGGTTTCGGGACAACTGTCGCCATCCGACTTCCTCTCTCTCGCCGATGCCCTCGCCCGTGCGCTCGGCCCGATTCCGGTGAACGCCATCGCGGGGCTGGACTACCACGACAGGCGGCTCGAGGTGACTTTCAAGCCGGAAACCCGAGTGGATCCTGGCTTGCAGCGACGTCTGGCGGCGAACGGGCTGGCGGGCGCTATCGACAGCAATACCGGCAAGTGGTCCATCAGGAGCGCCCAATGAAACAGGTCATCATCGACACTTGGGGCGAGTTCTGGAACGCGCGTACCCAGCGTGAAAAAACCATCCTGATGTGGGGCTGCCTGGTGGCAGCGATCGCGCTGGTGTATCTGGTGCTGTGGGCGCCCGCATATGAAGGCCGTGCCCGGCTGCGCAGCACGCTGCCCGCCATGCAGCGCCAGCTCGCGCAGATGACCGCGCAAGCCAACGAGGCGCGATCGCTGGCAGGCGGCGGGCAGGGCGTCACGCCGACCGGCGGCGCGTTGCGTGATGCGCTGGCGAAGTCTCTCGCCGATAACAACATGCCTCCCGCGCAAGTCCAGGTGGTCGGCTCGGCCGTGCAGATCCAGTTGAAGAACGCGTCGTTCCCGGCGTGGACGGTGTGGCTCGACGACGTCAGGAAGCAGTTCAAGGTGCAGGTGAGCGAGGCGCACATCACGGCGCTCAAACCCGACGGCCAGGTTGATCTGACGGCATCGCTGCAACCGGCCCAGGCGCAATGAACTACGGCATGCGCCGGTTTCTCGCGGCCTGGCCATGGCTCGCGGTGGCGGTGGTATCGGTGGTCGTCACCCTCGCTGTCATGCTGCCCGCCGCGTGGATCGTGCCGCAATTCGCGAAGGCGACGAGCGGTCACGTGAATCTTGTCGATCCGGCCGGTTCGCTCTGGAAAGGCTCGGCCACGCTGATGCTGGCGACCGGTGCCGGTGCGGGCGGTGCCGATGGCGCGACACTGTTGCCGGGACGGGTCGAGTGGCGCACGGCATTCTGGCCATTGTTCAAGGGCCGCGTACGGATGGAGATGCGCCAGACGGATTCGATGCCCGACGCTGTTTTCGTCGATGCCGGTCTGTCCGGTTCGACGGTCTCGCCGGGCACGATCGCCGTGCCGGCGAGCCTGCTGACGGGTCTGGGCGCGCCGTTCAACACGCTGAACATGGATGGCAATGTGCGGCTGACATGGACCGAATTGCGCATGCTCGGGCACAACACGTATGGGCAGGTGATTGTGACGCTCGACGACATGGCGTCAAGCGTGTCGCGCGTGAAGCCGCTGGGGTCGTATCGCGCGGTGTTTCAGGCGGAAGGCCAGGCGGGCACGATCGATCTGACGACATCGCGTGGGCCGTTGCTGCTGAGTGGACAAGGGACGGTATCGCAGACATCGAGCGCGTTCAACGGCGTGGCGACGTCCGCGCCGGAGGCACGCGAGAATCTGGCGGGATTGTTGAACCTGCTCGGAAGGCACACGGGACCGGATACGGTCGAGCTGACTTTCGGCCGATGAGCGCGGCGGCCTGCTGCTGCTTGTGAACCTGCTTATAAACCCACGGTTGCGAAGACACCGAAGGCATTCCCGTCCGGCGCGTTTTATTCTTTCGCTGCGCCGCTGCTCGTTGCCGCAACGGTCGATGAACCCCGCGCGGGATTCAAAGCGGCGCTCGGCCCCTTCAAAACAACGCCGCTCGCCGGAACTGGCGCGGCTGCGCTGCCTGTTTCCTGATCGATTTGCGCGGTGTCCCAGCCGCCGCCGAGCGCCTTGATCAATCCCACCGACGACACCATCCGCTGTCCCGCGATACTCGCCAGCTTTTGCTCGGTGGTGAACGCCGTCGCCTGCGCGGTGAGCACATTGATGAATCCGACCGTGCCCGACTTGTATTGATTGGTCACGATGGCCAGCGCCTGCTGCGCCGACGCCACCGCCTGCTCCTGGACCACGACCTCGTTCGCCAGAATTCTCTGCGACGCCAGGTTGTCCTCGACATCCTGGAACGCGGTCAGCACGGTCTGCCGGTACGTTGCCACCGCCGAGTCATACGCCGCGCGCGCCGCTTCGGTCTGCGCGATCCGCAGGCCGCCATCGAAGATATTTGCCGCGAGACTCGGCCCGAGCGTCCAGAAGCGCGACGGCGCGGTCAGCAATTGCGACAGCACCGAGTTCTGGAAACCGCCGCTTGCCGAGAACGTCAGCGTAGGAAAAAACGCAGCGATCGTCACGCCGATCTGTTCGTTTGCCGCCGCCGCCTTGCGCTCGGCGGAAGCGACGTCAGGCCGTCGTTCGAGGATGGCTGACGGCATTTCCAGCGCAACCTCGGGCGGCGTGGCGTCGAGCGGCGAAGAAGCGATGGAGAACGTCGACGCGGGCTCGCCGACCAGCGCGGCGATGGCGTGTTCGAATTGCGCGCGCGCGACGCCGTTATCGATAGCCGACGCTTGCGCCGACAGCAATTGCGTTTGCGCCTGGATCACGTCCGAGCGCGCGGCCGTGCCCTGGGCGTACTGATTCTTCGTAAGTTGCAGCGTGCGCTGATAGGCGGCGACGGTATCGTCAAGGAGCCTTTGCTGCGCGTCCAGCGAGCGCAACTGGAAGTAAGTCTGCGCAAGCGTTCCCTGGGCCGATAGCCGCGCGTTGGCGAGATCCGCAGCCGCACTTTGTTCGCCGGCCTTTTGCGCGCCGACCGTCCGGCTGACCGAGCCCCACAAATCCGGTTCCCACGATGCATTGAGGGAAAGGTCGAAGTTATTGCCTACTGAGCCGCTACTGGTACCTGTACGGCTGGAGGAACCCGACCGCGTGCCCGTCCCCGTTATTCCCAGCGTGGGGAAATATGACGCGCGTGCTTCGGAGACCAGCGCCCGCGCTTGCCGGTACACCGCGGCAAACTGAGCGACGGTCTGATTCGACGCATTCAGCCGCGTTTCGAGGTCGTTCAGCTGTGGGTCGTTATATATGGTCCACCAGTTTCCACGATCCACCTGGTCTGCGGGTTGCGCGACTTTCCAGCCTTCCGGCGCCTCTTTGTACGCCGCGGGAATGGCGGCCTCGGGGCGTTTGTAGTTCGGACCAACGGCGCAACCCGCCAGCGCCAGCACGAGGACGATAGCGGATTTGCGAGGAAAGACGGGGATTCGGGTGAACGGCATCTGCTCTGGATTCCTGTCGGAGATTGCGCACGTGGAAGCGCCGTGGAGCACCTCTTGCAACCGGTCCGAAATGGTAACTGAACCCGCATGAAGGGCGGGCGTTGGGCAGGCGTTAGGGTAACGGCTTGAAAGGAAGCTGAGTGTTACTCGCCGCGGGGATTCGGTTACGGGTCGTTACGCGGAGCTCAGGCGATGCGAAAACGTAGCGCCATGAATGGCGGCGCGAGTTTCAGGCGTCGCAGTGTTTCGGAGAACAGAGCAGCGGGGTCTTGGCGGGCGCGGGATCGGCGGGTTTGCGCGTGCGCCGGTTTTCGAACCATGCGGCGCCCAGCACGACAAACGATCCACCCGGCAGCAAGAACACGATGACGTACAGCGCCAGCTTCCACGAGCTCAAATTCGGCGGCAGGACGTGCAGTAAGGCGGAAGCTACTGAGTGGCCGAAGCGTCGGCCGAAAAGGCGGGTGGTTTGGGCAGCGCGGTTCATCGGGTAAATCCATTTACGCATCGAATGTTTCGATGCTTTCAGTCGGTCAGAACATGGTCTCGGGTGGCGCACTCGCGCGTAACTCGTTGCTTAGAATAATATTGACTATGCAATCGTTTTTCAAGAAGCGTTCTTTACCAAATTTTCGCGGTGTTGTTTTTAGGTCGTGATGGAGCGGGGGCCGGGTGCGTGGACTTTCGTCGTCTGGCGGATCAGGCGCGTTGTTTTCACTTTGGGTCTTTCGCGGCGGATGCTTTTCGCATTTTGATCGGCGGTGCCGTGGATAAGTATTAGGCGTCCTTTGCGCGCTTCGTGGCCGCTTTTCGCTAGGTGGCAAAGGGAGTTGGCTACAGCTTGCAGCCATTGTTCCGCTGGAATAAAACAATGCCTATGCAAGTGTTTTAGCCGTCGCGCCGATAGTGCGGAGCCTGTCGATGCACTAAATAGTATGTAGCCGCCACATTTTCGCCATTGCCGGCCGTTTGCGCGTTTTGCGGTACATGACAACAAGGGCCGCGTTTCCGGACGAAAACGCGGCCTTCTACCCTCTGCAATCCGGGAAACTTATTCCGGCGTCAAGCTCTGGCCTGACTGACCTGGCTGATTCTGGAGCGTCGGCGGCATAGGTTGAACCGGCATGGCTGGCGGTATCGGTTTGGACACTGGGGCAGGAGAAACCGGCGGCAATGTGTTGCTGGATGCCGCCGCGCCAACCTGCGAAGGCCGGCCGCGCACGAACTGCTTGAAGTCCGCGCCGGCTTTCCACGGATTCGGCTCGCAGCCCAGCATGTTGTCGCAATGGGCGGCAAAACCGATCGTCGCCGTGCCTTCGTTGCTCGGGGTCTTCGTAATCTGATACGCAAGCGCGCGTTTGCCGCCGGACGGGCCGTCGGTCTGGATGATCGAGTCGGTGACGGTCTGCAGCTTGTATTCGGAGTGGTTGATCACCCAGACCTGAGCACGCGCCCACCAGGCGTCACATTCGGCCTTGTTCGTGCACGTGAGCGGCGCCGTGGCCTGCTCCATGGTCTCGCCGGCGATCTGGCCGGTGGTCGAACAGCCTGCCAGCAAGGCGATGACGGCCACAATCGTACTCATCGCCGTCGCCGTGGCGAAACCCGTGCTTTTCAGCAGGTTTTTTCTCATTTTTCTTCCCCTCTTTGATGTGTGTCCGAACCGGCCAGTCAGATCCGGCCAGTATCCGGCCAGTCGTCCATCGGATCGGCTTAGCTGATGCGTCGCTAATTTCAGACCCGACACGCGCACGAGCGTTTCCCTGCGTTGCGCACTGTTGCAAAACAAGTAAGGGTTGCCGCTGCTGATGCGATGCGGCGAGGAAAAAGCTGCTGGTTTGGCAGAACGTCAGCGTGAGAGCTGACGCCCTGTCGGATCACACTTCACACGCTGATGCGGTTCAACGTATAAGCGCGATACGCGCCGACGAATGCATCGAAGGAGCCCGATTCATCGCGTTCGATTCTTGCCTGATCGTCCAGCGACTTTGCCGCAAACGCCTTCATTTCGCGCTCGGCTTCCGCGCTGAGCGGGCGACGACGGAAGTAATCGGCGTGCTGCGCGCTGAGTTCCAGCGCGAATGCGTTGAAGCTTTGATGCCGCTCGCGCATGGTGTCGAGTACGCGTGCGGACGGTGTCAGCGAGACATCGGCCAGCCGTGCGCGTTGCGCCTGCAGGGCGCTCATGTGTTCATCGATACCATGCAGCGCGTCGAGCGCTTGCGCCACCGGTTCAATGGCGTCGAACAACGAATCGGCCCAGCCGTGCATGGAGACTTCACGACCGTCGCGCGCCAGCGTCAGGCCCGGCTTGCGCCCTTCCTTCGTGATGCGCGCGAAGTTTTCATTGGCTTCTTCGTTCGCCGCACGCGGCAACAGCGGGCTGTCTTCGATCGCGCAATACAGCAAGTACGCGTCCATGAAACGCGTGGTTTCCAGCGAGATTCCGGTCGGCTCGAACGGGTCGATATCGAGGCAACGCACTTCGATGTACTGCACGCCACGCGACGACAACGCATGCAGCGGCCGCTCGCCGGGCTGCGTGACGCGCTTCGGCCGGATGGTCGAGTAGAACTCGTTCTCGATCTGCAGGACGTTCGTGTTGATCTGGATCCATTCGCCGTCGCGCTGCGTGCCCATGGCTTCGTACGCCGGATACGGCTCGCTGACTGCTTTCGCGAGCACGTCGAGGTAACCGTCGAGCGTGTCGTAGCTCGGCAGTAGCGCCGATTGCGCCGGATTGTTCGTGTAGCCGAGATCGCTCATCCGCAGGCTGGTGGCGTACGGTAGATAACGCGTGGTGGCGTCGAAGGTCTCGAGCGTGTTCGGGCGGCCGCGCAGGAACTGCTCGTTGAGCGCCGGCGATGCGCCGAACAAATACATCAGCAGCCAGCTCGTCCGGCGGAAATTCCGGATCAGCGCGAAATATCGTTCGGACTGGAAATCGACGACTGGCACGGCGCTGCGGTTATCGAGCGCGGCCCACGCGCGCCACACGTTCTCGTGCAGCGAATAGTTGTAATGAATCCCGGCGATGCACTGCATGGTGCGGCCGTATCGCAGCGACAAACCGCGCCGGTAGACATGCTTCAACATGCCGATATTCGATGTGCCATACCAGCCGATCGGGATGTCCTGATCGGCGGGAAGCATGCCGGGCATGGAGTCGTTCCAGAGCAGTTCATCGCCGAGATGGGCGTAGGAGAAGCGATGCAGATCGTCGAGTTGTTCAAGCGTGCGCGCGACGTCGTGCTCCGCGGGCGTAATCAGTTCGATCAGCGCTTCGGAGTAGTCCGTGGTGATGAGCGGATGCGTGAGCGCCGAGCCGAATGCGCGCGGATGCGGCGTGGTGGCGAGCGCGCCGTCGCGCGTCACGCGCAAGCTCTCTTTCTCGATGCCACGCAGCCCCTGACGCAACGCAGCGCCATTCGGGCCGGAGGTCAGCGCAGATAGGCGACGCAGGAAAGCGTCGCTGGAGGGGGATGCGAAATTCGTATTTGCCATTGCCGCGACGTTTGCGATTGGGCGCCGAACCGAATGCGCCGAACCAGATTTTTTTAGGTAGCGGGCACTTTAACATCTCAGTGTAAGACGTGCTTGAAGCCTTGCCGGATAAGGGTTTGCGCGAATTTCCGGTGTGTTTGGACGGGCCTTCAGGCAGTAGGGGTTTTCCGATGGGCGATGCGGGGTTTGCAGTTCGGCTGCATAAGCGTCGGTGCGAGGGACGCTTGACGTCACCCGCCTTTCGCCGATCCCGCCCGATCCGCGATCTCGTTCCACACGTGCAGCGCGGCGTACGCCCGATACGGCCGCCACGCCTCGGCGCGGGCGCGCAACGCCGCTGCTTTCGCCATCGACGGATCGCGCGCTACCAGCGCCTGCATCAGGATCAGGTCGGTGCCGGGCCACGCATCGGCATCGCGTAATGCACGCATCGCGACGTATTCCACCGTCCATGGTCCGATACCCGGCATCGCCAGCAACGCGGCCCGCAGTTCGGCGCGATCGGCGTGCGGATCGTCGAGTGGCAGCGCGCCCGCCGCGACTTCACGCGCGAAACCCTGCAACGCAGCCACGCGTTTGCCCGGCATGCCGATTTTCTCCAGATCGACTGCGGCCAGCGCGGCGGGCGTGGGGAAACGCCAGGCCGTGCCGGGATGCGGGTGATCGGTGAGCGGCGTGCCGGCGCGTTCCACGAGTCTTCCTACTATCGTCGATGCCGCTTTCACGCTGACCTGCTGGCCGACTATCGCGCGCACGACCAGCTCGAAGCCGGACCATGCGCCGGGTACGCGCAGACCCGGCACGGCGCGTGTGAGCGGCGCGAACCACGGATCGCGACCGAGATGAGCGGCGATGGCGGGCGCGTCGGCCTGAAGATCGAACATGCGCGTCAGATGTTCGCCGATCGCTTTCGCGTGGCGGCTCGCCGCGCCTTCCAGCATGGCGACGAGACAAGGTTTGCTCGCGTGCCGCGTCACGCTGAGCGTGCCGGAATCGCCGAGCCATTCGATTGCGCGACGATACGCACCATCCTCCACCGCTTCGACGCCGAGCGTCGCGCGCCCCGCGAAAAATCGCAGGACGCGGGGCCAATCGTAGGGTTCGACGTAGGGCAGTTCGAGGCGGGTGAGTTTGGCTTGGGGCAATTTAGGCGAGTTCGAAAGCAGACGGGATCGGGATGCTAATCGGCATCGTAGCGGTTCACTTCACCTCGATGCCGAACTAGCCGCATCAACTCAGAACCCCCGCATCGACGGCCTCGTGCGGCGCCTCTTCCCGATGCTCTTTTTCCGCCGATAACAACGCGACCTTGCGCGCAGTTCCCCACCGATACCCCGCCAGCGCGCCATCCTTATGCACCACGCGATGACACGGAATAGCGAGCGCCACCGGATTCGACGCACACGCATTTGCCACCGCCCGCACCGCGCGCGGCGAACCGAGCGTCTCGGCGATATCGGTATAACTGCGCGTCTGGCCATACGGAATTCGCCGCAACGCGTCCCAGACGCGCTGCTGGAATGCCGTTGCGCTGATATCGAGCGGCAGGTCGAAGTGCTCGCGCTTGCCGCGCAAATAGGCATCGATCTGCGCGATAAACGGCGCGAGCCGCCCCTTGTCCTCGATCCGTTCAGCCTCCGACAACTCCTGCGCCAGGTCCGCTTCGAGCGCGGCCGGGTCATCGCCGAAAGCGATCTTGCAGATGCCCTTGGCGGTCGCGGCGACCAGCACGATTCCGAGTGCCGTCTGCGCTGTCGCGTAATGCACGATCAACCCCGCTCCCTTGCGTCGATAAATCGACGGCGTCATCCCCAGTTCGGCGGGCGCGGCGTCATACATCCGCGATGTCGAGCCGAAGCCGGCGTCGTGGGTGGCGCGCGTCACGTCATCGCCACGTTGAAGCGCGCCACGCAACGCATCGGCACGGCGAGCGGCCTGATATTGCCGCGGCGACACGCCGACAACACGCGAAAACAGCCGTTGCAAATGAAACGGGCTGACATGCACGGCGTTGCTCAATTGCGCGAGGGTGAGGCGCTGTTGCGGATCGGCATCGAGCACCTTGCACGCCCGTTCGACGATAGCCAGCTCACGCGACAAACTGCCCGGCTGACACCGCTTGCATGCCCGATATCCGGCGGATTCGGCTTGTTGCGGGGTATCGAAGAATTCGACGTTTTCACGGCGCGGCGGCCGCGACGCACACGATGGGCGGCAAAACACGCCTGTTGTGCGAACAGCGTAGAAGAATGCACCGTCGGCGCTCGAATCGCGGCCGGACACGGCGTTCCAACGGGTTTCATCGTTGGAAAAAGCGGCGGTGGTTTGTTCGGGTTTCATCACAATCCTCGGTTTGCGAAGGGTACGTGACTACTTTAGAGGTGCACGTCTATTGGTACGCGCCGGTTCTTGCTCTGTCATTTCGATCCTTGGATTACGGGCGTGTGAACGCATCGACAAATGACGCACAGATGCGACACATCACCACCATAGGGGTTTTTACTACGATAACTGTTGCAACGTATCAATCCACTGTGTAATATCGGAACTGTCTCCTCCATGTCTCCTCCTGATATGGATTCAGCCCGCTCCGCAACGAGCGGGCTTTTTTTCGTCCATAGGGTTTGCAGCCCTTTGTGGGGGGGCTGTTTCGCAACACACGCTAAACTCTAAACTGGACTTTTGCGCGGATTTACTGGCCGCCATTGCGCAAAAAAACCGGAGACACGCGATGCAAATATCCATCCGCGAGATCGATCACGTCGTGATTCGCTGCGCGAATCTTGATGCCATGGTCGATTTTTATAAGACGGTGCTGAGCTGCCCGGTCGAGAAGGAGCAGCGCGAGCTTGGGCTCGTGCAGATGCGCGCTGGACGCTCGCTGATCGATCTGCTGGCAGTGGGCGCGAAGATCGACCGGCCGGAAAGCGGCACGCCGGGCGCGGGAAATAACATGGATCACGTGTGCCTGCGCGTGGAACCGTTCGATTCCGCCGCGTTGCGCGCACATCTGCTTGAGAACGGCGTGCGTCTGGGGGAAGAGGCCCGTCGATACGGCGCCGAAGGTTTCGGCCCGTCGCTCTATTTCTTCGATCCGGAAGGCAATCTCATTGAACTGAAAGGCCCGCCGGACGCCTGAGCGGCATCAGCGCGGGGCCCCCTTGAAAACGGTCCAGTCGATAGCGACCGGATCGACGCTCGCGCTACCCAGCGACGCCTCGCCGTCCTGCACCGTGCATTGAAGCCGCATCGTCCGTTCGGCCAACGCGCCGAGCGCCGCGGCCACGCCGTCCGTGAGCGACCATACGGTCACGTTTTGCATCCGTTCGACCTTCGCTTTGACGCCCTGCCACCAGATCTCCGACGCCCGGCCGCCATAGGCGATCACGATCACCCGGTCCGCGCGTCCGCTCGCCTTCGCGATGCGCCGTTCCTCGGGCTGGCCGACTTCAATCCATGTTTCGATTTGTCCGGTCAGGTCCTTTTGCCAGAGATCGGGCTCGTCGGTGTCGGACAGGCCCTTGGTGAATTCGAGGCGTTCGCTTGCGAATAATGCGAACGCAGCGACACGCACCATCATCCGGTCGTCGGTTTCGGACGGATGCCGGGCGATCGTCAGCGCGTGGTCGCCGTAGTAGTGCCGATCCATGTCGGCGATTTGCAGCTCTGCTTTGTAGATTGTGGATTTAAGGGCCATGCAACACCGGAAGGCCTTTTGAGAGGCCGGAAAAGGGGAATCTTGACGGATGTTCACGCGGGACCGCTGCGCGCTGACGCGTTCCCAATCACATTCGACGACGTTCGACGCGTGATGATACCGAACGCGTTCGTTCGTTGCGGGGAATAGCTTGATGGAGGGTGTGGTTGGCTGGAAACCGTCGGAGCGATGGCGGCCCGAATGCGGGCTTAAGCCTCAATGGGCGAGGGCGCAGGATGGTCCTGCGCGAAACGTGAAACCGACGCGGCGGGCGTGAATAAATCTCGCCGCGAGATAATCAAGCGATCAGATAGCCGGCGGTTTTTGCACCGCCGTTATCCGTTGAAACCCTGATTCGTGCGTGATTAATTCACTGCTTAATAAATCGGTCGGCGGTCCACATACCTTGTGTATCGCTGTTCGCGGCATTCACAAATTCGACATCGTGTCCGACAACACGCAGTACGCGGAAATGAGCGTTTTCCGGTGTGGACAGACATTGAAACCCAGTGAAGAACTCTTGCATTTTCTGCTGCTCGCCAGCTTGGGCGTGCTGATCGGCGGAATCGAATTTGTCCTTCGATAAACAGCCGTACGAATTAGGCATGAAACTGAACGTTTGCTGCGGTTGGATCACCTTGTCCTGGGCATGAACCGTGGTGATCGCGGCGAATAAGCCGATCATCGCGAAACCAGCAATGGCGCGCTTTTTCATCTATAGCCTCCATGCAACTATTTCTCGGGATTTAGCTATGTATTCAGTGACTAGTTATTAATCTGCAGCGTTTATCCTAAACGAGAATTTGCAATAGGCAAGCACAACTTGTGTGCGTTCGCAACAAGACAGATTGTCGCAGATGGATTTTTTGCATTAAGCGGCTTTAACCGTACGGCATGCTAATAAAAATCACGAATGATGCAGCGCAAACCAAAAAGGCAATAAAAGATGCCCGGTTCGCCGGAACCGGGCATTCAACCTCACGAATGAGGGAGGAGACATTGAGATTGCCGGGCCTGATCGCTGGGCAAAGCCGACTTAATTCTAAGCAGAATTTGTGCCGAACGCAGAAACCGGATACATAAACGCAGTTCAGCAGACAAAGTCATTCTGAGTCAGATACCTGGTATGCGCGGCCGCTCTTCCGTGGCGGTGCCTACGCGCTTGGTTTCCATCGTTTTTTACGCGATGTCTTGTCAGAAGCGCATCTTCGTGGATTAATCGACGCTTCCCACAGGAGCTCTCATGACCCTCACTCAATGGCTGCCATTCGCGATCGCCTCCGCCATCCTCGTTGCCATTCCTGGGCCGACCGTGTTGCTGGTCGTCTCGTACGCGCTCGGCCACGGCCGCAAATATGCGCTCGCGACAACCGCTGGCGTTGCGTTGGGCGACCTCACGTCGATGACCGCCTCCATGCTCGGGCTCGGCGTATTGCTCGCGGCATCGGCGGAATTGTTCATGGTGTTGAAATGGGTGGGCGCGGCATATCTCGTCTACCTGGGCATCAAGTTGTGGCGTGCACCGGTGATGGATACCGACGCCGTCCAAGCCCCCACCGAGTTGCGCACAGGGCGGATAGTCGCTCATGCGTACGCAGTGACCACGCTGAACCCGAAGAGCATCATTTTCTTTATCGCTTTCCTGCCGCAGTTCATTAATCCGCATGTCGCGAGCATTTCGCAGATTGCGATCATGGAGGCGACGTTCGTCGGCCTGGCTGCGGCTAATGCGTTTGGATACGCGATGCTCGCATCGGTCGCGCGTCGTGCGATTCGCCGGCCGGCTGTGCAGCGGACGGTGAATCGGACTGGTGGCGCGCTGTTGATGGGCGCGGGCGTGTTCGCGGCAGCGTGGAAAAAGGCGGTGTAGGGCTTGGGATGAGCGGCGCGCCTGGTGTTAGCGGCCTGACGTTGACTCAGGTCGCTTAAGCGGCGCCATGACGCGCGTTGCACAGGATGCAAGATTCACGAACCAAGCCATCCTAGCCACGCGGCGGTTCGCCACAACCCGGCAATAATGATCACGGCAGCGATGGTGGCCAAAGCTATCTGTCTGCGGCAGCGAGTTGCCCGCTCGTCGTCGAGATCCTTCGGATTCGCCATTTTGGGCTCCTGCGCGGTTCCTCTTCTGGAATCGTACATCAAGGAGCGACCAATCTTTTTCAGCGTTACCCTGATGCGGACTGCTTGATAGCAGGACGATGCAGGTATTGCTCACCGATTCCGCCAAGCGATACTTTCGCCACGCAGCCTTTCCCGGATGGGGATATTCGCATATCGATATTGCCGACTGACCGCTGCACGCGTTTTTACTCTCAAAGCTCAGACGATGACGATCCTGGTGCAACCGTCATTAATCCGCGTATTTTTTGTCGTAGCTGAATCACGTCTTCGCTGATGAACGGCACCTGTTCCGTGTACGCGCAACGAATTACGTACGCGAGAACAGGTTCGATTTGACGCAGCAATGCAGTCGCGGATTGCTCGGTTAATGCGGGGGCTATTTCTTGCACGACTAAGGCTCCTACGTGAACAGGCAGTACGGATGCTCAATTATCGGCTAGAGAGTAACGGCGATTACGTTGCAAAAAATTACCAGCAGTTATCCTGCGTTTTGTTGTTACATGTTGCCGCCAAGCGGTTCGGATAGAGCGCCTGGAACCTGGTAAGGGTAAGAAATTGATGTCCGGCCCGGCGAGGACCCAGGCTGGGCCCCCATCGAATCAACCCTCTCCGGTGTCTGGATGCTACCGATCCAGCCTAAGTCCGATCTAATCTGCTCGATGCTGCGCCGAACGGCAAATCGGCATCGAACAGAAATGCTCGCGGCCTTTGAAATCGGTAAATATCGCCCGCGAGATATTGACGTGTTTGAAAGCGATTACGGATTTGAGCGGCGAAGGGGTTATCGCTTCCAGGAAAATTTAGGTCGCTATCACTCGGAAGCGAAATAGATTGCACTTTTGTATTACCATAGGATAATAAAAGCATTGACGCAGACGCGGGAGGCTTGCATGCCGACTCTACTCGATACGGATATCGAACATATCCGGGCCGCAGTGCTGCAATCGTGTAACGAGAATTACGCCAACCCGCTTTTAACGCCACCGTATTGGCGTCGGCGGTTGGTCGAGATTATGCGGTTAAACCATTTGTCAAAAGCTCAGTTGAACCAGGTCGATGCGCTTCTCGCCATTCTCGATCGCTTTGATTCCGAGCACGATCTGAGTGTCGCGTGACGCCGGAGTATTTCGATCATGTGTGCCCGCGACGCGTCCGTCTTCTTGGCTTTCCACGCTGTGGCGAATTCGTCACAAACGATCACGCACCAATACAAAACCGGCTGGTAGGGCGCAAAGCCCTTCCAAGAAAGGGCGCGCTTCCAGATTCGTGAAAATGTGTACCTTAGTGTGTACCAAAAAACGTGTTCAACTACAACACAATGCCTTAAACCATAATTGCGAAGCGTTTCCGATACATGCAATATCCCTAGGAAATTGCGGAGGGCGATCAAAAATAACCGACTGAATAGTTGACGATCTCCGTCACGACTATAAAAAAAACGAGGGAGGCCCACTTAATGGCAGGAGCCACTGCGAACGCCGTATCGGCGAACAGCACTACGAAGCCGCAATCCGATGAGAAGGTAGATTCCACCGCTGAAGCTACCGCCAGCCTCACACCGGAACTCGTGATTGCTCTTTGTGGGCCTATTGGTTCGCCCATCCACGAGACCGCGAAGCAAATAGGGAATGCCCTAAGCGACTACGGCTATCGTACGGTAGACCTGCGTCTAAGCGAATTGATTCGCTTGAATGCCGACCCGTCAAAGATGGATCGCTCCTCGTGCTACCACGAGATCCAGTCATTGATAAGCCAGGGTGATCGACTGCGCGAAGAATTCGGCAACGATATCTTAGCGAAAATGGCGATTGCGAAGGTGAGCGGGGATAGACGAAAAGCGTTCGGAGAATTCAAGGATCGAGCGGAGGAAGCCAATGCTAGCGGTGGCCGCAAAATACGCACGCACCGCATATGCCACGTAATCGACTCTGTTAAGAATAGCGCCGAGTTAGATTTGCTGAGGTTGGTCTACGGTGACGCGCTGTTCGCGATCGGAATATTTTCTCCACTCGAAGTAAGGCAGAAAAATCTGGAACGCCCAGGCGCGTTGAGCTCACATGAAATAAAAAACTTGGTCGACACCGATTCAGGGGAAGAGTTCTCCCATGGCCAGTCGGTGCGCGACACGTTCCCACGTTGCGACTATTTCCTTCGCGTGGACTACCCAGTAGCTGAGCCATTCGAGCCCAAAGCCATCGGGCAGCTTGTCGAAAAGCTTCGACGATTCTTTAGTTTGATTTTTCGTACGTCAATCGTCACCCCGTCGCCTGAAGAAACCGCAATGTATGCGGCGGCGTCGGCGGGACGAAACTCCGCATGTCTATCTCGGCAGGTGGGCGCTGCAGTCACGACCGCAGCAGGAGAATTGCTCTCAGTAGGATGGAACGACGTGCCGCGAAGCGGTGGCGGCTTGTACGGCAAACCCCCGTTCGATACGAAGCGTCTTCCCCTGTCCGCATCTTATTTGGATGAACGATGTTTTGCTCAGACCGGCGCGCGCTGCCACAACGACCAGGAGAAACAGACGATTGCAGTGAAGCTAGTGGACTCTTTGGTAGATGCTGGCCTTGTAACAGCGGAAAACAAGCAGAAAGCTGTCCAGCGGATCATTGATGATTCGCGGGTGAAAGATCTCATTGAGTTTTCAAGAGCCGTTCATGCAGAAATGCATGCGCTACTTGGTGGAAGCCGAGTCGCCGGCGATCGTATTATCGGCGGAAAGCTGTACGTCACGACTTATCCTTGCCACTCTTGCGCTCGGCACATCGTAGCAGCCGGAATTTCGGAAGTTCACTACATCGAGCCCTATCGGAAAAGCTTGGCGACCCGTCTTCACCTAGACGCCCTTACAGAATCTTCCGATCCCAGTGACAAAGTAAGACTGCTCCAGTTCGATGGAGTGGCGCCTAGGCGCTTCATTGATCTATTCGACGGTGGGTCTCGAAAGAAGCACGGCATGCTAAACTTGATTGGCCGGCTAGAGGCCGTCCCCTCGACCCATGTGAGCCTCAAGGCGATACCCCGTCTTGAGGAGGTAGTGGTCGCAGAGGTGACCAGCAAAAAGCTGGCACTGTTAGGTCTTATTCAACAGGAGAAATCGAATGAACAATACTCAGACTCGCCTTCGGCAGCTTGAATTGCCGGTGCTTGTGGCGGTCAGCCATGATCATTCGTCTCTCGTCGCGGCGCCTATCGCCTGCCCGGACCGCCAAGCAAGCGATCATGGAAACTCTTCGTTCCAAGCGACGCCAGAAGATCAGGCGATATACCGCGCCATCAGTGACAATTATTTTTCTAAGTAAGCCCGCATCTGGGTTGTGTTTGGATCTGCACTTCGGGATGGCGTCAACTTCGTTCCCTCGCTTAAGAAACAGGCGCCTTTGAAGTGAACATCCGCGATCGAGGCGGCCGATGACTTTCTTAGCGTCGGCACCCTAGCCCGCCCGTTAAACGGCGGGATTTTTTTCGCCTACGACAGCCTGACTCGGTAGTGGGAACAGCCTGCGCCGCGGTGCGCACACTGGCACGCGATTGCTGGCGCCGTCCTGGGTGGGCGCAGCATGTCATGGCGGGATCAGTTTCGCTCCGTCGATGATTGGCTGAATCTCACAATAACCAACGAGCGTTATGAGCGAAGACTATTTAATCGACCATGAGCGAAGGGTAAAGCGAGCAATCGCGCTCATGGTGGCATTTACGTTGGCTGCGATCTTTTCGACCTTGCTACCGCTTTTCGGATCTCTCCGACCGCCCAACGAAGCATTGGGCTCGTGGTGGCAGCGGGCTGGCGCGCCGATCACCGTCTTTGCCTTCCTCGCGCAAAATAAAGCCAACCTCCTAGGAGCCCTGCTAACGCCCGGCACCTTCACGAGTGCACCGTTTGAGGCGTTGAGGCGGAAATACCGGCTATTTCACTCCTATGGATTCCGAATTTCCATATTCCTTACCGTCCTTGGAACGCTTGTCTGGGGCTATGGCGACGTGCTGATCAATTCTTTGATGGCTGCATCGATGGTAATCGCAAAGTGACGCGCGGTTTGACGGCGGCAGTACCAAAGTGCATTCGTGACATTTACAGTGCGGGCGATCCGATGGATTCCCGGCCGGGTTGTTATCGAGTTAAAGGACAGGAATGTCTATTTGGGACTACAGCCACGTTTCGTGGGAGCTAGCTGGCGCAATCGCTCATTGCTCGACATGTTTCTTCTGTCGAAGTACTTTGCAAGCTTTGCCGCCGCGCTACAAAGATTTCGAAGCATTTAACTCCGAGGTGGGAGTTACCCCGGCCGTCTGTGCAGGCTGCGGATGGTGGACTGTACTTGTCGAGCAGCAAGACCTTGAGCCAACGATTCATTACGACCCCGACTCATCAGACATTCTCGACGACGGCGTCCATCGTTTCAGCATGACCACCGGCGCGGCCGGCAGTCTCAAGGAGCTGGATCTCACTGACGTCGAGCAACCGTTACAAGATATCCGCGACTATCTGACCATCCGATACGAAAAGCGCTTCGAGCTTCATCCGCGTCTTTTTGAGGAGACCGTCGCTAGCGTCTTTCGCGACTGCGGTTTTCACGCGCGAGTGACCAGCTATTCTGGCGACGGCGGCATCGATGTAATTCTCGAACGAGGGGATGAAACTATCGGTGTCCAAGTGAAACGCTACAAGAATGCGATAAATGCTGAGCAGATACGTTCCTTGGCCGGAGCTCTCCTCATTGGCGGATATACCAAGGGTGTTTTTGTGACGACCTCACGCTATCAACGGGGAGGCGTCAGGGTCAGCGAGTTAGCAACTGCGCGTGGCATGCCGATCGAATTATTGGACGCTCCGCGGTTTCTCGGCGAACTCAAGATCGCCCAACGCTCCGCTTTTGCGGCGCGAGACTACGAAAAGTACTATGAAATCGGCATGTCGTGCTTTGATTAGATAGCCTCACACTCGGTGATGTGTTTGGCGTCTTTAAGAAGCCGTTTTCCCCAGGATAATCATTCCGGCTGACATCCCAAATTCTTAGGCGTTTGAGGCTTTGGCTTAATTTGGTGCGCCTTCGTGGACGCTTGACAGCACGCACCCGCGTCCGATGAAAGGTAATTCTCTATGGTTATAGCGGGCAGCGCGCTCGGGGCTTGTATTGCTGGACATTCCTGAACTTTGGGCGCGTCCGCCTTACCGTCTGATATTTCCGAGCCAGTCTGTTGTGCGTCGGCCCTCGTCGCAGAAACCAACATCACTGCACCTATGAACACCGTCATGACGGCCGCAACAAATAGTGCGACTTGGCCCATCCAAAGGGGCCGCGACTTGGAGTGATTCGCGAGATCCACAGAAGCGTTAGCTTCGAGCCACTCCCCCGCCCATTCCTGATACATGGCAAGTTGTTTTTCTTTGAACTGCGCCATGTCGCTTTCCGACTCGATCCGCGTCAGTAATTTAGGTAAGAAGTCCGAAGCGCAGGGCGGGAGCGTGCTCGATCGAGCCGACAGCGCCCACAATGACGCCGCTATGCTTACTAACAGCACAGCCATAACCGTGAGGACGAGGACAATCAAGAGGACGTCTGCGTGCTTGTCGAATCTGGGAATGAAAGTAAAGAGGGCTGCGAGGAAGGCGCCGGCGATTGTGGTTGTGATCTGCGCTTTTCGGTCGATTCCGTCCCAGGTGTCGCAGAAGCTTTTATATTCTCGCTCCGCTCGTTCCATAGCGTAAAGCAGTTCTTTCTGATGGAGATCTGCGATGTCGATGTCGGGCATGGTTCGTGTTTAAGCTTGTGAGTTGTATTGTGGGAGTTTGAAATCGCAACGCATGCAACCTTGAGGAACAACACAGGGTAGATGTGCCCCAACGTCCATAATTAGGTCAGCGCGTTATCTGAAGGTCGTATAACGATCCGCTATCGGTCAGGCACCCCCCCGTTCCTTGCTGGCTCCAACCGCTGAACGAAAAGACACAGCGCAGGTTGCGGCCGTCCGCTGATTGCGCCAGTACGTTTCCATTGCCGACTGCGGTTACCCCCATGCCGGTGGCAGTCGCGTTCTGCCCTCCGGAAAAACCGGTGGCGAGAGTGAAGCTGCCGCCCTGCATATACGCGTAGTGACCTTGGTAAGTCTGATCGCCTATCGTCACCGTAACGCTCTTATCGATCTGCTTAGCCGTTCCGTGCGCCATTGCGCCAGGCCCACGGGGAAGGAGGTCTAAGCTGTAGGTCGCGCAGCCACTGAGCGAAGTGACCAATGCAAGCGTTGCTAGGGGGTTTCTCATTGTCGTGCCGTTGTATTTATCGTTCGCAAATCGGCGATCATGTCCGTCCTATCGGCTTCCCCCTACCAAACTTGAGCAGAAAAACCGGCTGACGAACAGCGGGGCGCATTGAGCCGAGAGTGAGCATGTTGCAAAGGACCTGCGCATAGTACCGACCTGCTTCCGATCAGCATAGGGACGAGCGCGAAACGCAGCATTTCGAGCTCAGAGTCGGCGCGGCCTCCGTTGCAACCGACTTACTGATCTTGCCCCGGACCGCGCTTGATTGCGGCTGCTTCGCTGGCTCGCACCACAAGGTCGTATAACTGTTCGCAAGCCGGACTCACGCGGACATAGTAGAGCGTGCCGTCCGGATTTCGCGGATGACCGCGCGGAGAGCTCGATTCTTCCAGGAGTCCGATATTCCTGAGTTTCAGAGCAAATGGACCGATCTCGTTGAAAAGATTCAACGGGCTTTCATCATTGATCATCGGCACCCTCGGCTGATACGAAATCGTCGGCGCTCTTCCTGTCTGGGTGATCGTGACGGGAGGCTGATAACCACCCTTGACCAACACAGGAATCGATGTAAGTGGCATTCCTGCTGCTCGTTGCTGGGCCAGTTCGCTGCCATAGCTGCTGTCGTCGTGGACAAAACTCTGCATCCACGCCAGCAACGACGTGAAGTCGCGATCGTTCAGCACTTCGGCGCCCTCAAAGACCATCTCTTCAATCTCGTCCGCGGCGCGACCCTCAAGTACGATGCGAGCGGTGAGAAGGCCGATCACCATCGGGCCGATGTCCTTGCTTGCTGAAAGCGCCACCCGGCGGTACGCGTCGAATATAGCGCTTGTCTGTTCGTCATTATTTGCGATTGACTGAAGCATATCGTTCAGCTCCGCGGACGTGGTTAGAACGTCATCTTCTTTGCGGACCTCATCGATGAAAGCATCGAAGAATTGCCGAGCTCGATGCTCGCTCCACCGTCCGATTGCCTTGTCTCTGACCCAATCAAACAGTGCATCCTTCGCCTTGTCTAGCGCGAAATCTGCGCCGGCTGCCACAATTGCTGTGGTGATCACCATGATTTTCCTCTCCGCTGGGGCGCTGCAGCCTATATGGGTCATGTTATCGGTAAACGGTTCAGCGGTCGGCTATATGACTCTTCGCTGTCAGGGACTAGAGAGAAGAATCGCGAGTGCCTTGCTGATGCGAATTGTTAAGCTTGGTCGCGCCCTGCATCAAGATTGAAACTGCCTGCTTGGCTCCCGACATGGAAAAGCGGTAGACGGCGAACCTGCCATCCTGAAGAGCGACGGCTATCCCGAGAGGCATAGTGGAGTCAAGCAGCGAATCCATCGCGTCCGGGTCACCGATTTGTGCGCGGAACATGGTCCGGCCAGTTTGCGTAATCGACGTGTCGCACGTGAGCTGAAAAGGAATGGCACCGAGGGATGTAGAAAACAGGGCTGGCGAGGTTACCCCCTTCTCACAGCTTGTCCCTGTCACGAGATACCAGTAACACACTCCTTCTGACGGTCTGCACGCTTTCATCAGCGTTCCGCCGCTATCGTTTACCGAACCCGCGAAGAGTTGTCCATCATCGGTCGCGCCAGTAATCCAATCGCCAATCGGCGCCGACTCGGACGTAAGCGGCAACGCAAGTGCAGCCGCAAAGACCATACACGACATTCTCAGCATCGCATCACCCCGCAGCATTTGCCGGCGTCTCGACCGGCTTAACATGTGTTCCGGCGTTCTTCTAAGCCTTCAATATCGGCTTTTTCGCTGGAATTCTGAAGTCTCGGTAAGTCGGAGGGCACTAGCCCCCTACATGACTCTTCTCTAACGTCGGAGAGGTCGCCTACGCTATCGACTCAAGCCGTCCGCCATCCGTTACCATCCGCATAAAACACGAATGGCGCGAAGGGGACCAACATGGGCGGCTGGACTCGTATTTGGGCGGTACTGACGGTGGCGGCTAGCGCGTTGGCAGGGTTGGTCTATGTGGACAATATACGCTATGCGGAGCAGCAAGCGAACGACGCCTATAAAGGCACGCTCGATAACTACGACAGTTGCCGCCGGACGCCACCCGCGCCGGCATCACCGCACGAAGCATCTGATTCGCTGGCTCAGATATTTGAACACGCTTGCGATTACGCTGCCGAACCCCGAGACCAGTACGTCAAGCAACAAGCCCAGCAGCGCGACGATGCAATCACGACAGCAAAGGGAGACGCTGCTAGCAGGGCGTTCTCGACGGTAGTTTGGGCGAGCGGGACGGTCGGAGCGCTATTCCTGGCCATCGGATGGGTGTGGCGCGGATTTCGCAGAAAGAAGCAGAGCTGACCACCACTCCCGCGCGGGTTTTATGGCGCGAAAAGCGTTCAGAAATTCCCGATGCCATCCGCAGCATTACCCCGTCCGGCCTGCCTCCGCGCGGCGTGGAGTGTTCAGAAACAGTTACAAGGCTGCGAACGGAATGCCTGCCGTCCTTTATGGCCTGTAAAAGCTCAGGATGAGCGACCGGCCTTGTATCGGACTGCGCTTTCCAACAGACGCCAATTGTTTGTTGGATTCCATCTGTAAGCCATGCCCTTTCGGGTAGCAGCCTTGCGCGTATTGGTTTGCGAAACTCCTTTTTGCGGGCGGAAATCATTCCGCTCGCTGTTTCTTCGCTGTTACCAGCGAGAGCGCGCCGCCTGTTTTTGGTCTGTTCTCAGGCAGCGTGCTTTTCTATTTATCTCTACTTTAGTAAAGGCGTGGCAGGCCGGTGGGCGGCACCAACCCGCTGTTGTCAATTGGAAGGCACGACAGTAAAGCTGTCGGTTATGCCGGTTCTGATGAGATTGGCCGGATTACTCGCTGCTAGCCAGGTGGTCGAATTGGATTTCGATAAGACGACGCCGACGCCGGTCGTGTTGTTTTTGAATAGGAGGTTTCCGGGCCAGTTCGGCGCACTTGAAAAGAGGAGTTGCGAATGCCCGCTATCTGGAAACCCGGCGTCCATTCCGAATAAAGCGCCGCCAAAAAACGGCGTATTCCCCAATCTAACGAAAATGTCGCCGTTGCCAAAAGTCTGGCCTAGCAGATTCGCATCGAATCGGCCCGTCCTTCCGTAGAAATCGCTGAAGCTAACGGGAAATCCCGCCTTCCCGGCCAGCAAAAGCAGCCACGGATGATTGATGGAAACTGGAAGAGACAGGCCAACCTCGTTGGCTATCTGCGACATGGAAATAGCACCGCTGGATGGAAGGGTCATCTCATGCTCCTTATTGGTTTTGGTTGGTGGTTGCATCCCCTCGCGCGCGTGCGCGCGATAGTGGTGGTCATCGATTCCTCAGAAAGACAAATCGTCGTCAGCCATCGCCGGCTCGCGCGACACGCCGCCTTCCCTGGCTGGCGTCGACGCATCGACTATCGCCTTGCGCTTGCGGCTCACGTGATAGGCCGTCAGGACGCCGTGAGCGACCATGTTGACCTTCGGTTTCACCGAGCCATCACGAGCCTCGTACGTGGCGATCTTGAGCGTTCCAGCAAGCGACAGGCTGTCGCCATCATCTAGCGCGAGAAGGGCGGCCTTCGCCGAATCGCTAAATGCGACCACGTTCACAAACATTCCCTCGCCTTCACCATCTGCCGCGCGGACGTTCGCCGTGACAAAGGTTTTCCCAGATGCCGCACGCCGTTCCTCGGCCACCTTGAAAAGCTTCCCGCCTACCAGTGCATCAATCATTGATTCCTCCGTCACTCGATATTCAAACTGTTGTCGTCGGGGCAATGGAAGACATCGCCCCATGCCGGTTCATATCCTTCGTTGCCAGGGGTGAAGCCGCTGTCGTGATCAATCCGCACCATGACAATTGCATCATCGGAAATCCCGTTTAACGCTCGCCGGAGATCACCGACTCGGAAGACGTTTTCATTCGGCATAAATCCCTCCATGAATTGCTCGCAATCACTCCTGACGCGGCCTTTTTCACGCACACGCACAAGCTGCACACCCCCTAAAGGGCTCAGGATTACCCACAAGTCTGCAGGGGGCGGTGTGTGTTTTCGCTTGTAAACGGGCGGAACCGATGTTAACTTCGGCCCATCCTGTTTGCAGCGGCATTCGAGATTGGTCGACGAGAACGACACGGACGACTGGGCAAGCACTGAGTTCGGCGAGGCGAATCTGGGCGACGCGCGTCTGGCGCAGCGCCTGGTTGCGTTGGCGCGCCGGCTTGCCTGCAGTCCGCAAGGGTCGTTTCCACAGTCGCTCAAGCCCGCCGAGTTGAAGGCCGCGTACCGGTTCTTTGACAATACACAGATCGATACCGACGGCATTTTGGCGCCGCACATTGCGCAAACGCTGGATCGCATGAGGCAGGTACCTGTGGTGCTGGCGATCCAGGACACGACCGAATTTAATCTGTCGCATCTGCACGCGACTGAGGGACTGGGCTATGGTACCGGCGGCCGCGTTGTGGTCAGGCGGTCTCGGTGCTCGAACACCTTGATCGCCGCTCTTTGATCGGTCAGATCTCGCCGAAGTGATCCGCGAAATAACCGATCTTGCTTACTCCGCCGGAGAGCGCAACTGCTGGTGCACAGTTCTCCGCATCCCGGGCGGTGGATCTTAGAAAATCTCTCATGATTACCAGCATCGACTCGTCACTCTTCCCGAGTGCGATATCTTGTACGCACAAGTTGTCCATCGCGCAGCACGACAGGACGATCGCTTCCATCCTGTTCGCCACACTTGCGGCAACTTCTTCTGTGCTCGATGCTTTACTCGAATTACACTCTTGCTCAGCCATCGCGGCCTCCTTTCCAGGTCTACGTGGTTAGGTGCCGGTCGGTGCTGTAACACCTTCCGGCACCGCTCTGCCTGATACCGTCAGGCGGCGGTCATGCAATCTATGCCGCCGTCTTGCCAAAATTCCCCAGCACGACTTTGCGCTTTCCCTCGATCTGCGATTCCACGAAATCGGACCAGAGCTGAAGGATTTTTATGCGCTCGTCGGCATATTCCGCCCGGTTGTAAACGCCCTTGATGCCCTTGATCGTATGGGCGAGCGCTTTCTCGATCGCGTCGGACGACATTCCCATCTCGTGCAAATGCGTCGATGCGGTGCGGCGGAAGTCGTGCTGAACGAAATGCTGAACGTCGATAGCGAGCGCGCGGACGGCCTGGTTCAATGTGCTCTTCGAAATTGGCCGGTCACCGGCACCGCGCGAGGAGGGAAAGAGGTAATCGCCGCCGCCGGTCAATTCGTGCAACTCGCGCAACATGGAAACCGCTTGGGTCGACAGATAAACCCAGTGCTCCTTTTCCTTCTTCATGCGGCCGGCGGAAATTTTCCACACACCTGCGTCAAGATCGAATTCGGCCCACGTCGCTTCCGTCAGCTCGGCTTTGCGCACCATGGTGAGCACTAGCAAGTGAAGGGCGAGCTTCAGTGGCCGCCGGATGTCCGACGCATAGACGGCGCGAAGCACCACGCCGATCTCGTCAGGCGCGAGCACGCGGGTGCGGCTGTCTTGGGTGGCTATAAAGCGGGCGACCACGGCGTGAGCCGGGTTGCTGGTAGCAAGCTGGCGTGCGATTGCGTATTCGAACAGGCGCTTAATAACGTTTCGCGTCGACAGCGCCATTTTTGGGGCGCCGCGGGCCTTAATGCGATCACAAATGGCGAGAACGTCGCCCGGGGTGACGTCGGGTAGCGATTTATTGCCGATCGCCGGGTACACATCCTTTTCGAGCGCGCGCTTGATCGTTCGTTGGTACTCAGTCGACATCGGCTCAACCTGAGCTGTGTACCATTCGTCGCCGAATGCCTTCAGCGTATCGAAACGCTTCACCGCGCCACGATCTTTCCTGGCATCTGCGATTGGTGAAACGCCCTTGGCGACGATCTCTGCATACTTGCGGGCCTTCTCGCGGGCATCCTGCAATCCTATCGCCGGGTAATCGCCGATAGTCACCATCGGCTGACGCTCACCATGCAGCGAATACCGGTAGCGCCACACCTTCGACCCCGATGCCATGATCTCCAGCACTAAGCCGCCGCCGTCGGAAACGCGATAACGCGCCGCCTTCGGTTTCAGGGCTTTGATGCGGGTGTCATTCAGCGGTGTGGCGGTTTTTGGCATCGATCGGTACGCAAGGAATGGGACACAACGACTGTGTGTACCGAACTGTGTACCTTCATTTGCTGGATGTTAATAGACGCGATTGGGCAACCTTAGACGCTGTGTTCCCCGTGCCACAAGGAATTACGCTATTCGTTAGACATCAGTAGACGTCCTTGAGCACCGCACTACTTTCCAATACAAAACCGGCTGAAAATCACGCCCAAAAGATCATCGGAACTAAACTCCCCGGTGATCGAATTCAACTGATCCTGCGCGAGCCGTAACTCTTCGGCGAACAAATCGAGTGCCTGTGAATTCTGGTCCGCGTGATCGGCGGCGGTTGCAAGGTGCTCGCGCGCCGCACGCAGCGCGATCAAATGCCGCTCGCGCGCCAGGTAAATGCTTTCGGCGCCCGCCTGCCAGCCGGCAATCTGCAGCAACTCGCTACGCAACAACGCGATGCCGTCGCCCGTTTTCGCCGATAAACGCACTTCGCGCACGTCATCGCCGGCCATTTCCGCCGATGCCTCCACGCCCGCCAGATCCGCCTTGTTCAGCACCCGCACGACCGGCACACCCGCCGGGAAACGCGCGGCGATGGCGACATCGTCGGCACTCAACGCCTCGCGTGCATCGAGCAGATGCAGCACGACATCCGCGCGGCCGATTTCACCCCACGTCCGCTCGATACCAATCCGCTCCACCTCATCCTGCGTTTCGCGCAGCCCGGCGGTATCGATGACATGTAGCGGAATACCTTCGATCTGAATGGTCTGCGTAACCTTGTCGCGCGTGGTGCCGGCGATCGGCGTGACGATAGCGAGTTCCGCGCCGGCCAGCGCGTTTAGCAACGACGATTTGCCCACGTTCGGCTGCCCCGCGAGCACGACCGACAGGCCCTCGCGCAATAGCGCGCCCTGACGGGCATCGGCTAGCACTTTGTCCAGCCGTGCGCGGATGCGCGTGAGCTTGCCGCGGGCATCGGCGGCCTCCAGGAAATCGATCTCTTCTTCGGGGAAATCGAGCGTCGCTTCAACCAGCATGCGCAACGTGATCACGTCCTCGACGAGCGCGTGGATTTCGCGCGAAAAAGCGCCATCGAGTGAGCGGCCCGCTGAGCGCGCCGCTGCTTCCGTGCTGGCCTCGATCAAGTCGGCGACGGCTTCGGCCTGAGCCAGATCGAGCTTGTCGTTCAGGAAGGCGCGACGCGTGAATTCGCCCGGTTCGGCCAGCCGCAAACCGAATTCACGACCGGTATCGATCGCACGCTGTAACAGCAGTTGCAGCACGATCGGGCCACCGTGTCCCTGCAACTCGAGCACGTGTTCGCCGGTGTAGGAATTCGGCGCGGGGAAATACATCGCGATACCGCGATCGAGCGCTTCACCGCGTGCATCGATGAACGGCACGTAGCTCGCATGCCGCGCATCGAGCAACTGGCCGCACAGCGTGAGCATCGCGTGTTTCGCCGCCGCTTCGCCCGCCCGCCCGAACGACAGCCGGATCACGCCGATACCCCCGCGCCCCGGCGCAGTGGCAATCGCGACGATCGGATCGGAGTCGTTGTTGAACATGGTTTTTCGAGCGCAACGCTGGTGAATTCGAGTGGCGGCATTGTAGCGCGGCGCTTTCGTTTCGCTGCGCCGCACGATGCGATAGGACGATTCTTAATTTATCTTATGTGGGATATGATGAATCGTAGGAGTGCCTGTTGAGCCGATCGTTTCATTGTGCGCAAATGTTGTCGCAATGAGGTTTACGCGTATTATCCGATCGATGCGGCATTCGCCTGTTCTTTTTCCTGAACACGCTAAAAATGAGGAAGCTGCGCCATATCTAGCGTAGGCGGTTGACTTGGCCGCTGCGTTTGCCTCGCACCATCGCGACCTATGCCAACACCCCAAGAGAAAACCGATTTTTCGGATCGGCTCAAATTTTCAATGACGCGCGCGCCCGAGAAAATGCGCGGCGCAACCGACCTTGCTTTGCATTTCAATTTGCGATATCACGGCGAACCCGTGTCTGCGCAAACCACGCATAAGTGGCTGACCGCGCGTTCGATTCCCACGACGGACAAACTGGCGACGCTCGCCGAATGGTTCAAGGTCGAGCAGCACTGGCTGCATTATGGCCCGCCGCCGAGCGGGAATCCGCACAACGCGCCGAAGCCGATCGTGCATGACGAGAAGTATCCGGCGTCCGAGGAGACGATCGAACTGGCTTCGAAGATTGAAGCGCTTTCGCCGCATCACCGGTATTTGCTCGAGGAACTGGTCGACCAGTTTTATGGGGCGGGCGGGAAACGCTAACACGCGTATCCAAACGCGCTCGCGGAACGCCATTATGACGGAGTTGCCCCTTGACTGGCCTTGGCTACGCGCGCCGCCTGAACTCGACAGCTTCTTCGCGGCGCGGCGCAATCAAGCCGAACTGGTGCGTCGTGTCAGCGCTCATACATCTGGGAGCTCAGGTAGTGTTGAGTTTTCGCCTTGCCATGAGCCGCTGACGCGCTGCAAGGCCGCGCTGCCGATGCGCTTCTGAGACCGGAGCGGTTGGCTGAGAGGGCTCTTGAATGTCGCCAGCCAGCTCAATCTGCTCCTTCCAATCCTCGAGCGCACGTGAGAGCTCCCAGCGCCATGCGAGGTTCTTGAGAAGCTCCGCGTCCAAAACACTGAAATCCACATCCTGCGGCGGCATCCGCATCGAGCTGCGGGGCGACAAAGCCAGATGCAGCCAGTGCAAAGCTGCCACCTCGGGTCTAACCATCGGACAGTGGCGGCCGGCTTGAAGCAGTAGGCGCACCTCCTCTTGGGAGGATGGGAAGAATCGAGGCGGCAGGGCATTGAACCGAAGGACCTGTCCGCCGCTGGTCTTGACCGAACCGACACGGGGAACGGAGTCCGGGCGTTGCGGCACCACAGCCGTCACGATAGCTGGCGGGTTATTTAGAAAGCCACACTCTCCAAGCACCGATTCGAGTGAGACAACAGCGCCTTGTCGAATGTGCTGTGCAGCTTCGGCTACTTCGACAGCAGGCCGACTGCGACGATTCAAGTAGAGCCCGCGACTCACCTTTTGCAGGGCACCCGCCTTCATCAGGCCGCCAATAGCATTGTGGACGGTATCGGCGTTGGCGCGCGGCCGTACGCGACGCACCAGTTGCGCCAGCGCTTCCGTGGTGCAGACGCGAGGTGCTTCGTTTGACTCGAGAAGTCCCAGGAGTTCGTATCTCCATTCGGTGCGAGCAGGTCCGTAGTTGAAACCTGTATCCATCATTTGGCTCCCGGTCGTTCCGGCTTGACGTTCTCAACCCCCTGTTCTTTCTGAAGTTCGCGCGCATCCTCTAGCCATTGTTCAACGTTCGTACCAACGTTGACCTGCATTTCTTCGTAGGCGTCTTCTGTCACCGCTGCTGCGGTCTCTGGCGGCAGGTACGGCACTACGTCCGTCTTGAAGCGCTCGTAGCCCATGCTTTCAACTTTTGCCCACAGTTCGGTGAGCGCCTGCTCGAGCCGCTCCGGAGATTGACTGGCCAGCAGCTGAGCCGGGGCCTCGAGCTCTGTCTCGAGCAACACACTCAAGTCGAAGAGGTCACGCGGCGCATCGCGCTTGGGGTCCGTCAGAGCGAGCACCTTGCATACAGGGCCTGCGCGTCGAGCGTCAGCACGCGTCCTCGCGCCGCACCCCCAGCGAATTCCTTGTTCAACTCAAGCTGTTCCGTGCGAAATGGTGCAACCCATTCGCGGCGGGATACTTCGACCGTCAAGGAAATTGGGCGTGCTGTTCCCGGCGCGCGGCCATTGATCTTCCACCGTAAGGTTGTCTCTGTCTGCTTGGGCTCGGAAACCTGAGGGTCCTCAATTAGCCCATGCTGTTTGACCACTCTGTCAATGGAGCGGCGAACGATTCCCTGAATTCGGCTGACGGAGGCCGGCATCACCGCGTCCAGGTCAATGTCGGCCGTATACCGGGTGCTCCCGAGCACAGCGCGCATGGCCAAGCCGCCCTTTTGAGCACAAGCTCGTTCTGAATCGCTTGGCTCATGAGCTCGATAAGGAGCTTGGCTTGAAGCAACTCCCGGCTGTAGGCAACCTCATCCATGTAGCACCCTAATCACGAAGCATGCCAACTACGAAACTATGTGAATAGTCCGTTAGTCACTCGAATGCATGATTAACGTTCTATGTTGAAAAGCGGGCGCGGTCAACTGCCGAAGGGAGAGCCGCACCCGCTGCCGTTCTGCGGCGATTCGCGCCGGCATGTACCGCCCGATGCATACGGCTGCGAAAGCCTCAAAGGGCAACTCCGCCATAATGCCGTCACGGAAACAAAAACGCCCGGCATAAGCCGGGCGTTTTCAAACTAAACCACCAAAAACCTAAGCCTTAGCAACCTTCTTCTGTCCCATCATCCGCGTAATGTAATACTGCTGCGCGATGGAAAGGACGTTATTCACGACGTAATACAGCACCAGTCCTGACGGGAAGAAGAAGAACATGACCGAGAAAGCCAGCGGCATGAACATCATCATCTTGGCCTGAACCGGATCCGGCGGCGTGGGATTCAACCGCGTTTGCAGGAACATGGAAACGGCCATCAGCACCGGCAAAATGTAGAACGGATCGGCCTGGGACAGGTCGTGAATCCACAAGACCCATGGCGCACCGCGCATTTCCACCGACGAGAGCAACACCCAATACAACGAGATAAACACCGGAATCTGCACGACGACTGGCAAACACCCGCCGAACGGATTCACCTTCTCGGTTTTATAGAGCGCCATCAATTCCGCATTCATCTTCTGCGGATCGCCCTTATACCGTTCACGCAATTGCGTCATGCGCGGCGTGATGGTCTTCATGCGCGCCATCGACTTGTAGCTTGCCGCCGACAGCGGGAAGAACACAGCCTTGATCAACAGCGTGAGCAGGATAATCGCCCAACCCCAGTTGCCGACATAGCTATGGATCTTCTCGAGCAGCCAGAACAGCGGCTTCGCGATGATCGTCACCATGCCGTAGTCCTTCACCAGCTCCAGACCCGGCGCGACGCCTTCCAGCATCCGCTCTTCCTCAGGACCGGCGAAGAGCCGCGCTTGCACGTCGACAGTCTGTCCCGGCGCGATGGTCTGCAACGGCTGCTGCACGCCCACGCGATACAGCGTCGGATCGATCTTCTGCACGTAGATATCGCGCTTCACGCCCTGCTGCGGAATCCACGCCGACGCGAAGTAATGCTGCACCATCGCGATCCAGCCGTTATCGGCAGAGGGGGCGAACGTGGCCTTGTCCTTGTCGATATCGCTGAAATCGATCTTCTGGAAGTGATGCTGGTCCGTATAAACAGCCGGCCCGATGAACGTGTGCGAGAAGCGCGGCGTTTCCACCGGTGTGTTGTCGCGCACGAGCTCCATATAGAGGCGCGGCGTGACCGGCGTGGCGCCGACGTTCTGCACCTTCGTATCGACGTTGATCACGTAGCTGCCGCGCGTGAACGTGTAGGTCTTGATGACCTTCACGCCACCCTTGACCGGCGATTCGAACGAGATCGACAGCGTCTTGCCGTCACCCATCGACGTCTGGCTGCCCGGTACGAGCGTGAACACGTCGTTGTGGTTCGGGAAATCGCCACCGAGCAGGCCCGTGCGCGCGAGATACGTGTGAGTCGGGGTGTGATCGAAGAGCGTGATGTACAGATCCGGCTGCTTGCCGTCGCCTTCTTTCATGAGCGACAGCTTCGACAGCGTTCCACCGCGGGTGTCGATCTGGCCGGAGTAGACGTCCGTGGAGAAATTCACGAGCTGGTCGGCGGCGGCAGACGCGGGTGGGTTCGAACCGGGCGCGACCGGTGCGCCGGGTACGCCAGGGGTGGCCGGCAAATCGGCGGCTTGCGTGCCCGGTGTCGTGGTTCCCGGTGCAGCGGTGCCGACTGTCTTGGTCGGGACGGCGCTCGGGAAGAACATCGACGGGCGCCCATGGTCACGTTGCCAGTTGTCGAACAGCATGACAGCCGACATGAAAAAGATGACCCATAGGACGGTACGTTTGATATCCATGCGTTGTCTCAGTGTCGATCGAAGAGCGCGTTATTGGCGCCGTGGGGGTTTGAACTCACTGAATTTGCCGGATCCGACGAAGATGGATCTGGCGAATTCGATGAGCTCGGGGCAGAGTCGTCGACTGGGTCGGCCGCTGACGCGCCATCCTGCTGAACGCAGCCGGCGGCGGACGGAGGCACGGGGACCAGATCGATGCCGCCAGCCGAAAACGGATGGCAGCGGCACAGACGTTTTGCTGCGAGGAATGAGCCACGCGCGGCGCCATGATACTGGATTGCTTCGCGCGCGTAGTCAGAACACGATGGGTAAAAGCGGCACCGGTTGCCGAGCATGGGGCTCACCGCAACCTTGTAGAAGCGTAATAAGGCGATCAACGCCGTTTCTGCAATTCGTGCCGTCTGCATAGAATTCGCGCTCGGGTCGACGCCGGACCAAGCCGGTGTGCGCCTGAAGCGGCTCATGAGCCCGCAGGCGCGGGTGGGTCGTTGACGATAGTCGATGCACCCGGCTCCCCCATGCGCCGCGCGGCTTCGCGCACGGCACGGTCGAGCAGGCCGTCGATCTCCTCGCGAAACAACGTGCGCAGCGGCGGCGATTTCGCGCTCGGCATGGCCTTGCGGTCAATTTTCGCATGCAGCCGCAGCAAGATGTCCCAGCCGCCAAGCTCCGCGCGCCGAAGCCGGAAAGCTTCGCGAGCGAGCCGCTTTATCAGATTACGCGTGACTGCACGCGGCGCAAACTTCTTGCCGATAACCAGCCCCAGCCGCGCCTCATTGCCTGTCGGCTTGCCGTACAGAACGAAGTGCGGAGACCGGCGCCAAGGGCGCAAACGAAAAACGGATGAATATTCATCCGTTTTCAGCAGCCTTGCGGCCTTGGGGAACGCGGCACGTGCTTGCAACTGACCGATTTCCTGTCCGGAGCTTGTCGTGCTGCGCACCTGGCCGTCGCACGCGTCTGGGCGAGTGCCGGGGTGCGCCGTCAAAAGCGACCTTAAACTGCCAGGCGCTTGCGACCCTTCGCGCGACGTGCGTTGATCACCTTGCGGCCACCGGCCGTCTTCATGCGGACGCGAAAGCCGTGGGTGCGCTTGCGACGGGTGACGGAAGGTTGATAAGTGCGTTTCATGTTGGTCTCACTTGGGTAAAAACGGACCGCCGGCCAGACGTAAGCGACGTAAAAAGGCGACGCACCGGCCGGTGGTACAGGAATTCGGGTTTTGCGGAACCCGCTATTTAAACCGTTTTCCTATTGACCGTCAATAGGTTACGAGGCATGACGAGCGGTTTACCGAGAAGTCCACAGGCAACATTGTTCGATACGCAACATGGTCCGTCCCTGTGGATAACTCGCTCCGAGGTTGCATTTGGCGTTAGAATCTCCCCTCAATCCGACGTAACCGCACGTTGTCCCGGTCCGCTGTGCCGCCTGCAAAGCCAGGCTGGACAAGGCTTCGGGGCACGCTTGCCCGCGCGCACCGGGCCTCGTCGCCAAGTGACGGCGAGGGCGGCGGCAGGACTCGCGGTAAACCCTAACGACTGCATTCGATGAACGATTTTTGGCAACACTGTTCCGCATTGCTGGAGCGCGAACTTACGCCGCAGCAGTACGTGACATGGATTAAACCGCTGGCCTTGGTCGACTTCGATGCCGATGCGAGCACGCTGCGCATCGCTGCGCCCAACCGGTTCAAGCTCGACTGGGTGAAGAGCCAGTTTTCCGGCCGTATCGCGGATCTGGCCCGCGATTTCTGGCACGCGCCTGTCGATATCCAATTTGTTCTGGACCCAAAAGCCACCGCACGCAAAGCGATGGGCGGAGTGGCTGCGCCGTCGGCAGCATCCATGCCGTCTGGAGCGCCAGCTTCCCCGTCAATCCAGCGTCCGCTGCCCGTACCCGCTGAAAGAAGCAATGGCGGCCACGCGAACGCGAGCGCTCACATCAACGCGCTCGCCGCCGAAGCTGCGCAGCACGCGCAATCCTTGCAACACAACGACCAGGCCGATAACGGCGATCTCGACCTGCCGAGCCTTGACGCCAACGAAGCCGCCGTTGCGCGCCGGACATGGCGCCCGGGCGGCACGGCGTCGTCGAATGGGGAAAGCGACTCGGCGTACGAGCGCTCGAAGCTCAATCCCGTTCTCACCTTCGACAACTTCGTGACCGGCAAGGCGAATCAGCTGGCCCGCGCAGCCGCGATCCAGGTCGCCGATAACCCTGGCATTTCGTACAACCCGCTCTTTTTATACGGCGGCGTGGGCCTGGGCAAGACGCACCTGATTCACGCTATCGGCAACCAGTTGCTGCAGGACAAGGCCGGCGCGCGCATTCGCTACATCCACGCGGAGCAATACGTGTCGGACGTGGTGAAGGCGTATCAACGCAAGGCCTTCGACGACTTCAAGCGCTACTACCACTCGCTCGACCTGCTGCTGATCGACGATATCCAGTTCTTCTCGGGCAAATCGCGTACGCAGGAAGAGTTTTTCTACGCGTTCGAGGCGCTGGTAGCGAACAAGGCGCAGGTCATCATCACCAGTGACACGTATCCGAAGGAAATTTCGGGTATCGACGACCGGCTGATTTCGCGTTTCGACTCCGGCCTGACAGTCGCGATCGAGCCTCCGGAACTGGAGATGCGCGTCGCCATCCTGATGCGCAAGGCGCAATCGGAAGGCGTGAGTTTGTCGGAGGATGTGGCGTTTTTTGTGGCGAAGCATCTGCGTTCCAACGTGCGTGAACTCGAAGGCGCGTTGCGCAAGATCCTCGCTTTTTCCCGGTTCCACGGGCGCGAGATCTCCATCGAGCTGACCAAGGAAGCGCTGAAAGATCTGCTGACGGTGCAGAACCGGCAGATTTCCGTGGAAAACATCCAGAAGACGGCGGCGGACTTCTACAACATCAAGGTCGCCGACATGTATTCCAAGAAGCGTCCGGCGAACATCGCGCGGCCGCGTCAGATCGCGATGTATCTCGCGAAGGAGCTCACACAGAAAAGCCTGCCGGAAATCGGCGAGTTGTTCGGCGGGCGCGACCACACGACGGTGCTGCATGCCGTGCGGAAAATCTCGGCGGAACGCGGCACGGACGCCCAGTTGAATCACGAACTGCACGTGCTTGAACAAACGCTGAAGGGGTAGGTAACAAGGCTGTAAGTCGTGTTGAGCGCGGGCTTGCCGGCATCGCGGAGCCGCGGGCGAGCGCACTCAGAACGCGGTATCGGGACCGTGTCCCCGCGGGTTGACGGGCTTCGCTGAAAAGCGCGAAAAAAGCGTCAAAAAGCGGGCCTGTTTATTGACGAAATTGCCCCCATTTTCAGGGAGCGCTCAGGTTTTGAGGCACAATACGGGTTTGACCGTCCAGCGGCCTTGGGCGGCGTTTTGGCGCAAGCCTGGCACGTGCGAGTGGCAATCGCCGCAAGCGCGTGACACGAGACCGTCCGAAGCTCATCAATGCGGTGGCAAACGCTTCTGAAAAAGCGGTGGCAAAAGTGGTGACACACGCGGCGGACGGCCGTCACATCAACGAAGGAACTCTATGCAACTGGTCAAGACCGAACGAGATAATCTCCTAAGGCCGCTGCAAACCGTGAGCGGAATCGTCGAACGCCGTCATACGTTGCCGATCCTCGCCAATTTGCTGATCACCAAGACTGGCGCCGACGTGTCGTTCCTCTCGACCGATCTCGAACTTCAGATCACCACCCGTGCCGATTTCGGCACTGGCAGCGATCAGGTTGCCACCACCGTCGCCGCGCGCAAGCTGCTCGACATCCTGCGCGCCATGCCGCCGGGCGAAGTCTCGCTCGATCTCACCGACAAGAAGCTGACCGTGCGCTCCGGCAAGAGCCGCTTTGCGCTGCAGACGCTTGCTGCCGATGAGTTCCCGACCGTCAATCAGGCGACGGAATTCGGCGCGAGCCTCTCGGTTCCGCAAAAGACGTTCCGGCAATTGCTCGGCATGGTTCACTTCGCGATGGCGCAGCAGGACATCCGCTATTACCTGAACGGCATGCTGCTCGTAGTCGACGGCGACCAGTTGATGGCGGTCGCCACGGACGGTCACCGGCTGGCGTTTTCATCGATGAAAATCGAAGGGTCGTTCCCGCGCCAGGAAGTCATCATCCCGCGCAAGACGATCCTGGAATTGCAGCGCTTGCTGGAAGATATCGACGACGCGCTCGTGATCGACATTGCAGCAAGCCAGGTCAAGTTCACGTTCGGCCAGGTCGAACTCGTGTCGAAGCTGGTGGAAGGCAAGTTCCCCGACTTCCAGCGCGTGATCCCGAAGTCGCACAAGAACACGTTCCTGATCGGCCGCGAAGAATTGCAGCGTTCGCTGCAGCGTGCCGCCATCCTGACATCGGACAAGTTCAAGGGCGTGCGCTGCCTGATCGAGCCGGGCCAGTTGAAGATCATGTCGACCAACGCCGACCAGGAAGAAGCGCAGGAAGAACTGGAAATTGCCTATCAAGGCGACAGCGTGGACATCGGTTTCAACGTCACGTATCTGCTCGACGTGCTCGCGAACCTGAAGATCGACATGCTGCAAGTGAGCCTCGGCGACGCTAGCTCTAGCGCCTTGATCACGATTCCCGAGAACGACGAATTCAAATATGTGGTGATGCCGATGCGCATCTGACGCGGCCAAAACTAAAAATATTCCAAGGGGCGCATTGCCCCTTTGGCATTTTTAAGGTGTTTCGAAAAGTCCCACGCAGCGACCGCGCAGCAACCCCGTAGTGACCCAGTAGCGACCCAGTAGTGACGCAGAACCGGAAAAAAACCCATGACTGAAAACCCAATTTCGCAACCCGACAACGCTTATGGCGCATCCTCCATTCAGATCCTCGAAGGTCTGGAGGCGGTCCGCAAGAGGCCGGGTATGTATATCGGCGATACGTCGGATGGCACGGGTCTGCACCACCTCGTTTTCGAAGTGCTGGACAATTCCATCGACGAAGCACTCGCCGGCCATTGCAACGACATCCACGTCACCATTCACGCCGATAACTCCATCTCCGTGACCGACAACGGCCGCGGCGTGCCGACGGGCCTGAAGCTTGACGACAAGCACGATCCGAAGCGCAGCGCCGCCGAAATCGTCATGACCGAGTTGCATGCCGGCGGCAAGTTCGACCAGAACAGCTACAAGGTGTCCGGCGGCTTGCACGGCGTGGGTGTGTCGTGCGTGAACGGCCTGTCCGAATGGCTGCGCCTCACCGTGCGCCGCGACGGCAAGAAGCACTTCATGGAGTTTCATCGTGGCGTGGTGCAGAACCGCGAGCTCGTGACCGAAGACGGCATTACGTACTCGCCCATGCACGTTGTTGGAGACACCGAAAACCGCGGCACCGAAGTGCATTTCATGCCCGACGTCACCATCTTCGGCAACGTGGAATTCCACTACGACATCCTCGCCAAGCGCATGCGCGAACTGTCGTTCCTGAATAACGGCGTGCGAATTCGCCTGACCGATCAGCGTGACGGCAAGGAAGACGATTTCGCGTTTATCGGCGGCGTGAAGGGCTTTGTCGAATACATCAACAAAGCGAAGCAAGTGCTGCATCCGAACGTGTTTCACGCGATTGGCGAGAAGGACAACGTCACCGTCGAAGTGGCCATGCAGTGGAACGACAGCTACAACGAAAGCGTGCTGTGCTTCACGAACAACATTCCGCAACGCGACGGCGGCACGCACTTGACCGGCCTGCGCGCGGCCATGACGCGGGTGCTGAACAAGTACATCACCGATCACGACATCGCGAAGAAAGCGAAGATCGAGACGAGCGGCGACGACATGCGCGAAGGTTTGTCGTGCGTGCTGTCAGTGAAAGTGCCGGAGCCTAAATTTAGCTCGCAGACGAAGGACAAGCTGGTGTCGTCGGAAGTGCGCGCGCCGGTTGAAGACGTGGTCGCCAAGGCGCTCGAGGAGTTTCTGCAGGAAACACCGAACGACGCGAAGATCATCACGAATAAGATTATCGATGCAGCGCGAGCTCGCGATGCCGCTCGTAAAGCGCGTGAAATGACGCGGCGTAAGGGCGTGCTCGACGGCGTTGGTTTGCCGGGGAAGCTCGCCGATTGCCAGGAGAAGGATCCGGCGAAGTCGGAGATTTATATCGTCGAGGGCGACTCGGCAGGTGGCTCGGCGAAGCAAGGACGTGACCGGAAGTTCCAGGCCATTTTGCCGTTGCGCGGCAAGGTGCTGAACGTGGAGCGCGCACGCTTCGACAAGCTGATTTCGTCGGAGCAGATCGTGACGCTGGTGACGGCGCTCGGGACCGGGCTTGGCAAGGACGATTACAACCTCGACAAGCTGCGCTACCACCGCATCATCATCATGACCGACGCGGACGTGGACGGTGCGCACATCCGGACGCTGTTGCTGACGTTCTTTTATCGGCAGATGCCGGAGATCGTGGAGCGCGGGTTTATCTATATCGCGCAACCGCCGCTTTACAAGATCAAGGCGGGGAAGGACGAGCGGTATCTCAAGGACACGCACGAGCTGAACCAGCATATGTTGAAGCTGGCATTGCAGGGTTCGGAACTGATCCCGGCTGAAGGTGCTACGCCGATTACAGGTGACGCGCTGGGTGAACTGGCGCGTGCGTATTTGCTCGCGCAAGCGGTGGTGGATCGCGTCAGCCGGTTCTACGACGTCAACGCGCTTGAAGCGGTGATGGACGGCATTGTGCTGGATTTGTCGACCGAGGAAGCGGCGGCGGCATCGGCTGCGGCTTTGCAAGCGGCTTTGCGGGCGGATCCTTTGAAGCCGGAGGTGACGGTCGAGCCGGCTTATGACCCGGTGCGCGAAGTCCGGTCGCTGCATATCAATCGCCGGCATCACGGGAACGTGAAGGTTTCAGTGATCGATGAAGACTTCCAGCTGACCGCGGATTACAAGCAATTGCAGACGACCGCAAATACGTTCAAGGGTTTGATCGGGCCAGGGGCGCTGATCAAGCGCGGCGAGCGGTCGATGGCGGTTACCGACTTCAAGAGCGCGATGAAGTGGTTGATCGCGGACGCGGAACGTAACGTGACGAAGCAGCGGTACAAGGGCTTGGGCGAAATGAACCCGTCGCAGCTGTGGGAAACAACGATGGATCCGACCGTGCGGCGGTTGTTGCGCGTTCAGATCGAAGACGCGATTGCGGCCGATGGCATCTTTACGACGTTGATGGGTGATGACGTTGAACCGCGACGCGCGTTTATTGAATCGAACGCGCTAAGGGCGGGGAATATTGACGTTTGAGATGTTGAGTAGTCGTAGGGCGCCAGAGTAAGTGCGACTGGCGCCACAGTTGTGCGACTACGGGACAAAGTTCCTGCGACTGACCTACGCTGTTAGAAAATCGGCCTCGTCGTTGCGTTTTTGTGCACTGCTTAATCCGTAGGTCGACAGTTCGAATCTGTCACGCCCCACCACTTACCTTTGGGTAGGAAAATCAAGCACTTGCGCATCGGCGCTAGTGCTTTTTTTTCGCCTGTAGGCGGCGTGTAACGGCGGCAAAAACTCGCCTTTGCCGGAAATCTGCCAGAGCTCGAGAATCCAGACCAAGCGTTCACTCAACGATCTATCTGGGACTTGAAATGGCATATATCAATCAACGTGGCGCCTACTGGCGCGCCGAGATCCGTCGACGCGGGTACAAGCCGACCTATCGGACCTTCGACACCAAGCAGCAGGCCCAGCAGTGGGCGCGGCGCATCGAAGGCGATATCGACTCCGGCGTTCACGTCGATCGTACAGAATCCGAACGAACTACATTGCGCGAAGCGCTTGAACGATATCGGCGGGACATCCTCCCCGAGAAACGGCATCCGTACCAAGAGAACTGTCGGATCAACCGCTGGTTGGAAAAAGATCTGACCTATCGAACTCTTGCCAGCTTGCGTGGGGTTGACTTCGCAAAGTATCGAGATGAACGGCGCGCGGTCGGCCGTGCCGAGAACACGATCCGGCTTGAACTACAGATCATTAGTCTTACTGTGTCACAAAGTTTGAGGTCGAATCCGTGTGTGTTTAATGCTTAGCCT
>NZ_JALPRJ010000139.1 GCF_030464885.1 Caballeronia sp. SEWSISQ10-4 2 | reverse complement strand
CAGGCAACGCTCGAAGCAATGCCGGTCAATGAATATGTTGATTTGTATGTGATTTGACCAAGCATTGAAGGAAGACGCGCAAGCGGATGATGAAAGAAAGGCTGTTCCAACGCGAGCTGGAACAGCCTTATCATATGCATTACCCGGATCGACGCGTGCCCGTCTCTTAGCTCAATGCACCCAATCATTCCACAGCACGACCAGAATCGTCATCAACGCCGGCCCGATAAACAACCCTACCAACCCGAACGTTTCCGCCCCACCCAGAATCCCAAACAGCACCAGCAAAAACGGCAATCTCGCCGCGCCGCCGATCAGCACCGGCCGCACCAAATGCTCGGCCACGAACACGACGACACATCCGAACACCACCACGCTGATCGCCGCCGCCGTCGCGCCCTGGAAAAACAGCCACAATGCCGCGCCGATGAACACGATCGGAGCGCAGAACGGCAGCATTGCGGCGATGGCGGTCAGCATGCCGAGCAACGTGGCATGCGGCACGCCGGTCACGAGATAGGCTACGCCAAGCAACGCCCCCTCGCCCAGACCCACCACGACCAGCCCCGTTACCGTGCTGCGAACCGATTCGGTCATGCGCCGCGCTAGTGCAGCCCCTTCGGAACCGAACCCGCGCCGCGAAGCTTCAAGCAATTGCTCGCCGAGTTTCGACCCCGCCTTGAACACGAAAAACAGCGTGACAAGCATGAAGCCGAACACAACCAGACCATGCACCAGGCGGCCGCCGAAGTGCCGCGTCATCGCTACCACCGTCGCGCTATGAAAGTTCTTCACCGCCGGTGAAGACCCGAGCGGTGTGGCAAGATTTTCCTGCCACCACGCCGCTATCTGCCTCGACCCCATAGGCAGATGGTTGACGAGATCGGGCATGGGAATGCCGGTGCGCAGCAATTCGTGGAACCAGCGAACCAGGTCGGTGGCTTCGCTGCCCGCCTGCGCCGCGACCACGACGAACGGCACGACGAATACCAGCCCGATCACCACGGTCAAGCTGACCGCGAGCCGCATGCTGCGCTGCCTGAACATCGGCTGTTGTTCGAGCCAGGTCAGTAACGGCCACAACGCAATGGCGATGACCGCCGCCCACACCACCGCTGGAATGAAGTCGCGGATCATCCAGAGCGCAACGGCGACGAGCACCGCGTACAGACACCCCGACGCGGTTCGTTGCAAACGCCTCGTGCGATCCTTTTCGTCCGCAGAGATTTGATCGCGTGGAATCATAGGGAACGCCCCCGTTATTTGTTCTTTAAGTGAAAGCTCTAAAGCCTGATTGTGACCTGATTCTTATCAAGTCTTAACGAACCTTAACCAGTCTTGACCTGAGTCTTCCGACCGATTGTCAGCGCTGCATTGTAAGTCGGGCCGGGATCGGCCAGAATCAAGGCCAGCGCTTTCAACCGGCTTTCCCCGATGTTGTTCTAATTTCACACTTGGCAGTTTTCGTTTCCCTATAATCGTTTCCCTCGCCCCGGCAACCGTTCAAGAGACATGTAGTGAAAGCCTTTCAAACCATTGTCAACGCGTGCGCGACCACGGTCTTGCTAGCCGGCTGCGCGTCCGGCCTGAACAGGTCGAAGGAAGAAGCGCTCAACCAGAAGGTCGGCATCGTCGTCCATCCGGTCCGGGACGGCGTGGAACTGCGCGTCCAGGAATCGGCGCTGTTCGACTTCGACGAAGCCTCCATGCGCCCGGAAAGCATCGCCGTGCTCAATCGTGCTGCCGTGCTGCTCAAGCGCAGCACGCGGCCGATCATGGTCGAGGGACACACAGACAACGTCGGCCCGTTCGACTACAACCAGGCACTGTCCACGGCACGCGCAAACGCCGTGGGCGATGCGCTAGTCGCACGCGGCGTTCCCGCTGCGCGCATCAAGACAAAAGGGATCGCGTTTTTGCAACCGATCGCGACCAACGACACGCCCGAAGGGCGTGCGTTGAACCGGCGCGTGGAGATTCTCGTGAAAACGGAAACGGAAGAAACACTGCTGGGACAGTTCAAGACGAAATGACGCGAGGCGTCATTTCGCGGGCTGCACTTCCATCACCAGTAGCTGGGCGCCATCGGTGACCTGATCGCCTACGTTGAACAGGATCTCGCCCACCGTGCCGCTGGCCGGCGCGACAATCGTGTGCTCCATCTTCATGGCTTCCATCACCAGCAGCGGCGCGCCCTTCTCGACCACCGCGCCCGCCTCGACCAGCACTGCGATCACCTTGCCTGGCATCGGCGCGGTCAGACGGCCTTCGCCATGCTCGGCATCGGCTGCATGAGCGAGCAGGTTCTGCCATTCGAAAGCCAGCGACGCACCCTCGTAGAACACATGGAACACATCGCCGTCTATAAACACGCGGCCCTTGATCCGCTTGTCTCCAATCAGCACGACGAATGCATGCGGTTCATCCCCATGCAACCAGTCGAACGTAAGTGTTTCGCCGAGTAATTCGAGTTGTTTGTTATCGGCGCGGCCCGAGGTGGAATCACGGGTAAAAACGGCGAGAATTTCATCGTCCGAAGCGACCAGACGCCAGTTCAACGCCTGCGTGTAACCGCCGCTCATGCGCCAGTGCGACAGCGCATCCCACGGCGACACACCATGCGCCTCGCCGCCTTCGCGCGTGAGCAACGCGGCGCAAGCCAACGCGAGCGCCTGCATTTTTGGCACCGTCGATGGTGCGAACAACGTGTCGTGATGACGTTCGATCAGACCCGTATCGAGATCGCCGGCCGAGAATGGTTCGCTGACAACAATCCGATGCAGGAACTCGATGTTCGTCGATGGACCCACCACCTCGCATTGTTTCAACGCAAGCGCCATACGCAACAGCGCATCATCGCGATCGCGGCCGTGCACGATTAACTTTGCGATCATCGGATCGTAAAACGGGGTGATGGTATCGCCTTCGCGCACGCCGCTATCGATGCGAACATTGCCGTTCAATTGAAACTCTACCGCTTCGGGCAAACGCAAATGCTTCAGCGTTCCCGTCGATGGCAAGAATCCACGCGATGGATTCTCCGCGTAGATACGCGCTTCGATTGCGTGGCCGTTCACCTTCAACTGATCCTGCAACAACGGCAGCGGCTCGCCGCTTGCCACGCGCAGTTGCCACTCGACCAGATCGAGACCCGTCACCATTTCGGTCACCGGATGCTCGACCTGAAGCCGCGTGTTCATCTCCATGAAGTAGAACTGGCCGTCGCCGGTCATGATGAACTCGACCGTGCCCGCGCCGACGTAATTTACCGCGCGGGCAGCCGCAACTGCAGCTTCGCCCATGGCTTTACGCACCTCATCCGAGAGGCCAGGAGCAGGCGCTTCTTCCAAGACCTTTTGATGACGGCGCTGCACCGAGCAATCGCGATCGAAGAGATAAACGGCGTTGCCATGTCGATCCGCAAACACTTGAACTTCAACGTGACGCGGGCGCAGCAGATACTTTTCGATCAACACCCGGTCATTGCCAAAGCTGCTGGCCGCCTCGCGCTTGCACGACAACAGCGCCGAGGCAAAATCCGCGCTCTTCTCGACTACGCGCATGCCCTTGCCGCCACCGCCCGCGCTTGCTTTCAATAGCACCGGGTAGCCGATGCCGTCCGCTTCCTGCTGCAACAACGCGGGTTCCTGACTATCGCCGTGATAACCCGGCACCAACGGCACAGCGGCCGACTGCATCAGCGCCTTGGCCGCCGCTTTCGATCCCATCGCGGAGATGGCTTCAACCGGCGGTCCGATAAACACGAGCCCCACCTTCTCGCAAGCCCGCGCAAAATCCTCGTTCTCCGATAAGAACCCATACCCCGGATGCACGGCTTGCGCACCGGTTTTCAGCGCGGCATCAATGATCTTTTCGATCCGCAGATAACTTTCCGATGCCGCCGCGCCGCCCACGTGCACGGCTTCATCGCAGACGGCTACGTGCTTCGCATTCGCGTCGGCATCGGAGTAGACAGCCACGCTGCCCACACCCAGCCGCTTGCAGGTTGCAGCCACGCGGCACGCGATCTCGCCGCGATTCGCAATCAGTATTTTGTTGAACATGACGAAGCCTGGAAGGGAGAGGAGGTTAGCTCTGCATGGGACAGGACTAGGTGCTGAAGCGCGCTAAGTCCCGTCGTCCGCGCTGCATGGGACAGGACTAAGCGCTGAAGCGCTAAGTCCTGTCGTCACATCCGGAACACGCCGAAACGCGTGTCCTCGATAGGCGCATTCATCGACGCCGCCAGCCCGAGTCCAAGTACATCGCGGGTCTGAGCCGGGTCGATCACGCCGTCGTCCCACAGGCGCGCGCTTGCGTAATACGGATGGCCTTGTACTTCGTATTGCTCACGAATCGGCGACTTGAACGCCTCTTCCTCTTCCTTCGACCACGACCCGCCTTTCCCTTCGATGCCATCACGACGCACGGTCGCAAGCACCGAAGCAGCCTGCTCGCCACCCATCACAGAGATGCGCGCGTTCGGCCACATCCAGAGGAATCGCGGCGAATACGCACGGCCGCACATGCCGTAATTGCCGGCACCAAACGAGCCGCCGATGATCACGGTGAACTTCGGCACCTTCGCTGTTGCGACCGCCGTCACCATCTTCGCGCCATTGCGTGCGATGCCTTCGTTTTCGTACTTGCGCCCGACCATGAAACCCGTGATGTTCTGCAGGAACACGAGCGGAATCTTGCGCTGGCAGCACAGCTCGATAAAGTGCGTACCCTTCAGCGCCGACTCAGAAAACAAAATGCCGTTGTTCGCGATGATGCCGACCGGATGGCCCCAGATATGCGCAAATCCGCACACAAGCGTTGTGCCGTAACGGGCTTTGAATTCATCGAAAGCGGAGTCGTCGACGATGCGCGCGATCACTTCGCGAATGTCGAACGGCTTGCGGGTATCGACGGGAATCACGCCGTAGATACTGTGCGGATCGTGACGCGGCGGCAGCGGTTCTTTCAGCGCCAGCGGTGAAGGCTTCACACGATTCAGATTGCCGACAATGCTCCGTGCAATCCCCAGCGCATGCGCATCGTTTTGCGCGAGGTGATCGACGACGCCCGACAGCCGTGTATGTACATCGCCGCCGCCAAGATCTTCAGCACTGACTTCTTCGCCGGTTGCAGCTTTAACCAACGGCGGACCGCCGAGGAAAATCGTGCCCTGGTTCTTTACGATGATCGATTCATCGCTCATCGCCGGGACGTACGCGCCGCCTGCAGTGCACGAACCCATCACCACGGCGATCTGTGCGATGCCCTTCGCCGACAGGTTCGCCTGGTTGTAGAAGATGCGCCCGAAGTGGTCGCGATCGGGAAACACATCGTCCTGATTCGGCAGATTCGCGCCGCCGGAATCGACGAGATACACGCACGGCAAGCAGTTCTCTTCCGCGATTTCCTGCGCCCGCAGATGCTTCTTCACCGTTATCGGGTAATACGTGCCGCCCTTCACGGTGGCGTCGTTGCAAACGATCACGCACTCCTGCCCCGCAATCCTGCCGATGCCCGTAATCAGGCCAGCGCCGGGCGCGTCGTCGTTGTACATGCCGTACGCGGCCATCTGCGACAGCTCGAGAAACGGTGTGCCAGGATCGAGCAATTGCGCGATCCGGTCGCGCGGCAACAGCTTGCCGCGCGACACGTGTTTATCGCGTGCTGCTTGCCCGCCGCCCAGCGCGATCTTCGCGACCTTCTCTTTCAGATCGGCGACAAGCGCTTCGAGCGCGGCCGCGTTCGTGCGAAATTCGTCGCCGCGCGGATTCAATTTCGATTCGATGATCGGCATAGGTTTGTCCGCTCGCTCAAGCCGTTTCGGCAAACAGTTCACGCCCGATCAACATGCGGCGAATCTCGCTGGTGCCCGCGCCGATTTCATACAGCTTCGCGTCGCGCCACAAACGCCCGACCGGATACTCGTTGATGTAACCGTTGCCGCCGAGAATCTGGATCGCCTCACCGGCCATCCACGTCGCTCTTTCGGCCGTGTACAGGATCACGCCCGCGCAGTCCTTACGCACCTGGCGGCCATGACCTGCACCGAGTGTATCGAGTTGACGGCCTACGGCGTAGAGATACGCTCGGCACGCCTGCAAGGTCGTATAGAGATCGGCGACCTTGCCTTGAATCAGCTGGAACTCGCCGATCGCCTGACCGAACTGCTTGCGATCATGGATGTACGGCACGACCGCGTCCATGCACGCGACCATGATGCCCGTCGGGCCGCCGGCCAACACCGCGCGCTCGTAATCGAGGCCGCTCATCAAGACCTTCACGCCGCCGTTCAACTGGCCGAGTACGTTTTCCTTCGGCACTTCCACGTTCTCAAACACGAGCTCGCCGGTGTGCGATCCACGCATGCCGAGCTTGTCGAGCTTCTGCGCAACCGAAAAACCCTTCATGCCCTTCTCGACGATAAACGCCGTGATGCCCTTCGCGCCCGCCTCGATATCCGTCTTCGCATACACCACGAGCGTGTCGCAATCCGGCCCGTTGGTGATCCACATCTTCGTGCCGTTGAGCACGTAGTGGTCGCCCTTTTCGTCGGCGCGAAGCTTCATGCTGACCACGTCCGACCCCGCGTTCGGTTCGCTCATCGCCAGCGCGCCGATGTGTTCGCCAGAGACCAGCCCCGGCAGATATTTGCGTTTCTGCGCTTCGGTGCCGTTGCGATGAATCTGGTTCACGCACAAGTTGGAATGCGCGCCATACGACAGTCCCACCGATGCCGACGCCCGCGAGATCTCCTCCATCGCGACCATGTGCGCGGTATAGCCCATGTTCGCGCCGCCGTATTCCTCGGAGACCGTCATGCCGAGCACGCCAAGATCGCCGAATTTCTTCCAGAGATCCATCGGGAACTGATCGGTTTTATCGATTTCAGCGGCGCGCGGCGCAATCTCCTTCGCCGCGAAATTCGCGAGCGAATCGCGCAACATGTCGATGTCTTCGCCCAGGGCGAAATTCAGACCGGGTACGTCGTTCATGCGGGTCTCCTTCTTCGGGGTATCGGCTAGAGGTTGTTAGCGCGGGTGCTCGCAGACCCGATAAATTATGAGTCGTACTCACACGCACCAATTTCCATAATGAGCGGCAGTTTCACGCCGAAAGCCACTTCCCGTCAATAGGGATTTGAGCTACGCTCACATTTTATTGAAATTCCTGGGCTGACCCGCTTATGTCCTCCACACCTTTAGCTGGAAACCGCCGCACGCCTGCCGGCGTCAAGTCGCAGCAGCGCGTGAAGGACATTCTTCAGGCCGGCCGTGACGTCTTCGCCGAAAAAGGCTACGACGCCGCCACGAGCGCCGAAATCGCCCAGCGCGCGGGGATTTCGGAGGCGACCGTGTTCAGCTATTTCAGCGGCAAGCGGGAGTTGTGCGCTCGGGTGATCGCGGATTGGTATGACGAGATCATCGATGCGTTCGAATCCGGACTGCCCCGTGACGGCAGCGTGCGTCAGCAGTTTGCGTTTATCGTCAGGACGCATTTGCGGCTGATGCTGGTGAACGGGACGGGTTTGTGCGCGCTGGTTTTGTCGGAGGGGCGCACGAAACATCATGATCTCAGCGATACCCTCACCGACCTTCAACGCCGCTATACCGCGCCGCTGATGAACGTGCTCGCACACGGCCAGAGCGTGGGTCAGGTGCGCGCGGACTTGCCGTTGCGGCTGATGCGCTCGCTCGTGTTCGGGCCAATGGAACACGTGTTGTGGGACGCAACGCTCGCCAAGCGGCATCTGAGTCAGGCTCAGATCGATACGACCGCCGATGAACTCATCGCGGTGTTATGGACCGCGCTACAGCCCCCCGCTGCCAGCCTGACTGCGCTTGCGCAGTTCAGACAGGACGTGGAGGAAGCGTCGCGGCGGTTCGAAGCGGCGCGCCGGGAGAAATGAGGCTGAACGCAGTTCGTGGACGCAAGAGCGGCAGACGGTTAGTTGCTATTTTATAAACCGCCGCGCGATCCGGGCGAGCCAGGGTACGATCGTTGGCCGTAAAAGACGCGCATCGTAACCCGCCATCCGACGTTCGTTTTCTTTCAGGCACAAATCGATTAACGCTCTCACCGATATCCCACCACCTATCGACTCGCCCACGCTCGTCGGGAAATTCGCATCCGGCGCGGCGCCCGTGATATCGAAACCCCGCGCAAGCAATACCCGCTCGCGAATCAGCGCTATCCACACACGGCCTGTCTTCACGAAGAACCCGGGGAGCCGATACCACGGCAAGTTGCGCCGATACCAGGCCACCCAGTTGGCAAAGAACAGGATATGGCGCGCTTCTTCCTGGATCACCGGCTCGAAGGTTTCAACCAGTTCCTCTGGAAAATAACCCGTCTTCCGCGCGGCTTCGAAAAGCCCAAAGGCGACGAAGCTATCAATGCATTCGCTATAGCCCGTCATCATCCACGCGCGTATCGCATCCTTGGGCGGCGGATACGGAGGCTCGGGCGCGAGTTCGATGCCGTAGGCCTCGACCAGTCGCGACAGCACGACCTTGTGGCGCGCTTCTTCCCCGCCGTTCATCGTGATGGCTTCGCGCAGCAGCGGATCTTTAATGCTCGCTGCATACGTCGACACATGGATCGACGCGCGGCCTTCGGTCTGCACCGCGATATCCCAGATAGGCAGCGACGTGATGCGCTTGAGCGCGTCGGGCGCCAGCGCCGGCCAGTTGATGACCGCCGGCTTGTAGGGGTTATGGGTAGTGAGCAGCATCTCGCAGAACATTTTCTTATGTTGTGCGGACCCGATCTGGATCTGGCCGATGGACCGATAGGTCCAGTTGCGCATGGCGTGGTCGGCCTCGGCAGGCGTAAGCGTGTCGGACATGACGTAACGGGAGAGTTAATCGCATTATGCGGATTCTGGCATAACGCGCGCGCTTCTGCCGCGATGACCCGGTCCGCCGACCGTGCCATAAAGCGCCCTATTGCGACGACACGCTTTCAGCGTTCAGTGAGCGCCTTCCTTCAGTGCGAAATTTGCTCGAGCGCCAGGTCCCGCGTCTTCGGCCCCATCAAACCAATCGCCAGCATCACCACCACCATCGCCCCGGCGATAAACACAAACACGCCCGTCGTGCCAAACGCCTTCAACACGCCCGCCACGAAAAACGACGTGAAAATGGCCGAAAAGCGGCTCCACGAATACACGAAACCCACCGCGCGCGCCCGGATGCTGGTGGGGAAAAGCTCCGTCTGATACGCGTGGAAGCTGTACGACATAATGTTGCTGGCGAGCGTCAGACCCACGCCCATGGTGACTAGAAGCGCCGCGCCCGAGACCTGGCTGAAGACGAGTCCACACACCACGATCAAGCCCGCCATCACGACAATCACGCTCTTGCGCTCGAATTTATCGGCGATGAACAAGCCGATGACCGGCCCGACCGGTGCGGCAATCGCGATGATCGTCGAGTACATCAGGCTCGTCGTGATCGTGATGCCTTGATGGATCAGAAGCGTCGGCACCCAGTTGGCGAAACCGTAGAAACCTACCGTCTGGAAGACGTTGAAAATGATCATCATGGTCGCGCGTTTTCCGTAGGGCTCGACCCACATGTCGCGGAATGTCCCGCGTGTGCTGACCGGTTCGGGCGCGGCGGGCGGTGGCAACCGGCGGCCATATTCTTTCTCGACCTTAGTTTCGAGTGCCGACATCACCGCGTCCGCTTCCGCGAGCCGCCCTTTCTGCGCCAGCCAGCGCGGGCTTTCGGGCAACGCCCTCCGGATGAACCACACGAACAACGCGCCATGCGCGCCGATCAGGACGACCCAGCGCCAGCCATCGAAGCCGAAGGGTTTGTTCGGCACCAGCGCGTAGGACAGGAACGCGACCACCGGCACCGCCATGAAACCGACCGCTTGCTCGCACGCGAACGCGCGGCCGCGAATGTGCTTGGGCACGAGTTCCGAAATGTACGTCCCGATCGTCACCAACTCCACGCCGATGCCCAGGCCCGCCATGAAGCGCCAGAAGTTGAGGCCGCCAGCCGTGTCCTGGAACGCCATGACCACGTTCGCTGCGGTGTACCAGAGCAGCGAGTACGTGAAGATCGCGCGCCGCCCGAAACGGTCGGCGAGAAATCCGCACGCGATCGTACCGATGAACAACCCGAGGAACAGCGACGCGATGAAACTCGCCACACCCGTCATGCCGAACAGCCCGACCGTGGTGGGCGTGAGGATGCCGCTCTTGACCAGTCCAGGCGCCACGTAGCCGGAATACAGCAAATCGTAGAGTTCGAAGAAAAAACCGAGGCTCAGCAGGACGACGAGTGTCCACATCGAACGCGTGGCCGGCAGGCGATCCAGCCGCGCGGAAATCGTGCCCGCTGATAGAGAGTCAAATCCGGATGCGGGTTGAACGAAGTCCTGGCGGGTTGTCATCGGTTACGTCTCCTTGGCGTGGCTGGTTTCGCGCCGGCGACGCACCTCTTCTGGCGAGCGGCCGGGCAGATTGCCCGGCGCGCATTTTAACGGCGTCTGTCTCAATTTGTTGCAGGCGCCGGAATATTCTCTTCAGCGCAACGGCGCCTGTCTCAGTGCCGGCTTACGCGCGATGTTCCGGGCGCCCGCTGCCAACAGCGCTCACGCCGGCCCGATGCCGTGCATCAGCAACGCCACCGCGTGCCGCGCGATCTGGTCGCGTTTGGGCGCACAGTCGCCGTTATCCTCAGCCCATTTGTAAGTCATCGCCATCGGCAAGACCGTCAAGCCGAACAGCGACGCGAACAGCAGCGACGGTTCCAGATGCGGATTGAGCTTGCCATCCTTCTGCCATTGCGTGATGCGCGCGATTGCCGCCTTCCGGTTGGCATCGCCGAAACGAGCGGCGATGCGCTGGCGCAGCAATCCCCCTTCGCTGATGACTTCGCGAACCCACAGCGTAGCGAACCACGGATGCCGCTCCGCTACGGCGACAAGCCCTTCGGCGAACGCACGCAATGCGTCCGCGGGTTCCGCATCCGAATCGGCGAACAAGCTGCCGAGTTCGGCGCGCAACGGCACGAATCGCTCGTCGATCAACACGTCCAGCAACTGGTCGCGCGTCTTGAAGTAGTAATGAACCATGGCCGGCGTGACCCCCGCCTCGCGCGCAATCGCACCGAGCGTGGTCTCCATGATTCCCTGGCGCGCGAACAAAACCAGCGCGACGTCAAGCAAAAGCGCGCGCGGCTCGCCGTGTTGCGTGCCGGTGGGCCGCCCCGGCCGGCGGCCGGACTTCGGCGAATCGGCGGGAACGGACAGTTCGGAAGGATCGGTTACATCTTTAGTCATGGTGGCAATTGACCCCGGGAATGGCGTCGCCTAATATTAACTTCAACATTAATTTAACCCACCGGGCGGCTGAATGGAATCACTGCAACCCTCTGTCGCGTTTCCCGCCATCGAAGAGCGACCTCCAGTCCGGCTGCTTTTCACGGCGCTGCTGCTCGTCATGCTGCTCGGCGCGCTCGACCAGACCATCGTCTCGACGGCGCTGCCGACCATAGTCGGCGAGCTTGGCGGGCTTGAAAGCCTGTCGTGGGTCGTGACGTCGTACTTGCTGACATCGACTATTGTGGTGCCGTTGTACGGAAAATTCGGCGATCTGTTCGGCCGCAAAATCGTCATTCAGGCGTCAATCCTCATCTTTCTTGCCGGTTCGATCCTGTGCGGCGTCGCGCAGGACATGACTCAGTTGATCGTACTGCGTGCGTTGCAGGGGCTCGGCGGCGGCGGCCTGATGGTCGTGACCATGGCCGCCATTGCCGACGTGATTCCGCCCGCTGAACGCGGCCGCTACCAAGGCTTGTTCGGCGGTGTGTTCGGACTCGCGACCGTGGTCGGACCGTTGCTGGGCGGGTTTATTGTCGAACATCTCTCGTGGCGCTGGATCTTCTACATCAACGTGCCGCTCGGCGTGCTCGCGCTGGTCGTGATCGGGCTCGTGTTCAAGCCACACGTGGCGCATGTGAAGCATAAAATCGATTACATGGGCGCCGCGTTTTTGGCTGCGTCGCTCACTTGTATCATTCTTTTTACCAGCCAGGGCGGCACGCTGCTGCCGTGGAGTTCGCCGCAGCTTTGGTTCACGCTCGCGCTCGGCTTCATTACGCTGGGCGGTTTTATCTACGAAGAACGTCTCGCCGATGAACCGATTATGCCGCTTGAGCTTTTCAAGGAGCGCACTTTTGTCCTGAGCGGGTTGATCGGCTTTATCGTCGGATTTTCGCTGTTCGGCGCGATCACATTCCTGCCGCTCTACCTGCAGGTGGCAAAGGGTTCGACACCGTCGCAAGCCGGCCTGCAAGTCCTGCCGATGATGGCCGGCATACTCTCCACCTCCATCATCAGCGGCCGCATGATCAGCAAGATCGGCAAATATCGCTGGTTCCCGATCTTCGGTACTGCGCTCGTGGCCTGCGGCATGTTCTTGCTGTCCACATTGCAACTGGCGACTCCGCTTCACACCATGTACCTGTACATGCTGTTGCTCGGACTGGGACTCGGCATGGTCATGCAGGTGCTTGTGCTCGCCGTGCAGAATGCGGTGCCGTTCAAGAACATCGGCGTGGCGACGTCCGGCGCAACGCTGTTCCGTTCGATCGGCGGGTCGGTGGGGGTCGCCACATTCGGCGCAATCTTTACGAACGGTCTGCAGTCGCGCCTGGCAGATGCCTTGCCGCCGGGTGCGGAGTTACCGCGATCGATGGGGCCGACGATGGTCCAGCATCTTCCGGCCGCCTTTCGCGATACCTATCTCAATGCGTTCGCGGGATCGATGCACGTCGTATTTCTCGTGGCCGGTGCGGTTGTGCTGCTTGCCTTCGCGTTGTCCTGGTTAATGCAGGACCAGCCGCTTCGCAGCAAGTAAGGGTGATGGGATGAAGTGCGTCGGCGTTACTTTGGTTTAAGCTGACGCACTTTAATTCTGGAAACATCCGCGCCATGAAGCTTACGCATTTAGTCCTCGCCTCGACCATCAGCGCTTTTGCCCTTATCTCGACCGGAGCCTCGGCGGAGACGTATCACTTCGGCGAAGGACAGTCGTCGGTGTCGGGAAGCGCATCGCGGCACGCGCCGCCGCCCAAGCATCGCAAGCACAAGAAGAATCAGCACACTGCTGGCAAGAGCGCGTACTCGAATCCCTAAGTCGCCGTTGCGAAAGGGGGGACGCTCGCGCCGGTGGACGGGGTTTGGGGTTGGCGGTCGGGGGTGGTGCCGGGGTGGTGCTTTCGGCCTTAGCGGTCTGCGTGAGTTAG
>NZ_JALPRJ010000138.1 GCF_030464885.1 Caballeronia sp. SEWSISQ10-4 2 | reverse complement strand
CACGAATATCTTGATGCCTTCGAGCCGATCCATCCGATCCTCCTACGGGGAATGGATTATCTTACTAAGGAATAGATCATGCATGATTATGGGCAAATCTATTCCGGAATCTAGGGGGCCTCTCCGGGCCGTTTTGCGGCTCTTGTGACGAAGCATGAGGTAGTCACCTTGGGAAAGCTCGGTGAGGAGCGTGCCCAGGCTCTCGGCCGTGCTCCCGTCGCCGCGATGTCCGGCTTCCAGATAGCGATCGTTCACGACTGTCCGGAACGGGTCGATTCTGTTGAAAAAGTCGTGTTTTGATTTGGGGCGCTGGTTTTGGCAGTACGTTTCGAGTTGGAGAATTCAGCAAGACGGCGGTCTTGCAACGTGCGACGCCCCCCGTTTCCCATCATGTGGCTGCCTGGTTTGCCTGCTTATCGCGTGCCGAACAACGCTGGTCGACGCGGAACGCGCTGCGTGTAACCTCTCTGGACCTTGCATAATTCCGTTACACGGATAAGAGCGCGACATCAGGCCATTTCTGCATCGGCAGATCCTATCGTCACCTCGTAGTTATGGAAAGTTCTATCAGGATGGCCGGAGCAGACACCTGCCGGTGCGCACGCCAGCGCGGTGATCTACTCGCTCATCGAAACGGCTCGCGCCAACGACCTCGAGCCCTACACCTGGCTGCGCCGGGTGATGCGTGAATTGCCAGCGGCCCAGTCCGTCGAGGTCATCGAAGTGTTGTTGCCGTGGAATCTCCATCGCCAGGATTTAGCCAGCGAAATAACGCCCTGAACAGTCTGGGTTTGATGGATCGCTTACTGATATTAGTCGCCCTTCGAAGCCCGGCGAATTCGATGTCGCTGTGCAAATCATCAACGGTACACTCCTGGCGTGCACGGCGTGCCGGGAGAGCACCATGCCCCTCTTTAAGGCCGTCAGTCTTACTCAGAACGCTTTTCAGGAACAGGGTGTCTCGGCGCAATGCCATTCAAACGTGTTAGCAAAACGTAATTGAGAGAAGTACGATGGCCCATCAAGATATCCTTCGCTGCGCGTGCGTGGGCTGCTGGTGTCGCCCTTCTCGCGGCTACAATTTTTGTCGCCTGCACGCCGCTGCAAGTGGTGACGCATCGCGTTTCGACGAACGAAGCGAGCGCACCGGCCGGGCACTATCAGCTCGACGAGCATCACTGAAACGTAAGCTTCGACGTCGATCATCTGCATTATTCGCGCTTTGTCATGCGCTTCGACAAGGTGACGGCCGACCTCGATTGGGACGCCGGTGGCATGGAGGAAAGCACGGTCAACGCAGGCATCGATGCCGCGAGCGTGAACACCTACGTCGTGCTGCTCGACCGCCTGGTCAAGGGCGTCGACATGTTCGACGCGACCCGCTATCCGGAGATCCGTTTTGCCAGCAGGCACTTCACGCGCAATGGCACAAGCACGGGCACGCTGATCGGCGACCTAACGATTCATGGCACCACGGGTCCGGTGACCCTTGTAACCTTCAACGGCACCGCGCCGAACCCGCTAACGAAGTTGGAGACGCTCAGCTTTTCCGCAGACGGTCATTTCAGCCGCTCACAGTTCGGGTTGTCCACGCGGTATCCGGCCGCCGGTGACGATGTGCATGTCGCTATTCAGGTCGAATTCGTGAGGGCCATCGGCGTTACCTCATCTCGAGCCGCTGTCGAGTCGAGTAGGACCGCCCCTTGTTGCCAAGCAACATCGTGGCGAATTCGCGTTCGTAGCTGTCGACGCGAAGCGTTGTGGGAGAATCGGCGAGACATCGAGTTCGCTCAGCAATATCGCGACATCTTGCCCGAGGGATGATTATGCTACCGGAAGTACACGGCGGTGCTTGCTGCACCTTCCTCGCGTCCAGACGCCATGCGCCCCAGACGGCTGATGTCACGCTCTCGGCATTCGGGCCGAACTGCCCAGCGATGGAGGTAAGACGTTCTTGCCAATCCCACATTCCGAATACGTCGTGGGCGTGCTGAAGGCAGCTCGGCAAAGCGATCGTCGCCGGGCCATACACATTGACGTGCGCGCGCAGCAGGGCCTTTTTCGGCGCGCCGACCCCGCCCTCCAGGTATGCGGGGATTTCATTTGATGCCTTTGCGAGAAAACGAACAGGTACCCCTTCGATCGTCGTGCTGTAATCGCACGGCTGGATCAGGTTACCCACTGGACACACGCCGGCATAACCGCGGTAGGCACAGCCCCCACGTTGTAAAAGACCGGCTCTGCCCTGCTGCAACGGGTGCATGGCGGCACGGTCAGAGATTTCCTGGTTGCTCAGGAAAGCGGTGGTTTCCGTTTTTATTTGATGCTCCTTTTACCCGTATGGCGCTCCTCTGCGCTGCAAGCCGACGACCCGTCAATGCCGGCCGTGCAATCGCAGGCGGAAATACACACCAGCAGCCGTCATCGTGCCGAAAGAAGAAATCGCATGCGAACCGCTTGGGGCTAAGGCCTCAACGCGCACAAAGCGTCTCCTCTCGCAACCGGTACGGCCGAATTGAATTACGCGGAGCCGCGTCGTCGGAGTCGGCGCAAGCCATTTTTCTACCAAGAACCGCAGGGACCTCTCGGCGATGTTCATGTTCGCCTCCTTCCATTTCTGCCGCAGCTCACGACGATCAGCTGTCGGTCGCGGAACCCTGCGACCTGTCGATCGTGCTGCGTACACTGAGCTAACCACACCAGAGTCCGCTTTATTCCCGAGCCTCGAACGTGGCGGCATGCCGCGATTTCGAGCGCGCCGGGACAACTTGCCCAAGTTTTTGCGAGTTTTCTTGATCAGAGACGAACCGGTTCGGATGCGGCTTTCTGTTGGACGGACGCTCGAATGGCGGGAATAAAGGTTCGTCGTTTCAAATGCAACAGTGAGATCAAGGGGAACCGAAGCGCAATCAATTCTGCGTCACTTGCAACCGGCGTCGAGTATAGTGCTGCTGACCTATCTTTCCCTCCATCTGGAAAATCACGCGCTCGGCATCTGGTCGCTGGATCTTGCCGCGCGCGGCACGGTCCTTCTGTATGGCTCCGCCGGCATGCATTTTGCGCTGGCTCTATGTACGGCCTATGAGCGGCGTCACCAGTGGACTCTTCCGCTGGCGAATGGATCCGGCTCTGGGTCGGACTCAGCCCCCTGTCCCGCTCATCCGGCGTGCGGTTGCGACCCACCTCGCCGCTTCGCTCTATGGGTTGGAACCGGACTACAAAAAGACTGTGGTTTCGCTGACCACGAGCGGAACACAAGGCTTGCAACTTGCACGGCTCGCCCCCGGGTGCGTGCATAGCCGTCTCGTATTGTGGATCCGTTTTCGTCACTATCCTTTCGTTCGCCTCGCGAAGCCCGCACTGATCCCCGTGCTCGTTTTCCTCCCGTAGCTGTCCGCTGCCGGCTTTGTTCAGATTGCCCGAGCAGATTCCTTACGCGATTGAGCGCTATACGGCTGAGACCACCCGCCTATACGGCGTGCTCAACAGACGTCTCGCTGACCGACCGTTCCTCGCGGGCGACGACTATTCAATCGCTGATGTCGCAGCGTATCCCTGGGCCGCTGCCTACAACATCCTGAACCAGGACATCGACCAGTTTCCCTACGTCGAACGCTGGCTGGACACGATCGCCGTGCGTCCGGCGACGAAACGCGCCTACGCCATCGCGAAGGAAATGAACCCCAATGCTCCGCAGCCCCCATCGCCACGGACTGCGCCGCAAGCCTCATAAACAACCCCCTCTGCAGGAGGATGAAATGGAGCACAGTCCAGGAGCTGAATCCGGAACATCCCTCTGAGCGTGTGCAGACACGCTTACCGGGACTCTCGTCGTCGATCAACCGGAAAGCTTCGCTGAGTGAATGGGCCCACGCGAGCCCATAGCCGGGATAGCACCAATCGCGCGCCTCCGAGAACAACTCAGCCGGCCACTACCACATCGCGCTCGACGACTATTGCAACAACCGCGATCGTGTCGCCGACCTTCACCAAACCAGGAAAGTGTCGGGCAACGACAATCCCGTCTCGCCGTGCTCTGTATTCGACCGCCGGCACGCCGGTGCGACTCGTGTAGTAGATGCGTGCCAGGACATCACCGCACGTAACCGTTTCGCCCAGGTCGCGGCACATCTCCAGCAATCCGCTGTGTTCGCTGGTGGTGTAGCAGGATCCGTCCGGCATATCGAGGAGTGTCGTCGTGCGCCGCTCCGTACCCGGTTGCCCATCACCCTCCAGGATGCCGGCGTACCGCAAGAAGCCACGCACGCCTCGATCAGCAATAGCGACGCTTTTCGCCGTTGACGCACCGCCCCCGCCGAGTTCCGTCGATACGAACACCTTGCCAGCCTCCTCGACTGCCGTGTCAAACATCCCGAAGCTGTCGAGTTCGAGAAGCCGCAACGAGTACGGGGCGCCGAATGCTCGCATCGCGGCCTCGCAGCGTGCCTGCTGAGCCTTGTCGTCGAGCACGTGAATCGCGGCAAATGGCACGAAATCGAGCGTGCGACCGCCAGCGTGAATGTCGAGCACGTAATCCGCAAGCGGGAGCAGGTACCGCTGGAAGTAGTCAGCGATTTTCTCCGTCACCGTGCCGTCGGGCCTGCCAGGGAAACTGCGGTTCAGGTTGCCCGCGTCAATCGGCGAAGTGCGTGTACCGGTCTGGAACGCCGGATAGTTCATGAACGGAATGATAATGACCCGTCCACGCACGTCATGTGCGCGAAGCTCGCCTGCAAGCTTCGACAACGCAACGGGCCCTTCGTATTCGTCCCCGTGGTTGCCGCCCGTAAGCAAGACGGTTGGCCCCTCACCACGTTTCACGACCGCAACCGGAATCATGACCGCGCCCCACGCAGAATCGTCCCGTGAGTACGGCAGTTTCAAGAACCCATGTTGCTCGCCATCGGCATCGAAATCGACAGTGGGGGTTATTGGTGAAGCCCGCATCGGGTCACTCCTTGATAAAAGTTCGTGTGGCGCCTCGCGGTAGATCAGAACACCTTAGTCAGTAAATTGAGTGCTTTGCAAAAGTGCGCGCATCGGGCTTACAGCGTCACTCGTAGAACGCCAGTTCCGTGATGCTGCGACACTTGCCTGGATCTTCAGAGGCACCTCATGACCTTCGGCTTCGCGCAAGACACGAAGCATCCGCTGTCGGCGCGCGCCACTCGGATTGTCGTCCGACGTTCCGATGAAAAGATGAAGATTCGACATCACCGGCGCCCCGGTCGTCACCGTTTCGCACGACAATGAACTCACAGCGCTCCGGAGAAGTTGAGTAGCAATGCCCTCATCCACTTCTCCCGACACACGCGTCAACTTAGAACAAGTCAGTTTTTGACAAAGAGCTTCCGCGGAACATCGCACAGACATGATGAACCTGTCGGTGTAATAACGATACTCTCGGTAATCTCCAGTCCCCAGTCCTCGAACCACAGGCCAGGCATGAAGTGAAAAGTCATGCCTGGCTCCAGCACTGTTTTATCCCCGACGCGCAGGCTCGTAGTACGCTCGCCCCAGTCTGGCGGATAGCTCATTCCGATCGGATATCCCACGCGACCGCCTTTCTCAATGCCGTGCCGATTCATGACAGAAAAGAAGGCCGTTGCAATATCCTCGCACGTGTTTCCCGGCTTGGCAGCTTCAAGCCCAGCCTCAATTCCTTCAATAACCGCTTTTTCGGCGTCCAGGAATTTCTGCGGAGGCTGACCGATATATACCGTTCTCGACAACGGGCAGTGGTATCTTCTATAAACCCCTGCAATTTCGAAGAAGGTACCCGCACCGCGCTGGAACTTCGAATCGTCCCACGTCAAATGAGGAGTAGCAGCCTCAATTCCGGTCGGAACCAGCGGCACAATCGACGGATAATCCCCACCGAAATCATCCACACCCCGGATCGCGGTTGCGAAAATTTCAGCAACCAGATCGTTCTTCCGCATACCCGGCTCGATCAAATCGAGGATTCGAGCGTACATCTTCTCCAGGATGCGCCCCCCGATCCGCATATAGTCCAGTTCGGTCTCCGACTTCACGGCGCGTTGACGGTTAACGAGCCCTGTCGCATCCACCCATGAGTTCTTCGGCAAATGCTTCTGCAGTGTCGTAAGCGACGCCGCAGAAAAGTAGAAGCTATCCATTTCCACCCCGACAGCCAAACCTTCCCAGTGACGACCCGCAATCACTTCGCGAGCAAGGTACTCCATCGGATGCAAGTCACGCTGGACATACTCCTCCGGGTACGCGAACAATGCGGAATCGGTCATGTAAGTGGTCGCTTTGGCACCGTTGAGATCGATGCCGCGTCCGAACCAGACGGGTTCGTTATCCATCGAAACAACCACACATTGATGGTTGTAAAACGAATAGCCATCGTACCCCGACATCCAACCGATATTGGCGGGGTCCGACACGATCAGTAAATCCATGCCTCTCGCGACCATCTCGGTACGTACTTTTTCTAAGCGAACCAAATATTCCGCGCGATCGAAAAACTTTCGAAGCTTTGGAAATCCGGCGTCACTTGAGATTTCGCTCATTGACAACACCTCATAAAATGAATTTTCGCTTCTTCAATACTCCAATTTTGAAAAATCGAATGTACGAAAGTCCTCTCTTTACTCTACGTCTCAAACTTGGGAAACAAACATCCGGGAACTCGACTCGACCAGTTGCTCCCAGACGGAACCGCTTACATCGTCACTTGGTCGACGAACGTCTTCTTCCCGTTTTGATAGTCAAAGATCGAGATCACACCGTTCCGAAGATCCCCTTTCTCATCAAATTTGGTTTCACCAGTAACGCCGCGATAGTCGGTGGCCGGCGTCGCAGCCAGAATCTTTGCTGGATCTGTTGAATTCATACGACGCATCGCATCCACCACGATATACACAGCGTCGTAAGTGAACGGTGCATAGATTTCCATCGCATGCCCAAAACGCTTTTGATATTTGGCCTTGAACGCGGCGCCTCCCGGCATCTTCTCCGGGGATGCCCCGGGCTGAGAGCACACTACGCGATCAACCGCGCTTCCCGCCAGCGCCTCCAATCTGTCAGAGCATACGCCATCACCAGAAAGAATCTTCGCCTGCAAGCCGAGTTGTGCAGACTGTTTGGTGAAGGGCCCCCCGGTTGCATCCAGACCGCCATACATGATTGCGTCAGGTTTTTCACTCTTGATTTTCGTCAAAATGGCGTGAAAATCGACAGCCTTATCGTTCGTGGTGTCTCGAGACAGGACTTGGATACCCAGGTTTTTTGCCGCCTTTGCGAACTCATCCGCCAAGCCCTGGCCATATGCCGTCGCATCGTCAACGATCGCAACGGTTTTGATCTTCAGCTTCTCGCTTGCATAGTTTGCCAGCGCAGGACCTTGTTGCGCGTCAGTGGCAACCAGGCGGAAGACGTTTTTGAAACCCTGTCGCGTGAGAGTCGGGTTGGTCGCCGATGGTGTGATCATCGTAATTCCCGCGTCGCTATAAATTTTTGATGCCGGAATCGAAGTGCCTGACTCCATGTGACCAACGACCGCCACCACTTTCTCGTCAACGAGCTTCTGAGCCACCTGGGTAGCCGTCCTGGGGTCTGCGCCGTCGTCTTCGCCGTCCAATTGCAGGACGACCTTCTGACCACCAATCACGAGGCCTTTTGCATTGATCTCCTCGACCGCGAGCCTTGCACCATTCTCGTTGTCTTTACCCAACTGTGCGACAGAGCCAGTGAGCGGAGCAACATGGCCGATCACCACTGTCTCATCTGCGACCGCCGGTGCCGAGTAGACGGCCGCGAAAGCACATGAAAGCGACGAGAGCGCCGCAATATACGAAAGGGATTCAATTTTGCGCATGATCACCACCTGTCATTGAACGTGAGATAACTCAAAATGTAGCGTTATAAGCGTGTGTAAAGCGAAAAGGCACAACTACGCCGTTCGAATTGAATGCCTTCAATCGGCACGCAACCACGATCGAAATAGAGATTCAGCAAATCACTGCGCTTTTCGGTATTGACGAAAAGATTTATGCGGTATCGACAATTTCGTTTGACTCGACCTCCTTCAAGACTACCCGACGCGGCACGATTGAATTCCTTGAACTCTCTGCTGTTGGACATCCCGTGTGAAGGTGGACAATCAAATCGTAAGTTGTCGATTGCCGAGATAGCAGAAGTGCCATAACCTCGCCTTTCGACACACGGATTGCGTGCCAACATCCCGGGCGCACGCATGTCCCCATGCCTATTGGAATTTCAAAGGCTCTGATTGAGTCAATGTCAGGGCCACCAGATTCATTGCTGGCAGCAACAATCTGGATCAACGGCCCGGTCAGTGGCACAACCGCTTGCTGAGTCAACAAGCGTGTCTCGAGGGTGCGCACAATCGAGTCGTCGTCGCTGAAGTTGCCCCACACAATTTCGGTCTCGTTCGGAGCCCCCGTATCGAACAGGTGCTCCCGCCACATCGACAGCGTGGCACCTTTGAAGAACGGCTTGTCGCCGGCAATCGCCATTGCTTTACCCAACACCCAGCCAAACGGAGAAAAAGACTCGGGCGTCAGTTGCTTGACAGTGAGTAGAGGTGCTGCGCTCATTCGTGTTCTCTGAATTTCCAGGATGCATCTTGTAGGTCTGCCAGATTCCAAAAGCGCCGTCGTGAATCTTTCGGGATTACGGGCACGTTGCGTTGCGAAGCACTGTCGGCAGCGGGATGTCCGATCTGAACCGCTTCGCGACCTGGGCCAGGTTTCATGCCCCCTCTCCTCGAGTTCATTTGGAATGAAGAGAGTTTCCGCCGGCAATAAAAGCGCAATACGGCGTTTGGTCGCTGCATTACGCAGAGAATCTGCGTTTTTTCTTTCTTCGCGCACAATTTGTGCGGACCTTCAACTGGCCGGGAATCGTCGGTCGTTTGACTACCCGCAGATGTTGTGCACCGGGCCAAGAGCCGTGGTTCGTGCGGTCGAGCGTGTAGCGGCGAGTCGCCTCGGTGAATACGCCCTCAATGCCACGTGGCGTTGAAAAGCTGCGTAGCGAGAGGAACATCGCCGGAATTCGACGTCACAATCAATTCAAGTGCGCTTTTTCAGCGAGGCACCGACGCTACCATGTATACGTCGTTTGACGAGCTTATAAGGACACGTCGTGAAAGAGTTAGCAAGAAACGCACTGGCTTCGCTGAGTCGCGCGGACCTGTTGGAACACCGGTCCTACGTGAACGGTTCGTGGAAAGCCGGCGAGGAGAAGATCAGTGTCATCGATCCCGCAACCAGCAAGGTGATTGCCCAGGTGGACATGCTTTCCGCGCATGCCATTGATGCCGCGGTCGATGCCGCGCGAGCTGCGTTTGAAGGCTGGCGCGAACTTGTTCCGACCGCGCGTGGCGCGATCCTTCGAAGGTGGGCTGCATTGCTGCGGAGCAACTCCCAAGACCTCTCCGTAATCATGACGTCGGAGCAAGGCAAACCTATCAAGGAATCGCGCGGGGAGATCGAGTACGCCGCGAATTTTCTCGACTGGTTTGCAGCCGAAGGTGAACGTGCCTATGGTGAGACTATTCCGAGCCACCTTGCGGGTAGCCGGCTGACAGTCACCTGGCACCCAATCGGAGTCACGGCGGCGGTTACGCCCTGGAATTTTCCGATCGCGATGATTACGCGCAAGGCCGGTGCTGCGCTCGCAGCGGGTTGCCCGATGATCATCAAGCCCGCGCCGGAAACGCCGCTATGCGCGCTGGCCATCGCAAAACTGGCTGACGAAGCAGGTATGCCGGCGGGTGTGTTTCAGGTCATCAACGGCGACGCGGCCGAGATGTCCAAACGTCTTCTCGAAGCTACAGAGGTCCGCTCCTTCAGCTTCACCGGTTCGACCACGGTGGGCCGAATTCTGTTGCGCCAGTCGGCAGAGACGGTCAAGAAGGTCTCGATGGAACTGGGCGGTCACGCACCTTTCATCGTATTTGATGACGCGTCTCTCGAGCTCGCGATCGAGGGCTGTATTGACGCAAAGTTTGCGACGTCCGGCCAGGATTGTCTTGCTGCAAACAGAATCTACGTCCAACGATCCATCTACGAGCAGTTTGTGGAGAAGTTTTCGACCGCTGTCAAAGAGCTGAAGGTGGGACATGGTCTGGATCCCAGCTCCGACATCGGCCCGATGACTCGTCCGTCTGTGTCTGCGAAATGTCGCGACCAGATTGGGCAGGCAGTAAGCGCAGGAGCCCGTGTCGTTGCAGGTGGAGGTATCTCTCCGCTTGGGCACCAGTTCGTTCCTCCGACAGTTCTGGCTGACGTCGCAGATGACATGGATATTGCGAAGGAGGAGACGTTCGGTCCGGTCGCCGCAATCCTGCCGTTTGATACCGAAGCTGAAGTACTGCAACGCGCAAACGATTCCGAATACGGTCTCGCTGCGTATGTCTACACGAGCAACCTGAATCGTGCGATGCGCATGTCCGATCGGCTGGAGTACGGGATGGTGGCCGTCAATACACCGAAGTTCACGGGTGCATCGATTCCGTTCGGGGGATGGAAGCAGTCGGGCCTTGGGCGGGAAGGATCGCGCTACGGCATGGGCGATTACATGGAGCAGAAGTACACCTGCTTCGGCAATTTGAAGGATTAAGGAGATAGACATGGATATCAAAAAGATTTCGGAAATGGATCGCAATTCGGTCCTCCACCCGTTCACGCAGCTTCACGATTTTGCTGCCGGGAAGGCCGGAGATCCCACGATCGTTGAAGGTGGCAAGGGCATTCGCATTCGCGACGCCGAAGGCCGCGAGTACATTGACGGGTTCGCCGGCCTCTACTGCGTCAACATTGGCTACGGCCGCGACGAAGTCGCCGAGGCGATTGCGCGGCAAGCCTACAAGCTCGCCTATTACCACACGTACGCCGCACACACGACGGAGGAGCTTGCCAAACTGTCTGACCGCCTCGTCAAGATGGCGCCGGGCAAGATGAGCAAGGTGTTCTACGGCCTTTCCGGCTCCGACGCCAACGAAACGCAGGCGAAGCTCGTCTGGTACTACAACAATCTTCGCGGGCTGCCGAAGAAGAAGAAGATCATCGCGCGTGAACGTGGATACCACGGGTGCTCAGTTGTGTCCGGCTCGATGACGGGCATGAGCTTCTATCACGACTACATGGACCTGCCGGTCTCGGGCATTTTGCATACGGGCGTACCCCACTATTATTGGGGTGCAAATCCGGGTGAGACGGAGCTGGAGTTCTCGGCACGTCGTGCTCGCGAGCTGGAGGAACTCATTCTTCGTGAAGGCCCGGAAACTGTCGGTGCGTTCATCGCTGAACCTGTCCTCGGCACGGGCGGCATCACGCCCCCACCGGAAGGCTACTGGGCAGCGATCCAACCGGTTCTGGCTAAATACGATGTCCTGCTGATTGCAGACGAAGTGATCACAGGCTTCGGTCGTACCGGCGCGATGTTTGGTTCGCAAAAGTACGGGATCGAGCCGGACCTCATCACTGTCGCGAAGGGGCTCACGTCGGCGTACGCGCCACTGTCGGCATGTATCGTGGGCGAAAAGGTCTATGAGGTGCTCGACGCAGGTGCGCAGAAGGTCGGTGCCTTCTCGCATGGCTACACGTACTCTGGCCATCCGATTGGTGTTGCAGCTGCGAATGCAGTCCTCGACATCGTCGATCGTGAGGACCTCCCCGGAAATGCCGCAAACGTCGGTGAATATTTCCAGACGGCACTAGAGGATGCGTTCAGCGATTCGCCGATCGTTGGTGAGGTTCGTGGTGTTGGCCTCATGGCAGCGGTTGAATTCGTTGCTGACCCGGCGACCAAGCAACGCTTTGACGCGCAATTGAAGGTCGGGGCACGAGTGTCGAAAGCCGCTCGAGACCGCGGGCTGATCGCTCGCGCGATGCCGCACGGCGACATCCTGGGTTTCGCTCCTCCGCTCACGATTACCAAGGCGGAGATCGACGATATCGTTGGCATTGCTCGTCAGGCGATCTCACAGATTGAGAACGAACTGGCCAGATAGCCGACGCACTCCTAAGTTTCTCTGACCACTCTTAAGTCCGAGAGTTAGCTCCTTTACGTCGAGCGATGTTTAGGAGCTCTTTTTACTTCGCGAGACGTCCGTATCCGCTCGCGCGCCATTTCACGCTCTCGACCGGTTGGACAAGAAACCGAAATCGGGAGCATACGGAGCCATCAAAATTGCCCAATCATCGAGAGAATATTCGTAGATCGTCGAAGCCAGTTCACAACACCATCCCAGCAGTCACGGGAAAATAGACATGACTTTGTCGGTGCCTTCCTTTCCGAACCAATCTAAATTGATGCGCCTAAAGGCATCGGCAGAGTAAAGCCAGCTTTAACACGATCCATAACAACCATCGTTTTGAAAGACTTAATATCCGTATTCTCGTAGAAGAAACGCCTGGTGAATTGCTCGTAGTCTTCCATATTGTTTGCAGTAACCAGTAGAACAAAGTCTGCATCACCAGTAACGTAGAAGCCGCTCATTACCTCGGTAGTATTGCAGATCGCCTGCTTGAAGCGGTCAACGATGTCCGCCCGCTCCCGCTCCAAGGTAACTAGGACCAACATGGTCACGTTCCGGCCAATCGCCTTGGGTGAAACGATTGAAATGTCTGCTTCAATCACGCCCTCTGATCGCAACCGTTTCAGTCGACGCTGGACTCCAGTTGCGGACAATCCGACCTTCTCTCCGAGCTCGTCGCTGGTCAGGCGATTGTTACGTTGCACAAGGTCAAGAATGCGAGCGTCGATTTTGTCGAGATCCATGATCAATACGGCGTGGCTATTAAACAACTGACAGAATAGCGGAAGTCCTCTAAATCATCTAGCACGCGACACGGCGTGGTCAATCTCGACGTTGCGCAACAGAGATCGCGATAGGCGCAACCGTCTGTTGACTAGATAACCAACTCCTGGCCCTTAGGGTCGGGACTCGTCGAACGCAACTGCGACACGCTCCAGTTTCGTGCTGCCGCTGGCCTCGTTCACGTTGAGACGTGGGTGGCCGACCGACCAAGCCCCGTTTCACAGCCCTGCAAGTTCAATGATCCTCGAGCATTGCTGGTGCCGGCCAGGAGCGGCGTGCTAAGGCCGTCCGACTGAATGCCAGCACGCAGGTCGTCGCCCCGCCTGGGCGAACAGGGCTCAAGGGATTCGGTTTGTCGAAGGGATCGCCGATGGGGGGGCGTTCATGCGCTCGGTTTCGATCGTGTCCTCACCACGCTTCTCGGGCTCTTCCATCGGAATGAAGACGCTTGCCAAGAACGTTGCTCCGGAAATCAACAAGAACAAGATCCCCAATGGCAACCAATCGCCACCAAACGTCTTCGCCAACGAAACCCCAATCAACGGCGTCGTACCTCCGAAAATTGCGCCACAAATCTGGAAACTCAGAGAGATACCCGTATAACGCATCTCCACTGGGAACGCTCGCGGCAGGAAAGATGGCAAGACAGAGTAGTAGCTGCCAATGAGAGCGATGGCTACCAAGATGCCGATTGCAATATCGACGATGTTGCCAGTGCCAATCAAGTGCATCATCGGAAGTGCCCATAGGCAGAGAGCGCCGGTCACCAAGACAAGGAATTTCCGCTCGCCAATCTTATGGGCTGGAACGCGAAACCGGCGCACAACTCCTGCGTCGCTCGACGCGAAGTATCGAA
>NZ_JALPRJ010000137.1 GCF_030464885.1 Caballeronia sp. SEWSISQ10-4 2 | reverse complement strand
TTGGAAAAAGAAATGAAGTGCCGCCACGCACAGTGGCTAATAGTGATAAAGAGAATATCCAACTCCCGCAGACCACTAACACCGAAAGCACCAACCCAGCATCAAACCCCGACCGAGTGCGAACGAAACCCCGCCTCACTCCTGCGAATTAACGATCACCTTCGATACCGCATGCTCCTGCAAGCCCCATTTCGCCAGGATCTTTGCATAAGTCCCATCCGCGATCAACTTGCCGAACGCCTGGCCCAACGCATCGTTTAAAGCCGGGCTGTTCTTTGCCATGCCGATGGCCGTGTACTGCGACAAAAATGGCTGACCGATCGGCGCATACGCGTCTTTCTCAAGCGTGTTCTGATACGGCAGGGTCTCGCCCCCTTGCACGGCCGCATCGATCCGGCCTTGACGCAACTGCAGGCGGGCATCGGCGGAACCGTCCGTGCCTACCACGACGATTGCCGGTTTCCCCGCCTTGACGCAATGCTCGTCGCTCCAGTTCTTGGTGTCATCGGGAAAGGACGTGCGCCGGCTCGATCCCACGCGCTTGCCACATACGGCATCCATCGATGCAAACTCACCACCTCGCGCCTTCAACGTATAAAACTGCGGTCCGGTCTTGATGTAGTCAAGAAAGTTGACCGCCTCGCGACGCGTCGGCAAGTCCGTCATGCCCGACAGAATCATATCCACGCGATGGGTGGTCAGCGCATTCATCATCTGGTCAAAGCTGGTCTCTTCCCACTTCAGTTTCACACCCATCTTCGCGGCCAACGCTACACCGAGATCGACGTCGAAGCCGGTCAGTTCATCGGTTGCCGGATCCTTGTATTCGAACGGCGGATAGTTCGGCACGATGGCGGCCGTGAGCGTGCCCTTGCCCGCGACAGGCGTCTGGGCATGAGCCACCGATGCGGCAAGCGTAACCGCACCGAAAACGAAAGTAACAAGGGTTCGCCGGAACAAGGAATCGATCATGGAAAGTCGCCTGGACATGAGGTTGACGGAGTGGTTGAGATCGGATGCCATGCGTTTCCTTTACGTCAGGAAAGCACAGCGGAGATGAAATCTTGCGTGCGCTGTTGTTGCGGTCGTGACAGCACTTGCTCGGGCGTGCCAGTCTCGACAATCTTGCCCTGGTCCATGAAGACCACGCGGTTCGCCACTTCGCGCGCGAAACCGAGTTCGTGTGTAACGACAATCATCGTCATGCCGCTCTTGGCAAGGTCGCGCATCACGTTCAGCACTTCGCCCACCAGTTCGGGATCGAGGGCGGAGGTGGGTTCGTCGAAGAGCATGAGCTGAGGGTGCATCGCCAGCGCTCGTGCAATGGCTACGCGCTGCTGCTGGCCGCCGGACAACTCGACTGGAAACGCGTCGCACTTGTGACCCAGGCCGACGCGCGTAAGCAGCGCGCGTGCTTCTTCAATGGCCTCGGCCTTTTTCTTCTTCAACACCTGGACCGGCCCTTCGATCACGTTTTCCAGCGCCGTCATGTGCGGAAAAAGATTAAAGCGCTGGAACACCATGCCGGTCGCAAGACGTTGCCGCGCCATCTGTTTTTCCGACAGCGGATAAAGCTTGTTCTCGACGCGCCGGTATCCCACCAGTTCGTCATTCACCCACAGCGCGCCGCCGGTGATGGTTTCGAGTTGGTTGATACAGCGCAGGAAGGTGCTTTTGCCTGAGCCGGAAGGTCCGATGATGCACAGCACTTCGCCCTTTTCGACCTCGAGATGAATACCGTGCAGCGCCTGGAATTCGCCATAGGACTTGCGCAGGTCGACCGCTTTGACTAGTGGGTTCATGGTTCGCGTGAGGGTAGGGCTACTGTTTCGCGGAAGCGCGGCCCGCGCCTCGCGCGAAGCGCAGTTCGACGCGCGACTGCAGCAAGGAAAGAACCGTGACGATGACCAGATACCAGACGCCCGCGACCATCAGCAACTCGATCACGCGAGCGTTCGCGTAGTAGATGTTCTCGGCGTTGTGCAGCATCTCGGCGTACTGGATCACGCTCGCGAGCGAGGTCAGCTTCGCCATGCCGATCAGTTCGTTGCCGATCGGCGGAATGATCACGCGCATGGCCTGCGGCAGGATGACGCGGCGCAGCGCCTGGAGTTTCGGCATGCCGATCGACTTCGCAGCTTCGTACTGGCCCGTATCGACGGAGAGCAGCCCCGCGCGTACCACTTCCGATGTGTAGGCACCCTGATTGATTCCGAGCCCGAGCAGGGCGGCGAGGAAGGGCGTCATGATGTCGACGGTGCGAAATTCGAACAGCCCGGGAATACCCATGACCGGAAACACCAGCGCGAGGTTGAACCACAGCAGCAGTTGCAGGATCACCGGCGTGCCGCGAAACAGCCATACATAACCATGCGCGACCCCGCGTAGAACCGGATTGGTCGAGAGCCGCATGATTGCCACGATCACGCCGAGCACAATGCCCAGCGCCATCGCAAGAATGGTCATGACGATGGTATTGACGAGGCCGGTGAGGATCGACTTGGCCGTCAGGAAACGCGCGACGACCGCCCATTCGATCTGCCCGCGCGCGAACGCCACGACTATATAGACCACAATCGCGAGGATCACGGCCGAGGCGAGATAACGCCCGTAATAGCGCCGCGGTACGTGCTCGAAGTGCGAGATATCGGTGAAGGTGTCGGCGTTGCCGGACGCCGGTGCACGGTCGTTCGATGCGCTCAGCATGAAGGTCCCTTGTAATCAGCCGCCCACGCGACTTGTTCTTCTATAGCGCTGCGCAGGTGCGCGATTTGTTCGGCCACGCGTGCAGGCGCCGTGCCGCCATAACCGCTGCGCGCCGCGACGGCCGCGTCCAGCGTAACGTGATCGAGGACGCCGGGTTCGAGCCGGGCATCGACTTGTGCGAGCGTCGCCACCGACACCTCGCCCAGTTCAATGCCTTGCTGTTCGCAGGCCCGCACCAGCGCCCCTGTGATCTCGTGCGCTTCGCTGAACGGCACGCCGCGCAGCGCGAGCCAGTCGGCGACTTCGGTGGCAAGCGTAAACCCGAGTGGCGCCTGACGCCGCATTTCGTCCACGTTCACACGCATGGTGCGGATCATACCGGCCATCGCAGGCAACACAAGATCGAGTGTATCGATGCTGTCGAACGCGGCGATCTTGTCTTCCGCAAGATCGCGGTTATAGGCGAGCGGCAGCGACTTGAGCGTGGCAAGCAAACCGCTCAGGTTGCCAATCAGCCGTCCCGCTTTACCACGCGTCAACTCTGCGATATCCGAGTTTTTCTTCTGCGGCATGATCGAGCTGCCGGTCGCGTAAGCATCGTCGAGTTCGACCCAGCGAAACTGCCGCGAGGTCCACAAGATCACTTCTTCCGAGAGCCGCGACAGGTTGATCGCCAGCATGCTCGTGATGAACGTGAACTCGGCGACGTGGTCGCGCGAGGCGACGGCGTCAATGGAGTTCTCGCACGGGCCGTCGTAGCCGAGTTCCGCGGCGGACAAATCGGCCCGCAAGCAGATCGCCGATCCTGCCAACGCGGCAGCGCCCAACGGCGAACGTGCGCTGCGGCGATCCCAGTCCGCCAGCCGGTCGACATCGCGATAGATCGACTGCGCATGCGCGAGCAACTGATGCGCGAACACGATCGGCTGCGCCGGTTGCAAATGCGTGAAGCCTGCAGTGACGGTTTCCACGTGCGCCGCGGCTTGCTCGACCAGCGCATGCTGCAGGTCGATCACGGCTAGCGCCAGCTTGCGGGCCTTGTCGCGCAGATACAAACGCAGATCGTTAGCGGCTTGATCGTTGCGCGAACGGCCCGCACGCAACTTCCCGCCAATCGCTTTCAACCGATGCGTGAGTTCGCGTTCGAGGAAAGTGTGGACGTCTTCATCGGCGAGGATAGGCGCGAGCTCGCCCACGATGAACTCTTTCTCGATTTGCTGCATGGCGTCGAGCAGTTGCTGAAGCTCGGCAGCAGTCAGGATGCCCGCGCGCTCCAGTTCATTGGCGTGGGCACGCGAACCGGCGAGATCGTAAGGGGCGAGACGAAAGAAGCTTGGGTCCGAACGCGACAGGTTTTCCAGCGCCAGCGAGGGTCCGGTTTTAAAGCGCCCGCCCCAGAGTCGTTCGGTTGCGTCGGTAGTGTTCATGCGTTCGCCTGAAAGCGTTTCGGAATGATGCTTAGCTTACGCAGCCAAATTTTTTCCTTGTAGAGAGAATTTAATTCGCCTTAAATCAAATTTTTCTCAGTATCTCGCGTTTTCTACGTTCTCCACATTCGCTTAACTTGACCTATGCGTCACCGACTGCCTCCGCTCAATCCGCTGCGTGCGTTCGAAGCGACCGCTCGCAACGGGACGATTGCGAGCGCGGCCGAGGAGCTCAACGTCACGGCAAGCGCGGTCAGTCATCAGGTGCGCGTCCTGGAGAGCACGCTGGGCGTGGCTTTGTTCATCCGCTCGAAAGCGCGGGTGAAGCTGACGCCCGCGGGCGAGGCGCTGCTGCAGCCGGTCAAGAACGCGTTCGATATGATCGCGTCGGCAGTCGTCAGGCTGGATTCGCCGGCCGTTGCGGGTGATCTGGTGGTGTCGGCGCCGATGTTGTTTACATCGCGATGGCTGGCGCGGCATATTGGGGACTTCCTGGAGCAATTTCCAGCGGTCAATCTGAAGCTGATTCCATCCAACGACGACAAGGAAATCTATTCATCCGATGTTGATCTTTGCGTCCGCTACGGTGAGGGCCGCTGGCGCGATCGTGACGTAAAGCTGATTTCGCATCCGGTGTTGTTTCCCGTGGTCAGTCCGGCGTTGATGAACGGGCCGCGCGCGCTTCGCACGGTGCAGGACCTGGCGAACCGGACCTTGTTTTGCGAGCACGCAGAGTCATGGATGCGATGGCTCGCCGAGGCGTCGGCTGACAAGCTCGAGGGTTTGCGGATTCTTGAGATCGGGATTGCGCATGTCGGTATTGAGGCGGCCGTCCGGGGGCAGGGCATAGCCCTGGGCGATAGCTTTTCAGCGCGCGACGATCTCGCCGATGGCACGCTCGTGCGGCCATTTCGTATCACTGTGCCGGCGAAATACGCGTATTACTGGGTGCGTCGGCACGAGCTATCGGAGGCGCCGCTGGTCACGGCGTTTGTATCGTGGGTGGATTCGAAACTGACGTGATTTCTTACCTGCGTAAGGTTTCGGGGCGCTATAACTATAAGAAAACGTTTGCGTCCGGAAGGTCGGCTGCGAACGGCTGTTTCCTGACATTTCTGCCATTTTGGCGTCATCTGGGCGTTGGGACGCGCCCGTTAAGATCGGGGCGTGAGTTGCCTATAGTTGCCTAAAGGGCCGCACGGTTTCGGCCGTAATCGACCTTGTGCGCTCCGTGCGCGGCACTCGCCTCACCGGCGTTGTCGCTGCATCCCAGCGGTTCATTCTTCTTTCCTGCTTTTTTCGAGCGCGTCTCAATGTGGATCGTCAACGTTGCGCTGAAGCGGCCCTACACGTTTATCGTGATGGCCATCCTGATCCTGTTGGCGACGCCGTTTGCGCTCCTGACAACGCCGGTCGACGTCCTGCCGGACATCAACATCCCGGTTGTCAGCATCATCTGGAATTACACGGGCCTGTCAGCCGAAGACATGGCCAACCGCATCACGCAGGTCAACGAACGCAGCCTGACGACAACCGTCAACGACATCGAACATATCGAGTCGCAGTCGCTGCCCGGCATCGCGATCCTGAAGATTTTCCTGCAACCCACTGCGAACATCCAGACAGCCATCGCTCAAACGGTGGCGGTCGAGCAAGCGCAGTTGAGGCAGATGCCGCCGGGCGCCACGCCGCCGCTCGTGATCAGTTATTCGGCGTCGAGTATCCCGGTGGTCCAGTTGGGATTGTCCAGCTCCACGCTCTCCGAACAGGACCTGAACGACACCGCCCTGAACTTTCTGCGCCCGCAACTGGTGACCATTCCCGGCGCGGCGGTGCCATACCCTTACGGCGGTAAAAGCCGCCTGATCTCAGTCGATCTCGACACGCGCGCGCTGCTGGCGAAGGGTCTGACGCCGTCGGACGTGGTGGGCGCCTTCAACACGCAGAACCTGATCCTGCCCACGGGAACGGCCAAGATCGGCGCGAAGGAATACACGATCAACATGAATGGTTCGCCGGCGACCATCGCCGCGCTGAACGACATTCCCGTGCGCACGGTGAACGGCGCAACCACCTACCTGAGAGAGGTCGCCCATGTACGCGACGGTTTCTCTCCTCAGACCAATATCGTGCGGCAGAACGGGCATCGCGGGGTCCTGATCTCCATTCTTAAAAACGGCAGTGCGTCGACGCTGTCGATTGTGAATACCCTCTACGACCTGTTACCGAACGCCCGGGCCTCCTTGCCGCCGGACCTCACCATCACCGCGCTCTTCGATCAATCGGTGTTCGTCAAGGCGGCAGTGCAGGGCGTGATTCACGAAGCGCTGATCGCCGCCGCGCTGACGGCCGCCATGATCCTGCTGTTCCTCGGCAACTGGCGCAGCACCTGCATCATCGCCGTCTCGATTCCGCTGTCGATCCTCTCTTCACTGCTCGCCCTGCACGCGCTCGGCCAGACCATCAACATCATGACGCTGGGCGGGCTCGCGCTTGCGGTGGGTATCCTCGTTGACGATGCAACGGTGACCATCGAGAACATCGAGCGGCATTTGCACATGGGTACGGATTTGCACGAGGCGATCCTGGAAGGGGCCGGTGAAATCGCGGTTCCCGCACTGGTTTCAACCCTGTGCATCTGTATCGTGTTCGTACCGATGTTCTTCCTGACCGGCGTGGCGAAATTCCTGTTCGTACCGCTCGCCGAAGCCGTGGTGTTTGCGATGCTGGCGTCGTACATCCTGTCGCGCACGCTCGTGCCGACGCTCGCCATGCTGCTGATGGGCCACGCGCACAAGCCGAAGAGCGGTTCGAAGCCGAATTTGTTCATGCGCCTGTATCACCGTTTCGACGCCGGTTTCGAGCGCATGCGCGCAACCTACATCATGATTCTCAGCACTCTGCTCGTGCGGCGCCGGGCGTTCGCGACAGCGTTCCTCGGCTTTTGCCTGGTGTCGATGGGACTGGTGTTTGTGCTCGGCGAAGACTTCTTCCCAAGCGTCGATGCGGGCGACATCCGCTTGCACATGCGCGCGCCGACCGGCACGCGCATCGAGGAAACGGCGCGGCTGGCGGACCAGGTGGAACGCGTGGTGCGGGAGGTCGTGCCGGCCACGCAGCTCAACACCATCCTCGATAACCTCGGCTTGCCGTATAGCGGTATCAACTTGTCGTACAGCAACGCGGGCACGATCGGCACGCTCGACGGCGAGATCCAGGTTGCACTGAAGCCGGACCACGATCCCACGCAAAACTTCGTGGACAAGTTGCGCGCCTTGCTTCCGCAGCGCTTTCCCGGCGTCGAATTCTTCTTCCAGCCCGCGGATATCGTGACGCAGATCCTGAACTTCGGTTTGCCCGCCGCTATCGACGTGCAGATATCCGGGGCCAACCAGCAGGGTAATTTCCAGGTAGCGGCGAAGCTGATGAAAGCGATCCGCCAGATTCCAGGCACGGTGGACACCCACATCCAGCAAAAGCTCGACGAACCCGCGCTTAACCTGCAAATGGATCGCACCCGGCTTCAGCAGCTCAACCTCACTGCAAGCAATGTGGCGCAGAACGTGCTGATTTCGCTCTCCGGCAGTTCGCAGACATCGCCGGGCTTTTGGTTCAACAACAAGAATGGCGTGGAATACAGCGTCGCGGTGCAGACGCCGCAATATCAGATTTCATCGATCGACGAACTGTTGCGCACGCCGGTATCGGGCAGCGCCACCGGACCGACGCAGTTGCTCGGCAACCTCGTGCAGGTCACGCCGCAAAGCCAGTTTGCCGTGGTGACCCACTACAACATCCGCCCCGTCATCGACATATTCGTGAGCGTGGAAGGGCGCGACCTCGGCAGCATCGCGACGCAGGTCGACAAGCTTGTGAACAACGCCCGCGCAAGCCTGCCGCGCGGCAGCCAGATTGTCGTGCGCGGTCAGGTCGCGACCATGCGCTCGTCGTTCTTCGGCCTGGGCGTTGGCGTGGCAATGGCGATCGTGCTGGTGTACTTGCTGATCGTGGTGAATTTCCAGTCGTGGGTCGATCCGCTCATCATCGTCAGCGCGTTGCCGGCGGCGCTTGCGGGTATCGTCTGGATGCTGTTCCTGACGGGCACGCACCTGAGTGTTCCTGCTTTGACCGGCGCCATCATGACCATGGGGGTCGCGACCGCGAACAGTATCCTGATGGTGGCGTTCGCGCGCCAGCGGCTGCAAGCCGGCGCGCCGCCGCTGACCGCGGCACTGGAAGCTGGCGCCAGCCGTATCCGGCCGGTGCTGATGACGGCCTTCGCCATGATCATCGGCATGATTCCAATGGCGCTCGGTTTCGGTGAGGGCTCCGAACAAAATGCGCCGCTCGGCCGCGCGGTGATCGGCGGATTGCTGTTCGCCACTGTCTCCACGCTCTTTTTCGTGCCGCTCGTGTTTGCGGGTATTCATAGCCGGCTCGCCCGGCGGCGTGATCGTTCAGCGGGTGACCGCGACGACGACCATGGCCATGGCCCCGGCGAGCATGCCCCAAGTTAAATATGGCTGATTGATATGACCGAAAAAACTCATGCTTCGCTGGCGATTCCCGCAAGGGATACCGAGGACGGGCACGTGTTGCCGCCTCGCGGGCGCGAATGGAAACGCGCGAAGATAGCCGTCGTGGTGGTGCTGATCCTGCTGGTGCTGGGCGCGGGGCGCACGGTGGTGTCGGACGTGATGCAAAGCCGCACGGTGGCCGCGGCTTCGCAGCAAAACGCGAAGGTGTACGTCAATGTCATCTCGCCCAAGCAAGCGTTGGGCGGCGGCGACACGCTGTTGCCGGGCACGTTGCGCGGTTATGTGGAGTCGCCTATCTACGCACGCGCCACCGGTTACCTGCTGCACTGGTATGTCGATATCGGCGCGCGCGTGAAGCAGGGCCAGTTGCTTGCCGATCTCGATACGCCTGAGATCGATCAGGAACTGGCGCAGGCGGTGGCGCAACGCGACCAGACTGCATCCAGTCTTGTGCTCGCGAAGAGTTCGTTCGAACGCTGGCAGCAACTGCGTCAACGCGATGCGGTGTCGCAGCAGGAACTCGATGAACGCCAGAGCACCTATAACCAGGACGTCGCCAATCTGGCGGCCGCCAATGCCAACGTGCAGCGCTTGAAGCAGCTTGAATCGTTCAAGCGTATCGTGGCGCCGTTCGCGGGCGTGGTGACGCAGCGCAATGTCGATGTCGGCGATTTGATCGATGCGGGCAGTGGTGCAAGCCGCGCGCTCTTCGCAATGGCGCAGTCGGACCCGTTGAGAGTCTATGTGCAGCTTCCGCAGGCTTACGCGCAGAACGTGAAGCAGGGGCAGGACGTTATCGTCACGCAGGCGGAATTACCGGGCCAGCAGTTCCATGGTTCTATCGCCCATATCTCCGGTGCGATCGATGTACCCACCCGTTCGCTCCAGATTGAAGTGCGCTTGCCCAATCCCGACAGCAAGCTGCGGCCGGGCGCGTACGTACAGGTGTCGCTGCCAGCCGCTGTGCGCGCGCCGTTGCTGGTGCCGGGCAATGCGCTGCTGTTCCGCTCCGAGGGGCCACGGGTTGCGGTGGTCGATCAGAGCGGCAACGTCAATCTTCGCAAGATCGTCATTGCTCAGGATCTGGGGCAGTCGCTGGAGATTGAAAGCGGTATTGAGTCGAGCGACAAGATCATCATCAATCCCAGCGATTCCATCGCAGACGGCGACCATGTTTTGATCGCGCCGCCGCAGTCGGCCAAGAAGGAGACGTCGTGAAGCGCGCGCGCCAGCGGCCGGTTTTGCCGGCACGGCTCAAGGCCCTGATGACCTGCACGACGGTAGTGGCATCCGGGGCGGTCTTGCTGTCTGCCTGCACGGTCGGGCCGGACTATAAACAACCTCTCGCCGACGCGCCGCCCGCGTGGCACACCGACTCCTACTGGCGTCTCGCCGAGCCCTCGCACGCGCCGCTGGCCCCCGACTGGTGGCGAAGTTTCGGCGACGCATCGCTCGACGATTTTGAGCAGCAGGCGCTCGCACAAAACCAGACCCTTGCCGCCGCGAGCGCGCACTACGGGCAGTCGCGGGCGACCCTCGCCAACAACAAGGCGCTACAGGTGCCGGAGGTCGATCTTGGCGCTACTGCGTCGCGCTCGCGGATCTCGCAGAACCGGCCGCTGACCAACTATGGCGTACCGACCCACTCGACGGTGCAGAACGACATCAAGGTCGGTCCGACGATTAACTACGACACCGATCTGTTTGGCCGGATTCGCCGCGAGATCGAAGGCGCGACAGCGTCGGCGCAACAATCGGCCGACGATCTGGCCAACGCGCGTCTCGTGCTCACCACGGACCTGGCCACCGACTATTTTTCGATGCGTGAACTCGATGCTGAGATCGATGTATTGAATCGCTCGGTGGTGCTGCAGCAGAAGGCGCTGGACTACGTGACTACCCAGCACGATCTCGGTTCGGTGTCCGGGCTCAACGTGCTGCAACAGAAATCGTTGCTCGATACAACACGCGTCCAGGCTCGCCTGCTGCTCAATCAGCGCGCCCAGTTCGAACACGCGATCGCCGCGTTGATCGGCGTGCCCGCGCCGCAATTCGCCATCGCGCCGAAGGTGATCAGTGCGAGCGTCCCCGCGATTCCGCTCGGACTGCCGAGCGATTTGATGCAGCGGCGTCCCGACATTGCCTCCGCCGAACGCGCGATGGCCGCGGCGAATGCGCAGATTGGCGTGGCGAAGGCCGCGTTTTTCCCGAGTCTTGCGTTGACGCCGGGTATCGGCTGGGAGAGCACGCAGTTCGCCAGTCTGCTGAGCGCGCCCACGCTGATGTGGACGCTTGGCGCCTCGCTCGGGCAAGTGATCTTCGACGGTGGCCGGCGTGCCGCCAATGTCGATTTCGCGAGCGGCGGTTATCAGGCGGCAGAGGCGAATTATCGGCAGACGGTGCTCAATGCCTTCCAGCAAGTGCAGGACGGAGTGACCGGGCTGTCGGTGCTCGACGCCGCGTCGAAGGAGTCGAAAGAGGCCGTGACCGACGCGCAGAGTTTGCTCTCGCTTGCCAACGACCGCTATTCGGGCGGTCTCGTCGCGTACCTCGACGTGATCACCGCGCAGCAGTCGCTGCTGACGAGCGAGCGCCAGGACGTGCAGATTCAAGGCCAGCAGTGGACGCTGTCGGTGTCGCTGGTGAAGGCGCTGGGTGGCGGCTGGGATGTGAATGCAGCAGAACCGGAGAAAACGGCGGCAGCCAACCCGTCGAACTGATTTGCGCGGCGAGCAACCGAGCCAAACCAAGCCGGACCGGGCCCGGCCACTCGCCGATGGGGGAGAGAAAACGTTTTTCTATAATGGGAAGACGTACTACAAGAAGGCGCGCATGAAACTGCTCATCGTGGAAGACGAACACAAGGTGGTCGACTACCTGCGCTCCGGGTTGACGGAGCAGGGCTGGATCGTCGACGTGGCCCTTGATGGCGAGGAAGGTACGCATCTCGCGATCGAATTCGACTACGACGTGATCGTGCTCGACGTGATGCTGCCCAAACGCGACGGCTTCAGCGTGCTGAAGGCGCTGCGCGCGCATAAAGCGACCCCTGTCATCATGCTCACCGCGCGCGACCAGATCAACGACCGGGTACGGGGCCTGCGTGAAGGCGCCGACGACTACCTCACTAAACCGTTCTCCTTCCTGGAACTCGTCGAGCGGTTGCACGCGCTTGCGCGGCGCACCCGCGTCCAGGAATCGACGCTGATCTCGCTGGGCGATTTATACGTCGACCTGATCGGCCGCCGCGCCACACGCGATGGCGTGCGGCTGGACCTGACGGCCAAGGAATTCCAGTTGCTGAGCGTGCTCGCGCGCCGCCAGGGCGATATCCTGTCGAAGACGGCGATCACCGAACTGGTCTGGGACGTGAATTTCGACAGCCATACCAATGTGGTGGAAACTGCGATCAAGCGTCTGCGAGCCAAGCTGGACGGCCCGTTTCCGACCAAGTTGCTGCATACCGTGCGCGGCATGGGCTATGTGCTCGAAGTCCGCGAAGAAGCGGGGACATCATGAATCGATCCATCTCCCGGCGTCTCGCTTTCATGTTCGCGGCCGTCGCGTTGTTTGTTTTCACGCTGGTCGGAACGGGGCTTTTCCTGGTGTTGCGCACGCAACTCGAACTGCATTTGCGCGAGTCGCTCGACGACCGTACGCAGATTGCGCGGATCATCGTGTATCACGCGGTCACGCCTGAAAAATGGAAAATGGCGCGCGAAAAGCTCACCGACATGACCCCGCGCGACGGCGTCACGCTGTATTCGGTGTGGAGCGCCGATTCGTCTTACCACTTCGGTAGTCCGGTCACCGGACAGGTCGTGAATCGCTGGCCGGGCGGGTATGAGCGCGTGCGAACGGGCGGCAGTGAAAGCGACATGCTGACCAGCACGATCGAGATTCCCTCCTACGGCGCGCGGCCGGCCGTGATGCTGCAGGTGGCGGCCGGTTATTCGGCCAACGCGCGGACCATGCGCGCGTTCGGCTTTGCGCTCGCCGCCTTGTCGGCTCTGGGCAGCCTTGCCGTGTTGCTGCTGAGTTATTCGGTCACGCGGATCGGGCTTGCGCCGTTGACGCGGCTGACCCGGGACGCGTCGGCGGTCAGTCCGAACAATCGCTCGCAGCGGCTGAACACGAGCTCGCTGCCCCTCGAATTGAACGATCTCGCCAACTCGTTCAATGGGGCGCTTGAACGGCTCGATGGCGCATATGGGCGGCTGGAATCGTTCAATGCCGATGTCGCCCACGAGTTGCGTACGCCCGTCACCATCCTGATCGGGCAGACCGAAGTGGCGCTGACCCGCAACCGCTCCGTCGACGACTTGCGCCATACCCTGCAGTCGAATCTGGAAGAGTTCGAGCGCATGCGGGCGATCATCAACGACATGCTGTTTCTGGCCCGGGCCGATCAGGGCGAACGGGCGACAGGACTTGTCGATGCATCGCTGGCTGCGGAAGTTGCCCATACGCTGGAATTCCTGGAGATTGCGTTCGAGGAGGCGCACGTGCACGCGGTGTTCACCGGCGATGCGCTCGTGCGGGTGAACAAGTCCTTGTTCGGCCGCGCGTGCATCAATCTCCTGATGAACGCGATCCAGCATTGTGCGGAAGGATCGACCATTACGGTCTCGATTACGCGAGAAGACGACCAGGTGCGCGTGGCCGTCGCCAACCCTGGCGAGCCGATCAAGCCCGCGGTGCTCGATCATCTGTTCGACCGGTTTTATCGCGCCGAGGTGTCGCGGACCAACAGTCGCGAGAATCACGGACTGGGCCTGGCCATCGTCAAGGCGACCGCGGAGATGCATGGCGGTAAGGTATTCGCCACGAGCGCGGGCGGCATCAACACATTTGCGTTCTCGGTTGCCGCGTCGCGTGGCGGGCAGCAGGGCTCACCCGGAACACCGACAGCTACTTCGTCGAGCACTGGTGTACCGATGGAGCCGGCTTCGGCAAGCCACTGATATCTCGCTAGCTATCTTGTCTGGAGACGGTCAGGGGCGGTGTTAGCGGTCAGGGTCGATGCCGGGTTGGTGCTTTCGGCCTTAGTGGTCTGCGGGAGTTAGCTGTATTTTTTATCACTATTAGCCACTGTGCGTG
>NZ_JALPRJ010000136.1 GCF_030464885.1 Caballeronia sp. SEWSISQ10-4 2 | reverse complement strand
GGAAAGTCATATCAGAAATGACGTGCCGCCACGCACAGTGGCTAATAGTGATAAAGAGAACATCCAATATATAACGACCGCGGGCCTAAGCAGCAGCAACCCAACACTGACCCCGACCACTAACGCCGAAAGCACCACCCCGGCATAAACCCCGCCCACCCCCGCCAGCAGACCAAAACCAAAACCTGTCCACCGGCGCGAGCGTAACAATCTCAGGATGTCACCGACAGAGGCTCCACATGCCAAATATGCTTCGCATATTCCGCAATCGTCCGGTCTGACGAAAAAATCCCCATCCCCGCGACGTTTTCAATCGCACTGCGCGTCCACGCTTCCTTATCGAGGAATTTCGCATCGACGTCGGCCTGAGCTTTGTCGAAACTCTCAAAGTCCGCCAGCACCATGTAATGGTCGCCCCAATCCACCAGCGTATGAAAGATGTCATAGAACCGATGCGGCTGGTCCGGCGAAAAATGCCCAAGCCGGATCTGGTCAAGCGCCAGCTTCAACTCGGGATTCCCCTCGTAGATATGACGCGGCCTGTATCCAGTAGCCCGCAGCGCGTCAATCTCTTCAGTCGAGTGCCCAAAGATAAACATGTTCTCGCGGCCAACGGCATCGCAGATCTCAATGTTCGCGCCATCCAGCGTGCCAATAGTCAACGCCCCGTTCAACGCAAGCTTCATGTTGCCCGTGCCCGACGCTTCGGTACCCGCCATGGAAATCTGCTGCGATAAATCCGCCGCCGGAATGATCAGCTCGGCCACGCTCACGCCATAGTTCGGAATGAAACCGACCTTCAGCCGATCGCCAATCAACGGGTCGTTATTCACCTTCTCCGCCACGTCGTTGATCAGCTTGATGATCGTCTTGGCCATCTTGTAAGCCGACGCCGCCTTGCCGGCGAACATCACCACGCGCGGTGTCCAAGCCTTTTCCGGCTGCTCGCGAATCCGGTTGTAACGCACGATCACATGCAGGATGTTGAGCAACTGGCGCTTGTATTCGTGAATACGCTTGACCTGCAAATCGAACAGCGCATTCGGGTCGATGATCGCCCCCGTCTCCAATTTCGCACGCGCGGCGAGCCGCACCTTGCTGGCAAACTTTGCATCGTGGAAGGCTTTGCTGAACTCGGGATCGTCGCGCCATTCACGCAAGCGCCCCAGCTCGAACAAGTCGGTACGCCAGCGCGGCCCAAGCCTCTCGTCGATGAGCGAAGACAACTTCGGACTCGCCTGCGACAACCATCGGCGCGGTGTAATGCCGTTCGTCACATTCGTAAAACGATCCGGGTACATGCGCGCGAAATCGGCAAAGATATTTTGCGTCATCAACTGCGAATGCAGCTTCGACACGCCGTTCACAGTGTGGCTTGCAACAATCGCCAGATGCGCCATGCGCACACGCCGCTGACCATACTCGTCCACAAGCGAAATACGGCGAATCAGATCGACGTCACGGCCGAACTTCTCACCCACCTGCTTGAGGAAATCCGCGTTGATGTCGAAGATGATTTCAAGGTGGCGCGGCAACAGTCGCGACAGCATTTCCACATCCCACGTTTCCAGCGCCTCGGGCATCAGCGTGTGGTTTGTGTACGAGAACATCTGCTGCACGAGTTTCCACGCCTTGTCCCAGGGCAGATGATGCGTATCGACCAGCAAACGCATGAGCTCAGGGATGGCGAGCACCGGATGGGTGTCGTTCAGATGCACCGCCACCTTCTCCGCCAGCCGCCCGAAATGCGTGTGCGTACGCTGATAACGGCGAATCAGGTCCTGCATCGTCGCAGAAACGAAGAAGTATTCCTGGCGCAAACGCAGTTCGCGGCCGGCTTGCGTGGAGTCATCCGGATACAGCAGGCGCGATACGTGTTCCGAGGTGTTCTTCGCTTCCACCGAGCGGCGATAATCGCCCTGGTTGAATGCGGACAGGTCAAATTCGTCGGTCGCGCGCGCCGACCAGAGCCGCAGCGTATTGGTCGCGGTCGTGGCAAAACCGGGGATCACCGTGTCGTACGCCATGGCGTTCACGTGTTCCGTATCGATCCATTCGGTCCGGTCGCCGTGACGTACGGTACTCCCGCCAAAATGAATCACGTAGTTCACTTCGGGGCGGGGAAACTCCCACGGATTGCCCGCGCGCAGCCAGTAGTCAGGCGTTTCGACCTGGTTGCCGTCCACGATGGTCTGCCGGAACATGCCGTATTCGTAGCGGATTCCGTAGCCAAAACCGGGAATGCCTACGGTCGCCATGGAGTCGAGAAAACACGCCGCAAGGCGGCCAAGGCCGCCATTGCCGAGGGCCGCATCCGGCTCCAGGTTCTCGAGCGTATTTAGGTCTATGCCGAGGCCGGCGAGCGCGTCGCGGACTTCGTCGTGAATGCCGAGCGCAAGCAGTGCGTTGGTAAAGGTCCTGCCGATCAGGAATTCCATCGACAAGTAATAGACGCGCTTCACATCCTGCTCGTACTGCTGGCGCGTGGTTTTCATCCAGCGCGCGACGAGCCGGTCGCGCACCGCGAGTTCCGCGGCATGGAGCCAGTCGCGCGGCTGCGCGGTCACGGCATCCTTGCCGACTCCGTACATGAGACGGTTGGAAATGGAGCGCCTGAGCGCATCGACGGTGCTGTTGAGCTGTTCGAACTCCAGGTCGACGGATGTCATCGAACTCTCCAGAAATGCATCGCTGCACAACGCGCCAGCTGCAAGCCGCGTTCTGTCAAGCGGGACGGGGCCGGGGGAATAGGCAGGTTACGCTATTTTTATTTTTTTGGTAATGACCCTGGGCAGCCGTGGAATTGGCGCGACATCCGCCGGTGGCCCGCCCTTTTGTCGCATTTCCGTCATCGGAAAAAACCCGGCCGCGCTCTGGGCCGGGCATTTTATTATTTCGGCTTCCTGATGGTATTCCGTTTCAAAAACGGGTTATTACACCGTCCGATGACTTTCCGAGAGCCTTTCGATTAGCTGAATATAGTGGTCCAGCGCGGGCGTGACCCGCTCCGGACGCTTGGCCAGATCGTCCCAGCGGCGCAACGAAAGCGCATCCTGTGCGAAGGGTTTGCGCATGAAGTCATCCACTTCCTCCGTACTGAAAATGCCGCCCTGCAATTTCAGGCTGCGGACCGAATCCGCGGATAGTGTCGAGAAATAAGCGGCGTCGACCGCGCATAAACAGCGCTTCGCGTCCACGTGCAGGCGGATCGGCTCGAGCACGGCATCGCTGAAAAGCGGACGCAGGAAAGGCAGCGCGAAATACTGGTGCAGATCGTCGATGCCCCGCTCGCTCGGCGTCTCGCCCTGGAGATTCAGCAAGTGTCCCAGATCGTGCAAGAGCGCCGCGCCGACGAGCGTTTCGTCAGCGCCGGCTTCCTCAGCCAGCGCTGCCGTCTGCAAGGCGTGTTGCAGTTGCGTAACCGGTTCGCCGCTGTAAGCAATGGCGCCGTAAGTATCGAAGAGATGCCGGATGTCGGTGAGTGTCAGCGCCATATTTATTCCCAGGGCAGCGAAAAGGTCTTGAGGCTCGTGAAGCTTTTCATCGCTTCCTGCACGCCTTCCTTGTAACCGAGCCCCGAGTCCTTGATGCCGCCGAAGGGCGTCAGCTCGATGCGAAAACCCGGCACTTCCCAAATATTGACCGTGCCCACGCGCAGCTCGTTCACGAAGCGCGTGATCAGGTCCGCCCGATCTGTACATACACCGGACGACAAGCCGAATACCGTGCCGTTGCTGATACGAATGGCGTCGTCGATGGTGTCGAATTCGATGATCGGAGAAACCGGCCCGAAGGTTTCCTCGCGCACCAGCGTCATGGCTGGATCGACGCGATCGAGCACCGTGGGCGAATACAACGCGCCGTGGCGGTGATTACCGCAGAGCAACCGCGCGCCTTTGAACACCGCATCGTTCACGCGTGCCTCGAACAGTTCGGCGGCAGCCGCGTCGATCACAGTGCCCATTTGGTTCGCCGGATCGAACGGATCGCCATGACGCCAGGCGAGCGTTCTTTCCACCACGAGTTCCGTGAAACGCGCAGCGACGCCCTTTTGCACCAGCATCCGTTTAACCGCCGTGCAACGTTGCCCGGAATTCTTGTACGAACCTTGCACGGCAAGGGTTGCCGCGCGTTCCAGATCGGCGTCGTCGAGCACGATCAGCGGGTCGTTGCCGCCCAGCTCAAGCACCACGCGCCGATAACCCGCCTTCCCCGCGATCGCCTTGCCAATCGCCACGCCGCCGGTAAAAGTGACAAGTTCGGCGTGCCGGTGGGTGACGAGTTCCTCGGCGATCTCGTGCGGATCGCCGGTCAGGACCTGCAACATGGGCGCGGGCAAACCCGCTTCGTAGAGCAGGTCGGCGAAATAATAAGCCGATAGCGGCACCCTCTCCGACGGCTTCAGGATCACGCGATTATTCGTCGCGATAGCCGGCGCAATCTTGTGCGCGACCTGGTTCATCGGATGATTGAACGGCGTGATGGCGACGATCACGCCGGCCAGCGGTTCGCGCTGGGAGAACACACGGCGAGCCTTGCCGTGCGGGGTGAGATCGCAGGAAAAGCTCTGGCCGTCGTCGCGCAACGCTTCCATCGAAGCGAACTTGAGCACGTCGGCTACGCGGCCGATTTCATAGCGCGAGTCCTGCTTCGACAAACCCGATTCAAGCGAAATAAGATCCGACGCTTCCTCCGTCCGCTCGCGCAGCAACGCCGCCGCGCGCTCGAGAATCTGCGAGCGTTCATAACGCGTGAGCGTCGCCCGGTAATTCGCCGCGTACTCGAACGCGGCGCGCACGTCGTCCACGCTGGCCATCGGCACGGTGCCTACGCGAGTGTTCGTGTAAGGATCGAAAACGTCGATAGTGCGTGCACGCGCTACGCGCTCGCCCTTCAGGCGCAGCTTTTCCTCCCGTAGCGCGTGCTGCTCGACCGCGAGAACGGCGTTCATGATTCGAGCACCAGATGGTTCAGTGCGATGTTGAAGACATCGAAGTTGCGCAGGCGTTTTCCCTTGAGCTGAGACTCGAAACCGTCGGTCGCGCGATTGAACAGCAAGGGCACTTCCTGCTCGGACACGCCGCCGTGCGAGCGCAGCGGCACAGTCAATCCCGACAGGTCATGCTCCGCGCGCCGGGTGCCGAGGACCGTGTTCCGGCCGCTCACCACCACGAGGTCGCCCACGCGATCGTTCGGCAACTCGAAGCGCTCGCAGGCGGCCGCGTTGTCGAGCACGATCTCCACGCCCGGCAGTTCGGCAATGCGTGCCGCCAGCGCTTTTGCATCGACGGAAGGCGGCAGGTAGATCGTCGCGAACGAGCCGAGCGCACCGTGATGGACAACGTAAGGATCGGTGATCGGCAAGATCACGCGCGCATTCGGCGCGTCGAGCGTTTCGTCGAGCCAGTCTTGCAGATACACCACGTTCGGCTCGCCGGTCGCGGCGTCGTGCTTCGCGTTCATGCCGTGGTCGGCCGTCAGACCGATCACCGCGCCGAGTGCGTTCAGGCGCGCGAGGTAGCCGTCCATCATCGCGTAGAACGCGTTCGCGCCGTCCGTGCCGGGCGCGCATTTGTGCTGCACGTAGTCAGTGGTCGAGAGGTACATGAGGTCGAGCTTGCGAGTCTCGGCGAGCCGTACCCCGGCCGCGAACACGAACTCCGAAAGTCCCGCGCTATACACGTCCGGCACCGGTTTGCCGACCAGGTCCAGCACGTCTTCAATACCGTTCTCCGCGAGCGTCACCGCGCCCGCTTTCTCGGCCGAGAAACAGATGCCGTCGAGTTGCCAGCCGAGCAAACGGCGCAGCTTGTCCTTGGCCGTCACCACCGCCACCTTCTCGCCGCGTTGCGCGGCCGCCGCCAGGATCGTGCCGGCGCGCAGGTAGGCCGGGTCGTTCATCATGACTTCCGCGCCCTTGCCGCCGTTCGCTTGCGGGTCGAAGAAATAGTTGCCGCAAATGCCGTGCACCGAAGGCGGCACGCCGGTCACAATCGACAAGTTGTTCGGGTTGGTGAACGACGGAATCACACAGTCGGCGCGAAACGCCGAGCCGCTCCGCAGCATCGTGCCGATAAATGGCGCAACCCTCGCCGCGACAGCCGCTTCCAGATAGTCGTATTCGCAGCCGTCGACGCAGACGACGACCGTCAGCGCGCGCGCCGGACCATAAGCACGGCCGTTAACTTCCATGAACGTTTCGGTGGACGTGGACATGAGGTTCCTTTCCGTGATGAACCAGCGTTTTGTCTAACAACGCGATTTCCATATTTTGATGCACAACGCCAATATTTGCCACATTAATCCGCGCGAGACGATATCCCAGGAAATGGGATACTGGCAAAACCGTTCCGAATCAGGCCATTCGCCGCCGTGGCACTTTCGCCGCGATGAGCAGCAGTGCAGCGAGTGAGACGGCCAGCAAGATCAGCGAAAGCGCCGACGCCGGCAAGTAATAACCACGGTTCACCTGACCGACCACGACGATCGGCACGGTGGCAAAACCCGGTGGATAGACGGTCAACGTCGCGCCCAGTTCGCCCAGTGATAAAGCGAAGCCCAGCGCAAGACTTGCGCGGATGGCGGGCACGAGTTGCGGCAAGACCACGCGCGAGAGCACCATCGAGGGCGGTGCGCCGAGACTTGCAGCCGCTTCGCGCAAGATCGTGAGTTCGGGGCGCAACGCGGCGGCGGCGCACCGGTAACAAAAGGGCAATACAAGCGCGAGCTGCACCAGCACCACGATTGCCGCCGACCCGGAAATATCCAGCGGTTTCTTGTGGTACGCGATCAGCACGGACAGCCCGAGCACGACGCTTGGCACGCCATTGGGCATCATCGCGATGGTGTCGACCCACGCGCCCACGCCGCGGCGGTCGCGACCTTCCAACACCAGCGCAAGCCAGAGGCCAAGCATGGTGCCCAGCACGGCGACGCCGAAGCCGACTTCCAGGCTCGTGGTCAATGCGTCGAAGTCGCTGGAGCCTAGGCGTTCGAACCAGCGCATACTGAAGCCATCGGGGAAGATGGTTCCTGACCAGTGCGACGCGACGCTCGAGAGCGCCACCACGATCACCGGCAGCACGAAGAGCCAGAAGCACAGCAACGCGGCAAAACCCGTGAATACCCAAGCACCGATCCGCCTCAGCGAATGCGGCTTCGACGTGGTCACGGGCAGCGTGAAATCAGTTGCCATTGCGGCCTCCCGTGCGTCGGTTGACTCGTCTGTACAGTGCGTACAGCGAGAGCGACATTGCCAGCATCACGACAGCGCCGGCAGCCGCGGTCTGCAAGTCAAGATCGACTGTCGCCGAACTATAGATGGCCATCGGCAAGGTGATCAGATGCGCACTGCCGAGCACCAGCAGAATGCCGAACTCATTGAGCGTGAGAAGGAAACACAGGATGGTGCCCGCTGCAATGCCCGGCCACGCGAGTGGCAGGATGACCTTGAACGCGACCATCGGACCATTAGCGCCGAGGCTCTTGGCAGCTTCGATCAGGCGCATGTCGAGCGTGGCGAACGACGCAAGTGTCGGCCGCACGACGAACGGCGCATAGAACACGACTTCCGCGAGAATCACGCCGCCGATACCGAATAAAAAGTTAAGCGGCGGGTCCGGCAGGCTAAACAGCCGCTGCAAGCCGATGCTCACCGAACCTTGCGAGCCATACAAAAAGATTAATGTGAACGCGACGAGAAACGACGGAAACGCGACGAACAACTCAAGGAAACGCGTAACGAGTTTCGCACCGGGGAACGGCTTGAAAAACAGCATGGACGCGAGCAGCACGCCAAGTACTGACGCGAGTGTCGCGCTCGCAAACAGGATGCCGAGCGTCGTGCCGATCACGCCGCTTGTCTCGGGATTGGTGAAGAACGCGATGTACGGATGAAGGCTTAAACCGTGTGCGCCAGTCACGCTGAGCGTCAGGAGCTGCACCAGCGGATAGATGACCAGAGGCCCGAGCACGACAACGAGAATGAACCACAAATGCCACTGTGCGAGCCGTTCGCGCCGCCGCTTCGCAGCGGTATGCGCGACGTCGTCGACTACGTGTTCACTCGCTGATAAGAACGACATCGTCAACCTCATGGCGGAGGGAAACACGCGCGCCCTTCTCGGGCATCGGGCCGTGGGCACGTTGCATAGTGACCAGCACGGGTTGATCGGGCAGCGCGTCGAGCATCACCGATACAGACAAAGCCGCGCCGTACCACTCCACCGAAGCGATAGTGCCGTGCAGTTGCGCCGCGCCGAGCGGCACAATCGAGAGACACTCGGGGCGCACGCATGCGACCCGGTCACGCTCGTCGTGACGCGCATCGCCGATGGGGAACATGATGGACGGCGGCAACAGATTCGCCGCGCCGAGATAACGTGCGACGAACGCGTCCTTCGGGTTGTCGTAGAGTTCGCGCGGCGTGCCGAGTTGCGCAATGCGGCCGTCGCGCATCAGCAACGTGCGGTCGGAGAGTACGAGCGCGTCGTCCTGATCATGCGTGACGCATACGATCGTCAGGTTCGGCAAACGTTCATGCAAGGCCTTGAGTTCGGTACGAACTGAGGCGCGCAGGTTGGCATCGAGTGCCGACAGCGGCTCGTCCAGCAGCAGCACATCCGGCTCGATCACCAGCGCCCTCGCCAACGCCACGCGCTGCTGCATGCCGCCCGACAACTGCGCGGGCATCACATGCCCGGAGTCCCCGAGTTGCACGAGCTTGAGTGCATCGGCTACGCGCCTGGCGATCTCCCCTGCTTTCAAACGCCGCGCCCGCAACCCGAACGCGACGTTGTCGAACACCGACAGATGCGGAAACAGCGCATAACTTTGAAACAGCAAGCCGAGATTGCGCTTGAATGGCGGCACGTGCGTGAGATCACGCCCTGCCACCGTCAACGTCCCCGCCAGCCCGTCGGCTTCAATGAAGCCCGCGATAAACCGCAGCAACGTGGTCTTGCCACAACCGCTGCGGCCGAGCACGGTCAGCAGCTCCCCACGCTCGATAGTCAGCGACAGATCGTCGAGCACAGTGCGTGTGCCGAAGCGCACGCTCAGGCGGTCGATACGCACGCCGCCTTGCGTCTGCTGATTCGACTCCACGGCAGCGGCGTCGTGAGTGGCCGGAGCCAGCGTCAAAGTGTTCACGGTTCGCATCCTTGAGAGCTTGGGGAAGACAACGCGGGCTCGAAGGCTAAGGCAAACACATGCTTAGGACTTCGGTTTGACGACGTCGACCTGCTTGCCCGAGTTGCCGATCACGTCGTTTTTCCAGCGCGTGGTCCATGCAGCCTTCTTCTCCATCACCTGGTTCCAGTCCACCGGAATCAGCTTCACGCCCGCGATGGCCTGCTTGACCACCTCGCCATTCTTACCCGCGAGCGGTACGTCGGTACGGCCCGGAATGCCGTAGATATCCGGCACCTTCGACTGCACTTCCTTCGACATCAGGTAGTCCACCAGCTTCTTGCCTTCGTCCTGGTTCGGGCCGCCCTTGATCAGGCCGATTGCGTAGGGCAACTGGAACGTGGACGGTGCTTCGCCAGCCTTGGCCGAGAGGAAGATCGGCTTGAGCGAGAGGCCACCGTTGGTGGCGTCGTCCAGATCCATCTGCAGGTCGCCGTTGGCGAACGCGATCTCGTTACGCGAGAGCAGGACGTCGAGATACCCCGTGCCCTTGGTGTGGAATTTTTCGCTCTTTTCCAGCTCTTTCAGGTAGTCGAACGCCTTGTCTTCGCCCATCAGCGCGCTTGTCAGGATGATCACGGCCATGCCGTCGCCGGCGGTGGCGGGATTCGAATAGGCAACTTTGCCGCTGAAGTCGGGGTGCAGCAGGTCGCCGAAGGTCTTCGGAGCGGTCTTCGTGATTTCGGGGTTGATCGCGAACGAGAAATAGTTGTTCACGAAGGTCGCCCAGGCGCCGTCCGGCGCTTTGGCGATTGCCGGCACGTTCTTGTAGTTGACGCTCTCATACGGCTGCAGCAAGCCGCTTTGCGACGCCTGCTGAATGAATGGCGGCAGCGTGACGAGCACGTCCGCCTTCGGCGAATCCTTCTCTACCGTCGCGCGATTCACCACTTCCCCGCTACCTGCCGTGACGATATTGACCTTCACGCCTTCCTTCTTTTCGAAGGCCGGCAATACGTCCTTGTACAGGTTTTCCAGACCGTCGGCGGTGTACAGGACGACCGCATCGGCAGCAAAAACCGGCACCGTCACAACACTCGTGAAAGCGGCCACGGCGAGCGCCGGCAAGACGCGCTGTGCGAAACGGGAAACGGGAAAGTGATTTTTTGTCATGGTGCTAGTTCTCCGGGGAAAGCGGATACAACCAGGTGGCGTGAAGGTAGACGCACGTTTTTTTAAGCATCGGCTGCGTCCGATGCGTCCGATGATTCATTGGCGCGGCGTTCGGAAATTTCAGTCCGCCAGCAGCCCGAACGAAGAATCACAGAACTTCATGACAGCGACATGACGATGCCACATTTTTCCAACAAAAGACACATTTCGCCAAAATTCCGCTTAGACTATTTCATGTCTGCCGAGCGACGCGAAAGTCGGACGCGAACGTCGGAGCGGCACTTGAAGAATTCGAATGGAGGAAAACGTGATCAACGGAAGTGACCCGATTTTGCTGACCCCTGGCCCGCTGACGACATCGCCTGCCACGCGTCAGGCCATGCTGCGCGACTGGGGATCCTGGGACGCGGCTTTCAACCGGATGACAAGCGAGATTTGCTGCGATTTGCTTGCGATCGTGTCCGGTCAAAAAGATTTTGTGTGCGTACCCATGCAAGGCAGCGGCACGTTTTCCGTGGAAGCCGCGCTGGGTTCGCTCGTGCCGCGCGATGCCGTGGTGCTGGTGCCGAACAACGGCGCGTACTGCACACGTTTGCTGAAAATCCTGGAGCGGCTGGGCGTGGCCTCGGTCGAGCTCAAGTTCCGCGATGACGAGCCGGCCAGCGTCGCACGGATCGAAGAAATGTTTCGACGCGAGCCGCGTATCACGCACGTGGCGCAGGTGCATCTGGAGACGAGCGCGGGTTTGCTAAACCCGCTCGACGACATTGCAGCGCTGTGCAAACAACATGGCAAAAGCCTGATCGTCGACGCGATGAGTTCGTTCGGCGCATTGCCTATCGATGTATCGAAGGGCGGGATCGATGCGGTGATTTCCGCGAGCGGCAAGTGTCTCGAGGGCGTGCCCGGGATGGGATTCGTGATCGTGCGACGCACGTTACTGGAAGCGTCGGCGGGCATCTCGCGGTCGCTCGCGCTCGATCTGTACGATCAATACGCCTACATGGTGAAGACCGCGCAATGGCGCTTCACGCCGCCTACGCATGTGGTCGCCGCGTTGCGCGCGGCGCTCGATCAGTTCATCGCGGAAGGAGGCCTGCCGGCGCGTGGTGCGCGTTATCGCGGCAATTGCGCGGCGTTGATAGAAGGCATGGCGGCGCTTGGTTTCAAGCCGTTTCTCGATGCCGCGGTGCAGGCGCCGGTGATCGTCACGTTCGATGCGCCGCGCGATCCGGCCTACGATTTCAAGCGTTTTTATGAAGCCGTCCGCGATGCGGGTTATGTGCTCTATCCGGGCAAGCTGACGGAAGTGGAGACGTTCCGCGTGGGTTGTATCGGGGCAATCGATGCCAACGAAATGCATAACGCGGTAGCTGCAATCGGGCGGGCGCTAAGCACGCTGCAAGTGCGTCTTGCAGCGTGACGGCAGCGTGGCGCCCCGGCACTCAGGCGATCACCAGCTCCGGGCCGCGTGCGGCGATGGCGCGGCGCATCGCCTTGTCGGGCGCGACTTCGGTAATCAGATAACGCGCTTTATCGAAGTCGCGGATACGCACGGGCGTGACGTTGCCGAACTTCGAGTTGTCCGCGACGACAACCGCCGCGCTCGCCGCCAGGATCATGCGGCTGCGCACCTCGGCAGCCAGGCGCGAGTAGTCGGTCAGGAACCCGTCCGGCGTGATCGCGCCCGCGCCGACGAACGCGAAGTCCACGTGATATTGCGAGAGTTGCTGCACGGTATCGAGGCCGAACACGGCGTCTTCGTTGTCCGAGAGCTCGCCGCCGAACAGCGTGACCTTGTTGTCGTTGTGGCGGCCGAGCAGCAGCGCGATGCGCCAGTCGTTGGTGTAGACCATCAACCGGTGCCGGTCGCCGAGTGCTCGGGCGACGGCTTGCGTCGTGCTGCCCGAGTCGATGATCACCGACGCGCCGTCGGGCACGAGTTGCGCGGCACGCTCGCCGATCGCGCGCTTGGCCACGGCGTTCGCCGCTTCGCGCACGTCGAGGTCCGGTTCTCGGCGATCGTTGGACAACGCACCGCCGTGGGTGGTCGCGATCAGGCCGCGTTCGGCGAGTGCGTTGAGGTCGCGCCGGATTGTCTCGCGCGACACGTCGAGCGCGCGCACGAGTTCGGCGACCGACAACGCGCCGTTCTTCGACAACTCCGACAGGATGTATTGATGACGTTGTTCGGCGAGCATCGAGTGCGGCCGGGCATGCCGGCAATGAATGATTGAGCGAACGGATAAACACGGGACCGCGCGTATTGTAGTACGTGAAAGGCCGCTAAACGGATGACCATGACAACGACACGCACTCCCCTTCATACCGATGTCGCGATTATCGGCGCGGGCATTCTCGGGCTGGCGCATGCCTACGCGTTCGCAAAACGCGGCTTGCGCGTGACCGTATTCGAGCGCAGCGGCGCGCCCGTCGGCGCGTCGATCCGCAATTTCGGCATGGTGCTGGTGACTGGCCAGCCGCCGGGCGCGATGCACGCGCTCGCGCAGGCATCGCGGGAAATATGGCTCGGCTGGGCAGCCGGCGCGGCTTTGCATGTGCGGCGTTCCGGCTCGCTGATGTTCGCCCGCAGTGAAGCTGAGGCGCGGGTGATCGAGTCGTTTGCGGCAACGCGTGCGGAGGCGTCGGGCTACGACGCCGCGTTGCTTTCACGCGCGGCGCTCGACGATCTCTACGATGGCCGCTTCCGGAAACATCGCGCGGCGCTGCATGGGCGAGCCGATCTGCAGGTGTTTTCTCGGGAGGCGGTGCCGGCGCTCATCGACTATTTGCGGCGTGTGTTCAACGTGGAGTTTCGCTTCGGGACGTTGGTGCGGGATGTCGATGGCGGGCGGGTTGAAACGACTGCCGGAGTGTGGCGAGCGGAACATGTGGTGGTGTGCGCGGGACACGATTATCTGTCTCTGCTTGCGCCGCAGCTCGCTGCGCTGGAACCGCGTGTGTGCCGCTTGCAGATGCTGCGTGTGCGCCCGGTCACGCCTTTTGCGCTCGATCACGCCGTGCTGACCGGTCTGAGCTGCCTGCATTACGGCGCGTTCTCGGACCTGCCGGAGGCCGCTGCGCTGCATGCAGAAGTAGCCGCGCAAGAACCAGCGCTGCTTGAGCATGGCATTCATTTGCTGGCGAGCCCGACGCCTGACGGCGGTCTGATTGTCGGTGACTCGCATGACTACGATGACGATCCGACGCCGTTCAATGCGCATGCCATCGATGAGATTCTGCTTGGTCTTGCGGAGAGTACACTTGGTAGTGCGTTGCGGGTCATCGAACGTTGGCAAGGGGTTTATGGTGCGCGCACCGGGACTTCAGGGGCGCCATTTTCCGTGCTGCGAGCCGGGCCGAACGTGACGGGTGTGTACATGCATAGCGGAGTGGGCATGAGCATCGGGCCGGCGTTGGGGGAACAGGTCGTGGGTCATTTGCTTGATGGTGCGGGTGGTCGGGGGGGATGCCGGGTTGGTGCTGCTTAGGCCTGCGGTCGTTATATGTTGGATGTTTTCTTTATCACTGTTAGCCACTGTGCG